>NZ_JAQQEU010000072.1:0-35550 GCF_046026895.1 Paraburkholderia sediminicola
CGACGAAGTGGTGCGCCGTGAAATGCGCCAGCTGGAAAGCTCGTGGTTCGACTCGAACCGGCTCGCGCTGTCGAAAGACCGGATCAACCGTCTGGGCTACTTCACCGATGTCGACGTGACCACGGTGCCGGTTGAAGGCACGCCAGACCAGGTTGACGTGGACGTCAAGGTGGCCGAAAAGCCGACCGGCGCGATCACGCTGGGCGCGGGCTTCTCGTCGACCGACAAGGTGGTGTTGTCCGCCGGCGTGTCGCAGGACAACGTGTTCGGTTCGGGCACGAGTCTCGCGGTGAACATCAATACCGCGAAGACGTACCGTACGCTGACGGTCACGCAGGTCGACCCGTACTTCACGGTCGACGGCATCAAGCGCATTACCGACGTCTACTACCGCACGTACCAGCCGCTGTACTACTCGACGGATTCGAGCTTCAAGATCGTCACGATCGGTGGCGACCTGAAGTTCGGCATTCCGTTCTCGGAAGTCGACACGGTGTACTTCGGCGCGGGCCTCGAGCAGAATCAGCTGGATGTCGACGCGAACACGCCGGCCTCGTACAAGCAGTACGTTCAGGACTTCGGGCGCGTGTCGAACAACGTGCCGATCACGGTGGGCTGGTCGCGCGACGCGCGTGACAGCGCACTGGTGCCGAGCCGCGGTTACTTCACCCAGGCAAACGCCGAATACGGCACGCCGATCGGCGGCACTCAGTACTACAAGGCCGACCTCAACGCGCAGTACTATTATTCGTTTGCGCGCGGCTTCGTGCTGGGTTTCAACTTCCAGGGCGGCTACGGTAAGGGCCTGGCCGGGAAGCCTTATCCGATTTTCAAGAACTACTACGCGGGCGGTATCGGTTCGGTGCGGGGCTACGAGCCGAGTTCGCTCGGACCGCGTGATGCGACAACGGGTGACCCGATCGGCGGTTCGAAGCTGCTGGTGGGTAACATCGAGTTGACGTTCCCGTTGCCGGGCACCGGGTACGACCGCACGTTGCGTGTCTTTACGTTCCTCGATGCGGGTAACGTGTGGGCGGACGCAAGCAACGCCGCGACGTCGACGGGCGCAAACGGCTTGCGGTACGGCTACGGTGTGGGTCTGGCGTGGATCTCGCCGATCGGCCCGCTCAAGCTGAGCCTGGGTTTCCCGCTCACGAAGCACACGGGCGACCAGTATCAGAAGTTCCAGTTCCAGATCGGGACGGCGTTCTGATCACCGCCGCGGCGGCCCGCCAAACTACGGTATCGAGAGGATGACTTTGCTAACCGGTATGTTTTCGAAACGTGTAGCGTGCGCAATGGCGCTGGCAATGACCTTGGGCGTCGGGGTAGCGCACGCGCAGGAGGCGAGAATCGCCGCGGTGAATTCCGACCGCATCCTGCGCGAATCGGCAGCGGCGAAAGCCGCCCAGGTCAAGCTCGAAGCCGAATTCGCCAAGCGGGACAAAGATCTTGCCGACATGGCGCAGAAGCTGAAGTCGATGTCCGATTCGCTCGACAAGAACGGCGCGTCGATGTCGCCGGCCGATCGCGCGCAGAAGCAGCGCGATCTGTCGCAACTAGACACGGACTTCCAGCGCAAGCAGCGCGAATTCCGCGAAGATCTGAATCAGCGACGCAACGAAGAACTGGCGGCGGTGCTCGACCGCGCCAACAAGGTCATCAAGCAGATCGCCGAGGCGCAGCACTACGATCTGATCGTGCAGGAAGCGGTGTACGTGAGCCCGCGTATCGATATCACTGACCAGGTGCTCAAGGCGCTGGCGGCGTCGGGTAACTGAGGCGCGCACGCTGCGCCTCGAACCGGCAGGCGGCATCAGCCGGCCGCGCGTGGCCGCAATGACAGGTTGGACTGAACAGCAGGAGACAGGATAGGCATGGCATTTACGCTCGAGGACATCGTCCAGCGGTTCGGCGGTACGGTAGTCGGCAACGGTTCGCAGCGCGTCGGCAGTCTGGCGCCGCTCGACCAGGCGGGCCCGGACCAACTGGCGTTCCTCGCCAATCCGAAGTACCTGTCGCAGGTCGAAACGACTCGCGCCGGCGCGGTGTTGATCAACGCCGGCGACCTCGCGAAGCTGGCATCGCGCGAAGGTCGTAACTTCATCGTCACGCCGAACCCTTACGCTTACTTCGCACGCGTCGCGCAAACCTTCATCGACCTCGCGGCTCCCAGGGCGGTGCCCGGCGTGCATCCGAGCGCCACCATCGATCCGTCAGCGCAGATCGCTGCGAGCGCGGTGATCGGTCCTCACGTCACGGTGGAAGCGGGCGCCGTGATTGGCGAACATGTGAGGCTCGACGCCAATGTCGTGATCGGCCGCGGCACGGGCATCGGCGCGAACTCGCATCTCTATCCGAATGTCACCGTGTACCACGGCTGCAAGCTCGGCGAGCGCGTGATCGTGCACGCGGGCGCGGTGATCGGCTCGGACGGTTTCGGCTTCGCGCCGGACTTCGTCGGCGAGGGCGATGCGCGCACCGGCAGCTGGGTGAAGATTCCGCAGGTCGGCGGCGTGTCGATCGCCGCGGACGTCGAAATCGGCGCGAACACCACGATCGATCGCGGCGCGATGGCCGACACGATCATCGAAGAGTGCGTGAAGATCGACAATCTCGTGCAGATCGGCCATAACTGCAAGGTCGGCGCGTATACGGTGATCGCCGGTTGCGCGGGCATCGCGGGCAGCACGACGATCGGCCGCCATTGCATGATCGGCGGCGCGGTCGGGATTGCCGGGCACGTCACGCTGGCCGACTATGTGATCGTCACCGCGAAGTCGGGTGTGTCGAAGTCGCTGTTGAAGCCCGGCATGTACACGAGCGCGTTCCCGGCCGTGAACCATGCGGACTGGAACAAAAGCGCGGCCTTGCTGCGCAACATCGACAAGCTTCGCGACCGTATCAGGGCGCTCGAAAACGCTGCGGCGCACACTTCGGGCCATGCCGCGACCCCTGCAGCGGGCAGTTCAGCAGCCGACACAACAAGTAATTCCGCAGGCGACCAGGCCTGATATCCGGGGGCGGGCTGCTAGCACCGCGTAAAATAGCGGGCAAGCATTACGAAGCAAAGACGGTTGCCGTGACCGGGTGGCACGGCCGCCGGATCATGGCGGGCGCCGGCAGCACGCGTTTTCAACCACCTGCACCAGCATCCGCAGTCATCACCGCGCAGTCAATGCGTGAGCAGAAACACCATGAGCACCGAAAAAATCAATCTCGACATTCATAAGATTCTCACGCTGCTGCCACATCGTTACCCGATCCTGCTGGTCGACCGGGTGCTCGAACTCGAGCCGCACAAGAGCATCAAAGCGTTGAAGAACGTGTCGATCAACGAGCCGTATTTCCAGGGGCATTTTCCGACCCGTCCGGTGATGCCCGGCGTGCTGATTCTCGAAGCGCTCGCGCAAACCGCAGCCCTGCTGACGTTTTCGGAAGAGCCGAGCGATCCGTCGAACACGCTGTACCTGTTCGTCGGCATCGACAATGCGCGTTTCAAGCGGGTCGTCGAACCGGGCGACCAACTGATCCTGAACTGCACGTTCGAGCGTCATATGCGCGGCATCTGGAAGTTCAAGGCGCGCGCCGAAGTGGATGGCGTCGTGGCGGCGGAAGCCGACCTGATGTGCGCGGTCCGGCACACGGACAAAGACGCTTAAGTCCGCGTCCAGGCGGCCGGCGTCCGGGCGGTCAGCGGCTCGACACGAGCGCGGCCAGCCTTGGCCGAAGCCCATCCACACAACGCAACAGAATCAGAAGCGAGGACGCATGAGCAGGATTCATCCCACTGCGATCGTCGAACCGGGCGCACAGCTCGACGAATCCGTTGAAATCGGACCGTACGCGGTGATCGGCGCACACGTGACGATCGGTGCGCGCACCACCGTCGGTTCGCATAGCGTGGTCGAAGGCTACACCACGCTCGGCGAAGACAACCGCATCGGCCACTACGCGTCGGTCGGCGGCCGTCCGCAGGACATGAAGTACAAAGACGAGCCGACCCGGCTCGTGATCGGCAACCGCAACACGATCCGCGAATTCACCACGATCCACACCGGCACGGTGCAGGACGCGGGCGTCACCACGCTCGGCGACGACAACTGGATCATGGCGTACGTGCACATCGGGCATGACTGTCACGTCGGCAACAACGTAATTCTGTCGAGCAATGCGCAGATGGCCGGCCACGTGACGATCGGCGACCACGCGATCATCGGCGGCATGTCGGGCGTGCATCAGTTCGTGCGCATCGGCGCGCATTCGATGCTGGGCGGCGCGTCGGCGCTGGTGCAGGACGTCCCGCCGTTCGTGATCGCCGCCGGCAACAAGGCCGAGCCGCACGGCATCAACGTCGAAGGCTTGCGCCGCCGCGGCTTCTCGCCGGATGCGATTTCGGCGCTGCGCACGGCCTATCGCGTGCTGTACAAGAACGGCCTGTCGCTGGAAGAAGCGAAGGTGCAACTGCGCGAACTCGCGTCGGCCGGCGGCGACGGCGATGCGCCGGTGCGCACGCTGCTCGCATTCGTCGAAGCGTCGCAACGCGGCATCATCCGCTAAGCGATGGCATTGCAACCCAGTCCGCTGCGCGTCGCGATGGTGGCCGGCGAGCCGTCCGGCGACCTGTTGGCGGCGTCGCTGCTCGACGGTCTCGCGAGCCGTCTGCCGGACGCCACCCAGTACTACGGGATCGGCGGCCCGCGCATGATCGCCACGGGTTTCGACGCCCACTGGCCGATGGAAAAGCTGACGGTGCGCGGCTATGTCGAAGCGCTGCGGCACATCCCCGAGATTCTCGGTATCCGCAACGAGCTGAAGCGCCAGCTGCTGGCCGAGCCGCCGTCCGTGTTCGTCGGCGTGGACGCGCCCGATTTCAACTTCGGGCTCGAACACGCACTGCGCGACGCGGGTATTCCGACCGTTCACTTCGTCTGTCCGTCCATCTGGGCGTGGCGCGGCGGACGCATCAAGAAGATCGCCAAAGCGGTCGATCACATGCTGTGCGTGTTCCCGTTCGAAACGGCGCTGCTGGAAAAGGCGGGCGTTGCGGCATCGTACGTGGGGCACCCGCTCGCTGACGAAATTCCGCTCGTGCCTGACACGCTCGGCGCGCGCCGTGCGCTCGGCCTCGCTGAACAGGGGCCGATCATCGCGGTGCTGCCGGGCAGCCGGCGCTCGGAAATCGACCTGATCGGTCCGACTTTTTTCGCCGCGATGGAAATGATGCAGCACCAGGAGCCCGCTCTGCGTTTCGTGATGCCCGCGGCCACGCCGGCCTTGCGCGAGATGCTGCGGCCACTGGTCGAGGCGCACCCGGGCCTCGCGCTGACCATCACGAACGGCCAGTCGCAGCTCGCGATGACCGCCGCCGACGCGATCCTCGTGAAGAGCGGCACCGTGACGCTCGAAGCCGCGCTGCTGAAAAAGCCGATGGTCATTTCGTACAAGGTGCCCTGGCTGACCGGCCAGATCATGCGCCGCCAGGGCTATCTGCCGTACGTCGGTCTGCCGAATATCCTGGCCGGGCGTTTCGTGGTGCCGGAGATCCTGCAGCACTTCGCCACCCCGCAGGCGCTCGCCGAAGCCACGCTGAAACAGTTGCGCGACGCGGCCAACCGGCGCACGCTGACGGAAATCTTCACGGAGATGCATCACGTGCTGAAGCAGAACACCGCGCAGCGTGCGGCGGAAGTCGTGGCGAGCGTCATCGAAAAGCGGACGGCGCGGCCGTGACCACGGCACGCGCACCCCGCCGCAAGACCGCTACCGTCGCTGGAGTGGCCATGCGGCAGGTCGGCCTGAACTTCGAGGCGGCGGACGACATCGTCTGCGGCGTCGATGAAGCAGGGCGCGGGCCGCTGGCGGGTCCGGTCGTCGCGGCAGCGGTGATTTTCGACCCGGCCAAGCCGATGATTCGCGGGCTCGACGATTCGAAAGCACTCACTGCGAAAAAGCGCGATGAGCTGTACGAGAAGATCGTCGACCGGGCGCTCGCATACTGCGTCGCGTCGGCCACGGTCGAGGAAATCGATTCGCTGAACATCCTGCACGCCACGATGCTGGCGATGAAACGCGCGGTCGAAGGTCTGTCGGTGGTGCCCACGCTCGTGAAGATAGACGGCAATCGCTGTCCGACGCTGAGCATCCGCAGCGAAGCGGTGATCGGCGGCGACGCGCTCGTCAAGAGCATTTCTGCGGCGTCGATCCTGGCCAAAGTCACGCGTGACCGGATGCTGCTCGAATTGCATCAGAGCTATCCGGTGTACGGCTTCAATGCCCATGCCGGCTACGGCACACCGCAGCATCTCGCGGCGCTGCGCGAGCATGGACCTTGTGAGCATCATCGGCGCTCATTCGCGCCGGTGCGCGAAGCGCATCTGCGCTTCGGCACGGGCGTGCCGCTGCCGGCCGCCGACATGGTCGTCGTGCCCGGCACGCTGGCAGACGCGATCGCCGACGACGACGCGTTCGGCGAATACATCGGCACCTGAACCTCACCCGAGCGCCGCGAGCCTTCTCACGCGTCGCTCATTCTTTTCCTCATTCTCACCGTCTTCGCTGCCTGTGAAAGCCATCACCTCGCGGGACAATCCGCTCTACAAGCGCCTGAAGGCATTGGCCGGCTCGACGCATCAACAGCGTCGCAGCGGCCACGCGCTGCTCGAAGGGTTTCATCTCGCGAGCGCGTATCTCGACGTCGCGGGTCAGCCGGAAATGTGCATCGTCACCGATGGCGCA
Source organism: Paraburkholderia sediminicola (assembly GCF_046026895.1). GTDB lineage: Bacteria > Pseudomonadota > Gammaproteobacteria > Burkholderiales > Burkholderiaceae > Paraburkholderia > Paraburkholderia sediminicola_C. The sequence goes on from NZ_JAQQEU010000072.1 coordinate 6,739, forward strand.
TTGCGGCACGACGAAGCGCAAGCGATCGTGTCGCGCATCGAAGATCAGCGCATCGTGACGTTGCCGGACGCGCTGTTTGGCCAGTTGTCGAACGTGGTGCATGGGGTCGGCATTCTGTTGCTGGTCGAAAAACTCGCCACGCCACTGCCCGCGAGCGTCGCGCAGACCTGCATCGTGCTCGACGGTGTGCAGGACGCGGGCAATGTCGGTTCGATCCTGCGCAGCGCGGCTGCCGCCGGCATTCAGCAGGTGTTCTGCGCGCCGGGCACGGCGTACGCATGGTCGTCGAAAGTGCTGCGCTCGGGCATGGGCGCGCACTTCCTGTTGCAGATTCATGAGGATATCGAAGCGTTCGCGCTGATCGAGCGTCTCGCGGTGCCGGTCGTCATCACGGATTCGCACGGCGCCGAGGCGATCTATGATTGCGATCTGAGCGGACCGCTCGCGTGGGTATTCGGCAACGAAGGGGCGGGCGTCTCGCAGATCTGGCGCGACGCGGTCTCGTTGCGGGTGACGATTCCGCAGCCTGGCGGCATGGAGTCGCTGAATGTGGCGGCCGCGGCGGCCGTCTGCGTATTCGAACAGTGCCGTCAGCAACGCGGGCGCGCGTGACGGTTTTGAGCGCGGCGGCTCAATACGCCGGCCGGTCCAGCTTGATCTCCTGCAGAATCGTCGTCGCGATCTCCTCGATCGACTTATGTGTCGACGACAACCACTTGATCCCTTCACGCCGCATCATCGTCTCGGCTTCGTTGATCTCGTAGCGGCAGTTTTCCGGCGCCGCGTACTTGCTGCCCGGACGGCGCTCGTTGCGAATCTCCGACAAACGCTGCGGATCGATCGACAAGCCGAACATCTTCGGCCGATGCGCAAGCAGCGGCGTGGGCAGCTTGCCGCGCTCGAAGTCTTCCGGAATGAGCGGATAGTTGGCCGCTTTCACGCCGTACTGCATCGCCAGATACAGGCTCGTCGGCGTCTTGCCGCTGCGCGACACGCCGACCAGAATCACGTCGGCGTCGGCGAGATTGCGGTTCGATTGACCGTCGTCATGAGCCAGCGAGAAATTGATCGCCTCGATCCGGTTCTTGTACTCCTCGGTGTCGGCGTTCTGGTGGCCGCGGCCCATCGCGTGGCTCGACTTCAGCTCCAGCTCCTGTTCGAGCGGCTCGACGAAGGTCTGAAACATATCCAGCACCAGCGCGTTCGAGCCTTTCACGATCTGATTCGACGCGCTGTCCACCAGCGTAGTGAACACGATCGGACGGCGGCCGTCCTGCTGGATTGCTTCGTTGATTTTTTCGAGCGTCGCGTAGGCCTTTTCCGTCGAGTCGACGAAAGGCACGCGAACCAGACGGAATTTCTGGTCGAACTGGGAGAGGATCGAATGCGCGAAGGTTTCGGCAGTGATCCCGGTACCGTCGGAGACGATGAATACGGTGGGCGGCATCAGTGGAGCTGGGAACGTGAGCGGCAAAAAGCGCTCGAATCAAACATCGCTGCGGTGAGTTCGCTGCCCGGTGGCTAACCGGTGAGGGCAGTGTCGTCGACGCAGCGCGCCGTGGGCGCCCCAACCGCGCCCGGATGGCGGCGGAGCCTCGCAAAAAGCCCGTCGGCCGGTGCCGGGCGCGATTCGAGGCGCAATTCTCGTCCGACTGCCACATTTCAGGAGTCGGCACGGTAGAATAGCGGCAACCTGTTGGATAAGCAATTGCAGGCGATTGGCGCCTAACTGACCGCGAACGGTCGTTCAACGCGACGATTTCGGCCGGTAACTAGCGGTGAATGGGGTGGATCGGCCGGTAAGCTCGGCCATTCGCTTCCTTCGTTGCATTTCTGACGCGCTACGCTGCAGTAGGCGCCGCTGCCTTTACTGCGATTGCTTCTCCAACAGGTTGTGCAAGACACGGATCACGCTTCCAATGGGCGTCCCGTGTTCAAGCCCACTTGCACAGCCGTGAATTTCTTTCACACTTAGGGGCTTGTATGACTAACGCAGTTACCGTCGCAAAGGACAAGGCGTATGTAGTTCCGTTCGAGCAGTTGCGGATGACCGATGTGGAGATTGTCGGCGGCAAGAACGCGTCGCTTGGCGAGATGATCAGTCAGCTCGCTGAAGCCGGCGTGCGGGTGCCGACCGGCTTCGCCACCACGGCGCTGGCTTTCCGCGACTTCCTGCATCACAACAATCTGACTGAACGTATCGCCAAACGTCTCGAAACGCTCGACGTCGACGACGTGAAGGCGCTCGCCGAAGCGGGCAAGGAAATCCGTCAATGGATCGTCGACGCGCCGCTGCAGCCGCAGCTCGAGGCGGACATCCGCGCGGGGTTCGACACGCTCCAGAACAGCTCGCCTGAAGAGCTGTCGTTTGCCGTGCGCTCGTCGGCAACGGCGGAAGACTTGCCGGACGCGTCGTTCGCGGGTCAACAGGAAAGCTACCTGAACGTGGTCGGCATCGACGACGTGCTCGATCGCATGAAGCACGTATTCGCGTCGCTGTACAACGACCGCGCTATCTCCTATCGCGTCCACAAGGGCTTCACTCACGCGGAAGTCGCATTGTCGGCGGGCGTGCAGCGCATGGTGCGCTCGGACGTCGGCGCGGCAGGCGTGATGTTCACGCTGGACACCGAATCGGGCTTCAAGGACGCCGTCTTCATCACGTCGAGTTACGGCCTGGGCGAAACCGTCGTGCAAGGCGCGGTGAATCCGGACGAGTTCTACGTCTTCAAGACCACGCTCGCACAGGGCAAGTACCCGATCATCCGCCGCTCGATCGGCTCGAAGCTGATCAAGATGGAATTCACCAAGGCCGGCGAGCAGGGCCGCGTGAAAACCGTCGACGTGTCGCACGAACAGCGCAACCGCTTCTCGATCACCGACGCAGATGTGATCGAACTGGCGAAGTACGCGGTCATCATCGAAAAGCACTACCAGCGTCCGATGGACATCGAGTGGGGCAAGGACGGCCGCGACGGCAAGATCTTCATTCTGCAGGCGCGTCCGGAAACGGTGAAGAGCCAGGCGTCGGGCAAGGCCGAGCAGCGTTTCAAGCTGAAGGGTCAGTCGAACGTGCTGACCACGGGCCGCGCGATCGGCCAGAAGATCGGCGCGGGTCCGGTGCGCGTGATCCACGATCCGTCGGAAATGGACCGTGTGCAGCCGGGCGACGTGCTGGTCGCCGACATGACCGACCCGAACTGGGAGCCGGTGATGAAGCGCGCGTCGGCGATCGTCACGAACCGCGGCGGGCGCACCTGCCACGCGGCGATCATCGCGCGTGAGCTGGGCGTGCCGGCGGTGGTCGGCTGCGGCGACGCAACCGACGTGCTGAAGGACGGCGCGCTCGTGACCGTGTCGTGCGCGGAAGGCGACGAAGGCCGGATCTACGACGGCCTGCTCGAAACCGAGATCACCGAAGTGCAGCGCGGCGAACTGCCGCCGATTCCGGTGAAGATCATGATGAACGTCGGCAATCCGCAACTCGCCTTCGACTTCTCGCAACTGCCGAACGCAGGCGTGGGTCTGGCGCGGCTCGAATTCATCATCAACAACAACATCGGCGTTCACCCGAAGGCGATTCTCGAATACCCGAACGTCGATCAGGACCTGAAGAAGGCGGTGGAAAGCGTCGCTCGCGGTCACGCATCGCCGCGCGCGTTCTACGTCGACAAGCTGACCGAAGGGATCGCGACGATCGCTGCGGCGTTCTATCCGAAGCCCGTCATCGTGCGTCTGTCGGATTTCAAGTCGAACGAGTACAAGAAGCTGATCGGTGGTTCGCGTTACGAGCCGGACGAAGAAAACCCGATGCTGGGTTTCCGTGGTGCATCGCGCTACATCGCCGAAGACTTCGCCGAAGCGTTCCAGATGGAATGCATCGCGCTGAAGAAGGTGCGTGAAGAGATGGGCCTCGACAATGTCGAGATCATGGTGCCGTTCGTGCGCACGCTGAAGCAGGCGGAGCGCGTGGTCGGGCTGCTGGAGAAGTTCGGCCTGAAGCGCGGCGAAAAGGGCCTGCGCCTGATCATGATGTGCGAAGTGCCGTCGAACGCGATTCTCGCCGAAGAATTCCTGCAATTCTTCGACGGTTTCTCGATCGGTTCGAACGACCTCACGCAGCTCACGCTCGGCCTCGACCGCGACTCCGGCATGGAACTGCTGGCGGTCGATTTCGACGAACGCGATCCGGCGGTCAAGTTCATGCTCAAGCGCGCGATCGAAACCTGCCTGCGCCTGAACAAGTACGTTGGCATCTGCGGCCAGGGCCCGTCGGATCATCCAGACTTCGCGCAATGGCTGACGGACGAAGGCATTGCGTCGATCTCGCTGAACCCGGACACGATCATCGAGACGTGGCAGCAACTGGCGAAGTCGGCGAGCAAGTAAAGCGCGCGGCATGCCGCTTCCCAGGCGGCATGCCGCTTCCCAGGCGGCATGCATAGCGTGATGTGCGGTACGCCGAGCGCGAGTTGAGGCGCACTGTATCGGCCGCTAAAACGCACTCGCTTCGTGCTATAAACACCCCGGTAGATCCGGGGTGTTTTGCTTTGTGGAGGTCGACGTGGCGCCAGGTGGATTGTTCTGGTGGATCGGGGCGGGCGTGCTGGTCGTGCTGGAGCTGATCAGCGGCACCTTCTATCTGTTGATGATCGCGCTGGGCTGCGTGGCCGCCGCGCTTGCGCACTTGGCCGGCGCCGCGGCCGACGTGCAGTTCGCGGTGGCCGCGGTCGTCGCGCTGGCGGCGGTCGTGCTGCTCAGGCGTTCGCGCTTTGGCCGCCGCAAGCGTGAGAAGGCGTCGCGTAATCCGGACGTCAATCTGGACATCGGTCAGACGCTGACCGTGCCGGCGTGGCACGAGCGCCGGGCGCGCGTCAGTTACCGTGGCGCGGCATGGGACGTCGAACTGGCTGCGGGCGAGCCCGAAGATGCGCGGCTCTACGAAATCACGGAGCTGCGCGGCAGTTGTCTCGTCGTGGTGGCGAGCCGGCAGGCGAAAGCCAACGCGAGCGCGGCCTGAGCGCACGCGCTTGTGTGCGAGCTTGTGCCGCGTTTGTGCCGCGTTTGTGACCGCATTCTAGTCAATACGCACAACTATTCGAATCACAGAGACCGGAGGGCAAGTATGGATTCAACCATCGTCGGGGCAGTGCTGCTGATCGTCGTGATCGTGCTGGCGTCGCAGACCATCAAGATCGTGCCGCAGCAGCATGCGTGGGTGCTGGAGCGCCTCGGCCGGTATCACAGCACGCTGACGCCGGGCTTGAGCTTCGCGTTTCCGTTCGTCGACCGGATCGCGTACAAACACATCCTCAAGGAAATTCCGCTCGAAGTGCCGAGCCAGGTCTGCATCACGCGCGACAACACGCAGTTGCAGGTGGACGGCGTGCTGTACTTTCAGGTCACCGATCCGATGAAGGCGTCGTACGGGTCGAGCAACTTCGTGTTCGCGATCACGCAGTTGTCGCAGACCACGCTGCGCTCGGTGATCGGCAAGCTGGAACTCGACAAGACCTTCGAGGAGCGCGATTTCATCAACCACAGCATCGTGTCGTCGCTCGACGAAGCGGCGGCGAACTGGGGCGTGAAGGTGCTGCGCTACGAGATCAAGGACCTGACTCCGCCGAAGGAAATCCTGCATGCGATGCAGGCACAGATCACCGCCGAGCGCGAGAAGCGCGCGCTGATCGCCGCGTCCGAAGGCCGCAAGCAGGAGCAGATCAATATCGCGTCGGGTGGCCGCGAAGCGGCGATCCAGAAGTCCGAAGGCGAGCGGCAGGCGGCGATCAATCAGGCACAGGGCCAGGCGTCGGCGATTCTCGCTGTGGCCGAAGCCAACTCGCAGGCAATCCAGAAAATCGCGGCGGCCATTCAGTCGAACGGCGGCATGGAGGCGGTGAATCTGAAGGTGGCCGAACAATACGTGAACGCGTTCAGCAATCTGGCGAAGCAGGGCACCACGCTGATCGTGCCGGGCAACCTGGCGGACATGAGCACGATGATCGCATCGGCGCTGACGATCGTGAGCAAGGGCAAGGACGCGGCCGACGCGCGGTAGGCGTTGCAGCAGGCGGATTCACCTGCTGCAAAAACAGATGGCCCGCAGAGTGTGCGGGCCATTTTTTGTCGCGCGCTCGCGGCGCGGTGGCGATGGGTTAGACGTGCTGGGGCAGGCGCCTCGTCTCAGGTGTCGCTCAGCTCGGCGAGCGCATCAAACGCGCTTTCTCGCGTTCCCAATCGCGCTTCTTCTCGGTCTCGCGTTTGTCGTGCAGCTTCTTGCCTTTGGCGAGACCGATCTCGCATTTGACGCGGCCTCCCTTGTAATGCAAGTTCAGCGGCACGAGCGTGTAGCCGCGCTGCTCGACCTTGCCGATCAGTTTGCTGATCTCTTCGGCATGCAGCAGCAGTTTGCGCGTGCGCACGGGGTCCGGGTGGATATGGGTCGAAGCCTCGGGCAGCGGGCTGATGTGCGTGCCGATCAGGAATAGCTCGTTATTGCGGATCACCACATAACCTTCCTTGATCTGGCCGCGCCCGGCGCGCAGCGCCTTGACCTCCCATCCTTCGAGCACGAGCCCTGCTTCGTAGCGTTCTTCGACCGAGTAGTCGTAGAAGGCTTTTCTGTTGTCGATAATGCTCATGAATGGAAAGTGCCCAACTCGTTTAAAATCACGATTTTAGCAAAGCGGGGCAAGGAAAGCCCGCGGCGCTTGTCCACCCTTGCCACGTGCTGTTCAATTTATGGCGGATGTCCAGAAAACCGTGTTGATCCGCCATTCGGCGGAACAGATGTTCGACCTCGTCACCGACGTCGCCGATTACCCCAACTTCCTGCCTTGGTGCGGGGGAGTCGAAATCCGCCACCGCGACGATACCAGCATGGAGGCGAAGATCGACATCAACTTCAAGGGCATCAAGCAGCATTTCGCCACGCGCAACAGCATGGAGCGTCCCACGCGCATCGACATGGAATTCGCGGACGGCCCGTTTCGCAAGTTCACCGGCTTCTGGCGCTTCACGCCGTTGCGCGCGGATGCCTGCAAGATCGAATTCGCGCTGCACTACGAATTCACCAACATCATCCTCGAAAAGATCATTGGGCCGGTGTTCAATCACATCGCCAATACGTTCGTCGAATCTTTCGTGAAGCGCGCCGATCAGCGCTACGGTAAGGCATGAGCGCGCGCCTGTCGATCGAAGTCTGCTACGCGGCGCCTGAAGGGCAGGCGCTGATCGCCGTGGAGTTGCCCGAAGGCGCCACGCTGCAACAGGCGCTCGACGCGAGCGGCATCCTGCAGCGCTATCCGCAGATCGATCTCGCCACACAGAAGGTGGGCGTGTTCGGCAAGCTCAAGCCGCTCGACGCGGTGCTGGCCGACCACGATCGCGTCGAGATTTACCGGCCGCTGCTGGTGGACCCGAAGCTGTCGCGTCAACGCCGGGTGGAGAAGACCCGCAAGGCGGGGTCGATAGAAGGGCGCCGCTGGCAGAATCGCGATTCGCGGTAGGCGGGGCGGGCGAGTGCGGGTAGCGCGGCTTGGGGCTGAAAGGCGCCTCCGGGGGCGCCTCGTTGGCGCAAACCGCTGTGAACCGGGCCGCTGGCCGCGTTGATTCGCGTTGAATCAGTGATGGTCGAACCCGGCATGAAGGAGCGATACGAACGCCGCGCTGGCCGCATTCGCGTCGTCCCATCAGTGCGCCGAAAACGGTGCGTTGCCGGTCACGGAGCGCGACGACACCGCAACGTGGCGCGCCCTCCCGCACTCCCTCTCAAGGCGCCGAAACCTGCGCCTTTTCCTTGATACGCCCGACTTCCGCCGAATCATCGTCCGCATGCTGGCGCACCGACCAGCACACTCCGGCCACCAGCAGCAGGATGGCCGCCAGTTCCAGCGGACGCGGCAGGCGCTGGTCGTAGATGAACGCGTAGAGCAGCGCGAAGAGCGTCTCGAACACGATCATCTGGCCGGACAGCGTCAGCGGCAGCCGTTTCGATGCGGCATTCCACAGTCCGTTGCCGAGCCACGACGCACCGATCGCGAGGCCGAGGTTCAGCATCCAGAACGTGTGCCAGCGCGGGTCGGCAAGCTCGCCTTGCGGGCCGCCCGACGGCAGCAACGCGATCACGAGCCACAGCGCCGCGCCGAGCGCCCCCGTCACCACGCCCCACAGCACGGACCACTCGTTGCCGCTGAAGTGCGTCTGACGCTGCAGATAGCGCGCGTTTTCGACCGCGAACCACGTCCAGCAGCCCAGCGCGCCGACCGCGCAGGCGACCCCGAGCAGCTTGGTGGCGACGCTCACGGGCGTACTGCCGGCCACGGTGAACACGTCGATGTTGATGCAGACGATGCCCGCCATCACCACCGCGAGCGGCCATGCGAGGCGGGCAAGCGGCACTGCGCCATGATCGCGGCGGCCGAGCAGCGTTACCGTGACCGGCAGCACGCCGACGATCAGCGATGCCGGCGCAATGCCGATCAGATGGACGGCGGCCGTCAGCAGCAGGTAATAGATGAGATTGCCGGCCAGCGCCAGCTTGACGAGCGCGCCCAGATCCTCGCGCGTCAGGCGTTTGACGAGCGAGCGCGCCATCGGCAGCGCGGCGGCCAGCGAGACGATGCCGTACATCGTGTAGCGGCCCGCGCTCAGCAGCAGCGGCGAAAAGTCTGGCAGCACGCGCGGCACCAGAAACACCATGCCCCATAAGGCCCCGGCCATCACTCCATATGCCACACCGCGCTGCATCGACTGCCCCTGCAAATAACTCGAATGGCCCGGAGAATAGCCGGTCGGCGGGCTGCGCGTCTTGTTCGATTCTGCATTCGAGCGGATTTTGAGCGGTTTCGTGCGCGCTGCTGCGCGTTTTCCGTCGCGCCGCAGGACCATGGCGACGCCCGCGCGACGCGACTGCCGCTCCATCTGTCAGCCTGAAAGGCGAGCGTCCGGACGCCGCTAGCGCGCGGGTTGGTCCTGATCGCGCAAACGAATCCCGATTGAACCCGACGCGAACAGCCAAGCGAAATCGGCAGGCCGGAAGTCGCGAAAAAAATTGCCTGAAATTCGCTAAGCTGCTGTTCGTGCAGTGAAAACCGGGGAGGTATCGCGTATAATTCGCTTTTGCGCCTATAGGATTTGCCATGCGTCTGATCCAAACAGCACTCACGTTCGATGACGTGCTCCTCGTCCCGGCCTTCTCCGATGTTCTGCCGCGCGACACCAGCCTCAAGACCCGGCTGACCCGCAACATCTCCCTGAATATGCCGCTCGTGTCCGCCGCGATGGATACCGTCACCGAAGCACGTCTCGCGATCGCGATGGCGCAAATGGGCGGCGTGGGCATCATCCACAAGAACCTCACGCCGGCCGAGCAGGCGCGTGAAGTCGCCAAGGTCAAGCGTTTCGAGTCGGGCGTCGTGCGCGATCCGATCACGGTGCCGCCGCAGATGAAAGTGCGCGACGTGATCGCGCTGTCGCAGCAGCATGGCATTTCGGGCTTTCCGGTCGTCGAAGGCGCGCAACTGATCGGTATCGTCACGAACCGCGACCTGCGTTTCGAAGAGCGTCTCGACGAGCCGGTGCGCGCGATCATGACGCCGCGCGAGCGCCTCGTCACCGTCAAGGAAGGCACGCCGCTCGCCGAAGCGAAGGCGCTGATGCACAGTCACCGCCTCGAGCGCGTGCTGGTCATCAACGACGCGTTCGAACTGCGCGGCCTGATGACCGTCAAGGACATCACCAAACAAACCGAACACCCGGACGCCTGTAAAGACGAACACGGCAAGCTGCGCGCGGGCGCCGCGGTCGGCGTCGGCGCGGACAACGAAGAACGCGTGGAACTGCTGGTGCAGGCGGGCGTCGACGTGATCGTCGTCGATACCGCGCACGGCCACAGCCAGGGCGTGCTCGAGCGCGTTAAGTGGGTCAAGCAGAACTTCCCGCACGTCGAAGTGATCGGCGGCAACATCGCCACCGCGGCGGCCGCGAAGGCGCTCGTCGAGTACGGCGCGGACGGCGTGAAGGTCGGTATCGGTCCGGGCTCGATCTGCACCACGCGCATCGTCGCCGGCGTGGGCGTGCCGCAAGTCACCGCGATCTCCAACGTGTCCGAAGCGCTGAAGGGTACCGGGGTGCCGGTGATCGCCGACGGCGGCGTGCGCTTCTCGGGCGACGTCAGCAAGGCGCTGGCAGCGGGCGCGAACGCCGTGATGATGGGCAGCATGTTCGCCGGCACAGAGGAAGCGCCGGGCGACGTGTTCCTGTATCAGGGCCGTCAGTACAAGTCGTACCGCGGCATGGGTTCGGTCGGCGCGATGAAGGACGGCGCGGCGGACCGCTACTTCCAGGACAACTCCGCGAACATCGACAAGCTGGTGCCGGAAGGTATCGAAGGCCGCGTCGCGTACAAGGGCTCGGTCAATGCGATCCTGTTCCAGCTGATCGGTGGCGTGCGCGCCAGCATGGGTTACTGCGGCTGCCGCACGATCGCCGAGATGAACGAGAAGGCGGAATTCGTGCAGATCACCGGCGCGGGCCTGCGCGAGTCGCATGTGCATGACGTGCAAATCACCAAGGAAGCGCCCAACTACCACGTGGACTAAACGCCAATGAAGCCACTGCTGCGCGTTGTACTCATCCTCGATGCCTTATTGTTGCTTGCGTTCGGCCTGTTGTTCCTGCTGACGCCCTGGACTTCGTTGTACGACGCGCTGCAGTTGGTGCAGACCCAGCCGGCTCTGGTCGGGCAGGGGTTTGGCGTGGCGCTGATCGGGCTCGCGTGGCTGGCCTTGCACGCGTCGTTCGACGGCGCGCTGACGTCGACGGTCGCCAAGGTCGTCGGTCATGTGAACTGGCTGACCGGCGTGCTGATGCTGGTCTGGCTGCTCGGCCTGCATAAGCCGTCGCTGACCGGTTTCGGGCAGATCGTCGCGGTGCTGGCCGGTGTGCTGCTGGTGCTGATCGGTCTCGGTGGAGTGCGTTTGTCAGGCGCGGTGCGGCGGCGTGAGAAGGGGATCGTGGTCAAGTCCTCTGCGAGCCGGGCTGAAAAGCAGGCTGACAAAGAAGCCGCGAGGCGCCGCGAGGCTGAGCGTGAAGCCGCGCAGGAGCCGCCCGTCACTGCGGGCTTTCCGGTCTATCGCGCCGAGCCGGTGGTCGAACCCGTCGTGCCGGTTACCCGGCCTGTCAATCCTGCTGGACCCGTTGGTCCCGTCAGCCCCGCTTCGGCGGCGCCGAGTCATCCGGTGCATCCGGTGGCGGGCGAAGCCGGCCTGACGGAGTCCGAACGCGCTGCCCGGGCAGCGCGCGACGACGCCCGCAATGCCGCCGCCGACGCGCCCGGCGCGCCCCGGCCTCCGTCTCATGGCTGAGGCGCTGCGCGCCACGCCGTCCGCCGAAGCTACCGGAGTTCGTTCGCGCTTTCGTTCGCGCCCGCCGCAGGCAGATGGCTGCGGCGCGGGATGCGCCAGTACGCTTCATCGTGATGTTGCATGCCCGATCGTTCCCACTTGGACTGCTTTGAATTCAACGCCGCGCTTTGTGCGCGGCATTCCGTATCCGCTCACTTTTGACTCCGTCCGCTGCCATGCATGACAAGATCCTGATCCTCGACTTCGGTTCGCAAGTCACCCAACTGATTGCACGTCGCGTTCGCGAAGCCAACGTGTATTCGGAAATTCATCCGTACGACGTCGATGCGTCGTTCATTCGCGACTTCGCGCCGAAGGGCGTGATTCTCTCCGGCGGACCGAGCTCGGTCACCGAAACGGACACGCCGCGCGTGCCGCAAGCGGTGTTCGAACTCGGCGTGCCGGTGCTCGGCATCTGCTACGGCATGCAGGCCATGGCCGAACAACTGGGCGGCAAGGTGGACATCGGCCATCTGCGCGAATTCGGTTATGCCGAAGTGCGCGCGCGCAACCACACGAGCCTGCTCGAAGGCATCAGCGATTTCACCACGGCCGAAGGCCACGGCATGCTGAAGGTGTGGATGAGCCACGGCGACAAGGTGCTGGAAATGCCGCCGGGTTTCGCGCTGATGGCCTCGACGGAATCGTGCCCGATCGCGGCGATGGCCGACGAAAAGCGTCGTTTCTACGGTCTGCAATGGCACCCGGAAGTCACCCACACGGTGCAGGGCCGCGCAATGCTCGAGCGCTTCGTGCTGAAGATTTGCGGCGCGCAGCCCGACTGGGAAATGGGCAACTATATCGACGAAGCCGTTGCGAAGATTCGCGACCAGGTGGGTAACGAGCACGTGATCCTGGGGCTGTCGGGCGGCGTGGATTCGTCGGTGGCTGCGGCGCTGCTGCATCGCGCGATCGGCGATCAGCTGACCTGCGTGTTCGTCGATCACGGCCTGCTGCGCCTGAACGAAGCCGAGCAGGTGATGGCCACCTTCGCCGATCACCTCGGCGTGAAAGTGATTCACGTCGACGCGAGCGACGTGTTCCTGAGCAAGCTGGCCGGCGTGACCGACCCCGAAGCGAAGCGCAAGATCATCGGCGCGGAATTCGTCGAAGTGTTCCAGACTGAAGCCGGCAAGCTGACCGACGCGAAGTGGCTGGCGCAAGGCACGATCTATCCGGACGTGATCGAATCGGCCGGCAAGGGCAAGAAGGCCGCGCAGACCATCAAGAGCCACCACAACGTGGGCGGCCTGCCCGAGACGCTGAATCTGAAGCTGCTCGAACCGCTGCGCGAACTGTTCAAGGACGAGGTGCGCGAACTCGGCGTGAAGCTCGGTTTGCCGCCGGCGATGGTGTATCGCCATCCGTTCCCCGGGCCGGGCCTGGGCGTGCGGATCCTCGGCGAAGTGAAGAGCGATTTCGCGGACCTGCTGCGCCGCGCGGACGCGATTTTCATCGAGACGTTGCGCACTTTCATCGACAAGGAAACCGGCAAGTCGTGGTACGACCTGACGAGCCAGGCGTTCGCGGTATTCCTGCCGGTGAAGAGCGTCGGCGTGATGGGCGACGGCCGGACCTACGAGTACGTCGTCGCGCTGCGAGCGGTGCAGACGCTGGACTTCATGACCGCGCATTGGGCGCATCTGCCGCATGATCTGCTGGGGCATGTGTCGAATCGGATCATCAACGAAGTGCGCGGGATCAACCGCGTCGTGTATGACATTTCGGGCAAGCCGCCGGCGACGATCGAGTGGGAGTAATTCAGGATGCTCTGCGGCAGTCTGCAGTCATCTAAGCTCCCTCGCTTTTCACCACAGAATCAAGGGTTTATTGCCTAATATGGTCTAATGGGGACTGACAACAGCTGGGCGCTACCGACGATATGTTTGACGGTATAGCATCGTGCTCTGCGGACGATCCAACGCGATACCGTCACGACGCGTGACGGTATCAGGTGACGGTATCAGTTCACGGAGAATGCATGCTTACCGACCTAGAATTGCGGGCGCTCAAGCCTGCCGGCAGGATCTACAAGGTGGCCGTCCAGCGGGGCCTGTACGTGGCGGTTACGCTGTCGGGCGTGGTCAGCTTCCGCTTTGACTATCGCCTGAAAGGCCGACGGGAAACCCTGGTCATTGGCCGCTACGATCCCAGGCTCCCCGCAAAAGGCGTACGCGAGATGCACGAATTGACCTTCGGTATGTCGCTCAGTCTTGTTGAAGCGAGGCTCCTTCTCGAACGGGCGCGCCGGGAAGTCGAGCAGGGGATCAGTCCGTCAAGAGCCAAGGTCGAAAAGCGTAAGTACTTCGCGGAAGTCAGCCTTGCGTAGTCGACGCGTGCGATGAGGAAGTCTGTCTACGACCGGAATCTCGCGACGGAATTCGGGCGCCTGAAACTTGAAGAGATCACGCCGCCGCGCCTGATGGCCAGGTGCGAGAAGATCAAGGAGCGAGGCGCAGCCGCTCCGGCAGTGCAAGCCCGCGACATCGTTAAGCAGGTCTATCGTTTCGTGCGGGCGAGAGGACTGAACGTCGACAATCCAGCTGAGGCCATCCGGCCTACCGTCAAGACAAAACGGGTTGTGCGCGTGAAACTCCACGTTGGTACGCGGTGAATGGCGGCTTACGAGAAAGACGAATGTCTCTTCAGGGCCGAGGCTGTGTCAAAACGCACGCTTCAATCGGGGGCTGTCGAAATCGGCTTGCGAGAATGGCCTACAACGGCTTCCGCAGGTCTCGGTAAGGGGTAAATGCGACCCTCAAAAACCTACAGATTTACGGTTTTGACACAGCCTCGACCCTTTAGCAACTGGCGAGGCGCTCCGCAGTCCGCGTCGGTATCGGCGAAACACGCAGGTTCTTGTGTAGAATATTCGGCGCCCACCCGGCTTCCCGAGGACATAAGAAAAGAAGAGGGTCCGCCAGCTGTCCGAATCTTCGATGCAAGTATTCAGGAGACAACTATGTGGTTTGTCGGAAAAAGCGAGCTGCTGTCACTAATCGAACGCCATTGCCTCGATGAGGTCATGCCCGCTTTCAGCGATCACCGGAATCTGCGCAAGAACACCGTCGTCTATAAGCCCCAAGATTTGAGCGAACACGTCTACCTGCTGAAAACCGGGAGCGTGCGTCTCTACAAGCTGACCGAGGATGGTCAGGAAATCACGCTATCGTTTATCAAAGCCGGCATGATCTTCGGCGACGGCGACGTGCTCAACGAAGCGAATTACTCACATCACGCGCAAACGATGGCGCCCTCCATGATCTGCTACATCCGCAAAGCGGATTTCAAGCAGCTGCTGCTGCGATATGACGTGATCAACCAGTTCGTACTGACAAGCCACTATCGGCGCTGGAAGGAAGCGCAGCAACTCATCGAGAACCTTTCGCTGCATGACGTGCGCAAGCGGCTCACGAACATTCTGGTCATGTTCGCGGGCCAGATCGGTTGCCAATTCACATACGGCGAAAAGGAAGACGCCGTGCTAATCGACCTGTCGATTCCTCAGGACAAGCTCGCAGAATTCATCGGCACGTCGCGAGAGTCGGTCAACCGCCACTTCAGTGACCTCAAGGCCGAGGGCCTTGCCGACATGCACGAGAGGAAGATCGTGCTGACGCCTGCCTTTGTTGCGCAGTTTCTGCCGGCGTGGCGTGCAACACCCACAGGGAAGCCGTCTGCGCTGGCCCCCTTGCGGATGAGAAGCATCGATGCGCTCAATGCTGAGCCAAAGCACGCCTGACAGCCTCCACGCCGCTGCGCGGGCTCGATAGCACGGGCACGCGCAGTTCGCCAAGCGCAGGTACGAGACGGGCCATCGAGACCTGCGCGAGCACCACGACATCGACTTCGGCAGCCAGTTCGACGATGGCGCGTCGGAGGATGTCGTCGTGCCGCGCAGCGTCGCCGGCTAGCAGCGCATCGAAAGCGCCTTCTGCAATGCGCTCCACGACGTCGGCCTGCCTGCCGTGCTCGAGTGCTTTCTTCCTGATGAGCCGCACCGTGGGTTCAAGTGTGGTCGATACAGTGGCCACCACGCCGATGCGCGGACCTATGGCACTGGCCTGTTCGGCCATCGATTCGTCGACCTTGACGATCGGCGTGCGGATCATGCCGCGCAGCACATCGGTCGCTTCGCCGACAGAAGAACAGGCATTGAGAATAATGTCGGCACCCATCGACTGCGCGTTCTGCATATAGTTGTAAATCCGGCTCGTCACCTCAGGCGTCAGATGACCCGCGGTTCTGACGTCGTTGAGCAGACTGTCATCGACGATGTTGATCACACGTGCATCGGGCAATAACTGCTGAAACTGCTCCTTGATGGGTTGAACCGTCACCGGCCCAGTGTGAACTACGACTATGGTGGTCATGGGGTTGAGACTCCGTTGCTGGTAAGGTGTTGTTCAAGCGGTAGCAGCCGCGATCACGCGCTCCGCGGTTGCTTCTTCGCGACTCAGTTCGCCGTTTAGGCGTCCCTCGCGCACCACGAGAATCCGGTCGCTGACCGCCAGGACTTCCAGCAGATCCGACGAGATCACAATGATGCCGATACCCCTTGCGGCCAGCCGTGTCAGCAGCGCATGCACTTCTGCCTTCGCGCCGATATCGATCCCGCGTGTGGGTTCGTCGACGATCAGGACTTTCGGATTGAGCGCCACCCATTTCGCAATGACGATCTTCTGCTGATTGCCGCCGCTGAGATTCACAACTTTCTGTTCGATGGTCGTCGTCTTGACGTCAAGTGTGCGAACGAATTGCCGACAACTTTCGTCTTCCTTTGCCCGCTGCAGAAACTGGAACGGCGAATAGCGGGCGAGGTGCGTGAGGCTAAAGTTCTCGCGCACGCTCATGCCGAGCACCAGGCCTTGCGCTTTACGGTCCTCGGTCACGAAGCCGATGCCGTGCTCGATTGCATTGTGCGGATTGCGGATGGAGACAGGCTTGCCGTCGACGGCGATCTGGCCAGTATACGGGCGCATTCCGAAGATCATCTCCATGATCTCCGTGCGCCCCGATCCCACCAGGCCGGCGATCCCCAGCACCTCGCCGCGATGCAAGGTGAAGCTGACGTCGCGAATCCGTGCGTCGGCCGACCTTGTAGCGCGCAGCGTGAGGTTGCGGACTTGCAGCACAGGTTCGGCGGTTGCATGCGACACCGGCGCAGCGTAGAGCTCGCTCAGTTCTCGATCGACCATCTTGCGGACTAGCGATTCGCGGGTGACGCTTGCAGCCGGTAACGTATCTACGGTGCTCCCGTCGCGCAAGACGGTGATGCGATCGGCGAGTTCGAACACCTCTTCCAGACGGTGCGAAATATAGATGATCGAGATGCCTTTCTGGCGCAGCTTCTTGATGAGTTCCATCAGCGTGCGGGTTTCGTGATGGCTAAGCGAAGCTGTCGGTTCGTCCATGATGATGACCTGCGACTGGTCGGAAATCGCCTTCGCAATCTCGATCATCTGCTGTTGCCCGACGCTCAATTCGCTCACGCGGGTCGCGGGGTCGAGGTCTAGGTCGATGGTCTTCAGGATTTCGCGCGCACCGCTGTGCATGCGGGCGCGGTCGATCAAACCCAGCCGTCCGAGCGGCTCTTTCGCAAGAAAGATATTCTCTGCGACGCTCAGATTTTCTACGACGGACAGTTCCTGATAGATGATCCCGATGCCGAGCGCGCGCGCGTGGTTATTATCGCGCAGCGCGGTCTCCTTGCCGTCGATCAGGATGCTGCCGCCCGGATCGGGCGCATACACGCCCGTCAGGATCTTCATCAGAGTGCTTTTGCCCGCGCCGTTTTCTCCGGCGAGCGCGAGTACCTCGCCTCGCCGGATTTCGAGGTTCACGCGGTTCAGCGCCTTGACGCCGGGAAACGTCTTGGAAATGTTGCGCACCTCTAGAAATAGCGTCATGGACCTCCTCCCTGGCAGCATGCGAAGGCTACTTCGTGTAACTGCCGATGTTGTCTTTCGTCACGACCGTCACGCCGGTATCGATGTCTTTCGACTGCGCATCCTTGCCGTCGATCTGTGCGACGAGATGTTCGACGGCGAGCTTACCCATCGTCACCGGGCGCTGAACCATGATGCCCTGAATTGAACCATCGCGAAGACCCTTCAGGGTGTCGGGAAGATCGTCGAATGCAAGCACCTCGAGCTTGCCCTTCATCGCGCCGAACTCCTTCGTGTTGAGCACTTTGGCTGTGGCGGGACCGCCCACCTGACTCACGCCGAAGATGCCGTTCAACTGGGGATGCGCCCGCAACGTCGTCTCGACCACTGAGACGCCCTTCGCGAGGTCGTCATCCGTGCCTTGCGTCTCGACGATCTTGATTCCCGGATAGCGTGCGAGCCCTTTCTTGATGCCGCTGATTCGTTCATTCAGGTTCACTGCGCCCAGTTGCCCCGTCACGATCGCCACTTCACCGTTACCGCCAAGCGCTTTTGCCATGGTTTCGGCCATCGTCGCACCGGCGGATTCATTGTTGGTGCCGATATACATCGTGCGCCCGCTCTTAGGCGAATCCGAGTCGTACGTGAGCACCTTGATGCCGCTTTGCGCAGCGCGCTTCATCACGCTTTCGACCGACTTGGGCTCGTTGACCGAAATTGCAATGCCGTCGACGTGCTTTGAAATCAGATTCTCGATAATCTGCACCTGCGTCGCGCCCTGGGTGTTTTGCGGCACAACCCATTGATACTTGACGCCCAGTTTGTCGGCTGCTCCCTTTGCGCCGTTGTTGCAGTCGTCGAAGAAAGGCACAGCTACTTTGGGGACCACTGCGACGGAAATGTCCTTCGCGTCCTTGGCGTATGCGCCGGATGCGAGCGTCATCGACATTGCCGCAATACCGCCCGCCAGAACGAGGCTCGATTTTTTCAACATGTTGTCTCCTTGGGTGAATGATTTGGAGTTGGTGAAATGGAGCGGCCTAGCGGCCTTTGCCGCGAACGCGCCAGATGTCGATGCCGACCGCGATCAGGATCACGCAGCCAGTGATGGTCTGTTGCGCGTAGGTGTCGATGTTGAGGAGCACCACGCCATTGGTGATGATGCCGGCGAGCGCGGCCCCGATGATCGCGCCTTCGACACTGCCCGCGCCTCCCGACAGGCTTGCTCCGCCGATCGCTGCCGCGGCGATCACGTCGAGCTCAGCACCGAAGCCGGATGCGGGCTCGGCCGACACAAAGCGAGAGAAGCTAATGACGCCCGCTATCGAGGCGATCAGCCCTGACAGGGCATACACCGAAAACTTCACACGATTGGTTCGCACACCGCTCAGCCGTGCCGCCATTTCGTTGCCGCCCGTTGCGTAGACGTGCCGTCCGAAACGCGTGCCGCGCATGATCACGGAAAAGCAGATCGTCAGGAGCAGCATGATGATCACGGGGGACGGAGCGAAGCCAATATAGCCCTGGCCGATGAACGTGAAGCTGTCCGGCACTTCCGGCGTGACAGGGACGCCTTTCGTGATGATGTACATCAGGCCGCGTCCGATGCTCAGTGTCCCGAGCGTGGCGATGAACGGCGGCAACTGAATCCGCGTGATCAGAAAGCCGTTGAAGCTTCCGACGACGAGTCCCACGCCCAGGCCGGCGAGAATCGCAGCCCACGCGCCGAAGCCATGCTGGAAAGCCAGCGCGGTAACCAGGGACGAAAGGCCCATCACCGAACCCACCGACAGGTCGATGCCCCCCGTGATGATCACGAGCATCATCCCGATCGACATGATGGCGATCAGCGAGAACGACCGGAACACGCCCATCAGATTGTTGGTGGTCAGGAAATACGGCGAAAAAATGCTGATCAGGATCCCGACCAGAAGCAGTACGGACAGGATGTTAAGTTCACGAATTTTCAGCCACGCACGGACCGTGCGCAGAGGCCGTACTTCACCTTGCTGTGGTTCTCGCTTGGACAGAAGGGCGGTCACGGATGTCTCCTGGTGTCGTTTTCGCTCAGAACCGATCATAGGTTTAGCGAGAGCGCAAAATCTGTGACGGGAGTCATAGAAACGTATAGGGGTTGTCACGGGGGTGGTTGTCGAGCCGACTATGACGCGCGTCACAGAAACCGTTAGGCGAAGGGCAGTAGCATGTATCCGCAACTTGAAACCTAATCCCCCATCTGGAGTAACACGCATGATGAAGCGAGTGATAGTGACGGGCGGCAGCGGGCTGGCCGGCAAGTGGGTCGTCGAGGAATTGGTGCAGCATGGCTATGAAGTGCTCAACCTCGATCGGGTGCCGATGGCGAAGCCTGTTGCCCGCACGCTGATTACGGATCTGACCGACGCCGGCCAGGTATTCAATGCGTTGGCGTCGACCACCACGCCCAAGGAATTCGACGCCGATCTGGAGCCGAAGCCCATCGACGCGATCGTGCACTTTGCAGCCATCCCGCGCATTCTCGTCACGACCGACAACGAAGTGTTCCGCATCAACGTGATGGCGACATACAACGTGCTCGATGCTGCGTCGAAGCTAGGTATCAAGAAGGTGATCGTGGCGTCGAGCGAGACGACGTATGGTGTGGTGTTCGCGCATCGTCACCGAAACCCAGAGTATTTCCCGCTCGATGAGGTGTATCCGGTCGATCCGATGGATAGCTACGCGATGTCGAAGGTCATCAACGAGGTGACGGCAAAGGCGTTCCACGCGCGCACGAATGCGGACATCTACTGTTTCCGCATCGGCAATGTGCTCGATCCCGTTGACTACGAGAAATTCCCGGCCTATTTCAAGGATCCGGGGTTGCGCAAACGGATTGCGTGGAGCTACATCGATGGACGCGATCTCGCCGTTGCGTGCCGACTGGGCATCGAAAAGGACGGCTTGGGCTTTGAAGTGATGAACGTGGCGGCCGACGACGTTTCATCGGATCTGCCGACGGCGGAACTGCTGAAACGCTTTTATCCGGAAGTGCCCGTCAGAAAACAATTGGGAGAGTTCGAGACCTTGCTGAGCAATGAGAAGCTGAAGCGTCTGCTCGGCTGGCAGCAGCAATATCGATGGAGGGACCAGGTTCCGAAGTAAAGGGCTCGGCGCAGCACGCGTGCCGCGAGCGGCGGCTGCGTGTTGTCGCGCACCGATTCGGGCGCGTCGGTGGCGCCATAAACCGGGCACCGCACCGGGCCTGGAATTAGCCACTCGTCGGTAAGCGAACCCTTGGCACGGCGCTCGTACTCTAACGGCGCATCCGGGTTGATTCATCTGCCGGCTGGGCCTCGCTTTTGGTGGCGGCCGTGGCGAGCGCATCATTCGCGTCCACCCGCAGACAGGGAATCAAGTTTCAGGATCACGCTATAGTTCGAATACGGGACTCGTCGTGTCAAAGACGATTCGCAGCATTGAAGCGTGCTCGATCGCGTCGGTCTGGAGTTGCAAAGCGATGAAACGAATTCGACAGCGCGTCCAGTCGGTCGATAGACGTAGTATCAGGTAACGCTCGGCCGGGATGCAGCGGCGTTGGTTCACGCACGCGGTCGATTGTAGACGGTGGATGAGCACCGGTTATAACATCTGCGCAGACGGGCCGGTGCCGATTCAATATTTGAGCGTGGAGTATGAGAATGAGCGGGGACGTCCTCCAGGAGCAGAATCCCGATCGATGGCGCGCACTGGCGGTGCTCGCCGTCACACTCGTCCTGTCCATGACACCGTGGTTCTCGGCCGCCGCGGTGATTCCTCAATTGCGCGCGGAATGGGCGCTCTCCGTCAGTGCGGCCGCGTGGCTGACCATCGCGGTTCAACTCGGCTTTGTGTGCGGGGCACTGGCCTCGAGCCTGCTCAACATTTCCGATATCGTGCCGCCGAAGCATGTGATCCTGGGCGGAGCGATCGGCGCTGCCGCCGCGAACGGGCTGCTGGAGATCGCAAGCGGAGCAGGCGTCGGAATAGCATTACGTTTCGCAACAGGTTTTTTCCTCGCTGGCGTCTACCCGCCGGCGCTCAAGCTGATGTGCACGTGGTTCCGCAAGGGCCGCGGGATTGCACTCGGGATTCTCGTTGGGGCGATAGTCGTCGGACAGGCGATGCCCCATCTCATCAACGGACTCGGCGGACTGAACTGGCGGGTGGTCATCTACGTAACCTGCGTGCTGACCTTCGCGGGAGGCTTGATCACAGTGTTCGCGGTCAAGGAAGGCCCTTTCCCCTTCCCCAAGGCGAGGTTCGACCCCACACAGGTGTGGCGCGTGTTCGCGAATCGGGGGGTTAGGCTCGCTTCGTTTGGCTACTTCGGCCACATGTGGGAATTGTTTGCGATGTATGCATGGTTCCTTGTGTTCTTCTCGGAAGCGCTGGCAGCCAGGGGAATCGGGGCAGGCCCGGCCGCGGCCTACGCGACATTCGCGGTTATCGCCGCCGGCGGGTTGGGCTGTTGGGCCGGTGGCATCCTCGGCGATCGGTGGGGCAGGACCAGGACGACCGCGCTCATGATGGCTATTTCCGGCAGTTGCTGCGTGCTCATCGGGTTGCTGTTCGACTCGCCCACGTGGCTGCTTCTCTGCGTGGGCTTGGTGTGGGGCTTTACGGTAGTCGCGGACTCGGCGCAGTTTTCTGCGATGGTGACAGAGCTTGCGGACCAATCGTACGTAGGAACAGCACTGACACTGCAGCTTGCCATCGGCTTCATCCTCACGGTGGCAACGATCTGGCTCATCCCGTTGCTCGCAGGCACACTCGGGTGGCGATGGGCATTTGCTTTTCTGGCACCGGGACCCGCTTTGGGCGTGCTAGCAATGCTGCGATTGAAATCGCTGCCTGAATCAGCACGCCTCGCTGGAGGAATCGGCTAATGACCGGTAAATCGAGGCTGTGGCTTTTGTTTCGAGGCAACCGGCCGGGCCGACATCATGGATGGCCGCCGCTCATTGGCAGAAGCGGACGCTAACGCAGCCGAGCTAGCGTTCGGACCATCCTGCCTCGCTTGCCCAAAAAAGCAGGATCTAAAAAGACATCTCAGCGAATGCAAACAGACCCAGGGAACGCCAAGTGCCGCGATTGGGTACTTTTTTAACGTTCGGCCGTCAATAGCGCGTGGATTTCGGACACTACGGCAGCGCCTTCCCCGACGGCGGACGCAACGCGTTTAATCGACGTCGAGCGCACGTCGCCGATTGCAAAAACGCCTGAAACACTCGTCTGGAAGGCGAAGCGGGCGGCCGCTGACTCCGTCGAACCAGTGCAGCCGGTTATAACGAAACCTTTGTCATCAACCTCCACTCCGCATCCACGTAACCAGCCAGTGGCAGGGTCAGCGCCGGTAAAAAGGAAGAGGTGGCGAGTCGGGATTCGTGTACGACTCCCAGCTGAACAGAAATGAACCTCCGTCAGACTGTCCTCGTCGGCTACGACAGATTCGATGGCAGAATTGCTATGTATTGTCACGTTGGCGAACGAGCTCACGCGATCGATCAGATATCTTGACATTGTTTCGCGCAAGCTCTCGCGTCGAATCAGCACGTGTACGTGTGCCGCATAGCTCGCCAGGAAGACGATTGCCTGTCCAGCAGAATTTCCCCCTCCCACTAGTACGATTTCTGAGCCTTGACAGAGACGACCCTCGATCGAGGACGCCCAATAGTAGACGCCACGAATCTCAGGCTCATTGAGGCCCCTGATCCGAGGGCGACGATAGGCGGCGCCGGATGCTATAACGACCGTCTTCGCACGAGCGCACCGACCATCCAGAAGTTCGACCTTGAAGGGCGATTCCGTGCAATGCAGTTTCGCCACTTCGGTAGGTATGACTATTTCCGCTCCGAATTTAACTGCCTGCTCAAATGCGCGGCTAACCAGAACGTGACCTGAGATGCCAGTTGGAAACCCGAGATAATTCTCGATCCTGGTGCTTGCGCCGGCCTGTCCGCCAAATCCCTTTGAATCGAAAACGAGCACTGATAGTCCTTCCGACGCGGCATATACGGCCGCGGCAAGTCCGGCTGGTCCAGCGCCAACAATTACGGCGTCGTACGTGTCGGATTCGTCGAAGTCGCAGAGAAGACCAAGCTTCGACGCGAGGAGTGTTTCATCGGGGTTGTGCAGGATAGAGCCATCAACCAGCACGGCTAGCGGCATCTGTCCTTCTCCGCACTGTGTTTTCGAAAGGAAATCGCGAGCCTCATCGTCCGTGGCCGGATCAAGGATCCGATGCGGATGATTCATGCGCCTTAGCAGATCTGCAAGGACGATGAGTCTCAGGTCGGTTGAAGATCCGACCAGGATGGGACCACTACCATCCTGAATCAATCCGACGCGTCGGAGAATGAACGCTCGCATGATCTCTGAGCCGAGCTGAGCTTCCGCGATCAGAAGCGCCCGGAGCTGCTCAGGCGCGATGAGGAACGCGTCAACGTCAGTGATGGCAATCGCATCAACGAGGTATGGTTTGCCGCTGAGGGTTGCTGTCTCGCCGAGAAAGTGCCCAGCACCGACCTCCTGAAAAAGGCGAGACTGCCCAAATCCGTTTCGTACGATCAAATGTACCGTTCCACGAGTCAAAATCCTCATGCCTTCGCTCTGCTCTCCGGCACGAAACATGAGGTCGCCGGCTTTCCAGTGTTCCGTCGTCCCGAAGCGAGCCGCCTTGGCTATCCGCGTTTCAGTCAAGCGGGGATACATCTGATACCGACGTCGCTCGATCTGGGTGCGCTGCGCTGCCTCGACGGTTTCGTAGTCTTCGGGCGCTACACGGCCTCCAGGTAATCCATCGTCTTTCAATGTCATGGGAGTGTCTTTGCACATGGCCGACGTAATTTCGCTAGTTCACTACTCAACGACAAATCCGTTGGTTGGATCACCAAGTGTTGCGGCCGGGTGGGGGCGCAGCAGCTGCCGATTGCCATTAGAGCGCTGGCACAACGCCGTCTTTCTCTATCAGAACCACGTGCGCTTCAAGGACGCCTTGCTGATCAGGAGTCACGACCACGATCACCTTCTTGCCCGATGTGAGGTCGGCTCGCGTCGCCGGTGCAATGGTCACGACGGGCACGTTTTCCGGCACTGTCACCGTATTGCTGCCGCCCTTATACGAGAGCTTGAGTTCGCGACCGCTGGCAGCTGTAACAAGACTGTCCACGTTGGCATTCGTCATGGTGCTGTTGGGGCCAAAATCGTAGGCAAAATGTCCTTCCTGTGTCCCACGCGCGGCTTCCGGAAAGAGCAGAACTGACGTAGCAGTCAGCTTTCCGTCCGGACCCGCAATTGCCGGCGTCCCAACATACGATCCCACTTTGACGTCGGAGAGCTTGACCGCCTTGAGAGCCGTTACGGCGACGTCTGGCTTGATTTCGATCGAAACAGTGTCACCGCTTTGGCCGCTTTGGCGATGCACTGTCAGAACATCGCCACGAAGCGACACAATGTCCCCGCGGATACGTTCGCGCTTGACGTCGGACGTCTGCGCGAACGAGACGCAGGTCAATGTCAGAGTGGCGAGAAAAACACACAGTTTCCTGTGCATTGACATATGAATTCTCCAGATATGCTGGGTGTCTTGCAGACAGTTAATCTGGCTCGGGATCCACCGAACCAGTTGCCGGTGAGTGCGGCGTCGAACTGGACATGGTAAGCGACTCGCTGCGCGATACGTCGTATGGTGCAAACTAACCGGCCTCGCTCAAGATCTGTCGGCTGCTTTCTTGGCAACGGGCGCATCCTGTTACTTTGTCTGCCGCGCTGCCGAGATGATTGCAGCTGCGACCTCTTCAGGCTTCGACAGCATCGGTACATGACTCGCCTCTACATTGACGACCGTAGCGCCGATGTGTTTCGCCATCTTCATCTGGAAGGCGGGACCGACCATCTGGTCTTTCGTCGTGAGGACATACCAAGACGGCTTGTCATGCCATGCTGCGTGACCGATATTTTCGACGAGACAGCCTGAAAACCACGGCTCTTGTGTCGCCGCGAGCAGACGCGCTTGCGCCCGCGAAACATCGGGCGCGAAATCTTCCGCGATCGCCTTATCGGACAGCGTCAGGAAACCCGCTGCGTCCTTGTGAATCTCGGCCGCCCATGACGGTGCCGGCAGGTCTTTTTGGATGTCGTTAGCCGATTGTCCGTTGTCGGGAGCGAATGCTGCGACATACACGAGTGCCTTGACCTTGTCGTCGTTGCCCGCCTGCGTGATGACAGAGCCCGCCCAGGAATGGCCTACCAGCACCACTGGACCGTTTTGCCTGTCAATCGTACGGGTCGTTGCCGAAACGTCATCGCCAAGAGACGTCAGCGGATTTTGCACGGCCGTCACATGCAGGCCTTTTGCTTCGAGGAGCGGAATGACCTTATCCCAGCTCGATCCGTCCGAGAAGGCGCCATGTACCAGCACGACGTTCTTGCCTGCGAGGTCCGGGTCGGATGCGGCGTGCGCAGTGGCGGCGGATAACAGACAACCCGCGACGGCGAGCGACAACGACCATTTCTTTATCAGCGTGTTCAAAGCAGTACCTCATTAAAAATGTAGGAATGGGAGCGGCGATATCGCACGCGCACGTCATTAATTTCAGCGGGCTCGATCTGCGCGGTCAATACGGTAAGGAGTCCAATCAATAATGTTGAAAGAGCGAACCCTTGTTCGATCAGTAACCACGGAAAGGATGTCGGCGGAGCAAACCGTCGCGCTCCGCGTTAGTCACTTGGGATAATTCAGCTACCCACCGAAACGGAAGCCGCTCCCACCAGCGCCACTGCCCGATCGCGTGCAGCCTGTCTCGCCGCGGGATCGATTTCGGAGCCCAACAGCGTTTTCTCGACGACAACCGATTCGATGTCGCTGACGCCGACGAAGCGCAGCCACGTTTCCATAAACGGCCGCTGAAAATCGAACGAATGGGCAGGTGTGTTCGAGTCGATCGAATAGTCGAGGCCTCTTGCATAGATCACCACCGCTTTCTTGTCTTTCAGCAAGCCCTGGAGCCCACGCTCATCGAATGAGAACAGGATGTTTCGCTGCGACACTACGTCGATGAAATGCTTGAGCTTGTACGGAATCGAAAAATTCCACAGTGGCACGGAGAACAGCAACGTATCCGCCTCGTGCAGCCGCTGCGCGAGGTGCCGGATCCCCGCCCACGCCTGCTGCTGGGCTTCGCTGAGCGGCGTGCCGCTCAGGTCCGCGTACTTGGCATCGAGCGCGTCGCCGTTGAATTCCGGCAATTTGGTCGCCCACAGGTCGAGCACGTCGATCGGATGATCCGGATGAGCGCCACGATAGGCCTCCAGATAGGCGCGCGCTACGTCGAGCGACGCAGACCGCGTCTTGCGTGGCGACGATTCGATATGCAGCAAGGTCGGCATGGGGATACTCCAAGTGGGTTGACTGCCGCCATCACAACATATTTCGCTTCGAAATATAAACGAAGTATCATCGTCCTATTCAGTGGAATTCGCACTGTATTGGATAGGACTATTCCATGTTCGATACCGTTCTGCTGCGCTCGTTCGTGGCCGTCGTCCAGGAAGGGGGGTTTACGCACGCCGCAGCCCGTCTCAATCTGACGCAGTCCGCGGTTAGCGCGCATCTGCGGCGTCTGGAGAAACAGTCGGGCCGCGACCTGCTCGCGCGCACCACGCGCTCGGTTACGCTCACCGCGGACGGCGAACTGCTGCTGGGTTACGCGCGTGCCATCCTCGCGCTCAACCATGACGCACAGGCACAACTGCTTCGCGGACCCAGCGAGGGTGCGATCCGGGTCGGCCTATCCGAAGACCTCGCCAACGTCAGGTTGATGAATGTCATGCAGGCGTTTGCGGTGCGCTATCCGCGCATCGCGTTCAGCGTCCGGGTCGGCATCCCGGCCCAACTGCTGCAGGCGATGGATCAGGGCGAATTTGACCTGGTGATCGGCGGACGCTGCCACGATGCTCGCCGGGGACACGTACTGTGGCGCGAACCGCTCGTCTGGGCCAGCGGAACGATGGCATCGCCCGCGCCTGGTGTGCCGGTTCCGCTCGCGCTTCTACCAGAACCGTGCCCGTATCGCGAGGCTGCACTGGCCGCGCTCGCTCACGCAGGCCGTGAATACCGGATCGTGCTGGTGTGCTCCAGCGGCGCTGGTCTGTGTGCCGCCGCGCAAGCGGGCTTTGCGGTGACGCCGATCGCGCAGTCGCAACTCGCGCATGGCTTGCATGCGGTCGCGCCGGATGCCGGCCTACCGGTACTGCCCGATGTCGAGTTCACGATGTTCGCACAGCCGGGCGCGTCGGCCAGCGTAGCCGACGAGCTGGGCAACGCGATCATGCTGGCATTCGCGCATAGAGGATGACTCCGAGCGAGCGCAAGGGGGGTGCCAAAGAGATGGAATCGAGACTTCGCTCGATCCGTGCTGGCACGTGAATCATCGAGTCACGATTCGATTTGTTCCGCTCGCGCACAACTGTTTGTCCATGGTGGGTGTTTGCTCGGAGCATCCATAGGCCTAGATTGGGCGCCTATCGGAGCCGCTGACCCGGTCGGCAAGCGAGCCGTATCCAATATTCGAGGTTTTCCATGCACACGTCGCGAAAGGTCGTAGTCGTTACTTGTGCATCGCAAGGTATTGGCGCAGAGACGGTCAAAGCGTTCCATGCGCTCAACTATGGCATCGTCGCACCAGCACGCGGCATCAAGCGACATCGTCAACGCGATCCTGTATCTCGATGACGCGATTCGTGACGGGCCAAATCCTGCACGTCGACGGCGACCAGAGCGCCGGTCACTGAAGCATTGCCGGGGCGCCACAGGTTGCGCCCCTTATCTGAATCATCAATAAGGAGCTGACAATGTCGATCGAAAACGTCCTTTACCGCGCTCACGCCGAAGCTACGGGAGGGCGGGAAGGTCGCGCCGTGGCACCGGAGGGCGGACTGGACCTGAGGCTTACAAGGCCGAAGGGATTGGGTGGAAAAGGCGAGAGAGGCACCAACCCCGAAGAGCTCTTTGCCGCCGGTTACAGTGCGTGCTTTATCGGTGCAATGCAATTCGTTGCTGCGCGCGACAAAATCGCTATCCCCGCCGATGTTTCGGTCAACGGAACCGTGGGCATCGGTGCCATTCCCAATGGATTCGGCATCGAAGTCGAGTTGGAGATATCGTTGCCGGGCATGGGACGCGAAGTGGCTCAGGACCTCATAAACAAGGCCCATATCGTGTGCCCCTATTCGAACGCAACGCGCAACAACATAGACGTGACACTTACGCTCATCTAAGCAACAGCACGAAGACCGCTTGCAGCACAAACAGGGCGATCAGCACGACATAAACGAGCCGCATAGATGCTGGCGCATAGTGCACCAGCATGCTCGCGCCAAGTGAGCCCACGCCCGTGCCGAACAGGGGCGACAGTGTATTGACCACCGAGTCGCGCGTGCGGCTTGAATCGAGGATCGCCCACCCAGCGCGCTCGTGGCCGCGCCGGTCGCTAAGAACG
>NZ_JAQQEU010000073.1:0-35479 GCF_046026895.1 Paraburkholderia sediminicola
GGCGCGCCCTCACCCCCCCCCGCCCCGGGGGTGGGCCGCCCCACGACGGCGCGGCCGAAGGCGAGGCGCACGCCGCGTTCGCGGACGCCGACGGCTACACCGCGCCCGCGCGTGCCGAAGCGCTGCTGCTCGGTCTCGGCTTCACGCTCGAGCAGACGCGCGAGCCGGTCAGCAGCTTTTCGGGCGGCTGGCGCATGCGGCTGAATCTCGCGCAAGCGCTGATGTGCCGCTCCGACCTGCTGCTGCTCGACGAACCGACCAACCACCTGGATCTCGACGCGATCGTCTGGCTCGAAGACTGGCTGCATCGCTATGCCGGCACGCTGATCGTGATCTCGCACGACCGCGAATTTCTCGATTCGGTCTGCAACGTCACGCTGCACCTCGAACAACAGCAGATCAAGCGTTACGGCGGCAACTACTCGCAGTTCGAAGTGCTGCGCGCGCAGCAGATCGCGCTGCAGCAGAACGCGTACGAAAAGCAGCAACGCACGGTCGCGCATCTGCAGAGCTACATCAATCGCTTCAAGGCGCAGGCCACCAAGGCGCGCCAGGCGCAAAGCCGTGTGAAGGCGCTCGAAAAGATGGAGCTGATCGCGCCCGCGCATGCGAGCTCGCCGTTCACGTTCGAGTTCCGCGCGCCCGATTCCGCGCCGAATCCGATGATGGTGATGGAAGACGTGCGCTGCGGCTACCGTGGCGAAGAAGACGTCGAGATTCCGATCGTCGATCACGTGATGCTGTCGATCCAGAACGGTCAGCGTATCGGCCTGCTCGGCGCCAACGGCCAGGGCAAATCGACGTTGATCAAGACGCTGGCCGGCACGCTCGAAGCGCTCGGCGGTCACGTGCGCGAGGGCAAGGGTCTGCGCATCGGCTACTTCGCGCAGCATCAGCTAGAAACGCTGCGCGCGGACGACACGCCGCTGCAGCACCTCGCACGACTCGCGCCGGACACGCGCGAACAGGAGTTGCGCGACTTCCTCGGCAGCTTCAACTTTTCCGGCGAGATGGCGACGTCGAAGATCGCGCCCTTCTCCGGCGGCGAAAAGGCGCGCCTCGCGCTTGCGCTGATCATCTGGCAGAAGCCGAACCTGCTGCTGCTCGACGAGCCGACCAACCACCTGGATCTCGAAACGCGGCACGCGCTGACCATGGCGCTCGCGCAATTCGAAGGCACGCTGATTCTGGTGTCGCACGACCGGCATCTGCTGCGCGCCACCACCGACCAGTTCATGCTGGTCGCGAAACACCGCCTGACGGAATTCGACGGCGATCTCGACGACTATCGCGACTGGCTGCTGCAACATGCGGCCGAGCAGCGCGCGGCGCTCAAAGCGGGCGCGGCGGCCAATGGCGCGGACAGCAACGCGGATAACGGCGGAAATCGCAAGGAGCAGCGCCGCCTCGAAGCGGAAACGCGGCAGAAGCTCGCGCACCTGAAGAAGCCGCTGCAAAGCCGCATCACCAAGATCGAAAAGGAAATGGACACGCTCAACGCGGAGAAGGCGACGCTCGATGCGTTCGTCGTCGATCCGGCAAGCTATGAGCCCGAGCGGAAAAGCAAACTGACGGAGGCGATCCGCCGGCAGGCAGACGTGAACGCGCGCCTCGAAACACTCGAAGCCGAATGGCTCGAGACTCACGAGGAACTTGAACAAATCGGCTAGCGGCACGCTGTTTGCGGTCCGCGCCGGCACCGGCGGGAGGTTGGCTTTGTCTTCAGCGACATCATCATCCGAGTCATCGGCCGCGGCGTCCGCTTCTTCCGCTTCGGCCGCGGTGGCGCCGCCCGCGCTGCAAGGACTGCGCGTGCTCGATCTGACGCGCCTGCTGCCAGGCCCGGAGGCCGCGCTGCGGCTCGCCGAACTCGGTGCCGACGTGCTGAAGATCGAAGCGCCCGGCGCGGGCGACCCCACCCGCACGATGATGCAGTCGTCGGCCGACCGCGTGGCCGGGCGGCCCGGCGCGTTCTACCGGCTCGTGAATCGCGGCAAGCGCGAGACGCGCCTCGACCTCAAATCCGAAGCGGGACGCAACGTGTTGCGCGCGCTCGCGGCGCAAGCGGACGTGCTCATCGAGAGCTTCCGTCCGGGCGTGATGGAGCGGCTCGGCCTCGACTACGCGACACTGCGCGCGGACAATCCGCGGCTCGTCTACTGCGCGATCAGCGGCTATGGCGCGAGCGGCCCATTCGCGGATCACGCCGGTCACGATCTGAACTACATCGGTTATGCGGGCGTGCTCGATCAGTTGGCAAGCCGCGACGGCACGCCGATCGTGCCGAATTTCCAGATCGCCGACCTGCTCGGCGGCGCGTTGAGCGCGGTCACGCAGATTCTCGCCGCGCTATGGCATGTGTCGCGCGGCGGCGAAGGCCGTTTCGTCGACGTGTCGATGGCGCATGTCACCTACGCGCACAACGTCGTCGCGCAGGTCGCGCTCGCCAACGAAGGCGCCGCGCCGGCCGTAGGCGCCGGTCTGCTGAATGGCGGCGTGCCCTGCTACAACCTGTACCGCACGCTCGATCACCGCTGGCTCGCGGTCGGCGCGCTCGAACTGAAATTCTGGGAAACGTTGTGCATGGCGCTCGACCGCCCCGAGTGGGCGACGCGCCACTGGAGCCTCGGCCAGGCGATCGGCGGTCCGGATGCCGTCGCGCTCACGCGGGAGCTATCCGACGTGATCGGCGCGCGTGCACTGGAAGAGTGGGTGGTGTTGCTGGAGCCGCTCGACTGCTGTGTGTCGCCGGTGCTGACAGCGGCGGAAGCCGCGCGGCATCCGCTGTTCAATCCGCAGGCGTATGCGGCAGCGGGCGCGAGTGAAAATGCGAGCGAAACCGACGGCGACGCCGCGCTACGCTGACTCAACGGCGCGGCAAAGTCTGACGCGGCGTCTTTTCGTCGTCGTACAGCAGGTGCTTGCGGCCTTCCACGTGACGGTTGATCGTGGCGCGCACCTCGTCGGCCGTGGCGTCTTCGGCCACCACCCGTCGCGATATCTGCCCCGCCGTGTCGATCCACTCGACAATCCGGCAAGCGCCGCCCCACGGCTGGCGAATCGGTGCTGACACTCGGCAGCCACGCACCTGTATCGGCCGCTCGGCCAGGCTTTCATATGACTCTTTCAAGGCGCGATCCTTTTTCGGGCATCGGAAGGGATGCATACCTTGACAGCTTAGGAAAAAGGATCGCCATTCAGGTTACAGCCGATATGAATATATTTACAGGACATTACGACGCCCTGCTGGCCCGCGGACGCCGCAGCCCCGTCTATTCGAGCGTGCGGACCCGATCGATCGCCTGTTCGATCCGTTCGACCGCAACGACCTGTAAGCCTTCGATCGGCTGTTTCGGCGCATTGGCCTTCGGAATGACCGCGACCGAGAAGCCCAGTTTGGCCGCTTCCTTCAACCGCTCCTGACCCCGCGGCGACGGCCGGATCTCCCCGGCGAGGCCCACTTCGCCAAACACCACCAGTCCCTTGGGCAGCGGCTTGTTACGCATCGACGAGTGGATCGCGAGCAGCACGGACAGATCGGCGGCGGGTTCGGTGATCTTCACGCCGCCGACCGCGTTCAGGAACACGTCCTGATCGAAGCACGCGATCCCCGCATGCCGATGCAGCACGGCCAGCAACATCGCCAGCCGGTTCTGCTCCAGGCCGACCGCGAGCCGCCGCGGATTCGGCGCATTGGCCGCGTCCACCAGCGCCTGCACTTCGACCAGCAGCGGCCGCGTGCCCTCCTGCGTCACCAGCACGCACGAGCCCGGCACCGACTGCTCGTGCTGCGACAGGAACAGCGCCGAAGGATTGGCCACGCCGCGCAGGCCGCGCTCGGTCATCGCGAACACGCCGAGTTCGTTGACCGCGCCGAAGCGGTTCTTGATCGCGCGCACGAGACGGTACGACGAGTGCGTGTCGCCTTCGAAGTACAGCACCGTATCGACGATGTGTTCGAGCACGCGCGGCCCCGCCAGCGCGCCTTCCTTGGTCACGTGGCCGACCATGATGATGGTGGTGCCCGACTGCTTGGCGATGCGGGTCAATTGCGCCGCGCACTCGCGCACCTGCGCGACCGAGCCCGGCGCGGAAGTCAGCGCGTCGGAATAGACCGTCTGGATCGAGTCGATCACCGCGACATCGGGGCGCTGCTCGGCGATCGTCGCCTGGATTTTTTCGAGCTGGATTTCCGCGAGCAATTGCAGCTCGCTCGCCTTCGAACCCGGCTCCAGCAACGAAAGCCGTTGCGCGCGCAACGCAATCTGCGCGGCCGACTCTTCACCGCTGATATAGAGCGCGCGTTTGTCGGCGGCGATTTCCGCGAGCGATTGCAAGAGCAGCGTCGATTTGCCGATGCCCGGATCGCCGCCGATCAGCACCACGCCGCCCGGCACCAGCCCGCCGCCGAGCACGCGGTCGAATTCGCTGACGCCGGTGGAGAACCGCGGCACGTCGGACGCGTCGATATCGGCCAGACGGCGTACCGGGGCGCTCTTCGCGAGCGACTGGAAGCGGTGCGTGGACGGCGTTTCCGCCACTGATTCGACCAGCGTATTCCATGCATTGCATGACGGGCACTGGCCGGCCCATTTCGGCGATTGCCCGCCGCATTCACTGCAGATGTACAACGTTTTGGGTTTAGCCACGCGTGATTGCCTGTGTTGCTGTTGCTGGGATTGATGCGGGTGATGGGCGTGGCGCCTCGGAGCGGCAAACGCTGACGCGATGAAGGGCGGTGCACACAGCGACACCGCGAACCTCGCGAGGAGCGCGGCAACAAGCGCGGCGGCAGCCAGGCTAAAAGCGCAACGGCTTGCCCTGCGCCGACCCGCGCAGCGCATCGCAAACCGCAAACCCGCGGCGGCCTGCGACAACGCTTGCGCCACGCGCGTTATTACTCCGCGCGCACTGGCACGCGCGGCGCCACCGCGCACATCAGCTCATAGCCGATCGTGCCGCACGCCTGCGCGACGTCGTCGATCGGCAGCGCGGTGCCCCACAGCTCGACTCGCGAGCCGATGTTGGCGGTCGGCACTGGCGTCAAATCGACCGTGAGCATGTCCATCGACACCCGCCCGACGACCCGCGTGCGCACACCGTCGACGATCACGGGCGTGCCTTCCGGCGCGACCCGCGGATAGCCGTCCGCGTAGCCGCAGGCGACCACGCCGATGCGCATCGGCGCGCGCGCCTTGAACGCCGAGCCGTAGCCTACCGTGCTGCCTTCGCCGAGCATTTGCACCGCGATCAATTCGGACGTGAGCGTCATCGCCGGCTGCAGCCCGGTGCCTTCGATGGCGGCCGTCACGCCCGACGGCGACGCACCGTACAGCATGATGCCCGGGCGCACCCAGTCGAAATGCGCGTTCGGATGCCAGAGCGTGGCCGCCGAATTGGCTAGGCTGCGC
The DNA here is from genome assembly GCF_046026895.1 of Paraburkholderia sediminicola. Classification (GTDB taxonomy): domain Bacteria; phylum Pseudomonadota; class Gammaproteobacteria; order Burkholderiales; family Burkholderiaceae; genus Paraburkholderia; species Paraburkholderia sediminicola_C. The sequence continues at coordinate 5,412 of NZ_JAQQEU010000073.1, forward strand.
GCGCCGGCAATGCCTTGCGCGCCGCGCTCGAATGCTCCCATCTGGTAAGCGATGCCGCGCTCGCCGTCGGCATCCGAAAAATGCGTCATCAAGGTGATCTGACCGACGCCCTGGCAGGCGCGCGCCCGCTCCCACGCGGCGCGGAATTTCTCCACCGTGTAGCCGAGCCGGTTCATCCCGGTGTTCATCTTCAACTGGATGTTGACGGGTTTCGACAGACGCGCCATTTCGAGCATGCGCAACTGTTCGTCCGAATGCAGCGCGGTGGTGAGGCTGTAGCGGTCGATCACATCGATATCGGTCGGACGAAAGAAGCCCTCGAGCAGAAGAATCGGCCCGGCCCAGCCCAATTCACGCAACTTCACGGCTTCTTCGAGGTCCAGCAAACCAAAGCCGTCGGTTGCGCGCAAACCCGGAAAGGCCCGCGCGAGACCATGCCCATAAGCATTGGCCTTGACGACGGCCCAAATTTTGGATTTCGGCGCATAGCGGCGCGCGACGGCAAGATTATTGGCGAGTGCGGCGGTGTGAATCGTGGCTGAGAGGGGACGCGGCATGGGATATTTTCGTAAAGACGCTTGCGAATCAGCGGCTTACTGGGCGTTTTCAACGCTCGGCAGCCCGCTGGGCGGTGCGATCAAGGATTCTGCTAGTCCGAATCCAGCTATTTTCATGATATAAAGCCGTGCGCACAACCCATTTCGAACGGCATAAGCCCGGACGTATTGCAAACGGCCGGGGCGGACAGACCGCAGCGAGGACAGCATCGCATCAGATGAAAAAAGGTTTTTACACCATCATGGCCGCGCAGTTTTTTTCGTCGCTGGCCGACAATGCGCTTCTGATCGCTGCTATCGCACTGCTGAAAGATCTTCACGCCCCGAACTGGATGACGCCGCTGCTCAAGCTGTTTTTTGTGCTGTCGTACGTCGTGCTCGCCGCGTTCGTGGGCGCCTTCGCCGACTCCCGTCCGAAAGGACGCGTGATGTTCATCACCAACACCATCAAGGTGGTCGGCTGCATCACCATGCTGGTCGGCGCGCATCCGCTTCTTGCGTACGGCATCGTCGGCTTCGGCGCGGCGGCCTACTCGCCCGCCAAGTACGGTATCCTCACCGAACTGCTGCCGCCTGACCGGCTGGTCGCCGCGAACGGCTGGATCGAGGGCACCACGGTCGGCTCGATCATTCTGGGCACGGTGCTCGGCGGCGCGTTGATCAGTCCGCACATCGCCGCGCCGATCCTCAGGGTGCACATCCCCACTGTCCACACGCCGGCCGAAGCGGCGATGCTCGTGATCATGGGCATCTACATCATCGCCGCGCTGTTCAATCTGCGCATTCCCGACACCGGCGCGCGTTACCCGAAACAGGAACGCGGCCCGATCAGGCTCATCACCGATTTCGCCGACTGTTTTCTCGTGCTGTGGCGCGACAAGCTCGGCCAGATTTCGCTCGCGGTCACCACGCTGTTCTGGGGCGCCGGCGCGACGCTGCAATTCATCGTGCTGAAGTGGGCTGAGGTGTCGCTCGGCATGTCGCTCTCCGAGGCGGCCATCCTGCAGGCGGTGGTGGCCGTCGGCGTAGCGGCCGGCGCGATCTTCGCGGCCTCGCGCGTGCCGTTGAAGAAGTCGCTGTCGGTACTGCCGGTCGGCATCATGATGGGTGTCGCCGTGATGCTGATGGCGTTCTACACGCGCGATCTGTTCCCCGCGCACTGGGGCGTGTATTTCGGCCGCATGCATGTGCCGGGCTATCTGATCTTCGCGTACATCTTCCTGATGGTGGTCGGCGGCCTGTCGGGCTTTTTCGTGGTGCCGATGAATGCGTTGCTGCAACATCGCGGCCACGTGCTGTTGTCGGCGGGTCACTCGATCGCCGTGCAGAACTTCAATGAAAATCTCTCCGTGCTCGTCATGCTGTGCCTGTACGCGGTACTGGTCTGGCTCGACGTGCCGGTCGCCACGGTGATCGTGCTGTTCGGCACCTTCGTGTGCGTGATGATGTGGTTCGTGATGCGGCGCCACCAGGCGAACCAGCGCGCGTTCGACTCGGTCGCGCTGATCGGCGAAGCCAAGCACTGACCCGCGCGGGCCGTCTTCGAACCGCGTGGCCGCGCCTTCCTTCCTGCTCGCTTGACCATGACTCAACCGATTCCCAATGTGCTGACGATCGCCGGCTCCGACTCCGGCGGGGGCGCCGGCATTCAAGCCGATCTGAAGACTTTCTCGGCGCTCGGCGCGTATGGCGCGAGCGTGATCACCGCGCTGACCGCGCAGAACACGCGCGGCGTGACCGCGATACATGCGCCGGACCCGGACTTCATCACCGCGCAACTCGACGCGGTGTTCGACGACATCCGCATCGACGCGGTGAAGATCGGCATGCTTGCGAACGCGCCTATCGCTCGCGCGGTCGCCGACGCGCTGCGCCGTCACAAGCCCAGGCACATCGTGCTCGACACGGTGATGATCTCGAAGAGCAATCATGCGCTGTTGCTGCCCGATGCGGTCACGGCGGTGCGTGACGAACTGCTGCCGCTCGCCGACGTGCTGACGCCCAATCTGCCGGAAGCCGCCGCGCTGCTCGGCGTTCGGCCCGCCGCCGATGAAGCCGGCATGGTCGAACAAGGCGAAGCGCTGCGCGCGCTCGGCGCACGCGCGGTGCTGATGAAGGGCGGCCATCTGAGCGCGGCTGACAGTCCGGACTGGCTGATGCAGGACAGCGGCGCGCTGCGCCTGGGCGGTCCACGCGTGCCGGTGAAGAACACGCATGGGACGGGCTGCACGCTGTCGTCCGCGATTGCGGCGCTGATTCCGCAACGCGGCGATCTGGCGAGCGCAGTGGCCGACGCAAAGCTTTATCTCACCGGCGCGCTGAAAGCGAGCGATCGACTCGACGTCGGTGGCGGCGTCGGGCCGGTGCATCATTTTTATCGGTGGTGGTGAAGCTGAGAATGGGCGTTGAGCCCTTGCATCAGATGGCGGCATCAAGCAGGCGTCGCCGTCCGGCTGCCTGCTGCGCCGTCACTGCCGCGCGTAGTTGCGCGCCTGCTCGGGCCATTCATCCGGCACGATGAAGCCGCGCGAGCATTCGCTGAGGTAGCCGGCGTTGTCCTCGACAAAAGCGGCCACCATCGTCGGTCCAGGTTGATGGGATATCTGCGCAGCGAGTGTTTGCGCGTCGACGAAAAGCGGTCTCGTGGCGGCGGCGTCGAATTGCTCGCTTGCCTGCGTCATTTCCCGCATCGGTTCGTGCTCCGCGCGCCTCGGCGCGAGCCATTCCAGCCGCGGCAGCAACCGCCACTTCTGTGCATGCGCCGCCGCGAAGGCCGGCCAATCGCCGCGCGTGACCCACCAGCCACGGCCATGCGCCGGATCGAGTTCGGCGGGGTCGGTCGGCGTCTCGCCGTGCCGGTAAAACAGCCAGCCTTTGATGAACATCTGCGGCGTCCACGGCCCCGCATAGCCGACCGACGCGAACTCTTCGCGCGCGCTCAACGGCAACTGGTGGTTCAACAGATGCGCGAGCTTCAGATCGAAACGGTCTTTCAGATTCGGCCCGACGTAGTCCGCCAACTGCGCGCGCCCGTCGCCCGCATGCAGGTAGCACTTCACCGCCAGCTCCCAATGCAGCCGCGCGCCCTCGCGCGTCTGCACGAGAAAATCGCATTCGCCGAGCGTGACGCCCGCGCGCCGCAACGGCACGCCCGCTGCGACGAGCCGCGCCGCCGGTCCGTGTTGCAGAAACCAGCCGACGAGCCGCTCGGCGTAGCGGCCTAGACGCGTGATGCGCGGGGCCGCGAGGTCGTGATGCAAGGGGGCCGGCGCGGCGTCGAGCGCGCGCAGCCAGTCGGTGGTTGCCTGCAGCGCCTCGGGAGTGTCGAATGGATTCGCGAGTGCGCCCAGCGGGGGTTGCGGACGCAGCAGACCGGCGCTCAGCAACAGCCACGCCAGATCGCGCACGGCCGCATCGCGCAACGTGTCGAGCAGGTTATCGAGCAGCGTGGTGCGCAACGCGGCGTGAGCATCGGGCGCGGCGGCAGCGACGCGCGCCGCCGGTCCATTAACGGCCATCGCCGATCACTTCGCCGCGTCCGACGGCGCGCCGCCGGCCGCGCGCCATGTGTCGCGCGCGAGGCACAGGTCGGCCCAGGCCTTCGCCTTGTCGGGCAGGCTGCGCAGCAGATACGCCGGGTGATAGGTGACGATCACCGGTACGCCCTCGTATTCGTGCACGCGGCCGCGCAGCGACGAAATGCTCGCGTCGGTCTTCAGCAGACTCTGCGCGGCAAAACGCCCGAGCGCGACGATCAGCTTCGGCTTGACCAGCGACACCTGGCGTTGCAGATACGGCTCGCAACGCGCGACTTCGTCCGGCTCCGGATTGCGGTTGCCGGGCGGCCGGCACTTGATCACGTTCGCGATGTAGACGTTGGTGTCGCGTGCGAGTGTCAGCGAACGCAACATGTTGTCGAGCAGCTTGCCCGCCTGGCCGACGAACGGTTCGCCGAGACGGTCCTCGTTCTCGCCCGGCGCTTCGCCGATCAGCATCCAGTCGGCGCTGCGATCGCCGACGCCGAACACGGTGTTCGTGCGCTTCTCGCATAGACGGCAAAGGCGGCAGGCGGAGACGCGCTCGCTCAACGCATCCCAGTCGAGCGTGTGGATGGCCGGCAACTGGAGGGGGTCGCCGCGCGCTTCCGACGGCGGGTGCGCGGGCAAGTCGTCGAACCACGCGAAATCATCGTCGGCGGGTGCGTCGAATGCGGGGGGCTCGGCAACGCGGGATTGTCGTTGCGCGGATTGCTCCTGCGCCTCGGGCTGGGATGGCTGCACGCGTCGGGATTGCCGCATCGGTTCACGCGGCGTTTGCGACTCAGGCGTGTCGCCAGGGGCTTGCACGCGCTCTTGCGCCACGTCGCCGCCCGGCGCAGGTTGCGCACGACGCTCACCGCGCTCGCCATCTTGCGCGGAGCGCAACGGCTCGCTCGTACGCACCCATGCTTCACGCTCCTCGAACCGCTCGCCTGCCCCGGCCGACGATGCCGCCTGTCCGTCCCGAACGGGGGCGTGGCGTTCGCTGTGCGTCGGCGCGGCATCCGCTTGCCGACTCTCACTTGCACGAGGCCCGGGCCGCTGGATGTCCTGCGTAAGACCGCCTGCCCCTGCCGCCGCCGCGCGCGCATCGTCACCACGCCCTGGCTGCCCGGCCAGCGCAACGGCGCCCTGCCCGACACCCGCTTCTTCGACCGCGTGCGCGGCCATCCCCCGACGCACCCACAGCGGCGCGAGTCCGAACTCTTCCAGTACCGAGTCATGCAGCGCCATCTGTGCCCTCCGTGGCAAACGAGAAACGCATCACGATGGCGTCCTCCCGGCTGCGATGCCGCGCCGGATAATAATTTTTGCGCCGGCCGATCGACGTAAAGCCGAAACGTTCGTAGAGCCGGATCGCCCGATGATTCGACGGCCGCACTTCGAGCAGCAGGCCGTCGAGTTTTTCGGCGCGCGTAATGCGCACCGCCTCGCGCAGCAGCGCAAGGCCCGCGCCGGCGCCTTGGGCGCCAGGCGCCACGCATAGATTGAGCAGATGCATTTCGTCGACCACCGGCATCAGCACGCAGTAGCCGATCAGCGTACCGGTCACGTGCCGCAGGCACAGGCCGAAATAGCCATTGCGCAGCGAATCGCCGAAATTGCCCCGGCTCCACGGAAACTCATAAGCAGTCTTCTCGATCGCGGCGACCTCGTCCAGATCGCCTTCGGTCATCGGCGACATGTAGCGGTCCGCGAGCAACACGCCGCTCATTGCCGGCCCTCGCCGTGAGGGGCAGTGTCGGGAGCGCCACCATGCGTGTTCTGCGCAGGCGCCGTGTGCCGCGCGGCCTCTTCGGTCCGCGCAGCCTGCTCGGCCCTGGCGGCTTTTTCCGCCTTCTGCGCGAGCCGTTCCACCGTGGTTTGCGCGACCTTGTCGCGCACGTATTCCGGCGCGGCCTGGTCGGCAGGCACCGTGCGGCCCGCGCGAAACGCGCGCAGCGCCGCGTGCGCGAGCGGCAGCGCATGCGGCAGCGCTGCGCCGTCGACCGTACGCGCGGCCGCCACCGCGGGCAGGCGCGCGCCGAACGCGGCCGCGGCGTTGCCGGCCAGCGTGAAAGGCACATCGGGCAAAACGAGCCGCTCCGGCACGTCGAGCGACGCCGTCTGTACGGTGCGCCATTCGCATTGCGCGTCGTCCCACGCGTAGTCGGCCCAATAGATCTCGTCCATGCGGGCGTCGAGCGCGGCCAGCACGCGCGTCGCCGACGGATCACGCAGGCGCGCGCTTTCCGCGCAGGCCAGCAGCGTGCTGACCGGCACGACCGGCAGGTTCAGGCCGAACGCCAGCCCTTGGGCGACGCCGGTCGCCGTGCGCAGGCCGGTGAACGAGCCGGGACCGGCGCCGAATGCGATCGCGTCGCAGTCCGCGAGGCTCAAGCCGGCCTCGTCGAACAGTTCGCGGATCGCGGGAAGCAGGCGCGTGCTCGAAACCGCGCCGGTCTGCTCGTGGCGGACCCAGCAGCGGGGTTCGGCGCCGCTCTGGGCGGCGGCGTCGACGGTGACGCGCAGAAGCGCTACCGAACAGAATTCGGTTGAGGTATCGAGGGCAAGGAGCACAGTTTGAGTCATGGACCGTATTGTAATCGGCACTGCGCGCGCAAATGTGGTTTGGCGTGGCGCAGCCCGGCAGCAAGAGCCTGGCGCGGGCCGGCGCAATTTGGAATAGGCCCTCGGCCCCCGGGACGGCACGCAATTGCTATGATCGTCGACCGATTCTCACCTGATCCCGCCCCGCGGGCACCACCACGATGACAGACCTCGACACCCAATTCGCGCAGGCTCATGAAGACGTCCAGCAGTTGCCGGAGCGTCCGGGCAACCTCACGCTGCTGCGCCTCTCTGGACTCTACAAGCAGGCCACCCGCGGCGACGTCCACGGCGACAAACCGGGCTTCACCGACATCGTCGGCAAATACAAGTACGACGCGTGGGCCGCGCTCAAGGGCACCGCGCAGGACGCTGCGAAGCAGCAATACGTCGAACTGGTCGAATCGCTGAAAAGCGGCACCGCGGCCTGAGGCCGGCTTGCCCGCGATCGGCCCGGCGACTACCCTGCGACGTCGGAATTGATCGCCATCAGATGGGCCCAGCAAAGTTTTCCGCCCGGAAACTTCCGAATAGTGGCGCAGTGCAACAAATCACTATATAATGCTGCCTGCGCTTCACTGCTTTGCCCGGCTTTCCTTAGCGGCCTTTGCGGCGCAGCGCCTCGTAGCGTTTAGCTCCAATCCAGTTTAGAACCTGTCCCCTCCTGCCTAGCCCCCTACGGGCGATCATGTCCCAGGCTGGCGGCACGCCGTGTTGGCATGTCGCATCCGATACAGCTTCTAACGAAAAGCTCGCCTTCATTGTCGCGAGCTGCCCCCGTTTTTCGATTTGCTCGCTGCTTCTTTGCTCGCTGAATCCGACGACTTGGGTATGCCGATTGGCGCCGACGTTTTAATTCCCTGTGTACCAAGGATTCTCATGACTTCGAGCAACACCTCCAGCCCGTTGAACGCCATCGCCGATCAAGCCCTCGGTCTCGCCGACGCACCCGCACAAGCCGCAGCCGTTGCTGCCGCTCCGGAAGCCGTCGCCGCTGAAGCCGCAGCGCCCACCGGCCCGACGTTCGCGTCGCTTGGTCTGTCCGCGGATGTCGTCTCCGCGCTGACCGCCGCTGGTTACCAGAACCCGACGCCGGTTCAGCAACGCGCGATCCCCGCCGGCATCGCCGGCCGCGATCTGCTGGTGTCGAGCCCGACCGGTTCGGGCAAGACCGCCGCGTTCATGCTGCCCGCCATCGAACGTTTTTCGCAATTGCAAAAGGCGCAAGCCGGCCAGCCGCGCGAGCCGCGTCCGGCCGACGGCGCCCGCACGCGCCGTCCGCAACCGGTTGCCCGTCCGACCATGCTGGTTCTGACGCCGACCCGCGAACTCGCGATGCAGGTCACGACCGCCGCCGCCACGTATGGCAAGCACCTCAAGCGCCTGCGCACCGTCAGCATTCTGGGCGGCGTCGCTTACGGCCAGCAACTGATGCTGCTGGCGAAGAACCCGGAAATCCTGGTCGCCACGCCGGGCCGTCTGATCGACCACCTGGAACGCGGCCGTATCGATCTGTCGCAGCTGCAGATCCTCGTGCTCGACGAAGCCGACCGTATGCTCGACATGGGCTTCATCGAAGACATCGAAACGATCGTCGCGGCCACGCCGGCCACGCGCCAGACCATGCTGTTCTCGGCCACGCTCGACGGCAAGATCGGTTCGCTGACCGGCCGTCTGCTGAAAGATCCGGAGCGTATCGAGATCGTTCAGCGTCTGGAACAGCGTACCAACATCGCGCAAACCGTCCATTACGTCGACGACCGCGATCACAAGGACCGTCTGCTCGACCATTTGCTGCGGGACTCGGGCCTCGACCAGGCCATCGTCTTCACGGCCACCAAGATGGATGCCGACCAGCTCGCCGGGCGTCTTGCCGACGCCGGTTTCGAATCGGCCGCTTTGCACGGCGATCTGCCGCAAGGCGCGCGTAACCGCACCATCAAGGCGCTGCGCGAGCGTCGCGTGCGCGTGCTGGTGGCAACGGACGTCGCCGCTCGCGGTATCGACATCCCGGGCATCACGCACGTGTTCAACTACGACCTGCCGAAGTTCGCCGAAGACTACGTGCACCGTATCGGCCGTACGGGCCGTGCTGGCCGCTCGGGTATCGCGGTGAGCCTCGTGCATCACGCGGAACAGGGCGCGCTCAAGCGCATCGAGCGCTTCGTGCGCACGCCGCTGCCGGTCAACGTCGTCGAAGGCTTCGAGCCGCGCAAGTCGGCTCCGTCGGGCAACGGCCGTCCTGGCTTTGGCGGCCGCGGCCGTCCGGGCGGTGGCAACGGCGGTGGCCGTCGTTTCGGTAGCGGTTCGGGCAAGCCGGCCGGCAACGGCGGCGGCGGCGCGCGCAGCGGCAGTGGCGGCGGCTGGGCTGGCAAGTCGGCTGGCGGCGGTTCGCGTGAAGGCGGCTTCGGCGGCGGCTCCCGTGAAGGCTACGGCGGCTCGCGCGACGGCGGCTACGGCGCACGCCGCAGCGACGGCCCGCGCACGGCTCGTCGCGGCAGCTAAACGGCAGCTACGCAGCGACCGCGGGGCAACCAGGCCGCGGCTGAACCGTCTGGCAGCAATCCAGCAATCAGCTTATAAAAGACCCGGACGGCCTTGCGCCGTTCGTCAGTCGGAAGAAACCGGTGCTCAGGCACCGGTTTTTTTCGTCCATCGCTTGAGCGCCCCAAATTCCACGATGTGAAAAATTTTTTTGCGTCGTAAAAAATCGTGTTGCACAGCACAAGATCGTGCATTGCAACAGGGGAAAAATCGTTTCTCAATGCGAAATTAGGCGCCTAAGTCATTGAATAAACGCAACAATAAATATTTAAAAAACGCTTCGCGGCAGCTATTTCACAATCGGTGATTTGCCTAGACTCTTATATAAGACTTCACGAAACGAAACGCCCCACGGGCCAGCCGCTTCGACGAAGACAGAGTCACCCATCCAAAGGCAACCAAGGAGAACACCATGACCATGACCCGCGAAGAACAAGCCAGGCAACTCCAGCAACAATGGGATACCGATCCGCGCTGGAAGGGCATCAAGCGCACCTATACGGCGGAAGACGTGATCCGTCTGCGCGGTTCGGTTCAGGTGGAACATACGCTCGCCAAGCGCGGCGCGGAAAAGCTCTGGCAGGCGGTGAACAACGAGCCGTTCGTCAATTCGCTCGGCGCGCTGACCGGCAATCAGGCGATGCAGCAGGTCAAGGCCGGCCTCAAGGCGATCTATCTGTCGGGCTGGCAGGTGGCGGGCGACGCGAACGTCGCCGGCGAAATGTACCCGGACCAGTCGCTGTATCCGGCCAACTCGGTGCCGCTCGTCGTGAAGCGCATCAACAACACGCTGACGCGCGCTGACCAGATCCAGTGGTCGGAAGGCAAGAACCCGGGCGACGAAGGCTATATCGACTACTTCGCACCGATCGTCGCGGACGCGGAAGCCGGCTTCGGCGGCGTGCTGAACGCGTTCGAGCTGATGAAGGCGATGATCGAAGCCGGCGCCTCGGGCGTGCACTTCGAAGACCAGCTCGCGTCGGTGAAGAAGTGCGGCCATATGGGCGGCAAGGTGCTCGTGCCGACCCGCGAAAACGTCGCCAAGCTGACCGCCGCGCGTCTGGCCGCCGACGTCTCCGGCGTCCCGACCGTGCTGCTCGCCCGCACCGATGCGGAAGCCGCCGACCTCGTCACCTCGGACATCGACGACAACGACAAGCCGTTCCTGACCGGCGAGCGCACGGTGGAAGGCTTCTATCGCACCAAGCCCGGTCTCGAACAGGCGATCTCACGCGGCCTCGCGTACGCGCCGTATGCCGACATGATCTGGTGCGAAACCGGCAAGCCGGACCTCGAGTTCGCGAAGAAATTCGCCGACGCGATCCACAAGGAATTCCCCGATCAGCTGCTGTCGTACAACTGCTCGCCGTCGTTCAACTGGAAGAAGAATCTGGACGACGCGACCATCGCCAAGTTCCAGCGCGAACTCGGCGCGATGGGCTACAAGTTCCAGTTCATCACGCTGGCCGGCTTCCATGCGCTGAACTACTCGATGTTCAACCTCGCGCACGGTTATGCCCGCAACCAGATGACCGCGTTCGTCGAGATGCAGCAGGCGGAATTCGCGGCGGCCGAAAAGGGCTTCACCGCCGTCAAGCATCAGCGCGAAGTCGGCACCGGCTACTTCGACGCCGTCACGCAAACGGTCGAGCGCGAAGCGTCGACGACCGCGCTGCACGGTTCGACGGAAGACGAGCAGTTCTTCGACAAGAAGGTCGCGTGATCGGCAACCTCGCCGGCCGCGCGGTGGGACTTCGCGGCCCCGAGGTTCGATCGCAGGAACGGCAGCGCAGAAGACAATCAGGCAGTTCCGTCAGAGAGCCGCCGTCATAGGGAGGAGCCGCGCCGCCGGGATGTCGGAAGCCAACCCCGGCGCACGGATTCCGAGAGAACAACGCAGCAGCGGAAAACAGCCGGCACAGCGCATCGTGCGGCAAGCAGCGGCGCGCCGGCCTCACCGCCGGCGCGTTTTTCCGCGCGGACCCCATCAGTTGCGGGCCCGCGCCCACCGTTCAGCGGTACACGATCACCGGAATCTTCGTATGCGTGAGTACCCGCTGCGTCTCGCTGCCGATCAGCAGACTGCCCAGACCGCGCCGCCCGTGCGACGCCATGAAGATCACGTCGCAAGCCCCCTGCTCCGCCGCTTCGATGATGCCCAGATAAGGCGCCGGGTGGACGCTCGTTCGACTCTCCACGGTGACGCCGACCCGGCTGCCGGCTATTTCCACTTCCCGCAAATGGACGCGCGCTTCCCGCTCGCTGCGTTGCAGAAATTCGGAAGGCGGCTCGACCACCACGTCGGAAAACGGCGAGTAGGGATATTGCGGCAGACACGCGTAGGCGGTCACGCGCGCGCCGACTGCCTGCGCGAGGTCGATTGCGCCGTCGATTGCCTTGCGTGACAGTTCTGAACCATCGGTCGGAACCAGGATGTGCCTGAACATGATGCCCTCCGTCGCCGGCTGCGCGCAGCGCGGCGTGAGCGTCCAACGCGGCTCGGCGTGCAAGCCGCTTCAGTCGATTGTAGGTCGCGCCGCTGCGGGTATGGGTCGCTCAACGGCAAATCCGCTGGCGTTCGCAAACTCGCGGGAACACGGGCGCGCTCGCGGGACGCCGCTCGACGTCATCCCCAGTACCCCGGATGGCCATACGTATGTTTGAGAAAATCCAGAAACAGCCGCACCCGCAGCGGCAGATGGCGGCGCTGCGGAAACACCGCGTGGATGCCGATCGGCGGCGCGGCGAACTCGTCGAGCACGCTCACCAGCCGCCCGGCCGCGATTTCCTCGCCGACTTCCCACCACGAGCGCCACGCAAGTCCATAGCCGTCCAGACACCACTCGTGCAGCACCGCGCCGTCCGAGCACTCCATCGTGCCGGACACCTTGATCGAGACGACCTTGTCGTCCTGCTGGAACACCCAGCCGCGCTGCTGGTTGGCGCTCGCGCCGAGCGCGAGGCAGTTGTGCTGCGCGAGATCGGCGAGGCTGTGTGGCGCGCCGCGCCGGCTCAGATACGCCGGCGACGCCACGCACACGCGGCGGTTTTCGCCGAGCTTGAGCGACACCAGCGACGAATCCGGCAATTCGCCGAGACGCACCGCGCAATCAAAGCCCTCGTTGACCAGATCGACGAGCCGGTCGGACAGGTCGAGCGTGATCGACACGTCCGGGTGCGCGACCGTGAACTGGGGCACCAGCGGGGCCACGTGCCGCCGTCCGAAGCCCGCCGGCGCCGACAGCCGCAAATGGCCGCTCGCTTTCACGCCGCCCGCCGACACGCTGGCTTCGGCGTTCTGCATATCGTGAATGATGCGCTGGCAGTCCTCGAGGAAGGCCGAGCCTTCGAAGGTCAGCGTGATCTTGCGGGTCGTGCGCACTAGCAGCTTGACGCCGAGGCGCTCTTCGAGCGCGTCGATGCGGCGGCCGATGATCGCCGGCGCGACCCCCTCGGCCAACGCGGCCGCGGACAGGCTGCCCTTGGCCGCGACATTGACGAAAGTTTCGATCTGCTTGAAACGATCCATGAGCGAGGTGCGCCGCGACGCCCCGAAATGAAGTCCGCCGGGGCGCTACGCAGCAAAGTGGGCGGTGCGCGCCAGATTAGATGCATGAAAGTAAAAGATCAAGTGATGTTTAGGCTCTTTTTTTGCGTTGATCGTCACTAATACAATCCGTCTCGACCTCTGACAGGAGCGCACGGCAATGTCGGCCACAACGACACCCTTTCCAACCGCAGTGATTTTCGATGCGTACGGCACGCTTTTCGACGTGCATTCGGTGATCGCTGCCGCCGAGCAGATGTTCCCGGGCCACGGCAATGCAGTGTCGCAGTTGTGGCGCCAGAAGCAGATCGAATACACGCAATTGCGCACGCTGGCCGATGCGTCGGAAACGCCCGGCGCGCATTACCGCCCGTTCTGGGATATCACGCTCGACGCACTGCGCTTCGCCGCGAAAAAACTTCAGCTCACGCTGGGCCGCGCCGCCGAGAAGCGGCTGATGGACGAATACGCTTGCCTGTCCGCTTTCCCCGACGCCGTATCCGCGCTGCGTATGCTGCGCGAGCCGGCGGCGAGTCCCCCGACGCCGCAGACGCCGGCGCACAGCGAATCGGCCCCACGGCGCGTCGGTCTCGCGGTCTTGTCGAACGGCAATCCGCAGATGCTCGACATCGCGCTCAAAAGCGCGGGGATGAACGACCTGTTCGACCACGTTCTCTCCGTCGACGCCGTGCGCGCCTACAAACCCTCGCCCGCCGCTTATGCGCTCGGCACGCAAGCCTTCGGCGCGCCGCCGCGCGAGATCGTCTTCGTGTCGTCGAACGGCTGGGACGTGGCAGGCGCGGCATGGTTCGGCTTCACCACTTTCTGGCTCAACCGGCAAAACGCTCCGCTCGAAGAACTCGGCGTCACGCCGCATGGCACGGGCAGCGGGATGAGCGATCTGCTTGCTTTTCTGCGGACCCTCGCGCCGCCTGGGCGCCCGGGAAGCGACCCGGGCAACAGCCCCGGCACGCCTCGCGGCAGCCGTACGCGTCACAGCCCCGGCACATGACGGCTGCAACCGGCCGCTACTGCTCCGATCCGCTTCATCACGCCCAACAACAACTGCTTTTGAACATTTGCATTTTTGCAATCTGACCGACCAAGGAGAAAACAATGGCGAATTCGCTGACATCGTTGTCGCTGCCGCAGGGCATGGAAATCTCGGCCGAGATCAAGCCGGGCTACGGGGCGATCCTCACGCGCGAAGCGCTCGAACTCGTCGCCGCGCTGCATCACACGTTCGAACCGCGCCGTCAGGAACTGCTGCAGGCGCGCGCGGAACGCACCAGGCGGCTCGACGCCGGCGAGCGTCCCGACTTCCTCGCCGAAACGAAAAGCGTGCGCGACGGCGACTGGACCATCGCGCCGCTGCCGCGCGATCTGCAATGCCGCCGTGTGGAGATCACCGGGCCGGTCGAGCGCAAGATGATCATCAATGCGCTGAACTCGGGCGCGGATTCGTACATGACGGATTTCGAGGATTCGAATGCGCCGAGCTGGGATAACCAGATCGTCGGCCACATCGATCTGAAGGACGCGGTGCGCCGCACGATTTCGCTCGACCAGAACGGCAAGTCGTACAGGTTGAACGACAAGGTCGCGACGCTGATCGTGCGTCCGCGCGGCTGGCATCTCGACGAGAAGCACGTGAAGGTGGACGGCAAGCGCGTGTCGGGCGGCATCTTCGACTTTGCGCTCTTTATGGTGCACAACGCGAAGGAACTGATCGCGCGCGGCTCGGGCCCGTATTTCTATCTGCCGAAGATGGAGAGCCATCTGGAAGCGCGCCTGTGGAACGAGATCTTCGTCGCCGCGCAGGAGGCGGTCGGCGTGCCGCGCGGCACGATTCGTGCTACGGTGCTGATCGAGACGATCGTCGCCGCGTTCGAAATGGACGAGATCCTGTACGAACTGCGTGAACACAGTTCGGGCCTGAACGCCGGCCGCTGGGACTACATCTTCTCGGCGATCAAGAAGTTCAAGGCCGACCGCGATTTCTGCCTCGCCGACCGCTCGCAGATCACGATGACCGCGCCGTTCATGCGCGCGTACGCGTTGCTGCTGCTGAAGACCTGCCATCGCCGCAACGCGCCGGCGATCGGCGGCATGAGCGCGCTGATTCCGATCAAGAACGACCCTGCGGCCAACGACAAGGCGATGGCCGGCGTGCGCTCGGACAAGGCGCGCGATGCCCGCGACGGCTATGACGGCGGCTGGGTCGCGCATCCGGGCCTCGTGCCGATCGCGATGGAAGAGTTCGTCAAGGTGCTCGGCGACAAGCCGAACCAGATCGGCAAACAACGCATCGACGTGCTCGTCACCGCGACCGACCTGCTGGACTTCCGTCCGGAGACGCCGATCACCGAAGGCGGCTTGCGCAACAACATCAACGTCGGCATTCACTACCTGGGCTCGTGGCTCGCGGGCAATGGTTGCGTGCCGATTCACAACCTGATGGAAGACGCGGCCACCGCGGAGATCTCGCGCTCGCAGGTGTGGCAATGGATTCGCTCGCCGAAGGGCAAGCTCGACGACGGCCGCAAGGTGACGGTCGAACTCGTGCGCGAGCTGTCGGCGCAGGAACTCGACAAGGTGAAGCAGGCCGTGGGCGGCGATACGAAGCCGTATGAGCGCGCCGCGCAGATCTTCGAACAGATGTCGACGTCGGAGCAGTTCACCGACTTCCTGACGTTGCCGTTGTACGAGGAACTCTGAGGCTGTCGACGCGCTTCATGCGTGAACGCAATCAGGAGCGGCACCGCACGATGCCGCAGCAAGCTAGCCTTCACGTGCCTTGCGTGGCGCGAAGGCGGCTTGAGTCGCAAGACTGACCGACCGGACGGCCCGACAGGCTTACGCTTGCCGGGCCACTTTTTTGGCACACTTGAACACGCTTTGCCGCATGCGATGCGCCCGCTCAGCGCGTTCGACGATACTCGACCCAATCGCCCGATCTGATTTCGGGCAAGCCCTTCACCGCATTCGGAGGGACCGGATAGAAGCGGCAGTTCACGACATTGCCGCCCACTTTCACCATCACCTCGCGCGCAAGGAAGCGATCCTCGACCCCCGGATACACGGCTTCGATTTCGTCGAGCACCGCGACCAGCTCATCGTCGATTTCGTAGACGTCGCCGATCACGTCGACGCCCGCTTCATCGGCGACGAGGCCCGGATACGAGCCGAAGTCGTACAGATGGCCGCGCACGGCGGCGGTGCCGAGCAGAGTCGGCGCGGCGATGTCGTTGCGCGCCGCGGCTTCGCTGATGTCGTTCACTTCACCGGCACGCAACGTGCCGTAGACAAAGACGGTCTGCATCGTCGTTTGCTCTCCTTGGATGAGGGTTGGCTGGCTCGATTCGAGCCGACTTCAAATGCCGTTTCAGTTCAGCGCCGCGCTCGCGACGAGCACGCCGTCGAGATCCGCGTAAATCCATTCGCCGGGACGCACGAGCGCGCCGGGCAACTGCACCGCCACGTCGCGTTCGCCGGCGCCGCGCTTCTGGCCGCGGCGCGGACAGGTCGTGAGCGCCGCCACGCCGGTGTTGACTTCGTTGAGTTCCAGCGCATCGCGCACGCAGCCGTTCACCACGATGCCCGCCCAGCCGTTCTGTTCCGCGATCCGCGCGAGGGTGCCGCCGACCAGCGCGCAGCGCAGGCTGCCGCCGCCGTCGACCACCAGCACGCGGCCCGCCCCTTTCTCTTCGAGCACGGTCCGCACGAGCGCATTGTCTTCGAACACTTTCAGCGTCACGGCCTCGCCGCTGAAGCACTCGGTGCGGCTGAACAGGTGAAACACCGGCTCGAGCACGCGCAACGTGCCGAGCGCCAGCTGATCTTCGTGCGCGTCGCACAAGTCCGCGGTGGCAAAGCTCATGACGTTCTCCTTGGATGCGGGCAATCGGGACATTATGCATCGGACGAATGGGGGCAACATCTACAATGACAAGGCTCGCTGGGCTCGTGAGGCCCGGGCTGCGACTGCAAAGCTTGCGCAGGCGCAATTTCGTGCGCCACCTGTTCCGGTACTCGCTGTCCGGATCCACCTTCGCCCCTTCGCGTTTAACCATGACTTCGTCCGCCGACTCCGCGCCGTCGAGCTTCGTCCGCTTCGCAGACATTCCGCCCGAGTTCCAGCCGACCGAGACGCATCCGATCCGCGTGCGCTCGCGGCAAATGCCGTCGGGCTGGCGTATCGCGCGTCACACGCATGCGTGGGCGCAGGTGGCCTATGCGTCGCGCGGTGTACTGCGCGTTGCGACGACCGGCACCACGTGGATGGTGCCGCCGTCGCGCGCGATCTGGGTACCGCCGCATGTGACGCACGAAGTGGTGGCCGTCGAAGACGCTTTCCTGCGCACGCTCTACATCACCGAAAGCACCGTGCCGGCCGGGCTGGATTCGCCGCGCGTCGTCGAAGTGTCGGATCTGCTGCGCGAAGTGATTGCCGCGCTCGACACCGCTGGCATTTCGGCCACGCGCGAACGGCTGCTCGGCGCGCTCGCGCTCGACGAGCTGACGCGCTCGGAACCGCTGCCGCTGTCCGTGCCGATGCCCAACGAAAAGCGTCTGCGTGCGCTCTGCGAAGCCGTGATCGCAGACCCGACGCACGGCGAGTCGCTCGAACAATGGGCATCGAGTGTCGGCGCGAGCACGCGCACGATCGCGCGGCTGTTTCGCCAGGAATTGGGGGTGAGCTTTTCGCAATGGCGTCAGCAGGCGATTCTGGCGCGCGCGATTCCGCTCCTGAGCCAGGGTCGGCCGCTCTCGCATGTCGCGCGGGAACTCGGCTATCAAAGCCAGAGCGCGTTTTCCGCGATGTTCCGGCGCGCGTTCGGTGAAAGTCCGCGCGCATTTATCGAGCGGGGCTCGGAACATCGCGCGCAAAACGGCGAACACGACGACGTGGAGACGGATGAAGAAACCGCGCAAGGCCGCCCGGATGCGTCGGGTGCTCCGGCACGCTGATCGGCGATTGCGGGATTTCAGACCCGCCGCGCCAGATGACGGATCGCGCCGAGTTGCGCAAGACGCGGCCCCGCGAGCTTGTAGCCCTTGCGCTGATACAGCCGCGCGGCGGGGTTGTCGACGAACACACGTAGTTGCAGCTCGCGCAGCCCGCGCTCGCGCGCCCATTGATGCGAGATGTCGAGCAGATACGTGCCGGCGCCGAGCCGGCGATGTCCTTCGGCAATCTGCACGTCGCGGATATGCAGCGAGTCGCCTTCCTCCGTGATGCGCAGCACGCCGATCGGCTGGCCGTCCACTTCGAGAATGAAATTCTCCGATTCGCGCCAGCTGCCGAGAAACAGATCGCCCCGCCAGACCAGATGG
Source organism: Paraburkholderia sediminicola (assembly GCF_046026895.1). Taxonomy (GTDB): domain Bacteria; phylum Pseudomonadota; class Gammaproteobacteria; order Burkholderiales; family Burkholderiaceae; genus Paraburkholderia; species Paraburkholderia sediminicola_C. The sequence continues at coordinate 23,525 of NZ_JAQQEU010000073.1, forward strand.
TGACGGCGATAGTAGCCGCCCATGTTGTTGCGGGTCAGCGCCTCGGCGAACTCGAAATCGTCCATGCTGGCAACGCGCAGATGAAACGGCGACGGAGCTTCGGTGGGATCGAACATGGTGGATCGGCGAAGAAGTGTCGGTCAACGGTAAAACAGGCCGCGCGCGCTGGCAATGGCTGTTTTTCCCGAGCATACCCGGGCAGGATGGTCGGCAGAAATAAAAAAAGCCCACTTCTTTCGAAGTGGGCTTTCTCAAATCTGGCGGAGCGGACGGGACTCGAACCCGCGACCCCCGGCGTGACAGGCCGGTATTCTAACCAACTGAACTACCGCTCCAGATTTTTTGCACCGCGGCTTATGAGCGACGCTCATTCGCCTGCTGCACCGTTCAAACTTCCAACCGAACGACACCGCTGTTCTGGCGTCCCCTAGGGGATTCGAACCCCTGTACTCACCGTGAAAGGGTGATGTCCTAGGCCTCTAGACGAAGGGGACAACGTACTGCTTACACCTTTAATGAAAAAGCCCGTTCAGATATGAATGAACGGGCTTTGTCTGGCGGAGTGGACGGGACTCGAACCCGCGACCCCCGGCGTGACAGGCCGGTATTCTAACCGACTGAACTACCACTCCAGTCTTTACACCTTAGCTTGCGAGCGTCGGTTCATTCTCTGCAAGCTGCGCTGCTTTACTGTCCATCGAGCCGTAACTCGAACACTAAAGCGACGCTGATGTTTGGCGTCCCCTAGGGGATTCGAACCCCTGTACTCACCGTGAAAGGGTGATGTCCTAGGCCTCTAGACGAAGGGGACATAATCTTTTCAGATCTGTCTATAATTCGCTGCTAACTTACGCTAACTTGGCAGTTATTTCGTTGCGTCAGCTGCGAAGACCGCTATTCTAACTACGTTTGAGCCGCTTGTGAAGTCTTTTTTGCTACAACTTCCGGACTTCAGAACAACTTTACTCTATGTTGGTGGAGGTAAGCGGGATCGAACCGCTGACCTCTTGCATGCCATGCAAGCGCTCTCCCAGCTGAGCTATACCCCCTGCACATCAGAGAAACGAGATTTTAGAGGCCAATTTGCGCTTTGTAAATACCCTTTGAGCAATTACGTGCGACTTTTTTCAAGCCGCACGCAAACCCTCTCGACAGCTCGCGAACGCTCCCGATCAGCCCAGCGCTTTTTCAATGCGGCTCACCACGGCGTCACGCCCGAACAGCATCAGCACACTGTCGATCGACGGCGTATGTGTCGTGCCCGCCACCAGCAGGCGGACCGGCATCGCCAGTTGCGGCATTTTCAGCTTGTGCGCGCCGAGCGTCGCCTTGAACGCGGCGGCGATGGCTTCCTTAGTCCATTCGACGGTCTGCAGCGCGGTGGCCAGCTCGGCCAGCGCCGGACGCACCGCGTCGGTCACGTACTTCGCCAGCGATTCGGCGTCGGGCGCCGGTGTGCGATAGAACATCGCGGCGTTTTCGGCGATCTCCTTCACCGTCGACGCACGGTCCTTCAGCAAGCCCACCACTGCCGTCAGATCCGCGCCCTGCGCAAGCGCTGCTTCGTCGATACCCAAGCCGGCCAGGAACGGCTTGGCGAGCCCGGCGAGCCGCGCGTTATCCGCTTCCTTGATGTAATGCGCGTTGAGCCAGTTCAGCTTGTCATGGTCGTACTGAGCCGGCGACTTGCCCAAGTGCTCCAGGTCGAACCATTCGACGAACTGCTCGCGCGAGAACACCTCCGCGTCGCCGTGCGACCAGCCCAGACGCGCCAGATAGTTGACCACCGCCTCCGGCAGGTATCCGGCGTCGCGATAGCCGACCACGCTCATCGCGCCGTGGCGCTTGCTCATCTTCTCGCCCTGCTCGTTCAGCACGGTCGGCAGGTGCGCGTACACCGGCGTTTCGCCGCCGAGCGCGCGCAGGATGTTGATCTGCCGCGGCGTATTGTTCACGTGATCGTCGCCGCGGATCACGTGCGTGATGCGCATGTCCAGATCGTCGACCACCACGCAGAAGTTGTACGTCGGCGTGCCGTCCGGGCGCGCGATCACGAGGTCGTCGAGTTCTTCGTTCGAAATCTCGATACGGCCCTTCACGGCGTCGTCCCATGCAACCACGCCCGTCAGCGGATTACGGAAGCGCAGCACCGGCTGCACGCCTGCCGGCGGCTGCGGCAGGACCTTGCCCGGCTCCGGACGCCACGTGCCGTCGTAGCGCGGCTTTTCACCCGCTTCGCGTTGCCGCTCGCGCAGCGCGTCCAGTTCTTCCGTCGACATGTAGCACGGGTAGACGAGCCCCGCGTCCTGCATCTGCTTGAGCACCTCGCGGTAACGGTCCATGCGCTGCATCTGGTAGAACGGGCCTTCGTCGAAATCGAGGCCGAGCCACGCCATGCCTTCGAGAATGGCGTCGACGGATTCGCTGGTCGAGCGCTCGACGTCGGTGTCCTCGATCCGCAGCACGAAGGTCCCTTTCATCTTGCGCGCGAACGCCCACGGATAGAGCGCGGAGCGAATGTTGCCGAGGTGGATGAAGCCGGTGGGACTCGGTGCGAAACGGGTACGAACGGAGGTGGTCATTAGCGGTTACTCGGAAGACTGGCGCCGGCGCATGGGCGAACATGGCCCGTGAAGCCCGGCAGCGGACCGCGCCCATGCCGCACAAGGGCGTTGCATGGACACGAGGGAAATAAGTGCGAGAGCGGAATTATACCTTCCGCACGGGCTCGGTCGCCCTCGCCCGAATGGCCAGGAGCGGCGTGCCGCAGGGGCCAGGGTTGGTGTGCCGGAGAAGAGCCTGAGCGGCACGCATGCCGGAACAACGCACGCTCAAGCCGCGGCCACGCCGCTCTGGAATCACCCGCCACGTCCCTCGAACACTTCCTCTGCAACGTTTCATTACGAGGCCGCCGCGCGCATCGGGCTTTGATTTATGATGTGCGCGCGCTGCGGTTGGGGATAGGACCACGGCGCGCGGAATCGCCCCATGCGGCAATCCCGTCCGTTCTGACTATCAGTCTGATCGCGGCGACCGGCGACGCCGATTGCGTCGTTCGCGCCGTTGCTGGAGAACTCGTTGAAACCCTCGTCACCCCGTCTGGCCCGCCGCAACTTCTCGCTGGCGGCCGCCTCGGCCGTACTGGCCGCCTGCACCACGACCGGCGGCAGAACCGATAGCGCGCCGCTCGCCGCCGCGCCCACCGTCAACCCGCCGCCGCTCGACAAGCCGCAGCGGCCGATGCGCGTCGCGCTCGCGCTGGGCGGCGGCGCCGCGCGCGGCTTCGCGCACATCGGCGTGATCAAGGCGCTCGAAGCGCGAAACATCCAGATCGATCTGGTGGCCGGCACCAGCGCCGGTTCGGTGGTCGCCGCGCTGTACGCCTCGGGGATGAACGGCTTTGCCCTGAACAAGCTCGCGTTGACCATGGATGAAGCGTCGATCAGCGACTGGGCGATGCCGTTTCGCACACGCGGCTTTCTGCAAGGCGTCGCGCTGCAGAACTACTTGAACACGACGCTCAACAACCGCCCGATCGAGAAGATGGCGAAACCGCTCGGCGTGGTCGCCACCGATCTGAAAACCGGTCAGCCGATCCTGTTCCAGCGTGGCAACACCGGCATCGCGGTGCGCGCGTCATGCAGCGTGCCGTCGATTTTCGAGCCGGTGAAGATCGGCGGCCATGAATACGTCGACGGCGGCCTGGTGAGTCCCGTGCCGGCCTCGTTCGCGCGCAAAATGGGCGCCGATTTCGTGATCGCCGTGGACATTTCGCAGCGCCCGGAAAGCGGCCTGACCGCCAGTTCGTTCGACGTGCTGATGCAGACTTTCACGATCATGGGCCAGACGATCAAGGCCTATGAACTGGACAAGTACGCCGACGTCGTGATCCGGCCGAATCTGGCCGCAATGAGCGGCAGTGACTTCTCGCAGCGCAACGCGGCGATTCTGGCCGGCGAAGAAGCGGTGGCGAAGATGATGCCGGAGTTGCAACAGAAACTGGCCGCGCGTCGCACGACAGCGTAAGGGGTGGCGGGGAACACGCGTTGCGGTCGCGACCGGCATGGAGCAAGCAGGCGGGCGGCGGTGTAGCAACGACGCGATCAGTGCGAGTGCTGCGCCATCCCCAAAACACCCGCCCAAATAGAAAAAGCCTGCTTCGAACGAAGCAGGCTTTTTTATCGCTGCAAAACCACCAACCCAGCCGGCATCAGTTGTTGCCGCTGATCGTCGCAGTCACACGCTTGCGCAGATCCTCGCCTTCCTGGTACGACGCCTCGACCCGGCGCGCACCGGTGAAGCGTTTCTCCCAGTAGCCGCTATCCATGTCGTCGACGCGGATCGTGCTGCCCGTGGAGGGCGAATGCACGAACTTGTTGTCGCCGATATAGATACCGACATGCGAGAACGTGCGGCGCATCGTGTTGAAGAAAACCAGATCGCCCGGCTTCAGGTCGCTCACGCGAACCTTCTCGCCCACCCGGCTCATTTCCTCGGCACGGCGCGGCAAGGCCATGCCGAGCGTGTCCTGGAACACGTAGCGGACAAAACCGCTGCAATCGAGCCCCGAATCGGGCGTGTTGCCGCCCCAGCGGTAGCGCACGCCGATCATGTTCAGCGCGCCGACCACCACGTCGCCTGCTTTTCCGGCCACGCCGGACAGGAACGATTTGGCGCCGCTGTCGCTCTCGGGAGCGGCCACCTGCGAACTGGAAATGGACGAAAAATTCGACCCGCTGGGGGTCGAATAGGAGGCATTCTGATTAAAACTGCTTACTTCATCGGCGAACGCGCCGGGAGCTGCTGCCATCAAGACGCCAATGAACATCCCGGCGACGACGCGCGTGCAAGCCTGGGTTAGATTTCTGCGCTGCATTGGTCGGTAGTTATTGCCTAAAAATCAGGGGTCTACGGAAAAAAGTTTGGTCGATACTAGCCAGTAAGTATTCACATGTCAAAACAAATAGAAAAATACAATCGAGACACGCACCCAATTGGTGAAAGGGTTGAAAAATCAATGGTCAAGGGCCGCTTTAAGGAGCTTTCGAGTGTAAGGATGGGCAGGCGTCGCAAAAATCTTCTCGACATCGCCGGCTTCGACGATGGAACCGTTTTGCATGACCGCGACGCGATGCGCCATCGCCCCGATCACGGCCAGATCGTGGCTGATGAAAACGAAACCGAGGTTGTACTTCTGTTGCAAGCTGGCGAGTAGTTTCAACACCTGCTGCTGGATCGAGACGTCGAGCGCGCTCGTGGGTTCGTCGAGAATCAGCACGCGCGGCTCGAGCACCAGCGCGCGCGCAATTGCGATCCGCTGACGCTGGCCGCCGGAAAACTCATGCGGGTAGCGAAACAGCACCGTGCGGTCGAGGCCGACCTCGCGCAGCACCGACACCACCTTGTCGCGCCGCGCCTGCGGCGTCATCTGCGGCCGATGCAGAGCCAGCCCTTCGCCGACGATCCGCTCGATCGTCTGGCGCGGCGAAAGCGAGCTGAACGGGTCCTGAAAGACGACCTGCATGTTCGAGCGCAACGCGGTCTGTTCGGCGCCGCGATAGCTGCCGAGCCCCCTGCCCTGAAACTCGATTTCGCCGTGCGCGGTGCGTTGCAGACCGAGCAGCGCCATCGCCAGAGTCGACTTGCCGGAACCCGATTCGCCGACGATCCCGAGCGTCTCGCCCTGGCGCACGGACACGCTCGCGTCGGCGACCGCGCGAAACCGTCCCGAGCGGAACCAGCCGCCGAAGCCCGGCAGCTTCGTTTTGAAATCCACCGAGATCCCGCGCGCCTCGAGCAGCACGGGCGAGATCGGTAGCACCGGCGCCACCGTGCGCTGCGGCCGGCTCGCCAGCAGGCGCTGCGTGTACGGATGCTGCGGCGCCTCGAACACCTGCTCGACCGGCCCGCTCTCGACCAGCACGCCCCGCTCCATCACCGCGATACGCTGCGCGAAATGGCGCACCAGATTCAGGTCGTGCGTGATCAGCAGTACGGCCATGCCACGCTTTTCGGCTTCGTCGCGCTGCAACTCCAGCAGCAGATCGACGATCTGCGCGCGGATCGTCACGTCGAGCGCGGTGGTCGGCTCGTCGGCGAGCAGCAGTCTGGGACGGCACGCGAGCGCCATCGCGATCATCGCGCGCTGCCGTTGCCCGCCCGACAGCTGATGCGGATAGCTGTTCACGCGCTTGCCGGGTTCGGCGATACCGGTGCGCCCGAGCAGCGCGACCGCGCGCTTGCGCGCCTCGCCCGCCGACACGCCGTCGTGCACGACGATGGTCTCCGCGATCTGGTCGCCGACCGTATAGAGCGGATTGAGCGCGGTCATCGGCTCCTGGAAGATCATCGCAATGTCCGAGCCGCGCATGCCGCGCATCGCGCGTTCGCTTTTGCCGAGCAGATCCACGCCGTCGAAACGGATCGAGCCGCTCACCTGCGCGTCGCTCAGAAGCCGCAGAATCGACAGCGCGGTCACGCTCTTGCCCGAGCCCGATTCGCCGACCAGCGCCACCCGCTCGCCGCGCTGGATCGCGAGCGTGACGTCGCTCACCGCGACGGTGTCGCCGAAGCGCACGCGCAGATGGTCGAGTTCCAGCAGCGGCGGCGTCTGTTGCGCGTTGTTCTGAACCATTGCGCTCATTGATTGCCTCCGGCGCGCATCGCATCCGAGATGCGGGTATCGAGCGCGTTGCGCAGCGCGTCGCCCATGAAGGTCAGCAGCAACAGCATCGCGACCAGCACGCCGAAGGTGGACAACGAAATCCACCATGCATCGAGATTCGCCTTGCCTTGCGCGAGCAACTCACCCAGGCTCGGGGTCGGCGACGGCACGCCGAGGCCGAGAAAGTCGAGGCTCGTCAGCGCGAGAATCGCGCCGCTCATCCGGAACGGCAGGAACGTGATCACCGGCGTCAGGCTGTTGGGCAGCACGTGACGCCACATGATCTGCCAGTTCGACAGCCCCATCGCCCGCGCCGCGCGCACGTAGTCCTGATGGCGATTGCGCAGAAACTCCGCGCGCACGTAATCGGACAAGCCGATCCAGCCGAACAGCGACAGCAGCACGATCAGCAGAATGAAGCCCGGCTCGAAGATCGACGAGAAAATGATCAGCAGGTACAGCTCGGGCATCGCGCTCCAGATTTCGATCAGCCGCTGCCCGACGATATCGATACGTCCTCCGAAATAACCCTGCACGGCGCCCGCGGCGATCCCCAGTATCGTGCCGATCAGCGTGAGCACGAGCCCGAACTCCACCGACACCCGGAAGCCGTAGAGCAGCCGCGCGAACAGATCGCGCCCGCGGTCGTCGGTGCCGAGCCAGTTATCGCGCGACGGCGGCGCCGGGTTCGGCGCCTTCGAGAAGTAATTCAGCGTGTCGTAGTAGTAGCGGTTCGGCGGATAGAGCGCGAAGTTGCCCGGCGCGTCGAAACGATGCTTGATATGCGGATCGAGATAGTCGGCCGGGGTCGGGAAATCTCCCCCGAACGTGGTCTCCGCGTAGGTCTTGAAGAGCGGGAAGTACAGGTGGCCGTCGTAGCGCACCACCACCGGCTTGTCGTTCGACCACAGCGGGCCGGCGAGGCTCGCCGCGAACGCCACGACGAACACGATCAGACTCCAGTAGCCCAGCCGCTGCTGGCGAAACCGCTGCCATACGCGGCGCGCGGGCGAAGGCGACACGAACGCGCGCACGGGTTCGGCGCGCGCCGCAGCGTCGGCGGAAAGACGGGCTCGATTCATCAGCGCTCCAGTTGTTCGAATTGGATGCGGGGATCGACCCACACATAGCAGAGATCGGAGATCAGCTTGGTCGCGAGGCCGATCAGCGTGAACAGATACAGCGTGCCGAGCACGACCGGATAGTCGCGCCGCACCACCGACTCATACGACAGCAGCCCGAGCCCGTCGAGCGAAAACAGCGTCTCGATCAGCAGACTGCCGGTGAAGAACGCGCCGATGAATGCCGCCGGAAAGCCGACGACCAGCGGCAACAACGCATTGCGGAACACGTGCTTCCACAGCACGCGCTTTTCGGAGAGACCTTTCGCGCGCGCGGTCAGCACGTATTGCTTGCGGATCTCGTCGAGAAAGGCGTTTTTCGTCAGCATCGTGACGACCGCGAAACTGCCCACCACCGAAGCGGTGATCGGCAACGTGATGTGCCACAGATAGTCGACGATCTTGCCGCCCAGACTCAGCTGCGCCCAGTTGTCCGACGTGAGATTGCGCAGCGGAAACAGTTGCAGGAAGGTGCCGCCGCCGAACAGCACGAGCAGCAGCACCCCCAGCACGAAGCCCGGAATCGCGTAGCCGATCAGCACAACGAGGCTCGTCGCGATATCGAAGCGCGAGCCGTTGCGCACCGCTTTCGCGATGCCCAGCGGCACCGATATCAGATACGTGAGGAAGAAGGTCCACAGGCCGATGCTGATCGACACCGGCAGCTTCGACACGATCAGCGACCATACGCTTTGATGGCGGAAATAGCTCTGCCCGAGGTCGAAGGTCGAGAAGCGCTTGAGCATCAGCACGTAGCGTTCGAGCGGCGGCTTGTCGAAACCGTAAAGCTGCTTGAGTTGCGCGATCTGTTGCGCGTCGACACCGCTATGCGCGCGCAGACCGAACGGCGCGCCGTTCTCCGCGCCCTTGCGCAACTCGTGCTGCATCTGCTCGACCGGACCGCCCGGCACGAACTGGATCACGACGAAGGTCAGCGTGAGCACGCCGAGCAGGGTCGGGATCATCAGTAACAAACGTTTGAGGATGTAGCTCCACATGGGCGGTGTTCCGGTGCGAAGTGCGACGGCGGTGAATGAATGGCGCGTTCTGCGTGGCGGCGGTTCCGGCTACGGCTTCGGCGGCGAATGCGGCTGTGCTTGCGGCTGTGCTTGCGGCTGTGCTTGCGGCTGTGCTTGCGGCTGTTCTTGCGCCTGTGCCGCTGGTGATGCCTGCGGCTGCCCATACCACCACATCGACGTGATCCAGCCTTCCGCGCCATAGTACAGCGGCAGCGTTTTCGGCCACGCGAGGCCGCGCTTGAATGCGACCCGATGCGTGCCGCTATACCAGTGCGGCACCACATAGTAGCCATGCATCAGCAGCCGGTCGAGCGCATGCGTCGCGTCCACCAGTTGCTCGCGCGTCTGCGCGTGCACGAGCGCGTTCAGAACGGCATCGACCACGGGCGACTTCAGGCCGATCATGTTGTCCGACCCGTTGGTATCGGCGGCCTTGCTGCCGAAGCGCTCGATCTGCTCCGAGCCCGGCACCTGCACGTCCGGCATGCGGATTGTCGTGACGTCGAAATCGAACGCGTCCAGCCGCTTCTGATAGACCGCGTAGTCCGCCACCCGAAACGTCGCAGTGATACCCAGCTTCTGCAGATTGCGAATATAGGTGGCGACGATCGGCTCCATCTGCCCGCCCGAGCCGGAGTCGTCGAGGATCTCGAACTGGAACGGTTCGCCCCTGGCGTTACGCAAAGCGCCGTCGCGATAGGTCCAGCCGGCCTCCTGCAACAATGCGCGGGCCTGCAGCAGATTGGCGCGCAGCGAGCCCGGCGGATCGGTATCCGGCTGCTTCGGCGGCGGACCGAACACGGCGGGGTCGAGCTGCGCCCGGAACGGTTCGAGCAAGGCCAGCTCGCCCGGCGAAGGCAAGCCCTTCGCCTGCAAATCCGTGTTGGCAAAGAAACTGTCGATGCGCCGGTACTGGTTGTAGAAAAGCTGCCGGTCCAGCCACTGGAAGTCGAGCGCGAGATCGAGCGCCTTGCGCACGCGCACGTCCTGGAACAACGGACGCCGCGTATTCAGCATGAAGCCTTGCATGCCGGTGCCGTTGTGTTGCGGGAACTCGCGCTTGATCAGCTCGCCGCTGTCGAACTTCTTGCCGACGTCGCGCCGCACCCAGTTGCGCGCAATATACTCGACGAGCGCATCGTATTCGCCGGCCTTGAAGGCTTCGAGCCGCGCCGTGCTATCCGAGTACAGCTTGTAGACGATGCGATCGAAGTTGTACATGCCGGCGCGCACGGGCAACTGCGCGCCCCAATAATTCGGATCGCGCCGGTACGTGATCGTGCGGCCGTTGTCGTAGTGCTCGATCAGATAAGGTCCGCTGCCGATCGGCTTTTCGAATGCGAGTTGGTCGAACGGAATGCGGCTGCCGTCCGGCTTCATCCCCCACTTGCGCGAGAACACCGGCATGCCGCCCGCGAGCAGCGGCAATTCGCGATTGCGCTGGCGAAACTCGAAACGCACCGTTTGCGGATCGACCACCACCGCGCGCGTGATCTCGCCGAAAATCGACGCGAATTGCGGCGCGGCCTGCGGGCTCTTCAGCGTGTCGAGCGAGAACTTGACGTCGTCGGCGGTGACCGGATCGCCGTTCGAAAAGCGCGCGCGCGGGTTGATTTGGAAAGTCGCCGACAGGCCATCAGGCGCGATCTGGATGTCGTCGGCGAGCAGCCCGTAGGCGGACGCGACCTCGTCGCTGCTGCCGACGGTCAGGCTCTCGAACAGCAGGTCCACGCCGGGCGCCGTATTGCCGCGCAGCGTGAACGGATTGAATTTATCGAAGCTCGTGAGACGGCTCGGGTTGGCCAGCACCAGCGTGCCGCCCTTCGGCGCATCCGGGTTGACATAGTCGAAGTGCCGGAAGCCGGCCGGATATTTCGGCTCGCCGTATTGCGCGATTGCATGGGCCGCGTGGGCTTGCGGGGCGGCAAGCAAACCGGTGATGGCGAGCACGCAGGCCATGGCGGCAGCGCGTGCCGACCGCCCTGTGGGCCACGAGCGCGGCGCCACTGCGAGACCACTGCGCGAAGGTCCGTGAATCACGCTGCATCGAAATGCACGAGGCGTTTGAACCCGTCGCGAGCCAGTTGTCATAGGGGCCTTGTTGGTCAGTGGGCAATTGCAATGTGAGAGAATTCTACCCAATTAATCCGCGCAGTCCGCGCCGGCGGAGCGCTCAACATTCGTGCGCGGCGTGGCGACCGTTCAGGAGAGTCCATGGGCTTCCTCGCTGGCAAACGTATCCTGCTGACCGGCCTGTTGTCGAACCGTTCGATTGCGTACGGCATCGCGCAGGCCTGCAAGCGTGAAGGCGCCGAGTTGGCGTTCACCTATGTCGGCGAGCGCTTCAAGGATCGCATCACCGAATTCGCCAGCGAGTTCGGCAGCGACCTGGTGTTCCCCTGCGATGTCGCCGACGACGCGCAGATCGACGCCCTCTTCGCGTCGCTCAAGCAACACTGGGACGGTCTCGACGGCCTCGTCCACTCGATCGGCTTTGCCCCGCGCGAGGCGATTGCCGGGGATTTCCTCGACGGCATGACGCGCGAAAACTTCCGCATTGCGCACGACATCTCCGCGTATAGCTTCCCCGCGCTCGCCAAGGCAGCGCAGTCGATGTTCACGCCGGATGCGTCGCTGCTCACGCTGAGCTACCTCGGCGCCGAACGCGCCATTCCGAACTACAACACGATGGGGCTCGCGAAGGCCTCGCTCGAAGCGAGTGTGCGCTATCTGGCGGTTTCGCTCGGCGCGAAGGGTGTGCGCGTGAACGGCATTTCGGCGGGGCCGATCAAGACGCTGGCCGCGAGCGGCATCAAAGGCTTCGGCAAGATTCTCGAGTTCGTCGAACAGAACGCGCCGCTCAAGCGCAACGTGACCATCGAGCAGGTCGGCAATACCGCGGCCTTTTTGCTGTCGGATCTGGCGGCCGGCGTGACGGCGGAGATCGTGCACGTCGACAGCGGCTTTAGTGCGGTGGTCGGAGGGATGGCGGCCGTGGCGCAGTGAATGGCGGACGCGCGGGTCTGAGGCTGCTCGATATTGCTGATATGGCTTGATGAACGCGCTTCCGATAACTGCGCGCTTGACCAGCGCGTCACTTCAATCGTGGGCCTGCGTGCACAGCAGGCATTAAAAAACCGCCCCTGTGGGC
>NZ_JAQQEU010000074.1:0-34362 GCF_046026895.1 Paraburkholderia sediminicola
GCACCTTTCCTGCCGAGCGTTGTGCATCCACTGGAAGACAGCCATGACATTCCAGGAGTTCAAATCGCAGTTGGCGATGCTACTGTGCGATCAGCCGCGCGGAACGACCGCAGACCTGACCGGATTCGCCGTGGCATATTGGGACGGGCGCGATGTTGCTGGCCTGTATCTCCGCGACAACGGCAGACTCGACGGGGAGTACGACCTCGACGTGAACGCGTTTGAGCGATGGCACGACACGTTCGTCGCGTGGCTCGTGAATCAGCGTTGCACCGTGCGGGCCGACTTGGTGGAGGATGCTTCATAAGGGTTACATTCGCGGAGACTACCGTGGCAACTTCCGGCCGAAGCGGCCGCTTATGCCTTTCCAGTTGCGACCACTCGAAAATCTCCGCTTCGATGTAATTCGATAGACGCTTTCAACCATCGCTGTCTTGGAAAGCAGACCTTAAAGCAAGTTTTCTGGCGACGGCTCTATTCTTCGCATGGGGGTGAGCCGCTTTCCTTTTATTCTCGCGCCAATACGTTTGGTTCGCCGCGCCTATAAGGAAAACAAGGACTATGTGTGACGTTCAATCGCCGGGCCCTCGTTCGAAAATACCGCCTCACCACGATCGGGACGTGAGGCTCTCGCTTCAACGCTGAACCTGATACGGTGGACATGTGGACAGGCGCTGATCGTCTACCGCGCGGCCGACGGTGAAGTGATACAAGCTTTGCCAGGTGTGATCCTCCACGCCGAGCAGTGCGTGCATTTCATCATCGAAAAAGCAGCCAATCCCTGTGGCGCGCACGCCGGCGGCTTCGGCTTCGAGATAGAGCGTCTGGCCAAGAATGCCGCATTCCCAGAACAGATGGCGATAACGCCATGGCTGCTTCAACGCGATTCCGAATCTCGCGATCATCCCTAGTGCAAAACAGGCATCGGCGCCGATATCCTGGTGGCAGCAGATCAACTTTGCCGTGGCGCGCAAATCGTAAGGCAGCAGAAGATAGAGTGGCAGATCATCGGGGCCGGTCTTTTGCCACAGCCATTCTGGACGTAGAGATCGCTTGAGATCCGGCAGCGCGCCCGGATTTCTCACGAACATATACAGGCCCGGCTCCAGGTCGCCCACGCGGTGCACCATTAGCGCTGCATGCACTGCTGCAGGAGACCTCAGCGCATTGCACGGCGGCGTGTCATGACGTGGCAACAAGCACGCCAGCATGCTGAAAAACGCCGCCCGGGCGATGCACGTCGTACCGTCGAAATTCACCGCGCTGCGACGCTGCCGCGCGATCCGGGCAAAGCTGAGATCAAGGGCGGGCGACGCGGGCGACGAGCCCTCTTCCGGATTTGGCAAGGTCGGTTCGCGAGTACGGACCTTATGCGTGGCGCGATGGATCGAATCGATATCCGGCCACTTCACATGTCCCGGACTCAGCTGATTCGCGCGTCCGTGCCACTGTGCGCTATCCAAGGCGATCAGCATGCGCTCAAGATCAGGCCGCAATTCAGGGTTACCGATCCACAGCAAGGCATCCGGCGCCTCCGCTTCTGCCTTCCCGAAATCTTCTCCGCGGTTCAATCCAAGCAGGTTGGCCACTGCGTCGTCCGCAGCTGCCTCCACCAGCCGCGTCTGCCAGCCAAGCGCTGCCGCTGCGTAACTTAGCGCGGCGATGACATGGCCGCAATCGTGCTGGCAGTAGCGCCAGGCACGCATGCCGTATTTCCACGCCTCGCGCCAGGGGATCGAGCTTATGCCGACCAGGACGCCACTTTGCGGGAGCGCCTCGCTCCATCGTTCGTCATCCACTGCAGCGCGACATTCAAGGGAATGGTCCCGGCTCAGGTAATGATAGACCCCACCGGACAAGCCGGGCAGAGCCGGACACAGAAGATAGCCCTCGGTTGGATGCAGATTTCCGCTCGAAGGGTTGCAGCGCAGTGCCCACCGCTGCGTGCCGTAGGATTTCCACGCCGACAGGCCGAGGGAAAGTTCGAACAGGATTGCCAGACTGGAAAGATCGAATCTGCGCGCGGGTGGCAATGCGCCGCAGCGCAGTTCGTTGTAGCGTGTAGTCAGGCTATCCGCGGCTAACGGCAGACCAATGCGCGGTGCGCCGTGAAATACCCGGAACGGATCCGGTTGGGATGCCCAGTCGAGTTCCCCAGGTCCAGGGGCATAGCCGCTGACGCGATGCTTGCTGCGCTCGTGATATTCAAGCATCGCGTGCTTTAACCGGTCCATGTTCCCCTCAGACCAGGAATATCCGCACATGCGGCTGTACAAAACCGGCCGGCTGGACGTTGGGACGCGGTCGTCATCAAGTCGCGGAATCGAACGTGCTTCGGCAAACTGCCATTGCGTTCGGCGTCCCTGTGCAATGCCCCGGCAATCGGCTTGTCTTCACGAAAGCCGGGGGATGGTTCCAGCGCTTACGTCAACCTTCAGGAGTCTTCGAAGGCATTCGGGACCGCCGACTTCAAGAACTCGTGGCCATCCCAGGCTAGCCGCCAGTCGCTACCCATCGAGCGGACCAGATTTGCGTCGGCCAGCAGGTTCAACTGATACCACACACCCCGGTTCGAAACATCGAACGCATCCTTGAGCGCGCTTTCGATGTCAAATTCGCTGAGGTGCGGGGATTTGTTTTCCTCAAGAGTCTTCAATATTGCGAGTGCCAGATTCATATCGCGTTTCACGGTCTCCTCCTTTCGCAGACAGGACCAGGCATATTCCCGCGCGATCGTCCGGCATCGTGTGCCTGATTGCTTTTTTCGTGCTCGTCGCGAGTGGGCGCAGTGACTGCGACAGACCCCGACTGGTTTCTGCGCCGGCCTTGAAATCGGCTTGGCGCCCGGTACAGATAAGGGTACATCGATAGAACGTGCTTCATTGTCCTCCGAAAGGAGTCTGGGGCGCGGGCATCGAAGTACACGGTGAGCCCCGTCTTCCCGCGGGTTGGGCGGCGCTGCTTGCAAAGCTGAGCGGCGGCGCCGCAATCGATGTGATTCCGGATTCCCAACAGGCTCATGACACGGTCCGAATGCGTTGGCTGAATTTCAACACCAGTCGCGAGCGCCGCCTGGGATTCAACGCTTGGGTCCCCTCATACCCTCGGTCTCCATCGCAGCATTCCGCTCTTCGCAGGCCTCAATGGGCTCCATGGTCTCGTCGATCGAAGCTGTCGCGCGTTCTGTGGCCGCTTTCGTTTCGTCGACGGCGGAACCGAGTCCTCCGTCGTCGTCGCTCGGGGGCTCCAGCATGTCTCGAAGCATGGCCTGCAACTCCGGCGTGTCCCACGGCGCGCCATGCTGCTCTTTCTTCTTTATGTAGTGCCTGACTTCTGCGTCCTGCTCCGGCGTCAGGGGAAGACCGAGAAAGGTGCTTTGGGGGGTAGCGTCGGTCATGGTATTTGCTCCGGAATTTATTCCCATTTTCAGTGTAGCCCTGTTGTGGCCAACGAGCCTCAACTATCGGTCTGCGCATGGACTGGTCGTCCATTCGCATCGGCCCGTCCAGCGCGGACCTTGCTATCGGCACAGCTACGAGCCGGGCGCTTTGCGCAATCGCTGCTGATTGCGGCATCGTGCAAACAGTCCCCGGGCGGGACAATGTCACGCGATCACATGCTTGAACGCAGGGCACTACGTAGAACGGACATACCTCGAGCGTGGCTTTGCGTCTTTTTATGACACGTGCAGGCGGCTTCGACCGCTCATGGCGATGCGCGTCGCGATGCAAATTGCGACGGGTCATGAAGGATGGCAGGAACTATGACAAAACTGTCCTGACAGTTTTCCATCGAGCGCGTGCACAAAAGCTGTACGCTGGTGATTCCCGAGTGCAAGCCGATCAAAACCGGATGAACGCATGGCATTCGGCTTTCATACCGTCAGCCGCAGCTGCGACGCACTCGGCACTGCGTAACGTTCTGGGGGTTATGGCCACGTTGTGAAGGGGACTACGAATATCGGTCGGACAGACGGGAGGGCGGAAGATGCAACTGATCGAACCGGATGAGCGCCAGGCTTTCCTGGCGATCTTGCAGCGCAAGGGACTGGCAGAAGGTGAATTCGAACTGCTGGAAACGGATACGACTGACCCCAAGGGCGACGAGAACGTCGGCCTGCAGGGCTATGTCACCGTAACCAGACTATCAACACAAATTGCGAGGGAATACCTCATCGGATTCGAAACCGGTTGGGTGCAGCATTTCAGACAGGATCTCGAAGCTGGCGTCTTCGATAAGGCGGGATGAGATCCCATTGCGTTGGGCTGCAGGTAAGAGTTGACCGGCCAACCGGTGCGGGTACCAGCCGACTACCGGCGCATCCGGCGATGGGAACACGAGATGGTACTTGAGGCGATGCAGCGCCGGCCGGATCGCCGGCCCGATGTAATGACACTGCGACGCCGCGTGCGATCAAGGTGGCCCGCGCCTGGTTCGACGCCGTCAATGCCACAAGCTGCGGATCCAACTGCTGGGGGCGATAGTTTGCTCAAATCGCTCGGCCGGCGTTTCAAAGTTCAGGGTCTTCCCCAGACGCTCATTTAACCGTCTTGCCGCTGTATTGAGTTCGGCCTCTCAATACACCGGCAGGTCGCTTTCAGCGCGACTGCCAGATACAGCCAGTTCCGCGCCGTGCGTGAAAAGTTCAACTTGCTCCCAACCTTGTACGGTAGCGTGCAGACGTGTATGCCCGGTCGCCACATACTTGCTGCCTGCGCATGAATGGCCACTCAAAGGACGGCGATGCAGCACTATCAATTCGAAGACGAGCTGAGACACCTCGAACAGATCACGTCGCGGCTTGTCCGCGGAAGTCCTCTTGGAATACCTTACTGGCGACGACGCGTTACGGCGCTGTCGATGCATCAGCGTCTGATTCCTGATGGAGCGTCGCGGGTGACGCGACTGCTCGAGTTGTTCGACCAGATTGAGCGCGGAGCAACGAGAGATTGAGCCGCCAAATTGCGTTTTTCAGCACGGTCCATTTCGCATTGGCTCCGTATTGATGCGGCTGATGTTGCGCCGGACCGACGCAGTCACCGCGGTTGAACCTTTTTTCAGGACTTGCGCACTGAGCCGACATTCACGTCCAGGCGCTTTGCCCAATTGCGAGACTTGGCGAGGGTTCGCCGCCCGGTGCGAATGTATCAGTCCATCCGCGTCGCTGCAGATTGCAAAGGCCGCATCATTCTCTTCCGCCACCGTTGATCCCGCTTCCACTTCTCCAGACCTGCTTGCCCCGTTCGGAGAGTTCGCCGCAACTATGTGTTGCGTCGGTCTCGGTTCCTTCTATCGCCATCTCGCCGCCGGCCTGTTCCTGTGCCTTCTGTTTCTGCCTGTGGCGCGCCGCGACGGCTTCGTCATGCGATCTGCCTGCGTAATTCAGGGTCATTTTGCCTACTCTTCACGTAACCGCCTTTCTTCCTGGACGCGCCATCTGGCGCGCGTCATTGCCGGGGCGACAGTTCCAATTGCTTGCGTAGCCTGTCCAATATATGGTGTTCATCGAGCCAGCGGATGTCGCGCTTTCGCAGAGCGTTGCGCCTATACCGACGCAGCGCCGCGCCGACCATGAGCGCCAGCCCGACTGCGATGCCCCACATTGAGTGCGTCATATCATCCTTACTGGTTGTTCCCGGCTTACGGCACGCAATGACGTGGTCGACGAACCGCACTTTCACACCCCGGCGCTTGCAGGAAGCGCCCCGCGCCCGCGAGGCATGCTCCTGAACTGAAGGGCGGGAGGATGATTAGCCCTGCTTCTTCAGTTCATCAATAAGCGCCAGTGTGACGAATGCAGAGCGCGTCATGCGGCGCTCTTTTGAACTTGCATCGACTTGCTGAAGAAGGCTCTCAAGCAGACTCACCTGAATGCCCACGGCTTTCGAGGTAACACGCGCCAGATCGATGTCGACAAATACCCAGATCCCGTTGCCATCGTCAATTTGGAGCGCCTGCAATTCCGTTGTATTGCAGGTAGGGGCGGGGATTAGTTGCTCGCTGCGGTCATACAGTGCTTCCACGGTCGCCTGGGCATGGTGCGTCAGTTCGTTAAACGAATCGCCACTCGCGTCGGCGGTGGGGAAATCGGGGAAGCTGGCGCGAAAGCCCGTATTTCCATTCCGGTGGACATACAGCGGATATTGCATGACCTGCTCCTTGGAGTGGAGCGCCGACAAACGCTCGCTGTGCAACGCCACGCCAAGGTGTTGGGTGTACAACCGACAACTGACTGAGTCCGCACGCATGCTTCATTAGACGCTTCGCGTACGAATACGCAATGACTTTCTTGTGTCATTGCAACGCCATATCGAGGAAAAGTCGAAACCACTTACTTATAGAGGGAATCGCTCAGACGAGGTGGCGTGTTCTGACTCGATCTCCGCTCGCTCGGGCCCCACGGAGCGCGTAAGGCGCTTACAGTGACGGACGAAGCTGCTGGAGTTTGTGTTTGCTCAACCGGGCAGGAATGCCGTCGATAGTGGCCTGGCGGCGGTCTCGGCAACGAGGTAAGCGCTAGCGACGGAGTTTTTGATGAAGCCCGGGGGCCGAATCCAGCCTGGAACAGACGATCCCGCTCCTGAACGGCTGCGCGGACAGTGCACACACCTACGACTCGTCAGACGCTCGCTAGCGAGGTGGCCCAGAGAGCGACGGTCGCAATCATTGCAACACGGTGGTTCTAGCGATTCAGCGTGCGCCGGTTTTCTTTTCCCCCGTGATACGCACTCTCACCAGGCTAGGCGTACACTGAATCACAAGGTGCCAGGACGGCGCCTATATCACGCTTTCAGCCGCATCCTCCCCGATCCGAGATCCGCTGCTTACCGCGTTGAGCGGGCATTTCCATTATAGAAATCCGTACGAGGAGCAATGTCGTGCTAATCAGAGACGTAATGAGCGAGCCGGTCTGCGTGCAGGCGCAGGAAACTCTCGATGCTGCAGCCCGCAGGCTGAAGAAAGAAAATATAGGCGCTTTGCCGGTATGCCAGCACGACCGCGTTATCGGAATGATCACGGACCGCGATATCACGATGCGCGGTGTCGCCGATGGACGCAATGTCGGTGAGATGACAGTACGCGAAGCGATGTCGGCCGAGATCCTGTTTTGCTTCGACGACGATACGACTGAAGAAGCCGCGAGGATCATGCTGGAGAGCCACGTGCAGCGTCTGGCCGTTCTCGATCGTGTCGATAAACATCTCACCGGTATCGTGTCGATGACCAGGTTAAGCGGTGGCGCCTCCGAGCGCCGACCTTACGAGGTGATCTTTTACAAGACGTTTTTTGATCACCAGGGGCATTCGCATCACAGCGAGTTGATGCGTATTGCAGTGGCCCAAGGCACAAAGGAACAGGCAATTGCGACGGCCACTCGTCAGTTTGAAGAAATGAAAGAGGTCAAATCGTGGCAACAGCTCGCGAACGGATACGACGTCATCAGCGTTCATGTTGATGCACAAGGTGCAACAGTCGAAGAACGCGAGCCGACTTCGGAGAGAGAAGCCCGAATCTTGCGAAGGGCCCGGGAAATCTGGGAGCGCGAAGGTACACCGGAAGGGCGTGACGAGGAGATCTGGGCACTCGCCGCCGGCGAGATCGACCGCGAGGACCACCTTGTGGAATGAGGGGGCGTGCGACAGAGACCGACTGACACTCATACTCTTTTGGTGATGGATTTCCTGAGACGCTGAGCAGCCAATAATCTTTCGGGCCGGTACGCCACCGTACCGACTTCCCGCCGCCACACGCGCACCGTCGTCGTAAGCCTGCAGTGTTTGCCAATCGCAGCGACCGAAACAGTTTCCCGTGAGCGGGCGTTCTGACCGACTTGTCCCCCATCCCCGAAATGTCCCCGGAGCGGCAGTCGCGAGATTCATCCGGTCTCGTGGATTGCTTAGCCATGCCCGGCGCAGCGGGGCTCGCGGTCAACCCCGCTGCGCAACAATATTGAAGTTACCTGGCGATCCTATGTGCGGTCAAATCCGCACGCGGTCGCACGTTGCGCCGAAGCACTGCAACGATTAGCCGAAGCACATCCATCGAGCACGCGTGAAAGCGTGCGAGGGACACGAAATGTCAACTATCGATTCAATTCTGGAGGAGCCGCAGGCATTCCTCCCACACGCCAGCGTGGCGGCTTACGCGGCCATCTCCGGCATGGATGCCTATCGCGCGCTAGTCGCCGAGGCAGAGCGCGATTACCCAGCATTTTGGGCTCGTCTCGCGCGCGAGACACTGCAATGGAAAACGCCGTTTTCTTCGGTTCTCGACGAGTCGCGTGCGCCGTTCTATGAATGGTTCAGAGACGGCACGCTGAATGCGTCGTACAACTGCCTTGACCGCCATGTCGAAGCAGGCAACGGTGATCATATTGCCGTCATCTTCGAAGCCGACGACGGCGCCGTCACGCAGGTGACCTATCGTGCGTTGCTCGAACGCGTGAGCCGCTTTGCCAACGCGCTGCGAAGCCGCGGCGTTAAAAAGGGTGATCGCGTGGTGATCTATATGCCGATGTCGATCGAAGGCATTGTGGCCATGCAGGCCTGCGCCCGCATCGGCGCGACCCATTCAGTCGTATTCGGCGGGTTCTCGTCGAAGTCGCTCAATGAGCGGATCGCCAATGTGGGTGCCGTTGTGCTGGTCACCTGTGATGAACAGATGCGCGGTGGCAAGGCGTTGCCGCTGAAGAACATTGCGGACGAAGCCCTTGCAATGGGCGGCTGCGAAGCAGTGAAGAGCGTGATTGTCTATCGGCGTACAGGCGGCAAGGTCGCGTGGCACAAGGGGCGCGACCTGTGGATGCACGAACTCACGCAAGCCGAGGCGGACACTTGCGAGCCGGAATGGGTCAGCGCGGAACATCCGCTCTTCATCCTCTATACATCCGGATCGACCGGCGTGCCGAAGGGCGTGCAGCACAGCACGGGCGGCTTCCTGATGTGGGCCGCGCAAACCATGAAATGGACTTTCGACGCCAAGCGCAGCGATGTGTTCTGGTGTACCGCGGACATCGGCTGGATTACCGGTCATAGCTATATCGCGTATGGTCCGATGGCGATCGGCGCGACCCAGGTGGTGTTCGAAGGCGTGCCGACCTATCCGAACGCCGGCCGCTTCTGGCAGATGATCGCGAAACACCGCGTGACGGTGTTCTACACTGCGCCAACCGCGATCCGCTCGCTGATCAAGCTGGCCGAATCCGATCCGAAGGTGCATCCGGACCGTTTCGACCTGACGACGCTGCGTCTGCTTGGGACGGTCGGCGAACCGATCAACCCGGCTGCGTGGACGTGGTTCTACGAGCACGTCGGCCATAGCCATTGCCCTGTCATCGACACCTGGTGGCAAACCGAAACGGGTGGCCACATGATCGCGCCGATGCCGGGCGCCACGCCGCTCGTGCCGGGCTCGTGCACGCTGCCGCTGCCGGGCATCATGGCCGCGGTGGTCGATGAGACGGGCCGCGACGTGCCGAACGGGCAGGGTGGCATTCTCGTCATCAAACGTCCGTGGCCATCAATGCTGCGCAACGTATGGGGCGATCCGGACCGTTACACGAAGAGTTACTTCCCTGAGGAACTCGGCGGCAAGCTCTATCTCGCGGGTGACGGTGCGGTGCGTGACGAGGACACCGGCTACTTCACGATTACCGGACGTATCGACGATGTGCTGAACGTATCGGGCCACCGGCTCGGCACGATGGAGATCGAGTCTGCGCTCGTCGCCAATCCGCTGGTTGCGGAGGCCGCTGTCGTCGGTCGCGCTGACGATACCACCGGCGAGGTTGTCGTCGCGTTCGTGGTGCTGAAGGGCGAACGGCCAACCGGTGACCACGCGATTGCAATCGCGAACGAACTGCGCGCGTGGGTGGGCAAGGAGATCGGGCCGATTGCGAAGCCCAAGGAAATCCGTTTCGGCGAGAATTTGCCGAAAACCCGTTCCGGCAAGATCATGCGCCGCTTGCTGCGCTCGCTGGCGGCCGGCGAAGAGATCACACAGGACGTATCCACGCTCGAAAATCCGGCAATTCTCGATCAGCTCGGGTGATCTTTCGCGAAGCTCGCGGGGGTCCCGGGACCGCTTTTCATCTTCAGGAGCAGGCCATGGCCAGCGCACCGATCCGAACTACACTTGCGAACCCTGCGCCACTGGGTCTCGCTGGTTTTGCCTTGACGACGTGGCTGCTGAGCATGATCAACGCTGGCTGGTTTTCGGGCGAGTCGATGGGTCTCGTGCTCGCCTGTGCGCTCGCTTACGGCGGGACTGCGCAGGCCATTGCCGGCATCATGGAGCTGCCGCGCGGCAATACGTTCGGCGCGACGGCCTTTCTGAGCTATGGGGCTTTCTGGTGGTCGTTCGCACTCTTCGTGCTGTTTCTGCACGACAAAGTGCCAGCCGCGTTCGTCGGCTGGTATCTGTTCCTCTGGGGGGCGTTCACGTTCTATATGTGGCTGGCCACGTTTCGCTCGCCGCGCGCATTGCAGGCGATCTTTCTGGCGTTGTGGATCACTTTCGGTTTGCTGGCCGGTGGCGAGTGGACCGGTTCGGTCATCTTGCGCATGGCGGGCGGCTACTTGGGACTTGTTACGGCAGCTCTCGCGTTCTACTTGTCCGCGGCCGATGTGATCAATGAGGTGCATGGCCGGGTCGTCCTGCCTGTTGGCGAACCACGGGTATTCAGCCGATACGCCGTTGCGCTCTGATAGTTTTGTTGAACGATGCGGGGACCTGTTGGCCCGGTTAGATGGCAGTGGCTGGACGGTCACCGCGTGTTCACGGGAAAGACGCGTTGAAGCCGGTTGCCGGATCAGTATGAGCGTCGTTTGCAAGCTTCCGCGCGCCACTGGCGCGGGAGTAGTCTCCCGGCGGTACCGGTTCGCCACGATGCGTGGACTTTGCTACTTGTGGGGCATTTCGTACATCAGAGCGGCAATGTCGGCATGTCGCCGTCTTGTCGCTTCCGTGACCGCGGATTGCGCTTGCCGGCTGGGCACCAGCAACACTGGAAGGCTCGCGCTGCGCACGACCCGTTCGGCGACGCTGCCCAGGAAAAGACGCTTGAAACCCCTTCGCCCATGCGTACCAAGCACTAACAGGTCTGCATTGAATTCGTTAGCCGAAGTGCGGATCCGTTCAGAGATGTCTTCGCCCACCGGCGCGACGTCGACGATCCGCGGCACGCCGGCCACGTTCTCGTGTCTCATCCTCGCCAGTGCATCCGCCATCAGGCGCTTGCCTTCTTCAACGCAGGCGTCGCGCAGGATCGTTGGATCGTAGCCGTACGCGTCGTATGCCATCAGAGGGTTGGCGACGACATAGAGCGGCTGCAACTGCGCTTCATTATCGCGTGCGAGTTGCAGCGCGCTGTCGAACGCATGTTCGGCCGTCTCGCTGCCGTCGATCGCTACAAGAATGCGTTTATACATGTCGGCCTCCAGGAACTTGTTCCGACGGCCATAGCCGTCGCGGCATTGGATGGCGTGCGCTCAGAGTGCCGTGGCCTGAACCTTGCCGTCGACGATGTCCTTGCCGAACTGCATCGCAAGGTCGATCGCATCGTTGAAAGTGGCGGGGCTCACGGCGTCGAAGACCGTCGAATAGCGTCGTGCGTCC
Source organism: Paraburkholderia sediminicola (assembly GCF_046026895.1). Taxonomy (GTDB): domain Bacteria; phylum Pseudomonadota; class Gammaproteobacteria; order Burkholderiales; family Burkholderiaceae; genus Paraburkholderia; species Paraburkholderia sediminicola_C. Next base: position 11,617 of record NZ_JAQQEU010000074.1, read on the forward strand.
GCCTCGCTGAAGGGAATCGTGTCGATCCGCACTACCGAACAAAAGCGCCGCGCTCCCTTCGCGTACGGATCGCCGAAAAGCGGGAATTGCTGGTGAGCATAGGCACGTAACTCGTGTCCGTTGTATGTCGCGGTGGGGATGGTCATGATGACGGGCTCCTTGACGAATGGTTTGATTCGCTGGGCTCGCGTCGGATATCGACGGCGTAACGGCCGATCGGAAACAGCACAGTGAATGGCACCACCTTGCGCTCAATAGCAATGTATTGCAATGAACAGATCACGTGGGATACGGCGGTGCGGTACGGCACTGTACCGACTTCGATCGGTCCGGCGCGCAATGTGGTTTCGGAAGCTCTCCCGTCTCTCCAACATCACCAATCCATTCGCTCAGGAGTTCGTTCACGAAGCCGCCACGGTCATTTCAAGTCAGTAAACTCACGCCATGACCTTTCTCAATTCCCCGATCTCCGGTTCTTAGCTTTGGAAGTAGCGGATTCCGGATGCATCGTCCGATCGCCGTGCGGTATTCAAGGAAGTCGGCGAGGCGTACGGCGTGCTCAAGGATACGGAAAAGCGTGCGGCCTACGACCGGATGGGCGACCAGTGGCGTAATGGTCAGGAGTTCGAGCCGCCGCCCCGGTGGGATGAAGGTTTCGAATTTAGCGGCGCGGACGATCACGGCGCCGAGGATGCACGCTTCAGCGAATTCTTCGAGGCACTTTTTCGCGGAGAACGTGCCGGTAGTGATAGAGCGTCGACAAGACGTGCGCGGCACGCTGCTGGCGCCGGCCGTGACAATGCGACGGCGCAAGAGATGGAGGACGCTTATGGCGGTGTCCCGAACTCGGCTCCAGGCCAGGACCACCACGCCAAAGTGGCGATCGATCTGAGGGATACCTATCGCGGGGCACAGCGCACGATCTCCCTGGAAACGCCGGTACTCGATGCAAGCGGCCGTGTCCTGTTGAAGTCACGGACGCTCGACGTCTCCATCCCGAAGGGCGTGCAAGGTGGGCAGCATTTGCGGCTTGCCGACCAGGGCGGCGCGGGTTTCGGAGAAGGGCGTGCTGGCGACTTGTACCCGGAAATCGCGTTCCGCCCGCAGGAACTTTCCCGCGTCGTCGGACGCGACGTGACGATCGACGTGCCGATCGCGCCCTGGGAAGCGGCACTAGGTGCGCGCATCACCGTGCCGACGCCCGACGGCACAGTCGAAATCGCCGTACCCAAAGGTTCGAGCGGAGGCCAGCGCTTGCGCCTGAAAGGCAAGGGCATCCCAGCGAGCGGTCCGGCCGGTACAGCGGGCGACCTCTATGCGCGATTGAACATCGCTCTGCCATCGGCCGACAGCGAGCAGGCACGCGCCGCTTACGACGCACTGCGACAGGCATGCGACTTCAATCCGCGCGCGCAATTTTCAGGTGATCCATCATGAACGAATCGCGCACGGCGTGGCTCGAATGCCTGATCGTCGAGGAACAAGTGGAGTTAACGCTGCTCGAATTGTGCCGGGTGTCCGGCGCCTCTGAAATTCAGATCTTTGAATGGATCGCGCAAGGCGCGATTGAGCCGAAAGTCGTCAGCGAGAATGATGGCCCGCGCTTCGACGGCGTCTCATTGCGACGCGCCCGCAAGGCGTGCCGTCTCGCGCAGGATCTCGAGATCAACGCCGCGGGCATCGCGCTCGCGCTTGATCTGCTTGATGAGATCGAAGCCTTGCGAGCGCAATATCCGCAGCGATAGGGCGAATCCCTCACGCAAACCAGGTGACGCCCATCACCGCGACCGTTGCCGCCATCACGCCGGTTGCAACCCAGCCGAGGATGCGTAGTGTTGGCGGCAGTGTGAAACCGGACATGATGCGGGCGCGCATCGAGAGATGCATCATGACGATCATCACGGGCACTGCAACGACGCCATTGAGCACAGCGCTCCAATAGAGTGCCTTGACCGGATCGATCGACGTGAAGTTCAGGCCAGCGCCGATTGCCGTTGCGGCAGCAATCACGCCATAGAACGCCTTCGCTTGCGAGGGCAGGCGCACAAGGCCCACTCGCCACGCGAACAATTCGCCCACCGCATAGGCACCCGAGCCGGCCAGCACAGGCAGCGTCAACAGGCCGGTTCCGATGATGCCGGCGGCGAACACAAAGAACGTGAACGGACCTGCTATGGCGCGCAGCGCTTCCGCGGCCTGCGCCGAAGTCTGAATATCGGTGAGCCCGCGCGCATGCAGGGTCGTCGCGGTCGTCACGACGATGAAGAACGCGATCACGTTCGAGAGTGCCATGCCGAGGTAGGTGTCGATGCGGATTCGCGCGAACTCCGCGGGCGCTTCCCACGGCGCGTGAGTCAACGGATGCGCGCCGGGTCGCTCCTTTTCGTCTTCGACTTCCTGCCCGGCTTGCCAGAAAAACAGGTAAGGGCTGATTGTCGTACCCATGACAGCGACGATTGCGACGAGGTAGTCTGGTTTGAGGGAAAGCGCCGGCAAGAGAACGGCCCGGCCGACCTGATCCCACGGCACTTTGACGACAAAGGCGCAGATCACGTAGCTGAACAGCGACAGGCACAGCCATTTGAGAATCGACACGTAGCGTGCATAGCGGGTGAATACTTCCAATACCACGGACAGCAGCCCGAAACCGCACACGTAGAGTAGCGCGGGACCTGCGATCAGCAGCTTGAGCGCTGCGCCCATTGCGCCGAGGTCCGCCCCCAGGTTGATGATGTTCGCGACGAGCAGCATCCCGACTACGCTGGTCGACAACCAGCGCGGATAGTGCTCTCGCAGATTGCCCGCGATGCCGCTGCCGGTCACTCGCCCGATGCGCGCGCTGATCTCCTGAATTGCGGCCATCAGCGGGTAGCTGAACAGGAGCGTCCACGCAAGGCCGTAGCCGAATTGCGCGCCGACCTGGGAGTAAGTTGCGATGCCGCTGGGATCGTCGTCCGATGCACCGGTGATGAGGCCGGGGCCCATCACCTGCAGCAGCTTTGGACGAGCCGGCTGCTTGACCGGATCGTGAGTGAGCGTGTCCATGAGCGGGGCGTTCCCTGTGGCTGGCGCGGCCGGATCGACCGGTCAGATGGTTTCGGGCGTGGCGGCCTCGGTGGGCGTGACGCCTTCGTGCGAGTCGAGTCGCGCCGGCTGGTGGGTTGCGAGAACGGCTTTTGCGCGCGCCATTTCATCCGGCGTGCCGTGGGCCATCACGATGAATCCATCGGCCTGGATGGCGGCCTCGTAATGGATCACGCTTTCCTTCGGCAGCCCCACTTTGACGAACGTGGCGCTATCAGCTTGCGCACGGCTGCATCGGCTTGATGGTGGTCATTGAAGACTGCGATTACGACATCATAGGAAGTCATGCGAGTGGTCCATGAAAAAAGGAGACGTATGCAGGCTATTGCGCCGTGCTCGGCGAGCCTTGCACGCGCGGCCCAGTGTGCTATTTCAGATTGTTGAGCTCAGCGCGCGCAAGCGTCTCAACCGATTCCCACGCGACATCCTCGCGTTCGAAGACGGTGTCGAGTTTGACCACTTCATTGCCCTTTGACAGGCCCTTCGGGACGACACACACGCTCGCCACCCAACCGTCGGCGATATGATCCTTGACGGTCATGTGAGCGTCGTGTGTCCTGCTTGAGATGATTCTGTCCGTCATGTTGCCGCCCGTCTGGTTGAACGACAACCACAAGGGTCGTCGTCTGTGCTGAATGAAACTCGCGGCTCGTCAAGCACCGTCAGCGCCGCCATATCCCCCGACCTTATGCGGTTTTCGACCGATGCGGGACCGCCCGGATCAGGCGAGCACTGCGTTCTGCGCGGCGCCTCACTCCAATGCAGCGCGGTCGCCGGCATCGGCATCCGACCAATAGCCGTGCTTGTCGTAAAACCGGTGCAGCATGACTTCGTAATCCCGGTCGACCGGTATCGAGTCGTCATAAGCGGGGCTATTCTTAATGATGTCGCGTGTTAGTGCGGTGGATACGGTGGAATCGAGCCAGTCGACAACGTCGATCCAGTGAATCGCGATCAACACGGCTTTGCCACCTGGCCACCAGTTGTGCGTCTCCACGACCAGGTAGCGAATCGCCCAGTCGGTGTCGTCGTAAATGAAGTCGGAGACGTAGCCGATGCTGCCGTCCGCTGCTTTGAGGTGGTATCCCTTGACCTCGTTTGTACTGCGCAGATGAACGTCCGCTTGCGGTTGGTCCGTATGCAAGGGTGGTCGCGGCGGTGTATCGCGCGGCGTGTCCAGCGGCTCTGGCGGATCGTAGGCTGGGTAGGCGCCCATGCCCCACAGGTTCGGACCGCCCCAATATGTCGGATAGCTGTAGTAGCGCAGATACTCGATCTCGTGCTGCCGCGATACCGGCTTGTGGGTGTCGAGAAGCGGACTGTCGCGCACTTGCTGCCGGGAAAGGTTCACTTGCACGACGCTCGATCCCGGGTCGGTGTGTTTCACCGAATACGGCGAAACCAGAACTTGCCGGTCGTTTAGCCAATTGCCTGTTTCGACCACCAGGTAACGCACCCCCCGGGATTCGTCGTCGAAATAGGCCTGGTTGACCGAGCCGATGTCACCGTCCACTGCATGCACGGTGCTGCCGTGCAGGTCGCTTATGCTTCGCAACATGGTTTCTCCGCAGTATGAGAAAAGGGGCCGCGCATTACGCCGCGCCCCTGGGTATGGTTTTCAAAGCGACGCGAGCCGCGTGACTTTGGTGCCTTGGAGCGACGCGCCGGCCATCAGGCCATGATTGGTTAGCACGAAAGCGTTGACCTCACCGGTAGTGGTGCTCGTGTCGAGATCGCCGTGCCGTAGTAGCCGAACGTGTGTCCGCGCGACGCGCAAGGAACCTTCGATATTGACCGCCGACCACGAGACCGACGTCGAACACAGCCGGGAACACCAGGACAGGACCCGGTTCGCCTTGTCGACCAGGTCACGTGGGCCGCTCGCGATCTCATAGAGGCGTGCGAGCATCGAGTCGACCCCTGCATCGATGGTGCGGCGCTTGTCCATTTGTTCAGTGCGGCTCGCATCGGAAGAAGAGGCGGTGGTGCAGCCTGAGAGCGCTGCACCCAGTGCGAGAAGCGATCCGGGTGTGCTCCAGTTGAAGGTTCGTCTAAGCATGAGTTTCTCCCCGCCGGTCGACGATAGATGCCACGCTACGCGCAAGCGCGGGAGATTGCGGTACGTCAACGTACAGACCTCTGTCTATGTTCAAACGCACGATCCGCGTGAATCGTCGGGCGACTTTCCCGCGGTCGTGCGGGCACGGCGCAGCAGTCGCTCGCCGTGATCATCAGACGTGACCCACCCACCGGGTTTTCGCATGTCCCGGTCGTTCTTACTGACCTGAACGCCACCATACCGATCTACCGAACTGCATTTGCGATGCTGTTGGTTGAGCCGGCCCTCCATCATGCGAGGCGGGCGTTGGCGAACCACTTGTTGCTGGTGCTTTTTCAAGAACTCCTGCGGTTCCTGAATACCAGACCGATACCCGCGTCCCGGCGCTCTTCGTTGCCGAAACGCCCAGAATGGGGATGGAAACGTCAGTACATCTGGCGTCCGCCGGCCGCGCTTTTTATGGCAGCGTATAAGTGGAAAGAACGATTGCCGTCCAGCCCGGCGGTTACTTTTCAAAGGTGACCGAGGCGATGATCCCGAAATTCGTGCAATCCGTTTCCCCCTGATGTGCGGTAGCGCGATGTCATGCCAAAAAGCGGGCCGGATCCGTGATTTCGACGTGGCTTATAATTCATTACGTATTGGCCAGACTTTCAGCCGCGCGAAGATTGCCGCATGGAGTCGCGCTGCGGCGCAGCCGGTAAAGGTGTTGGAGCGTCCCTCCTTCTATCCATATTTACCCGTCAGGAAATCGTCGGCGAAAGCGGCGCGGTTCCGGGCGAGCTGCGGAGAGTGCGAAATGGTTCAAGATCTGCCCCAAAACGAAAATCATCTGCTGGCAGTGTTGCCCGACCTGGAGTGGGAGCGTCTCGCGCCACACCTGTTAGCCGTGGATATGCCGCTCGGCAATGTCGTCTATGAATCCGGCGACCGCCTCAATTACGTTTATTTCCCGACCACCTGCATTGTGTCGCTGCTGTATGTGATGGAGGACGGTGCGTCCGCCGAGATCGCGATCGTCGGCAACGAAGGGCTCATCGGCATCGCGCTTTTCATGGGGGGCGAGACCACGCCCAGTCGGGCGGTCGTGCAAAGCGCGGGCAAGGCGTATCGCCTGGACGCTCAAATCCTGAAAGAGGAGTTTCATCGTGCCGGTCCAGTCCAGCGCCTTTTGCTCCGCTACACGCAGGCGCTGATTACCCAGATGGCGCAGACTGCCGTGTGTAACCGACACCATTCGATCGATCAGCAGTTGTGCAGGTGGCTCCTGCTCAGTATCGACCGTCTTTCTTCAAACGAACTGAAGATGACGCAGGAACTGATCGCCAATATGCTGGGCGTTCGTCGATCCGGCGTAACCGAGGCCGCGCTGAAATTGCAGGATGCGGGTTTGATTCGCTACAGTCATGGCCACATCGAGGTGCTGGACAGGCCGGCACTCGAAGCACGTGTTTGCGAATGTTACGGCGTAGTGAAGCGCGAATTCGATCGGCTGTTACCCGCTTTGAAAGCGCTATAGTTGGGATGTAGGCTCGTCTTGTGGTCGCTGCCACTTTGCGCCTCTTCGTGAACTCGCTGAAAACGGCTACTCCGGCGTGCGTGCTGATGTTCACGGCCATGCATGGTCGCGTAATCATGAGGCCAACATCGGGAAGCCTTTCACCGAACTCACCGCCGAAGACTACGCTGCGGTGATGAATGTGAATGTGGCGGGTTTCTCACATCACGCAGCTCGCCATTGCCGAAATGGAAAGGCATTCGAGCGGCCACGTGGTTGGCGTGACCTCCAGCACCGCTGACGCGGCGATCAGCGGCGTCTATTCGGTACTGGCAGCCCTGACGAAGGGGGGCTGAACGCCGCCACGAAGTCGCTTGCGATTGAGTACGCCAAAAAAGGGATTCGCGTGAATGCCGTCGCGCCGGGGATCATCAAGACGCCTATGCACGCGCCGGCAACCCATGAAGCGCTGGCCGCCTTCCATCCGCTCGGACGCATGGGCGAGATGAGCGATATCGCCGACGCGATTCTGTTCCTTGATTCCGCACCGTTCATCACGGGAGAAATCCTGCACGTCGATGGCGGCTAGAGCGCCGGTCGCTAAAACCCTCGCGCACCGCCAACCGGTGCCCGGGTACCGTCCGGTGAAATAGGCGAAAACTCGTGAAAGGTTTCAATGAGAATTCAAAGCCAGCGTAGAATTCAACGTGTAATTTCGACAAGGTAAGACGGTTGTCTGCGCGAACCCCTACCAGTCCCGGCATGATCCCGGCCGTCGGCAGATTGGAGAGCGAGACGCTCGTTCTGTCGTGCACCGATCGCGCCGGGTGCTCAAGGAAACCTGACCATGGCAAAGCTCGTCGCCCTATACAAGACGCCGTCAAACCCGGACGCATTCGACGCGTATTACTTCTCGAATCATGTGCCTCTTGCCAAGACGATATCCGGCCTTCAGCGCTATGAAGTGAGTGCCGGGCCAGTAGCGACCCCGCAAGGCGCCTCCCCGTACTACCTTGCAGCGATCCTGAGCTTTGATTCGATGGATTCCATGCAACAGGCACTCAATTCACCCGAAGGCCGAGCGATCGCGAGCGATCTTGCCAATTTCGCACAGGCCGGTGTCGAGCTTCTCGTATTTGATACCAAAGACGTTTAAACACTGGACAGTGTCTCCCAAGCCGACTTGGGACGATCCGCGCAGCAGCCTGCACGATTGCGAGATCAACGCAAACTGCTGAATAGCTGAGCCACCAGCTGGCGCAGCCAGCGATTCCCCGCTTCGTGGTGATAGCGGGCATGCCAGTGCTGCCGTACCGCAAATCCCTCCACGGGTATCGGACACGGATGCACCGCCAGGTCATTCACCTTCGCCAGCGTCTCGCCGGTATGCCGCGGCAGGGTGGCGATCAGGTCGGTCGTCTGGATGATCGCTCCCAGCCCGAGAAAGCCCGGCAGCTCGAGCACCACGTCCCGCTCGACCTGCTGGCGCACGAGCGCCTGCTCCAGCAGCTGCGCGCCGGTCCCCGCCGCGATGACGACATGACCTTCGGCGCGGTACTGCTTCAACCCGAGCTTTGCGCGCACTCGCGGGTGGTGCTTATTCATCAGACACACCCAGTCCTGCGTGTACAACTGCTGCTGGTAAATACCGCCGCCGAGCCAGGGCACATGACCGATCGCAAGGTCCGCCTCACCTGATTCCAGGGCCCGTTCGGTATTGCCGTCGATCCTCGCCGCCTCCAGACGGATGCCCGGCGCCTGCGCGCGCACGTGCGCCAGCATGCGCGGAAGCAGCGTGATGTGGCTGGCGTCGGTCATGCAGATACGGAACCGCCGCTTCGCCGTGGCTGGATCAAACGCGATCTCCCAGGCAGTGAAGCGCCGCAGCGATTCGAGAATCTCCCGGCACGGTCCGATCAGCGCATCGGCTTGCGGCGTCGGCGCCATGCCGCCCGGTGTACGTATGAACAGCGGATCCTGCAGATGCTCCCGCAAACGCCCCAGCCAGATGCTGATCGTGGGCTGACTCTGTCCGAGCTGCTCGGCCACGCGCGTGACGCTGCGCACATCGTAGAGAAGGTCGAAAAGCTGCAGCAGCTTCAGATCGGGGAGTTCTGCCGGGTTCATAGCGATATTGTCTGGCGCAATGATGTCATTGTATCCATTGCATTGCCGACATGAGCGCCGAATCGTATCTTCATCTCCAGATCAAGGAGACGTCAGTGAAGATTGCGATTCTAGGTGCGGGAGCTCTGGGTTGCGCCGTTGGTGCGGCGCTGACCGAAGGCGGCAACGAAGTCTGGTTGCTGAACCGTTCGGCGGCACATGTGGAGTCCATGCGGCGCGATGGTCTGCGCGTCGACGATGCGGACGGCTCGCGTCGCGTGAAAGTCCGCGCGGCGACGCGGGCCGCCGAGGCCGGCGCCGTCGATCTGGTTGTCGTGCTGGTCAAGTCTTTTCATACCGATGCGGCAATGCGCGACGCGCTGGATCTGATCGGGCCCGATACGCTGGTCCTGTCGTTGCAGAACGGCCTTGGGCACGAAGACCTGCTCGCGGACATCGTGGGTCGCGAGCGCGTGCTGGCCGGCAAGACCTATGTGGGCGGCGTGATGCGCAATCCGGGGCACATCGAGTCCGGCGTCGCTGGCAAGGCGACCTACATCGGGGAACTCGACGGCCGGGTCACGTCCCGCGTGACGGCGATCGCTGAAACCTTCAACGCCGCCGGCCTCGCCACCACGGTCAGCGACAACATCGTCGGCACGATGTGGGACAAGCTGCTGGTCAATGTCGCGACCGGCGCGCTGACCGGTACCACCGGCCTGACCTACGGCCAACTCTATGACGAACCGCTTCTGAAGACGACCGCGCTCGCAGCGGTCGCCGAAGCGATCGCGGTCGCCCAGGCCGCCGGCGTGAGCCTTTCCACCACCGATCCCGAACGCCCGTGGACCCTCGCCGGCGAAGGACTATCCGCCACCTTCAAGACCTCGATGCTGCAAAGCCTCGAAAAAGGCTCCATCACCGAAATCGACTTTATCAACGGCGCGGTCGTGCGCCGGGGACAACGGCACGGCGTGCCGACGCCCGTCAACGCGACGCTGGTGGCGTGCATCAAGGGCATCGAGCGCGCCATGACCGACCGGCAACATAGCGACATCTTGCATGGGACAAGGGAGACAACCGCATGAACGGCAGCAAGGCTTATCTGGAGCATGTCGCCATCTGGGTGAAGGACATCCACTGGCACATCCGCTTTTTCGAAGACGTTCTCGGCATGACGATGCGCGAGGTCGACGGCACCGTCGAAGAACCGCGTCAGTACTGGACGCTGGGCGGTCTGCAGTTCATCCATGACCCGCGGCATGACGCGCCGGAAGGCCGTCTCGGCCACCTGGGCGTGATGTGCGAAGACATGGAGGCCGCGCTCGCCGCTGCGCAAAAGTATGGGGTAAGCGAAATGCCGCAAGGACGCAACTGGTTGCGCCTGCCGGACGGCCTCGCCGTCGAACTGATTCAGGCCAGGCCCGCCGCATGCGTCGCGCAGGCGCTGGCGATCAACCCACGCTCGGAGGGGTGAGATGACGTTCGTCGAAAAATACTGGGACGATGCCCGCGAAGGCGATGCGTGCGTGAGCCCGACTTACACCGTCACCAAAGAACGCATTCTGGCCTACGCCGACCTCACCGGCGATCACACGCCGGTGCATGTGGACGAGGACTACGCGAACGCGAGCCACTTCGGTTCGATCGTCGCGCATGGTCTGTTTGGCTTGTCGATCGCCGATGGGCTTAAGACCCAAAGCGACTACCGCTTCCTCCCGGGCATGTCGCTCGGCTGGTCGTGGGACTTCAACCTGCCGATCAAGGTCAACGACGTGTTGCACGTGAAATTCCGCGTGGGTTCGATGCGGGCAAGCAAGAGCCGTCCCGACTGGGGGATCGTCGTGCTGCCGTCCGAACTGGTCAATCAGGACGGTAAGGTCGTCCAGCACGGCGAGCATCGACTGATGGTGCCGCGCCGAACGGGAGCATTCTGATGCAGGCACGTCCTCTCGAAGGGATTCGCGTCGTCGACTACAGCCATTTTCTGGCCGGTCCGTATGTCGGGCGCTGCCTCGCGGCGCTCGGAGCCGAAGTCATCAAGGTCGAGCGGCCCGGCAGCGGCGATGCCGGGCGTCAGCATGCCACGGTGCTCGATGACGAGCAGAGCGGCTATTTCCTGCAGCTCAACATGGGCAAGCGCGGCGTCAGCGTCAATATGCGCGATGCGCGTGGGAAGGCGTTCATGCAGCGGTTGTGCGATTCGGCGGATGTGTTCGTCGAGAACTACCGGCCGGGTGCGCTGAACAAACTCGGGCTCGGTTATGACGAACTGTCCGCGCGAAATCCGAAACTGGTCTACTGCTCGATCTCGGCATATGGCCATACGGGCCCCGATGCGCACCGCGCCGGTTTCGGTCTGATTGCCGAAGCGAAGAGCGGCATCATGCAGATGATCGGCAATCCCGGCGAGCCGCCGCCGCTGATGCGCATTTCGCTCGGCGACATGTACACCGGCATTCACGCAGTGGCGGCGATCAACGCCGCGCTGCTCGGCCGCGTGAAGAGCGGCCGAGGCCAGCATATCGACATGGCGCTGTACGACACATTGGTGTCGATGCACGAATACGCGGTGCAGTGCTACACCATGCAAGGCATCGTGCCGGAGCAGACCGGTCACGACATGCCCACCTCGACGCTCTACGGCGTGTTTCGTGCCGCCGACGGCGACCTCGTGATCGCGGCGCAGGTAGACGGCGCGTGGAAGCGCTTCGCCGCACTGATCGAGGCTCATGGAGGGCCGGCTGGTTTCGGAACCGACGCACGCTTTCACACCCTTGCGGGACGCAATACGAACCGGTTGGACATTCTGTCCGTCGTGCAGCCCTGGGTCGCCGGCCGACCGGTCGCACAGGTGCTGGATCTGCTCGACGGTATCGACGTGCCTTGCGCGAAGGTGCAGCGGATCGACGAAGTACTCGCCGATCCGCAGATCGTCGCGCGAGGCATGGTGGTCGAGCAGGAGCATCCGCGCTACGGCAAGTTGCGCCTGCCGAACCTGCCGTTCCGTTTCTCCGACTGCGACACGACGATCCGCGAGGTCGCGCCCGATCTCGGTCAGCACAATGCGGAAGTGGCGCAATCGCTGGGCTTCGGCGCTGCCGAGATCGACGCGATGCAGACCGACGGTGTGCTGTATTCAAAGGTGAGGCCATGATGACTGACCAGTACGCGGTGATCGGCAATCCGATCGGACACACGAAATCTCCATTGATCCACGGTCTCTTTGCGCAGGAGACGCAGCAGGACATGTCCTATACGGCGATCGAAGGTCCGATGGAGCCGCCGGACGCGTTCGCCGGGACCGTGCGCGCGTTCATCGCGGCGGGCGGCAAAGGCATGAACGTGACCGCGCCCTTCAAGCTGAAGGCGTTCGCGATGGCCGACGAACGCAGCGAGCGCGCGGCGCTGGCGGGTGCCGCCAATGCGCTGAGCTTCAGAGACGGCAGGATCGTCGCCGAGAATTTCGACGGCGTCGGTTTGGTACGCGACATCGAGGTCAACCTGAAACTGCCGATGGCCGGCAAGCGCGTGCTCGTCCTCGGCGCCGGCGGGGCGGTGCGGGGTGCTTTGCTGCCGTTCCTTGCCGCGCGACCCGCTGAACTGATCGTCGCCAACAGGGACATTGCGAAGGCTCGGGCGCTGGTCGAACAAGTCGCCACGAGCGGTCCGCTGGCCGCCTGCGGGTACGGCGATCTCGAGGCGATGGGGCGGTTCGACCTGGTCGTCAACGCGACGTCGGCCAGCCTGACCGGCGATCTGCCGCCAGTTCCACCGAGCGTCTTCAGTCCCGCAGGCGCGGCTTACGAACTCGCCTACGGCAAGAGACTGACGCCCTTCCTGCGGCTGGCCCGCAATGCGGGTGTGCAAGGCGTCGCGGACGGCGTCGGCATGCTGGTGGAGCAGGCAGCAGAAGCGTTCGCCTGGTGGCGGGGCGTGCGGCCCGAGACGCATGCCGTGATCGACCGGCTCACGGTGCCGCTGGATTGAAAGTCCAGTGGAGTCCTGAGTGAAAAGATCCTGATGGCGCCGAGACTCTGGAGCCGGGCATCGATTTCGGCCAGCGTGATCGTTCCGTACTGCACCGGATCGCGTTTGCAAACATAGCGTGGTTGATACCGTGAAGCGTCGATGGGCAAATCTGCGGTTTTGGGATTGAGAGCTATCTGCGACACGGGTCCGATGGTGGATGTCCTGCGCTTGCCTGCGACGCGGCGGTTCCGGCGCAGTTTTCTTTCAAACGAGCGCTCAATGATCGTCTACGGATTACCAATCTGAAGGTGACCATCACCTCAAGTCGAGGATGATCGCAGCGCCGGCGATTTAGCGTCGCTACCGGGCTGCGTCGGCTGAGTGCGGGCGCGAAAAACGCGACTTCTCGTGTCGAGCGCCGTGCGTTGCGCCGTGGCGCGTCGCCTATGCAATTGGAATTCCATCACGCTCACTTTGTCGACGTGCGCTTGGTGAATAGGTGACCTTATTGGTTCGGAGGTGGCGTGGAACAGGCCATTCGAGAATCTGTGACGCAAGCCACAGGCCCTAAGCCAGCGGGGGACGAGAACTTCTTCGTCGGCGCGCCGACGGTGTCATTGCCCAAGGGGGGCGGGGCTATCCACGGCATCGGCGAAAAGTTCTCCGCCAATCCCACCACCGGCACGGGCGCCATGACGGTGCCCATCGCGACCTCTCCCGGGCGCGGCGGTTTCGGACCGCAACTCTCCCTGTCCTACGACTCGGGCGCCGGCAACGGACCCTTCGGAATCGGCTGGCATCTGTCGCTGCCCAATATCACGCGCAAGACCGACAAGGGCCTGGCTGGTTGCCACTGAAGTCGCCGGTGGATGGAGCACGACCTTCGTGCCCGATGCAGGTGCTGGCGACCCTGCCGACGATGCGTCGGGTCAGAAATTTCAAGCCGCAAAGATCCACTGGACGGCTCCACGGCAAGTCGCGCCTGGAGGTCGGGCAAAGGCACAGGCTGCGGCCAGGGAGCCAAAGCACAAGCAGGAGAAGAAGTAGCGGATTTGAATGGGGTGGTCGCGATTGAATGGCTCTTTTCAATCGCGATCACTAGTCCGAAGACAGCTGGCATCCGTTGGCCGATCACATTTCCAGCACGGATTCCGGCGCCTCCCACGTGTAGCCGAGTGCTCCGGCCACCTCCCGGCAGGTCACTTTTCCAAAAGCGACGTTCAGGCCATTGCGAAGATGCCGATCTTCTTGCAACGCCTTGCGCCAACCTTTGTTTGCGATCTGTAGCGCAAAAGGCAGCGTCGCATTATTGAGCGCGTAGGTCGAAGTGCGCGGCACGCCGCCCGGCATGTTGGCGACACAGTAGTGAACCACGTCGCCCACCATGTAAGTCGGCTCCGCGTGCGTCGTGGGCCTTGCCGTCTCGCAGCATCCGCCTTGATCGATCGCCACGTCGACAATCGCGGAGCCGGGCTGCATCGCGTGAATCATTGCGGTGGTCACGAGTTTGGGAGCGGCCGCGCCCGGGATCAGCACACCGCCGATGACGAGGTCGGCTTCGAGCACGTGCTTTTCGACATTGTCCTGATTCGAAAACACGGTCATGACGCGCGCGCCGAGCAGACGGTCCATGCGCCGCAGCGCGTCCAGATTGCGATCGATCACCGCGACCTGCGCGCCGGTGCCCACCGCAATCTGCGCCGCATTCGAGCCGACCACGCCTGCGCCCAGGATCACGATCTTCGCCGATGGCACACCCGCGACGCCGCCCAGCAGAATGCCCTTGCCGCCATGCGCGCGCTCGAGACAGTACGCGCCCGCCTGAATCGACAGGCGGCCGGCGACTTCGGACATGGGTGCCAGCAGCGGCAGTCCGCCGGCGGGTTGGGTGACGGTTTCATAGGCAATGCAGACGGCCTTGCTCTTCACGAGGTCGGCACATTGCTCCGGGTCCGGCGCGAGGTGCAAATACGTGAAAAGGACCTGTCCGTCGCGAAGCATCGCGCGCTCGCCGGCTTGCGGCTCCTTCACCTTGATGATCATGTCGGCCTTCGCGAAGACATCTTCCGCGCGAGGCGCGATCTTTGCGCCGGCCTTTTCATATACCGCATCGGATGCCCCAATGCCACTTCCCGCGCCTGTTTCGACCGTGACAGCGTGACCGTGCGCCACCATTTCGCGGACTGACGATGGAGTCAGTCCCACCCGGTATTCGTTGTTCTTGATTTCCTTTGGAACGCCAACATGCATGTCATCCTCCAATTGCGGAAAAACCGCTGAGCGACTCGTTTGACGCACGGGCGGCACTGTCTTCTGTCCGTCACCACGGCAGCGAGTAGGTCTTGGTATTGGTGAAGCTCTTCATCGCTTCCTGCACGCCCTCCTTGTAGCTGAGCCCGGAGTCTTTCACGCCGCCGAACGGCGTGAGTTCGAGCCGGTAACCCGGCACCTCGCGCACGTTGACGCTGCCCACTTCGAGTTCGGTGATGAAGCGGGTGATGTAGTCGAACCGGTTGGTGCAAACCGATGACGACAGCGCATAGTCGGTGCTGTTACAGCGCGCCCTCGCGCCGGTTGCCCACAAGGAGGCGCGCGCCGCGCGCGAGCGCGTCGTTGACCTGGCGCTCGCAGAACTGCGCGGCGGCTTCGTCGATGACCGTGCCCATGTCGACGCTGCTATCAGCCGGATTGCCATATTTCCACGCACGCGTTTTCTCCACGGCGAACTCGGTGAAGCGATCCGCGACGGCTTCGTGAACCAGCATACGCTTGATCGCCGTGCATCGCTGCCCCGAGTTCTTGTAGGAGTCCGGAGACAGCGAGCGAATTGGCTTCGTCCAGATCGGCGTCTTCCATCACGATGATCGGATCGTTGCCGCCCAGTTCCAGCACGGCTCGCCGATACCCCATGCGCGCCGCGATGGATTTGCCGATCGATATGCCGCCCGTAAACGTAATTAGATCGACGGCCGGATTCGTGATCAGTTCGTCAGCGATCACAGCGGGGTCGCCTGTCAGGACCTGCAGCATCTGCGCGGGCAAACCCGCTTCGTAGAGAATGTCCGCGAGCAGGTAGCACGACAGCGGCACTTTCTCCGAAGGCTTCACGACGATCCGGGACGGCACGATCTTGTGCGCGACCTGATTCATCGGGTGATTGAACGGCGTGATGGCCGAAATCACGCCGAGCAACGGCTCGCGCTGCGTGTACACGCGACGCTTCTTGCCGTGCGGCGTGAGATCGCACGAGAAAATCAGGCCGTCGTCCTTCAGTACCTCGCCCGCGCCGAACACCAGCACGTCGGCGACGCGGCCCGCTTGTGATCGGCGGTGATCGCGACGGTCGCGCCCAGTTCGTCTAGCCGTTGCAGGTAGCCGTCCATCATCTGATAGAAGGCGTTCGCGCCGGGCGTGCCGGGCGCGCACTTGTGCTGCACGTAGTCGGTGGTCGACAGGAACATCAGGTCGATGTCGCGTGTCTCCAGCAGACGCACGCCCGCGGCGAACACGAATTCGGAAAGCTCGGCGCTGCACACGCTCGGCGCGGGTTGGCCGACCAGCTCGATCACGTTGTCTATGCCGTTTTCTTCGATCGACGCTTCGTCCGCCTTCTCCGACGAAAAGCAGATGCCCTTGAGCCCCTTGCCGAGCAGGCGGCGCAGCTTGTCCTTCGCGGTCACGACGGCAAGGTTGGCGCCGGCGTCGGCTGACGTCTTGTACCGCATCTCCCAGTCACAGTTAGCCAGCGAGACTGCCGACAAATTGCCTGATGTGGTCAAGGACCGGTTGCTGATCGCCCGCGAAGGCCCAGTGATCGGCGCCGTCGAGTTCGACGAATCGCGCCTGAGCGATGTGGCTGGCGAGATGGCGGCCGGCGCCGATGCGAACGGCGCGGTCGTCGTGACGATGCAGCACCAGGGTCGGCATCGAAATTCGGCCGAGGAGTTGCCGCACATCCATATCGCGCAACGCTTCGAGCACGCCCTTGATGGCTCCCGGGCTCGACGCGGCCCGAAGCAAGCCCGCCCACCAGGCTCTTGCGTGAGGATCGCCCGACAGGCTCGGCGCGAATGTCTCAATGCCCGCAGGCCCGCCCCAGACTGCGACGAGCTGCTGCAGCCACCTGTCGTACTGGCTCGCCTGCAGTGCGTGGGAATAGTCGGGCGTTGCGCTCCCTTTCGCCAGCGACGCGAACAGAATGAGGCCAGCGACGCGATCGGGGTGATCGACGGCAAACCTGATGCAGGCCGGCCCGCTCTCTGACGCGCCGAACAGCACGACCCGGCGGCTGCCGGCAGCGTCAAGCACGGTGCCGATATCCTGCGCGGTCGCCTCGACGCTCGGATTGAACCCGACCCGGTCGGAAAGCCCGATGCCGCGGCGATCGAGCAAGATGAGACGGCCCATCCCGGCGAGGGAGGACAGGAACGTCCGGCAGCGGGGCTGCTCCCACACCCGTTCGACGTGGGACACGAAACCGGACAGCACCAGAACATCAATGTGGCCGGTGCCGTAGGTCTGGTAGGCAAGATGGACGCCGCCACCGCTGACATAGCGCGTCGGCGGCGGTTCCTCGATCGGCAACGTTGCGCCGGCATTCAGCAGCGCGCGGGTCTCGGCTTCCGGCGCGACATTGAACTCGTCGCGAAGGCGCTGCGTCAGGGCCTCGAGGTGCCGCTGGGCCGTGGCCCGGTCTCCGGCGAGCAGAAGGTTGCGGATGAGGTGACGGCCGTACACTTCGCTGAACGGATCGAACCCGACAAGACGGCCGGCGTGCGCGGCCGCGGCCGCGTAATCGCCGGCCGCTTTCTTGTCGTGCACCACGCGCTCGAGCGCCTGGATTGCCCGGCCCCGCAAGGCCTCCCGGCGAAAAAAAGCCCATTCGTCGAACTGCGGGCAGTCGCCGGGCGAAAAGCCTTCGAGAAAGTCGCCGGGATAATGGCGGCATGCCTGCTCGAATTCGCCGCGGTCGCAGGCTTGCTCGAACAGCTGGGAATCCACTTGCAGATTGGTCGCTGCCGACCATCGAATGGTTGAGCGGTCGGTGGTGAGAACGCCGTCGCCGAGTGTGAGCTGGAGGCGATGCAACAGACGCCGCAGCCGCGCCCGTACAACCTCTTCGCAGTCTTCCGGCCACAACATCGCGGCGAACACGTCGCGCCCGACTGCGCCCTTCGCTTCGGCCAGATAGACCAGCAGGGCCAAACCCTTGCGCAAGGCCAACTGGCACAGCCGGTCGTCCCGACGGATCTCCGGAAATCCAAGCGTGCGCACGCTGAACAGAGCCATGGCGAGGCGACCCTCAATGACGGCGTCCGGGGGACGCTCAGGGGACGAGGCAATCCTACCATTCCCTGCAAATGATGGGCGCGGCCCTCATTGCGACCGATTGAACTGGAGGATTGCCATGAAGAACCTGGGTGAGCATGCGATCGTGATCGGCGCCAGCATGAGTGGGCTGTTGGCTGCCCGCGTACTGGCGGATTTCTATACCATCGTCACCGTGCTCGAGCGCGATGCGTTTGCGGCCGCAGACACGCCGCGCAAGGGCGTGCCACAGGGTCGTCACACTCATGGGCTGCTTGCGCGCGGCAGCGCGGTACTCGAGGAATTCTTCCCCGGCTACAACAGCGAGGTCGTCGCGCAAAGCGGCGGCTTGATCGGTGATGTAGCCAACGATGTGGTCTGGATAGGTCGCAACGTCAGGCTTGCTAACGGCGCGAGCGACCTGAGCGGTCTGCTGGCGAGCCGTCCCGTGCTCGAAGGCCATCTACGCCGAAGGCTCATGAGCTTGCCGAACGTGCGCGTCATGGAAAGTTGCGCGGTGCAGGGTCTTGCGACCGACCCCGCTCGCAAGAGCGTGACCGGTGTCCGCACATGTTTCGAGGGCAAGCCGGAAGAGACCATCCACGCGGACCTTGTCGTTGATGCGACTGGCCGTGGCTCATCCAGCGAGGCGTGGCTCGAAGAGCTCGGCTACCGGCCTCCCGTCAATGAGAAGGTCGAGATCGGCATCTCCTACATGACCCGTACCTATCGACGTCATCCGACTGACCTTGATGGCAAGCACGGTATCGTTGTTGCCGGTAGTGCGCCGAACTGGCGCAACGGCGTCGTGCTCGCGCAGGAAAGCGACAGCTGGATCGTCAGTGCCGGCGGTTTTCTTGGCGACGACGCACCCGACAACGACCAGGGCTTTCTCGCGTATCTGGCGACGCTGCCGACCATGGAGATTCACGACCTTGTCGCAAGAGCGGAACCGCTGACCGATTACAGGCGCTACCGCTACGTGTCCAACCTGCGCCGGCGGTATGAGAAGCTCGCACGCTTCCCCGATAATTACCTGGTTTTTGGTGACGCCATCTGCAGCTTCAACCCTGTGTACGGGCAGGGCATGACGGTCGCGGCAGAGGAAGCGCTGACGCTGCAACGGTGCCTGCGCGCGGGTTCTAACGGTCTTGCGCGTCGATTCTTCGGGGCGGCCGCGAAGATCGTCGATATTCCGTGGGAGATCGCGGTTGGCAACGACCTGCGCCATCCGCAAATCAAGGGCGCGCGCCCGCCGATGCTCCGTTTCATCAACTGGTACATCGGCAAGCTTCACGTTGCTGCGACACGCGACAGCACGCTGTCGACTGCATTTCTCAAGGTTGTGAACCTGATGATGCCGCCGTCTTCGCTGCTCAGCCCTGCGATCATCAGGCGGGTCTGGCAGGGCAACAGGAGGCCTGTGCTATCGGTTCCCTCGCCTGCAATCGAAGCAGCGAGGCGCAGTAGCGGATCGTCATGAGCGGGCAGCGCGGTGTCGAACGGCGCAGGCGTCGCTTGCCGCCGCGCGATGGTGGTTGAGGGGCCACGAGATCGGCTGCTCGCGCAGCGGTGTTCAACGGCTCCCACTCGGGCTCCATACCAAAACCGATATCAATACCGCCAAAAATTTAATTGGAAAGACATCAGCCCGCTCCGTACACTTCAGCATTCCCATAAATTGAGCCACAGCCTTCCGTGACCCGCATTTCAAAGTCTGGGGACGACAGAGCGAGCGCGCAACACGCTGTCGCCATCCGCTTAACCGTCGACTCGCCGGCCGCGCCGCGCCGGATCGGTCCAACTGGCCGGTGCTGTGTCCCGGCACGTGCATCAAGGAAATAGGCATGTCGGAAAAAAAGCGGAAACTGCGCTCAGCTGAATGGTTCGGCACAGCTGACAAGAACGGCTTTATGTATCGAAGCTGGATGAAGAATCAAGGCATTCCCGATCATGAGTTCGACGGTCGCCCCGTCATCGGCATCTGCAACACCTGGTCGGAACTCACGCCGTGCAACGCGCACTTTCGCAAGCTCGCCGAGCACGTGAAACGCGGCATCTACGAAGCCGGCGGCTTCCCCGTCGAATTCCCCGTGTTTTCGAACGGCGAATCGAATCTGCGTCCCACCGCGATGCTCACGCGCAATCTCGCGGCGATGGATGTCGAAGAGGCGATCCGCGGCAATCCGATCGACGCGGTCGTGCTCCTCACCGGTTGCGACAAGACCACGCCCGCGCTGCTGATGGGCGCGGCGAGCTGCGACGTGCCGGCGATCGTCGTCACCGGCGGCCCGATGCTGAACGGCAAGCTGGACGGCAAGAACATCGGCTCGGGCACGGCTGTATGGCAACTGCACGAATCGCTGAAGGCAGGCGAGATCAACCTGCATCAATTCCTGTCGGCCGAGGCCGGCATGTCGCGCTCGGCGGGCACCTGCAACACGATGGGCACCGCGTCGACGATGGCTTGCATGGCCGAAGCGCTCGGCACGTCGCTGCCGCACAATGCGGCGATTCCGGCTGTCGATTCGCGCCGCTACGTGCTCGCGCATATGTCAGGAATCCGTATCGTCGAGATGGCCCACGAAGACCTTAAGCTGTCGAAGATCCTCACGCGCGCAGCCTTCATGAACGCCATTCGCACCAACGCCGCGATCGGCGGGTCGACCAATGCGGTGATTCATCTGAAGGCGATCGCGGGCCGCATCGGTGTCGAACTCGAACTCGACGACTGGGTGCGCATCGGACGAGACACGCCGACGATCGTCGACCTGATGCCGTCGGGCCGTTTCCTGATGGAAGAGTTCTATTACGCGGGCGGTTTGCCGGCCGTGTTGCGCCGGCTCGGCGAAGCGGACCTGCTGCCGCACCCGGACGCGCTGACCGTGAACGGGAAGTCGTTGTGGGAGAACGTCAAGGACGCGCCGAACACCAACGACGAAGTCATCCGGCAACTCGACAGGCCGCTCGTCGCCGATGGCGGGATCCGTGTGCTGCGCGGCAATCTCGCACCGCGCGGCGCGGTGCTCAAGCCGTCGGCAGCCACGCCCGCACTGCTGAAGCATCGCGGACGGGCGGTGGTGTTCGAGAACCTCGAGCATTACAAGGCGCGCATCGTCGACGAAGCGCTCGATGTCGACGCCAGCTCCGTGCTCGTGATGAAGAACTGCGGCCCGAAGGGTTATCCGGGCATGGCTGAAGTCGGCAACATGGGACTGCCGCCGAAGCTGCTGCGTCAGGGCGTGAAGGACATGGTGCGGATTTCGGACGCGCGCATGAGCGGGACCGCCTACGGCACCGTCGTTTTGCACGTGACGCCGGAAGCAGCGGCGGGCGGTCCGTTGGCGGCGGTGCAGGACGGCGATTGGATCGAACTCGATTGCGACGCCGGCACGCTGCATCTGGATATCAGCGACGCGGAGCTGGAGCGCCGCATGGCGCAACACGTGCCGCCACAGCCGCCCAATGGCGGCGGCTACCAGCGTCTTTATGTCGATCACGTGCTGCAGGCCGATGAAGGATGCGACCTCGATTTCCTCGTCGGTTGCCGTGGTGCTGCGGTGCCGCGTCATTCTCACTGAGGCGACCGGCGTCACGCAGTCGTTGACGCTGTCGAGATGAGATAACCGTGTAACCGCCGAGCGGCGGTTACACTCGGTTCTAGTAAGGCCTGTGAGTTCAAGTGCGCAACGCGCAGAACGAGCGCATCGGCGAAACATCGCGCATGCGGAGCAGGGTCGACGAGTCACGCATCATCAGGAATGCTGACTCGCAAAATGATTCCATTTCTCGCGTTGATCTACGTGGAAGCCTATATCGAACGCTCTTTCCGTACTAGATGATAAAGATAACTAAATAAACACTGGAATTTCGAGCAGCGACGGATTTGCGAAGCCGGTCAAGATAGCCGTGACGATTCGGGACTTCGTATGTCGAATCTTGATGCGCGCGAATCGTGACGCAACTACGGACGATTGCGGAAGACGCCAGAGCGAATCTCGAACTGGAACCGGATCAGATCCGGTAATTGTGCATCGGGTGGCTTCCGAAGTTGGATGCGGATGCCGTGATCGTAGAACGAGATCGAGCCTTGTTCTTTAGGGCCGTTCACGACCACGCTGCAATAGCAGCAACTACGGCGGCCTTGACGGGACACAGAGGGCAACATTGATGCAGAACAGGGTCCTGCATCAATTCGGGATGCGAATCGAATATTTTGCAAAGCCTGACAGATATTCGTCTTTATCTGATGGACAATTCGCCGGCCATTTTCTGATACTTGGGCCAGAGAGCAAAAAGGCACAACGACGCGTGGGAGACAACGCCTGCCACGGCGCAATGCCAATGCGCGTCTGAGTTGCTGCATTGCTGAACAGGAACGCACCGGATGGACCCACGGCTGTTGCAGTGCCACACGAATGAACGGCTCTACATGCGTGAACGGGATGTGGAATTCGCAGCAGGCGACGGGAACATTGCGCGGCGGCTGGGTATGCAGGCCGGTTAGATGGGCGATCCATCTGTCGAGCGGCTGATCGGGTCGTTCTCGTTCATGTTGGCGCACATGCAGATGCGCTTCGATGACGCGTTCCCGCAGCTCATGCGGCCGTTGCTGGAAACGGTCTATCCGAACTATGCCGGCCGGACGCCCGCAATCGCCGTCGCCCGAGTGTGCCGCGGCAGCGTGGCTCGACGCGCCAACACACTTTTCCTTCGGAGT
>NZ_JAQQEU010000075.1:0-34346 GCF_046026895.1 Paraburkholderia sediminicola
GCCGTTGCCGTTGCCGTTGCGACGCACGTTACCCCACGGATGTCGATAACCGAGTGCTGCACGGGCGCGCCGTCAGTCCACTCAGCACTGAGAGCTAATCGAAGCCGAGCTGTCGCAAGAACTTTATGCGCATAAAGTCGACCGCCCGCTCATCCCGACATGACATTCATCCCCCGCCAGCGCGCCTCGTCACTTCGACTGTCTCGAAGCACTTCGAGACACATCCGCAGTGAGTCGTGACGACACGCGAAATACCAGAGCACGGATGGGCCAACGCACGGACGGATCGCAACGATCCTCGCCCGTCGGCTACTCCGCTGGACATTACCTAATGGCCGGCCATCCTATTCCGCCGGACCAGCCTTAATTTCGCCGCCATTTCGCTCGCTCCTACCTTTATGCGCATAAACCTTATCCGAATGGCTAATTCTTATCTTGTTTTCCACAAAACGATTGAAATGCGAATTCATCCAGGTAAAATCCATTTGCGCTTAAAAAGAGGAGGTGAAATTTGGCAGCGGAAATCATCGCGGTAACACAACAGAAGGGCGGGGTCGGGAAGAGCACAATCGCGATGCATCTCGGCGCTGCGTTTCACGAGAAAGGCAAACGCGTCCTCGTCGTAGACGCAGATGGGCAAAACACACTGATCCACTGGGCCAGCGCATCATCAGACGGCGACACCGGCATTCCCTTCGCTGTCGTCAACCTCTCCGAAGCAGGCAGCCAGATCCATCGCGAGATCAAGAAGTTCGTGGCTGACTACGACATCATCATCGTCGACTGCCCGCCTTCCATTACCGAAAAGGTCTCTGGCGTCGTCTTGCTCGCGGCGAGCGTCGCAGTGATCCCAACATCGTCATCACCGGCCGACTACTGGTCGAGCATCGGCCTGGTCAAGCTGGTGCAGCAAGCCCAGGTGATGAACGAAGACCTGCGCGCAGTCTTCCTGCTCAACAAGACCGAAGAAAAACGGATGCTGACGCGCGAACTGAAGCGCGCTTTGGAAGAACTCGGCTTCCCTCTGCTTAAGACTCAGATCCCGACGCGCGAAGCCTACAAGCAGGCTATGGCGTTAGGACAAACGGTGCTTCAGATGAACGACCGCGGCGCCAAACTCGCCGCCATCGAAGTACGGGCATGCGCGAACGAAATCGCAGCGTTGCTCCCGTGAAATTTATGCGCATAAAGGACCCTGAATGAAACCCTCCCAATTTGCCAAAGGCTTTCAAGCACGTCCTGATACGACAAGTAGCGAAAAGCGAACTGCTCTCGACCGTCTGAATGCCATCGACGGGCTGGTCAAGAACGGCCCCCCGAGTAGCGAAGCGGCTGGACGCGCAATGTCGGCTGTCGTTGTGCCGCAGGACGTCCCGCAGGCCGACACCGCCGACGCAGCCGCTGAATCGGCCGCCTACCGCGCGTGGAAGATCGAGCATGGATACCGAACGAACCAGGTCATCGAACTTCCGCTGAAGAGCATCAAGCCGAGCCCATTCAATCCTCGACACTTCTATCTGAAGGCGTCGATTGCGGAGCTTGCGGTCAATCTGGCAAAGCAGGGGCAGCAGCAGGCGATTCACGTCATTCCCGATTACGACAATCCCGGCACCTACTTTGTTAGCGACGGTGGCCGCCGCGTGCGAGCGTTGAAAGAAGCGAACAAGGAATCGGTGAAGGCGATCGTCATCGATCTGCCGATTGGCATCCAGAGCTACAAGCTCGGCTATGACCTGAACGTCCAACGCGATTCGCAGACCGTCTTCGACAACGCTGTCGTCTGGAAACGCTTTCTCGACGATCGCCACTTTCAGAGTCAGAAGGAGCTCGCCGAACATCTCGGCCTGGACGAATCGACCGTTGCGGTCGCCCTTTCCATCGCGAAGTTGCCGGAGGCCGTCATGCATGAAATGGTCGCGCGCTCGGACCGCTTCGGCTCAAACATGGCGTATCACGTGGGTCGCTATCACACCGCCCGGGGCGCCGACGCCACGCTGCGCCTGATCAACAAGATCGTCTCTGACGATCTGAGCACGCGGCAAGTCGCCGACATCGTCAAGGGAAGGGCAAACGCGCAGGAAAGCGTCAAACCGGCGGGCCGGCAACGCTACGCGCAGCGACTGGAAATCAAGCTCGACGGTGTGCCGGTCGGTGATCTCAAATCGTACGGAGATGATCGAATCGAACTGCGTTTGAAGGGCCTCACGCGCGAGAAGCGTGACGGCATCCTGCGACAGATTGAAAAGATGCTGAAGTAAGAGGGAACAGTCGCAACGCGGCAGGGTAGAGCGGCACGCCCCTGCGGTCGCCGCTCAGTGAGCGTACTGAGGCCGCCAAACTAACCGATCAATCAAGCCGCGCGCGATTGGCTCAGCGTGAAAGCGAGCAGGTCGCCATCGGTCGGCTCGCCCCAGGTCTTACGCGCCAGCCAGTCGAAGAATGCCGTTTCCACAATCTTCGAATCCAGTCCACGACGACGCCAGTCGTCCCGCATGTGCGTGCCGAGCGCCGGCAACTGCTCTTCCTCGAACGATTGCCGCGCGATTTCCCGCTCAGACTCACCTTGCTCGTTGTACAACTCGTACGCTTCCTTCCGGCGATGCGCCGAGTATTCCTCGAGCAATCGCGCCTTGAGGTCGTCGGCAGGCGCCGCGACCGCGCCTTTGCCGCCACTCCCTGATGGCAACGCTTCGACAGGCGGCGCGTAGCCTTTCTTCAACGCATCCTTGAACAGCGCGGGCGCGCTACGCACAGGCGGCAACGACGTGCTGCGCATGCGTTGCTCGGTCATCTGCAAAGCGGCGCGAATCCGGTTTTCCTCGCTATCGGCATACAGCGTTTGCGCTTCTTTCAGCGGAATGCCGATCTTCACCATCCGATCGACAAGCGTGCTGTCAAACACGTTCGGATGCTCGTCGAGCGCGAGCATGGGTTGCTTGCGCTCGGTCACACGAAACTGGATTTCGGCAACCCGCCGGCCTTCGCGGTGCTCGATCAGTTCGACGAAGATATTGGTAACCGCGTTGACTTCGGCAATCGCCGGGCGCAGGTAATCGCGCTTGAAGTACTTATATTCGCGCTTCGCCTCGTCGCCCGCTTCCGTGTCCGGCGTACCCGACAGAATCGGGCGCCACCATTCCCACGTCTCACGCATGGTCAGGTGACTCGGGTTGGTCAGATAGCGCACGCAAATCTCGTACAACGCAAGGCCCGCGCTGCTACGCAATTGGCTCTGGAATTGGAGACTCAGACGCGCATACTGGACCGGGTCGAGCAGCTTCTTCTTGATTTTCGGCGCAAACGAGAATTCCACCCAGACGCGGCGTGTCGTTGGGTCCTCCAGAATTTCCGCGTCGGCGATCAGCGTGGAAATGCCCCACTTGCGACCCGGCTTCTGGCTGGACGTGCCGGTGCTCCATTCGACCTGCACCGACACCATGCGCCGTAAGTGCTCCTTGACGAGCGCGGTGTCGTTGGAATCGAAAGCGGAATTGGCGACGATGTCGGACAACAAGGCCCGATACGTGTCGCCCGCTTCGTCGGCTTGCTGGGCCACAGCGAGCAGCACGTTGAACAGCTTGCGGGTGAGCAGCGTGATTTTGCCGCTCTTCGGCTGGATGGCAATCGCCTCTACGGCCTTGCGCAATTCGGCCGAGCTCGGGCTGACTACATCGGTCTTCTTTGCGCGCTTCGTGGCCATGCGTCTGGTCAAGGAGGGATTTGGCGAGAGCATACCGGCTGTGGTGATACGCGTCTATAGCGTGCGTCTCACCGTTGCCGGTGAAGCGAGTTTACGGACCGCAACTCACCTCGAGGATCTCCCGCAAACTCTCACCTCAACCGTTTTGCACAGATTCGGGCCATCCTTGCAGGTCGCGGCCTCCGTAAATTTCGGGTTTTCTACAAGGCTCGCGAACGGGACCGTTCGATCCCGAATCTTCTCACCGTAAATATTTTTCGCGAAATCCAGGCGGAAACGCGGCCGCGCGCAAAGGCGGGGGCCTCGGAACGATTCCTGAAAGCGCTACGCCCAGGTTCGTCGGCGGGGGAGGGGAGAAGCCGCGGCGGGAACGCTACTCCCTACGAGACGATTTCAGATTGGCACGCGCCCGCTTGGAAGAGATCACCAGCATTAAAACCTAACGGACCTCACAGGGCCGCGGCTTGGGCCAGGCGCGATTGGCCCAGCACGGGGCGCGCGCGACAAGGCCTTGCGCCATGCATCCGAGAGGAGATTCGCACGACAGTGAGCGACTGTGACGCGGTGCTGCCGACTCGTGGATGCGGACGATGTTATGGGAAATGCATAACGACTCAACCGCGGACTGCTGATCGCGATAGCGATCTACACCTGCTCGACGATCCCTTTAACCGGTCACCGATCTGCGGCCCGTCGAACGTCCCCTGAAAAAGCTCACCTTTACGCTGACCGACAACTTGGAACGACGCGGGCTCGCGGGGCGCCGTGCCTTTGATCGAGCGAAAAACCCTCCTGAAAAACCTCACCTTTACTCATCGCAGACGGTGATGGTCGCCTAACCGAGCACCTCCCGAAAAACCTCACCATTAAGCAATGAAGAAGAATATTCCATTAAATTCAATGAGTTATATATTAGTCCTTCGAAGCGCCGCGTCGTCCGCTCCCGTTTTCTCTCACCTTTAGACGCTTTCTGACGGAAGGCGGCATTTCAGATTGCTACCCGGGAGTTCCCGAACAACCTCACCAATAGAAACTTGGCGCCGCAACGCAGTCATTGTCGCGACAGCATCTGTTGGGCTTTTCCGGGCAACGGAAGCCGCTTAGCTCCCGCATTTCCTCACCTCGATGTCCAAAAGGCACTCCCCAGGCTCCCGAAAAGCCTCACCTTTGACCAAAACTGGCTGATCCGGCAACCGAGCAGACCGGTCTCGACGCCAGTTCCCGAATTTCCTCACCTATATGTTCTCGGGATCCGCCCGCTCGTCCATATCACCGGCGCAACGCTCACCAGAACATAGCCCCGCATCCCGCAAACGCTCACCTTTGGCGCGCGACTGCCCAGAAATCAGGCAGAAATGACCGTTCGGCCCCGTAAAACCTCACCTTCGCTTCCCGTTTTCTCCTGACTTGGCTCACCATTGGGGTTTACAGCCTCAAATCAGGCCCGAAAATCGGTGGCGGAGACCATCCCGAAAGCGCTCACCGTTGGTTCGGCCGCCAGCGGAGTGGACTGTCAAGCGCTGCCGGTCGATTCACCCCCGCGAGCTCCTGCAAAATCTCACCTTTGATCAAACCGCATGTTTACGGGGTCTCCTGAACCCGCTCACGTTCTGTCCCGGACCCGCTCACCGCGGTCCCCGAACCTCATCACTCCAGCGTCCCGCAAGATCTCACCACGTCTCCCGC
Source organism: Paraburkholderia sediminicola (assembly GCF_046026895.1). GTDB lineage: Bacteria > Pseudomonadota > Gammaproteobacteria > Burkholderiales > Burkholderiaceae > Paraburkholderia > Paraburkholderia sediminicola_C. The sequence goes on from NZ_JAQQEU010000075.1 coordinate 5,387, forward strand.
AAAGCTTCACCTTCCTAGCCTGGAACCCCCGCCGCATAAGGCTTTGCCATGGCGTTAACCGTTTTAACATGGGTTCAAAGGTGTTTACTTTTATTACTCTCTAGCATCCGCCCCGCGAGTCCTCCGGACCACCGCTTCCACACAACGTCCTCGCCATCGAACGTTCGTGAAACAGTCAGCGATTTATTCATAGCTATCAAAAACTCTTTCTTTACAAGAAGTTATTCGCTATTCTTCGCTTTGTTTCACGGCAGATATCAACGAGCGCGAGTCGATCGACATCTCCGGCACGTAAAAGCACGCCAATTCCACGACATCCCCGCGACAAGAACAAACAGGTAGCAAACGCTACGTAAATTGTTATGATCCATCCAATTCGAGCGACATCGAGGTTGATATGAATCTGGACCAGGAACGGCAAAGCATTCGTAGCGAGCTTGAGGCCATGCGTGTTAAAGGGGCTCGGCGACAGGATTTGTCGCTGCATGCGTGCAAGCGGCTGTTTTTCGACCTGGGTATCCGCCCATCCATGGCCACGGTCCGTGATCTGACGCAGACCGGCAGCGCAAGCGATATTCCGAAGGACATCGACCATTTCTGGGAACGCATCCGCAATGTGTCGCGTGTAAAAGTCGGTGCGGGCGCGATCCCGAAAGCATTGGAAGATCGCGCCGGTGAACTGCTGGGCGCGTTGTTCGAAGAAGCCGTTGCGCATGCGCGAACTACCCTCGATGCCGAACGCGAGGAAATCCGCGCGCAGATCGCCGCCGCCGAGCAACTCGCGCGAGACGCGGAAATTCGCCGGGACGCCTCAGACGAGGCAGTCAAGCGCAGCGAACTACGCGCCGAAGCCGCGTGGGATCGGGTTCGTGCGCTCGAAACCGAGCTATCCAGCGCCACCACCCACGGCAACGTTCACCACGAAGGCTTGCAGGCAACGGTGCGACGGCTTGAGCACGAAAACGAAGCGCTCCGTCAGCGTCTGGACGCCGAGTTCGCAACCAATGCAACGCTGCGCGACCGGATCGACGCATTGCATGTCGAAATGCGTCAAAGCACGGAACACTATGCGCAGCAGATCAAAGACGCAGTTGCGGAAGCCGAACGGCGGGTCAAGCCGATGCTTGTCGAACTCGACTCGCTGCGCAGCATGGCGGCCACGTACCAATCGGGCGTGCGCGACGCGAGCCGCAAGGAATTTGAGTTCATTCAGCAGATTGCCGCAGCCAAGGCGCGCGGCGACCGGCTCGACGCGCAACTGCGCGAGCAATCGGACGAAGTGGATGCGTTGACGAAAGAAGTCGCCGTGCTGCGCACCCAGCAAGGCATCGACCCGGCGATCGCCAGTCTGCTTTGCTCGCTGGTTGAAGCGGGCCGGCTCACGAGCGACGAATTGACTTCGGTCGGCACGGCGGCGGACGGCCATGTCTCGCTCCCGCTGCGCTGCCCAAAATGCGATGAAGGTGAGCCGGAGTTGTCGCAGGTCGATCACCGCTATGAATTGCTTTGCCCGGAGTGCGAACACTCGTCGGGACTCGGCGCATCAAGGCTCGCGGCGGTCAGCCGGTTTCTGTCGAGCGACACGGCGGCGGCTGCGGCCCGGTAATTCAACCGGTGCGGTAGCGGATAGAACGTCAAAGGTGAGGAAATTCGGGACCAGAAAGGTGAGGCTTTTCAGGGCTCCCCCGCTCCCGGTTTCCTCGTCAAACGCCCGTCGCTTCTGGGCGCGTGCAACGGCGGCGCAGCCGGATCGGGCACATCGGCGGCGGGCGATTCCTGCTGATCCATCCACGTTTGCCAGGCGCGATACAAACGGTTCGCGGACACGGCTTGCACAAATCCCAGCCATTGCCCGACCAGTTCTGCCTCCACCCCGCTCTCGAATAAATCCGCCGCAAAAGTGTTGCGCAATGTTTGTGGACTCGCGCGAGACTTGCGCGACGCGGCAATCCCGGCGCCATCGACCAACGCGTCGACCGCGCGCAGCATGGTGGCTTTGTGCATCGGCCGCCCTGAGGGCGACGCCGGGAACACCAGATTGCCAGCGAGTTCCGCCAGACGCCGCTCGGCAAGCCAAGCGTCAAGAATTGCTGCCGCGAACGGAGCGAGCCGGGTTCGGCGCGTCAGCAGCGGATTCGCGGACTCGATCGTCACCCACGGCGAGCCGGCATTCACGCAACTAACCGTAAGCGCCGCAGCCTCGCCCGTTTTCAATCCGCCGCCGAGAAACACGGCGATCAACGCGCGATCGCGGCGCTCTCTCCAGCGCTGCGCCGCCGACAAAACCGGCAATGGCGAAAAGAGCTGCGCGATCAGCGCGGTTCGTTCGGCATGGGTGAGAAAGCCGGTCGGTTCATTGTCGCGCGCGTGTCGCCACGCTGCTTCACCATCCTGAGCAATGAAGCGTGCCGGGTTTGTCGACGCGGATTCCATTTCGCGTACGTGATCCAGTACCCGTTCGATCAGCCGCAAATACCTGATTCGTTGGGGTTTGCGGATCTCGAGCCCGGCGACGAATTCGGCGATCTCGTGCATGTCGACCGTGACGGGATTTTTCTGACGCGCACTGAGCCAGTCGAGGAAAAGCCCCCACTGCGCCCGGTAGACGTCAGCGGAAGAACGTCTGAAATGCTGTCTGGCCAGCCACGCGTCGAAGGCGATTTGCGGGTCGCGACGCCAGTCCTCGCGTTGCTGGTCGAAGAGATCGGTCGACGGAGCAGCGCGGGGAACCGGGTCGGACAGGTGCGGAGGTGACATTGGCTATTCTTCCGTTAGTTGCAGCATATTGTATGCGGCAACAGGCGAAAATACAGCTTTCAGCCGCCCCAAGGCCGGGAGCGCTTCAAGCCCGGGCGGTCCGGCGCCGGCTGAGCGGCGCGGCGCGCAGCTTCCTCATAAGCACTGACGGCGAATGCGAATACCGCCGGCAGCGCGGTGGACGTGCCGAAATCCACGGCTTCGTCCGTTTCCGGATAAGGCAAATCGGACGGACGCTGAAACAGGCCCAGCATCAACGCGTCGTGCCGGCTGGCGAAGCCGAGGTCCGCCAGCGCCTCGGCTTCGATCGCATGCAGCAGACGCCACGTGAGCGGCACCTGCTGCACGATGTAGCGCGCGGCGATATTGCGCACGATATGTTCGAGATCGCACGCCGCGGTTTGATAGCGCAGTGCGGCCAGAGCTTGATCGCTAGGATCGGCTTTCGGATTGTTCATTTTCGGCTCCAATCGACAGCTTATACTGTACAAATACACAGTGTCTGGCGCAACCTCGGCTGAATGGCCAATTCAGCCAACAACTAGCTACTAGGCGACGCGCCCGACCAGGCCGACGAGCCCGGCGTCAGCCGTGAATCACCACTAGCAGCGCTTTCGCCTCGCCCTTCCCGGCGTTGCGGATCGCGTGCGGTTCGTCGGCGACATAACGGGCGGTCTCCGCCGCCTTGAGCCGTTTGGTCGCGCCGGCCGCTTCGATTTCGACAGATCCATGCAGCACGGTCAGGTGCTCGCGCGTGCCCGGCTCATGCGCGTTCGATATCAGCGCTCCGCCCGGCTGCAGCGTCAATTCATACCATTCGAACTTGCCGGCCAGCTCGATCGGCCCCCACACCCGCAACTGGTATTTGGCCTCGTGCCCGCTCAGCGTGGGAATGTCGTGCGGCCCGGACACGGCGATCGCTTCGGGCGCCTTCGGCGGCGCGAACAGCGAGTCGAGACTGACGCCCAGCGCATTGGTCAAACGCCAGGCGACCGCGATCGTCGGATTGGCCTTGTCGCGCTCGATTTCCGATAGCATGGATTTCGACACGCCTGCCGCACGCGACAGATCGTCGAGCGTCATGCGCCGCTCCGCGCGCAGGCGCTGAATCTGCTCACCGACGCGCGGCGGCGCCGCGCTCGCAGGCACCGAAGTTGCGCCCGACGTAGTTGCCGCGTTGGCCGCGGCGCGGCGGATGCCCGAACTTGCCATTTTCTGACCCATCGTTTAGAGTTGTTCGATATACCGGATTTTAGTTCGGAAAAACGAAAATATCCGATAAAACTGACAGCCGACTATAACAGGCCGCCTCGCCGTGGCCCGAGCCGGAACGTTGACGCTGACGTTCATGCGGCGGCCTATCACCCATTCAGGAGTCTGGTTCATGCGTGACCAATACCTCGCCCATCTACGCGGCACCCTCGAACAGATCCGCGCCGACGGTTTTTACAAGAACGAGCGGGTGATCGCGAGCCCGCAGTCGGCCGACGTGCGGCTTGCCGACGGCACGGGCGTGCTGAATTTCTGCGCGAACAACTACCTCGGCCTCGCCGACGACGCCCGGCTGATCGAGGCCGCCAAGCGAGGTCTGGACAACGACGGCTTCGGCATGGCGTCGGTGCGTTTCATTTGCGGCACGCAAACCGTCCACAAGGAACTCGAACGTGCGCTCGCCGCGTTCCTGCAAACCGACGACTGCATTCTCTACTCGAGCTGTTTCGATGCGAACGGCGGCTTGTTCGAAACGCTGCTCGACGAAAACGACGCGATCATCAGCGACGAACTGAATCACGCGAGCATTATCGACGGCGTGCGGCTCTCGAAGGCCAAGCGCTTTCGCTATAAGAACAACGACCTCGCCGATCTCGAAGCCCGCCTGAAAGAAGCAGATGCCGCCGGCGCGCGCTTCAAGCTGATCGCGACCGATGGCGTGTTCTCGATGGACGGCATCATCGCCGACCTCGCCGGCATCTGCGATCTGGCCGATCGCTACGGCGCGCTGGTGATGGTCGACGATTCGCATGCGGTGGGCTTTGTCGGCGAACACGGGCGCGGCACGCCGGAGCATTGCGGGGTACTGTCGCGTGTCGACATCATTACCGGCACGCTTGGCAAAGCGTTGGGCGGCGCATCGGGCGGCTACGTCGCCGCGCGCAACGAGATCGTCGAATTGCTGCGGCAGCGCTCGCGTCCCTATCTGTTTTCGAACACGCTCACGCCGAGCATTGCCGCCGCGTCGCTGAAAGTGCTCGAACTGCTGGCCAGCGATGAAGGCGCGCAATTGCGCGCACGTGTGCGCGAAAACGGCGCGCACTTTCGCAGCAAGATGAGCGCGCTCGGCTTCACGCTCGTGCCGGGCGAACACCCGATCATTCCCGTGATGCTCGGCGACGCGCAACTCGCTTCGAAAATGGCGGACGCGCTGTTGAGGGAAGGCGTCTACGTGATCGGCTTTTCGTTCCCGGTGGTGCCCAAGGGCCGCGCTCGCATCCGCACGCAAATGAGTGCCGCGCATACGACCGAACAGATCGACCGGGCTGTCGACGCATTCGCGCGTATTGGCCGCGAACTGGGTGTTATCTGAAACAGAGGCGCACATGAAAGCATTGGCAAAACTCGAACGCGCGCCGGGTCTCACGCTCACCGACGTCAAGAAGCCCGAAGTCGGCCACAACGACGTGATGATCCGCATCACCCGCACCGCGATTTGCGGCACCGATATTCACATCTGGAAGTGGGACGACTGGGCGCAAAAGACCATTCCAGTGCCGATGCACGTCGGCCACGAATATGTCGGCGAGATCGTCGAGATGGGTCAGGAAGTGCGCGGCTTTGCGATCGGCGATCGCGTGTCGGGCGAAGGACACATCACCTGCGGCTTCTGCCGCAACTGCCGCGCGGGACGCCGGCATTTGTGCCGCAATACGGTCGGCGTCGGCGTGAATCGGGAAGGCGCGTTCGCCGAATATCTGGTGATTCCGGCGTTCAACGCGTTCAAGATTCCGCCCGAGATCTCCGACGATCTCGCGGCGATCTTCGATCCGTTCGGCAACGCGACGCATACGGCGCTGTCGTTCAATCTGGTCGGCGAAGACGTGCTGATCACGGGCGCCGGACCGATCGGCATCATGGCGGTGGCGATCGCGAAACACGCCGGCGCGCGCAATGTCGTGATCACCGACATCAACGATTACCGCCTCGAACTCGCGCGCAAGATGGGCGCGACGCGCGCGGTGAACGTGTCGCGCGAATCGTTGCGCGACGTGATGAGCGAACTGCACATGACCGAAGGCTTCGATGTCGGGCTGGAAATGTCCGGCGTGCCGAGCGCGTTCACCGGCATGCTCGAAGCGATGAATCACGGCGGCAAGATTGCGTTGCTCGGCATTCCGCCTGCGCAGACCGCGATCGACTGGACCCAGGTGATCTTCAAAGGCCTCGAAATCAAGGGCATTTACGGGCGCGAAATGTTCGAGACCTGGTACAAGATGGTCGCGATGCTGCAAAGCGGGCTGGATCTGTCGCCGATCCTCACGCACCATTTCAAGGTCGATGATTATCAGCAGGCATTCGCGACGATGCTTTCCGGCGAGAGCGGCAAGGTCATTCTGGACTGGACCGCTGCGTGAGCTGACGCGATCGCGCCCGACCCCACGCCCGCTGTGTGCTCACCCGCCTGCGGGCGTTTTCACGAACTCCGCCTGAATGCGCACATGAATCTCGTCGCCCACAGCGGGATACCACGTCGACAAACCGAACTTCGCGCGGCTGAAGCGGCCGTCCGCCGAAAAACCTAGCGTGTCTTTCTTCGTCAGCGGATCGGGCGCGAAGCCGTTGAAGGTGACATCGAGCGTCACCGGTTGCGTGACGCCGCGAATCGTCAGATCGCCGGTCAACGTGCCGCGTGCTTCGCCGGTACGCTCGAAGCGCGTGCTCACGAAGCGAATCTCCGGATAGCGCGACACGTCGAGCATGCTCGCGCCCTTCACCATTTTGTCGAGCAGCGGCACATTCGTATCGATGCTGGCGGCGTCGATCGTGACCGAGGCCGTGCTCCGATCGAGACCGCCCTCGTTCCAGTCGAGCTGCCCCTGCTTGCGATCGAAGCGTATCGTAAAGCGCGAGTATTTGAAGTGATCGATGTCGAAGGTGATGCTGCAATGGTCAGGGTCTATCACGTAACGGCCGGCGGGCACGCGCGCTTCGTTCTGGCTGACCGAATGCGTGAGCACCTGCAACGGCGTGCAAGCCACCGTGGTGAGCAGAGTTGCGGCTAACAGCGCGCGTGCCAACGTGACGCGGACAGATGAGTGGCTCATGAAATTCGTTCCGGTTGACCGATCGTCATCACGATAGCAGCAAGCGTAACCAGCCGCCGAAACGCACGAAAAACTTGACGACGTAGAATGGTCGTTCTACCTTAGATGGATGGCTACCGAAACTCTCACTGAAGCCGCGGCGCCCGGCAGCGCGCGCGAGCGTCTGCTGGACGCCGCCGAGGCGTTGATCTACGCCGGCGGCATCCACGCAACCGGCGTGGATGCGATCGTCAAGCAGTCCGGCACGGCGCGCAAAAGCTTCTACACCCATTTCGAATCGAAAGACGCACTGGTGGCGGCCGCGCTCGAACGGCGCGACGAGCGTTGGATGAACTGGTTTATCGCAGGCACGCAGCAGTGCGGCAAGACTTCGCGCAAGCGTCTGCTCGGCATGTTCGAGGTACTGCGTGAATGGTTCGCGTCGGAAGATTTTCACGGCTGCGCGTTTTTGAACGCGGCTGGCGAGATTGCTTCGGCGGACGACCCGATCCGGATCGTCGCGCGCAAACACAAGGAACGCCTGCTCGATTTCGTGCGCAGCCAGTGCAATGCGTTCGCGGCGGAGTCCGACATGGATGCGCGCCGCGCCGCGCGTTTGTCGCGCCAATGGCTGATTCTGCTCGACGGCGCAATCGCCGTGGCATTGGTGAGCGGCGATGCGGATGCCGCGCTCGACGCGCAGACCGCAGCGCGGGTCTTGCTCGACGCCGAAACCTCGTTCGCCGGGGAGCGACGCGCGCCCCCGAGCAATGCCACAACCCCATCGGCACGCAAGACCGCAAGCAAGCCGAGCAACGCTCCCGCAAACAAGCGATCGCCATCCCGGCGCACCGCACCCTGACTGAGGAACCATCATGGCCGACACAAACGAAACCCGCCCGCCGCTGCCGCCGTTCACGCGCGAAACCGCCATCCAGAAAGTGCGCGCCGCGGAAGACGGCTGGAATACCCGCGACCCCGAGCGCGTGTCGCTGGCGTACACACCGGACAGCATCTGGCGCAACCGCGCCGAATTCGTGCATGGCCGCGCGGAGATCGTCGGGCTGCTGCGTCGCAAGTGGGCGAAGGAACTCGACTACCGGCTGATCAAGGAACTGTGGGCATTCACCGATAGCCGCATCGCCGTGCGTTTCGCGTACGAGTGGCACGACGATTCGAACAACTGGTTTCGCTCGTACGGCAACGAGAATTGGGAGTTCGACGAACATGGGCTGATGGCGCGCCGTCACGCCAGCATCAACGATCTGCCGATCCGCGAGGCCGACCGCCTGTATCACTGGCCGCTTGGCCGCCGTCCCGACGATCATCCGGCCCTGTCGGACCTCGGTCTTTAGACTTTCATCAAACATGGCCGGTGGATGCGCGCGCATTCACCGCTTTGCCATCGGTTCTCCGTTATCGTTGCGGCTTTGGGCGCGAGCAGGTCGCATGCCCGAGCGCATCCTCAACATCGGGTGCGGGTTGAGGTACAGTGCGCGACGGGCGGCACACTCATAGCCAGAACATAGAAGACACCGGCGTTCGACGGGTGACGGAGTGGACATGCATTTTCGGCAGATCAAGAAGAATATCCGACGTACTGCAGTGGCGCTCGTCGCGAGTCTGGCGGCGGCCTCCGCCGCGCAGGCAGGCAACTGGTGCGAGGGCGGCGTGTGGGTCGATGCCATGCTCGGCTCATATCACATCAACCCCGATCCGAATACCGATTTCGAACAGTTCAACCCCGGCCTGGGCGTCGAATGCTGGCTCAACAATCAATGGGCGCTGACGGCCGGAGGCTTTCGCAACTCGCTGCGCCGGCCGTCATACTATGGCGGCGGGGTGTGGGCGCCGGAGTTCGCGCACTGGGGCATCGTGCGCATCGCGGCGATCGCCGGGATCATCTCCGGCTATAACTACGGCAACTGGGGCTTGGGTCGCAACCATACGATCGGTCCGGTGGTCGCGCCGATCGTGATGGTCGAATACAAGCGCGTCGGCGCGAACTTCATCCTGATCCCGCCGATCCCATCGGACAATCTGCCGTTTACAGTGGGGTTTCAGGTGAAGGTGAAGTTCTGAGATATGTCTCAGTTCGCAAAAAAGGCCGTGAATTCCGGGAAGCCGAGCAAGTTAAAACAATAGATCGAATAGTTCTACGAAAGATAAGTCGTGAGTTTCTATGTAACCCTGCGTTCGGTGTTGGGACTATTTGCCGAAGCGAGTTCAGGTCAAATCGAATGCGGATGAGTTTCCCCCACATCTCAATCAATTACGAATCGTCAGGTTGCTGCGCCCCCGCTTTGGTCATTTCGCGGCCCACGAGTGCAAATCGTAGCGGCGCTGGCAACCTCCTGCCTCGGGTGCATGCTTCTGCCGTTCCGATTTCTCGCTTGACAAAGTAACAGACCTGTCCGTACCATTAAATTAGTTACAGGTTAGTCACTTTGTGGCGGGCGGTCATGCGGTGATAGAAGCAGGGGCTATCTCAGGTTGTCCCAAGACATCGCCATCGCCCGTGGTCACCCGATCGGTCGTCACTTTGTGCATCGGCGGCGGGAGAGACATTGGGCTCGTGCCCGAAACGATTGCATATGGCTGGGACGGGATCATGAATCAGCTTAACGAGCGCTATCTGGAAGATTTTGCAGTGGGGCAGACGTTCGGGTCAGGGCGGCTTCGCATCGACAAGGAGCGGGTCCTTGCGTTCGCCGCTGAGTTCGATCCACAGCCCTTTCACCTCGATGAGGCGGCGGCGGCCCGCTCGATTTTCGGTGGACTGGCCGCCAGCGGCTGGCACACCGCCGCCGTGACGATGCGGTTGATGATCGAAACCGAACTCAAGCCGGCTGGCGGGTTCGTCGGCGCCGGGCTCGACGAGTGCCGCTGGCCCCGGCCAGTGCGCCCCGGTGATGAGTTGCGCGTCGAGTGCGAAGTGATCGAGGTGCGACCGTCAAAGTCACGTCCGGAGCAGGGCCTGATCAAGCTCCGAACGACTACGCTGAACCAGGACGATGAGGCCGTGCTGGTGCATGTCGTGAATATGGTCGTGCCGCGCCGTCAACAACATTCGTGTTGACTCCCAGAAAGCGGGATTGCCGGAGAAGCATGCTCATGATCGAAATTGCGGACTCCGAAAGGATTTCAAGCACACTTGCTGCCTTCGTCGCGGGGCGGGCGCCGAAGGTGTGCTTGTCGCCCCGCTATGTCAGCTCGTTGCCGCAGCAGGCGGGCAGCGGGATTTTTCATCCAGTGTCGCCACAAGCGCCAACCGCGCTGGGATGGAGGTGAATATGGGCATCGGTTTCATCGGCTTAGGTGTCATGGGGCAGCCCATGGCGCTCAACTTGGCCCGCGCAGGTGCACAACTCGTTGTCTGGAATCGCTCCGCTGACAGAAGTGAGTCTTTGCGAGCAGCGGGCGCAACCATCGCGACGAATCCTGCCGCGATATTTGAACGGACCCGCGTGATATTCCTGATGCTGGTCGATGGCGACGCAGTCGACGCCGTTCTCGGCCGCGGCACATCGCAGTTCAGCGCGAACGTTGCGCATCACACGATCGTCCACATGGGGACGAGTTCGGCCGACTACTCGCGGGGACTCGAAGCCGACATCCGCAACGCCGGTGGCAGCTACGTGGAAGCGCCCGTCTCGGGCTCGCGCAAGCCCGCCGAGGCAGGCCAGCTCGTGGCGATGCTGGCGGGCGAAGACGCGGCCGTCGAACGCGTGCGCCCTTTGCTCACGCCAATGTGCCATCAGACGATGGTGTGCGGCCCGGTTCCGAATGGGCTTCTTATGAAGCTCGCGGTGAACCTGTTTCTGATGACCACGGTCACCGGCCTTGCGGAAGCGGCCCATTTTGCCGAGCGGCATGGTCTGGACATGCAGCAGTTCCGCGCCATCGTGGACGCCGGTCAGATGGCGAGCGACATTTCACGCGTAAAAATTCTCAAACTGGTGATGCGCGACTTCGATGTCCAAGGGTCGATCGACAATGTGGTGAAGGTCAATCGATTGATTGCGGAAGCGGCCAGGGAAGCCGGGGTCGCGTCGCCGCTATTGGACGTCTGCTATGCGCTTTTCGGTGAGACGCAGGCATTGGGGCATGGACAGTCCGACATCGCGGCCGTCGTCCACGCACTCGAGGCAAGAACCCATTCCGGCAAATGATCGCGTTCGTACTCCTCCCGATTTGCCATGACAGCGCCAGGCTGGGCGACAGTGCTCTTACACCGGATATCCGATGAGGCAATCGACCTGCCTGGTGCCGAATCACTAAGCCAACAATTTCATGGCGGCATCGACGAGGTCGCCCTTCAGATCGGCCGATCCTTCCATCAGGCCGGTGACGTATGCGCCGTTGATGAGCAGCGCTATCTGAGACGCGGTGCGGTCGGGATCGCCCACGCCCAGCCTGGCGACGATCGCTGCGAGCCTCGCCCGCATTTCCTCCTTGTTGTCTCGGGCGATCACCCGGCCAGGATGGTTGTCGTCGGGAAACTCCGTCATCAGGTTGAGAAAGGGGCAGCCACGAAAGGCGGGGTGCGCAATCCGCTTCGCGATTCCAGATAGCAGCGCGTCCAGCAGAGCGCGCGGGTCCTCGGCATGCTTCTCTTCGACGTCATCCCACCACGCCCAGAACAACCGATTTTTCTCGGCGGCGAAAGCAGAGATCAAAGCGTCCTTGGAATCGAATACGCGATAGAGACTCGTCTTCGACACCCCGGACCGCTCGACGACCGTGTCGACGCCGATGGCACGGATGCCCTCGCGATAGAACAGATCGCTTGCCGTCGCGAGGATACGCTCGCGCGCGCTCACTTCGCCCTTTGGCGGGGCGCCCCGCCGGGGTCGGGCTCCAGCCTTCATATCCGCAACTCCTTTGATTCGAATTTTATGGTTGACAAAGTAACAGACCAGTACCTATTATGAAAGTGACGTACAGGTCTGTTACTTTACAGGATATACCCATGCGTGCAATCGAAGCGAAGACCTTTTCGGGCTATGACGGGTTGCGGCAGATCGAATTACCCAAGCCGCAACGGGCGAAGGACCGGGTGCTGGTTCGCGTGACGGCCGCCGGCGTCACGCCGCTCGAAAACACGGTCCTGTCGGGCGTGCATCCTCGAGCCAGGGCGCCGCTGGTGCTCGGCAATGAGGGTGTCGGTGTCATCGAGGACGCAGGCGACTCCGGGCTCGCGGTGGGAAGCCGCGTGATGTTCACCGGACCCTACGGCGTTGGTGAGAATGGAACGTGGCAGGAATGGCTGCTGGTGAGGCCGGAACATCTGGCATCGCCTGACGCGATCGGGGATATCCTCGCGGCCAGCATTCCGGTGGCCTATCTGACGGCGCAGATCAGCCTCGCCGACGCTGGGTTCAAGCCGGGGATGACGGTGCTGGCGCCGGGAATCGGCGGGTCGGTCGGCAATGCGACCTATCAGCTCGCGCGGGCGCAAGGCGCTGGCAAGGTGATCTCCACCGCGGGTAGCGCGGCGAAAGCCGCGAGGGCGCGCGAACTTGGCTTCGAGGACGTGATTGACCTCAGCGCGGAAGGTCTCGCCGACGGCGTTCGTCGAATAACGCTCGGCAAGGGCGTCGATATCGTCATCGACAGCATCGGCAACGCTGTAACGAGTGAGGCGTTGAGCAGCCTGGATCACGGCGGTGTCCTGATCACGTTGGGCTACTCCGCTGGCCGCAGAACCACCATCGATGTCACCGACCTGATCTGGAAGCGCGCGCGCATGGCCGGCTTTTTCCCTGTTCGCCCAGTCGCCCGCCACGATCGCGAGTGCGTGGCAGGACATCATCCCGTTGATCGTAAGCGGATCAGTCAAGCCGATCGTCGAAAGCATTTACCCCCTTGCCGAAGCAGGCGCAGCCTTGCGTCACCTGATAAAGGACCGGCCGTTTGGCAAAGTCATTTTGACGATGTGACCGACATGAGCAGGTCAGGCGATCAGCGGACCAGGTTTCCTCGACGCGCTGCAACCATAAGGAGGCCGATATGTTGAGTTGGCAGGTGGGCTCGGTGGAAATCACATGCGTGGTCGAGATGCTGTTTTCCTTGCCTCACGATCCGGACATCGGCACCCACTATGCCGCGCCAACAGCTGGACATGTGAGGCGCGACGGGGTGGGGTTCCGGTTCGAGGTCAAGCCGCCGGACGGCCACGGAGTGATCGACTGACCGGCCGGCGTTAGTGGGTACGCGCACACCACCCTCGAATATAGCCGTGCATGGGCGCTACCAGAGGCGCTGCCAATCGGGATTAGCAATCAACGGAGTAGTCGCTATGGATAAGTTGCAGGGAAAGGTCGCCGTCATCACCGGCGGCTCGTCGGGGATAGGCCTCGCCGCCGCGAAGCTCTTCGTCGCCGAGGGCGCCTACGTCTTTATCACCGGCCGTCGCCAGAAGCAGCTCGACGAAGCCGTGAGGGTCATCGGGGGCAATGTGACTGGCATCCATGGAGACGTCGCCAGTCTGGATGATCTTGATCGTCTCTATGAGAACGTCGAAGCGTCGGGGCGAAGAATCGACATCGTCTTCGCCAACGCTGGCACCGCTGAGTTCGCCGCCTTGGGCGAAATTACTGAAGCGCATTTCGACAAACTGTTCAATATCAACGTGAAGGGCGTGCTCTTCACCGTGCAAAAGGCTCTGCCGCTCTTGAATGACGGCGCATCGATCATTCTCACGGGCTCCGTCGCGAGCGCCAAAGGGACACCCGCCTTCTGGGTCTACGGCGCGACCAAGGCCGCCATCCGCAATTTCGTACGAGGATGGACTGTGGAGTTGAAGGACCGTCGCATCCGTTCAAACGTCCTCAGCCCCGGCCCAATTGATACGCCGATCATTGGTCAGCAGCCTCGGGACGCTATTGCGAAAGTTCTGTCTACCATCCCGATGGGACGCATGGGGGAAGCTGACGAAGTCGCCAAAGCTGCCCTGTTTCTCGCTTCGGATGACTCGAGTTTCGTCACGGGCATCGAACTCTTCGTGGACGGAGGCAGAGCGCAGATCTGACCGTCAATTGATTCGTTATGAAGGACGCCGCAGCCTTGTTCGCATAGGCGACCATCAAAGAGGAGCTTCATCATGAAAGGAATTGTGTTTACCGCATATAGCGACCCTGCAACGGGACTTGAATTCCGTGAGTTGCCCGAACCCGCGAGTCCTGGCCCGGGCCAGGTGATGGTTGCTGTCGAGTATGCCCCAATCAACTTCAGTGACATTCTCGTCGCGCGCGGCATGTACCCGCTGCATCCCGACTTGCCATCCGTTATCGGCAACGAGGGTATGGGGCGTGCGCAGGAGGTCGGTAGAGGAGTCGATAACGTCAGGGTCGGCGATCGCGTGACTCTCCCGATGGGCAGCTTTACCTGGCGCGAGCGGATGGTCGTCAACGTGGACGGCATCGTCGTGCTTCCCGCCGATGCCGACCCTCGTCAGTTGGCGATGCTTACTATCAATCCGCCCACTGCGCATCTGCTGCTCGAGACCTACGTGCACCTTCAGTCGGGTGACTGGATTGCAATCAACGCGGCCAACTCGGCCATAGCGCGCTGGATAGTCGGCTTCGCCAGGCAAAAAGGTGTCAAGACTCTCGGACTGGTGCGCCGCGCCGAGGCTATGAATGCCGCGCGAGAAGCGGGATGCGAGCTTGTCTTGCTGGACGACGACGACGCGCCGGCGAAGATGACAGAGGCGCTGGGCGGAAAGCGTGTGCAGCTCGCGCTGGATGCTGTCAGCGGTGAGGCTGCTGGCCGTCTGGCCAAGCTGCTGGGCCCGCGTGGCACACTGGTGTCGTACGCTGCCCCGAGCTTTGCGGCCATAGCAGTTAGCCCTTTCGAGGTCATCTTCAACGACCTGACCATTCGTGGCTTTTCTTTAGGCAATCCGGATTTCGCCGGACAGATTCCTCGCGCCATCATGCGGGCGTCGAAGATGGTGGCCGCAGGCGAAGTTGCGATTCCAGTGGCCGCGACCTATCGGCTTGAGGAAATCGGCGCCGCAATCTCTCATCAGGAGCGAGGCGGAAAAGTTCTTCTGAAAGTTGGCGACTAGGTGCAGCATGCCAGGCTTAGGCCGGGTTGGAACAAGGGAGACGGTTTTGCACAGGCGTCCTGTCTCCAGAGTCTCGCGCTGAACGGTGAGGCTTCCCAGGAGATGGCACCGTCGCGCGCAAAGGTGAGGAATTCCAGGAGATCGCCTCGACTGCGATCAAAGGTGAGGAGTTCCAGGAGATCAACGGCAAAGGTGAGCGATTCCAGGAGGTGAGCGATTGCCGCGCTGAATTCGCACCTATATCACGGTGAGTATTTCCAGGGGAGTCCGTCCCATGGCGACTTGAGGTGACGTGCAACGGCTCCAAAGAACTCACCGATCATGCACACGCTACCCGGCCGAACCCGGCAATCCCCTTACATCCTCTTCCATATACGAACAAAGCGTGAGCGCGTGCGATTGTCTTGAATGACGCCGCGATCGCCGTGGGAGCCGCCGTGCGTGATGATGTTCAGCATGGCCCGGTCGCACCGCCGCTTCGATTCGTGGCCGAGCTTGTAACGGCATCGTAAAACATAAACTGCCGCCGATTGATAAGTTGTGGACGACGCATCGCATCGCATCGTCACTCGACACCCGAGCGACGATGTCACGTGACCATAGATTGATCGAAGGCGAGAGCATGAAGAAGTTGTTGGCGATTGCAGCACTGGCCGCTCTGAGCGCAACCCTGAGCGGATGCTGGTGAGCGCATCGTCCGCGATGGAGGACGGCTGAAATCGGATAGGTGAGAAGATTCGGGAGCCGGCGAGGTGAGAATCTCGCTACCTGTCGGCGCATTTCGGATGCCAAGGTGAGGAAATTCGGGAGCGTTTCTCGCCGCGCCAGCTGGCCTGCATTAATCGACGCTTCGCACGCGTCCTCTTCGCCGCAAAGAAAAGCACTTTGAATAGCGGCCTTTCGCACGAAAACTTGAGAACTGAATTTAACCCCTCTGACACACACAAAAACCAGGTAGTCATCGTTGAGTAACATGCCTCGGTAATACTCGGCGGCGCTGTAAGTCAGATTACGTTTCGCACACAACGCGCGCTCCGATCGAGAGCGAACGCGAAGGCCAGACCCCGGGGGGTTCAAATGACGATCCGTCATCGCATCACGCTATTGGTTGTTCTCATGTTCGTCGCGTTGTCGGCGATCGGCGGCTATGCCGTCTATCAGACGCGCGGCAGCGCCGCCGAAGTGCGCAAGGTGACCGAGGGCGTGGTGCCCAGCGCGCTCGCATCCGCCGACCTCGTGTCGCAAGTCAAGGACGTGCAACTGGCCACGATGACACTGGTCTATGCGCCCGATACCAACATGGTCGCGCAGGCACAGGACGAGCTGAAGAAAAAAAAAGCCTCGCTGCAACAGGCGCTCGCGTTGCAGGCAAAACAGGCGGCAAGCCACGCGCAACAAGGCCTCGTTGTCCAGGCGAACGACAGTCTGGAGAACTATTTCTCCGCGATTGCCGAGACCGCGAAAATGAAGGCCGACGGCAAGAACGAACTCGCGCAGGCGTATCTGTTCGCCAATGTCGCGCAGTATCGCGATGAACTCGAAGGCATCGTCGAGACCTTGCGCGTCGAGAAAAATCGCGAGAAGGACGACGCGATCACGTCGCTGAACGCCACGCTCGCGACCACCGCCACGGCAATCGCGTCCGTCACCGGCATTGCGATCATTTTGCTGACTTCGATCGGTGCGCTGTTGTATCGCCAGATCACCCGGCCGTTAAGCCGCATGCAGGCCATGATGAGCGAGATCGCGTCGAGCCAGGACTTCACGCGCCGCGTGCCGGTGGGGCGGCTCGATGAGGTCGGTCATTCCATCGTCGCTTTCAACGGCATGATCGAGAAGATTCAGGAAAGAGGCATTCTGACGGTGGTTCATGGCGCGGTGATCCACGCGGAGTACTCGGCGTATCTGGAAGACATCTTCGAAACGAAGGACATCGCCGGGCGCGCGCTGATGGATCTGGTTTTCGCGGACACGGAGCTGGGCGCCGACGCACTTTCGCAAATCGACGCGGCAACGCATGCGTGCCTCGGCGAAGACTGCATCAACTTCGCGTTCAATCAACACTTGCTGGTCGGCGAGATTGGGAAGCGCATGCCGGATGGCCGCGTCAAGATACTCGACCTGGCCTGGTCGGCGATTACCGGCGAAGACGACACCGTGTTGCGTCTGATGCTGTGCGTGCGCGACGTCACCGAGCTGCGCAAGCTCGCCGCCGAAGCGAGCGAACAGCGCCGCCGTCTCGACATGATCGGCGAGATTCTCGCGGTCAGCGAAGAGAAGTTCCAGCACTTCATCGAAAGCTCGGCCGGCTTTGTCAGCGAGAACGAGCGCATCATTCGCAAGCATTCCGAAGCGGATCACGCGGCGATTGCCGAGCTGTTCCGCAACATGCACACCATCAAGGGCAATGCGCGGACCTACAATCTGCAGCATCTGACCAACGTCGTGCACGAAACCGAGCGTAGCTATCACGAGTTGCGCCAGCCGGACGCGGATCGCTCGTGGGATCAGGAGCATCTGATGCGCGAATTGACGCGGGTGCGCGAGGCGATCGAGAGCTACGCGAAGATCAACGAGCAGAGCCTCGGGCGCAAGAGCAAGGGCCACGCTAATGGTGCGGGCAACGCGGGCCGCTATCTGATGGTCGACAAGGACGAGATTCAACGCACGCTGAGCCTGCTGGATGAGACCCATGCCAGCGATCTCCACGAACTGCAAGCGATGCGCGACGCGCTGCGCCGCACGCTGCGCGCACTCGGCAGCCAGAGCGTGGGCGGCGCGCTGTCCGGTGTGCTGGACTCGCTGCCGTCGCTCGCGCAAGAGCTGGGCAAGCCGGCGCCGAATGTGCGGATCGACGACAACGGTTACCGCTTGCGCGGCGACGCGGACAACACGCTAAGCAACGTGTTCATGCACCTGCTGCGCAATTCGCTCGACCACGGCATCGAAACCGCCGAGGCCCGCAGCGCCCAAGGCAAGCCGCAGGCAGGCACGATCGACATCGAAGTGGACGTGGACAGCGGCGCTCTGCGGATCACCCTTGGCGACGACGGCCGCGGTCTCGCGCTCGAACGGATTCGCGGCATCGCGCTCGAGCGCGGCTGGCTTGGCGGCGGCGACACGCTGAGCGACGAGACCATCGCCGAGTTCATTTTCCGACCCGGTTTCTCGACGGCGCAGACGGTCACCGAAGTGTCGGGCCGTGGCGTCGGCATGGACGCCGTACGCGACTTTCTGCGGCGCGAGCAAGGCAGCATCGAACTGCGCTTTACCGATGACCGCAAGGGCGCGGCATTCCGTCAGTTCCAGACGATCATCTGCCTGCCGGACAGCGTCGCCGTCGACCCGTTGGGTGAACAGGCGCGCGGGGACGCTGGCGAAGCCGGCGAACTGCAACTCGACGCGATGGCGAGTTAAGCGCGCATCGACGGACTTCGAAGGAATAGCTGTGATTCAACAGGACTTATTGGCGGCGCTGGCTGGCGGCGCATTGACCGCGCTGCTGGCATGGACCGCGCACAAGCTGCACAGCGCGAAGCTGGCGGCACGCCTGCGCGCCGAAGCGCAAGCGCAAATCAAGACCCTTGAAGCAGAACACGCGGCTCATCAGGAAGCGCTGCGCGAACGCGAGCAGGCCGAGCAAACACTGCACGCATCGACCGCGCAATTGCGCGACGAGTTGATGCAGCAATCGGCCAGCGCCAGCGAACTGCGCGCAACGCTCGACACCCTGAACGACGACCGCGAACAGTGGACCAATCAGGCGCGGCAGATCGCCGCCGAAGCCGCGCGTCTGAAACGTCTCGGCGCAACGTTCGAGCGCTGGCACGAGCAGATGATTTCGCTGATGACCCAGAACCACGACATGCACGCGAAGAATCAGGAGCTGTCGTCGATCGTGCGGCATGTGGTGATCGTGTCGCTGAACGCGTCGATCGAAGCGGCGCGCGCGGGTCCGGCCGGCCGCGGCTTCGCGGTGGTGGCAAGCGAAGTGCGCGCGCTCGCCGCGCGTTCCGAAGAGTTGTCGAAGAGCTATCGCGACAGCCTGCACCGCAACGACTTGACCACCACGTCCACGTTCCAGGACATCCAGGGGGGCGGCAAGATGATCGCGGCGTCGCTTGCCAGCGTCGAATCGCTCGCCAACCGGTTTCACGCGCAGTTCGATGAGGTGCCGACGTGATCTCGGCCCACGCGAAAGACAGCTTCGATCGCATCTTCCGCAAGGCGGCGCAAACGCGTCTGCCGGTGGCTGCCGGCGACCTGTGCGAGATCGAGCCGATGGCGCAAGCCGGCGTCAACCGCGACTCGCAGATAGTCGTGTTGACCATTTCGTCGATCGTGTTCCGGCTGTTGCTGATTCTGCATTTCGACGAGGACGACACCACGCGCGGCTACTACCTGAACGACGGCGACGAACAGCCATTCCTGGAAGCATTTCTGGAAATCTGCAATCTGTGCTGCGGCGCGATGAACCAGGAACTGCTGCGCTATTTCCCGGACCTCGGCATGTCGACGCCGTATGTGTTGAACGCGGGTTGCCTGCCGCATCTGCATGAATTGAAACCGGCGCTCGTGTCGTCGTATTCCGTCGTGCTCAACGGTGCAGTGCGGCTTGGCGCGACCGTGTGCGTGTGCACGCATGCGCCACTCGACTTCGTTGCGGACACGAGCGCCGTCGAAGAAGCCAGCGGCGAGCTGGAATTGTTTTGAGCGCGGCAGCGACTTCCTCCGTAACCGGGAAAATGACTCACGGAAGTCACGGGCGATGCCGGCGCGATGGTCGCGGCAGGCGAACTGGATCTGTTCTGAGTAGTGTCAAAGGAAACAACATGTCGAAAATTCTGGTGGTGGATGATTCGAGCACGGTGCGCGACGAAGTGGCCGGCTTTCTGAAGAGGAACGGTCTGGACGTCGATACGGCGGTGGACGGCAAGGACGGTCTCGCCAAAGTGAAGGCCAGTCCCGGCATCAAGCTGGTGATCAGCGATGTCAACATGCCGAACATGGACGGCTTGACGATGGTCGAGAAGATTCGCGGCGAGCTGGCGAACAAGACCGTCAACGTCATCATGCTGACGACCGAGAGCAGTCCGGCGATGAAGGAGCGCGGCAAGGCGGCGGGTGTCAAAGGCTGGATCGTCAAGCCGTTCAAGGGTGATGCGGTGCTGGAAACGTTCCGTAAGCTGGCGGGCTAAGCGGCTCGGGCTCGGGCTCGGGCTCGGCTCGGCTCGGCTCGGCTCGGCTCGGCTCGGCTCGGCTCGGCTCGGCTCGGCTCGGCTCGGCTCGGCTCGGCTCGGCTCGGCTCGGCTCGGCTCGGCAAAGGTGAGGGTTTTCGGGAGTGGCGCCCGAGATGTTTTCGAAGTGCCGTTGCGCTGCGCGATGTTTGTCGAAATCCCTTGATTTCAGGGGTAAATCGATCGACTTAATGAGCGCGGCCACGCTTGCGCAGCATCCTGTTTGCGCGAAAGGTGAGGATATTCGGGAGCAAGGTCGCGATGATCGATACGTGAGTGCGTATGCTTCGTTGCGCCTCACCCTTCGCCTGCGGACATGCCGGCGACGATCTCGCACACGTATGTGCTCACGGCTCACATAACCCGCGGTAACGTGGTCCAGCACACAGACAGCGCAACGCAAGCGAGTGGCGCGATTGCGTCGGCTACTGCGTCTGCGTGCGGCTCATGCCCCGCGCGCTTTCTTCAACGCGCGAATCCCACCGACCTGCAACCTCTTACCTGGGTATGCAGACTACCCCGCCAGCGTTAAAAGGTGAGAGTTTGCGGGAGTAGCCCGATCCGAACCTTCTGCGCCAAGCCCAGCATGCCTTTGCGCTGTGCCCCCAAGTTCGAAAGGTGAGCGTTTTCGGGAGTAATCCGGTGGCTGCCTTGCGTCGAACCCGCACCGCTTCGTGTCAAAGGTGAGGCTTTTCGGGAGCCGCCGATAACGCCTCCACGACCATCAAACGGGCTTTGCGATCTCGCGAATGTCGGCCACCGGCGTGTGTCCGAACGCATCGCCAAGCGCGTAGTCGATCAGTTGAGCCGCGCACTGTTCCGGCGACGACAACTGCCCGTTGCGCTTGAGTTCTTCGAATTTCGCGCGCATCGGAAACTGCTCTTCGCCGCTGCCGCGAATCTCCGCCTGCATGTTCGTATCGATCACGCCCGGCGCGAGACTGCAGATACGCAGCGCGCGATTCGCATCGAGCGAGACGGCACGCGCGTGATGATCGAGCGCGGCCTTGGTCGCGCAGTAGATGCTCCAGCCAGGGTAAGCATTGCGGCCCGCACCGCTGGAAATGTGCACGATGCGCCGGTCGCTCGCATCGGCGGCGGCGCTGGCGACCGCGCTTGCCAGCATCAGCGGCGTGGCCACGTTCAGGCTCACCGCGCTCGCGATGGCCGCCGCGTCCTGCCCTTCGATCGGCCCAATGGGCTGCACCATCCCCGCGTTGTTGAACAGCACGACCGTTTGCGCGCCGCTGACGAACGAGCGCAGCGCATCGGTCGCGATCCATTGCGCGACGCGCGTGGGGTCGACCAGTTCGAGTTCGATTTCTTCGAACTGGGCCGCGAAGCGCGTGTTGAGCGTCGCGTGACGCGAGCGGGACAAGCCCAGCACCGCGACGTTGCGCGCGAGCAGTTGTTCGGCGAGCGCCGCGCCGAGGCCGCGCGTGTGGCCGGTGACGATCGCGCGGATCGGAGAAGTGGAAGTCATGTCGGTCCTTGTGAGCGTTGGCTTGCGAAGGCCGACATTTTCTCACGCAGCGTTTCATGCGCGCAGCGGCGCTCTCATGCCGGTTTGTTTGCGGGGCGCTTTCAGGTCGAGCGAAAGCGCTCGCGATACTGCATGGGTGTCACGCCGATCCGCTTGCTGAACACGATGCGCATGCGGTCCGCGGTGCCGAAGCCGCAATCGTATGCAACGGCCTTGAGCGCCGCGCCGCTGCTTTCGAGCAGCTTGCGCGCCGCATCCACACGCGCCCGCTCGATGAATTCGTGCGGCGTCACGCCTGTCTCCTGCACGAACACGCGCGCGAAGTTCCGTGCGCTCATGCCCGCGACATCGGCCAGTTGCTTCACGGTGAAGCTCTCGCTGATCCGTTCCATGACGTGCGCCTGGACTCTGGCGACCGGCGAGGTGTCGTCGGCGGGCGCCGTGAGGTAGGGGCTGAATTGCGACTGGCCGCCCTGGCGCTGCGCGAACACCACCAGCCGCTTGGCGACGGCCAGCGCGGTGTGCGGACCGTGATCCGCGGCGACCAGCGCGAGCGACAGATCAATGCCGGCCGTCACGCCCGCCGACGTGACGAGCGGCCCGTCGCGTAGATAGATGCGATCGAAATCGACACGCGCGTGCGGAAATTGCGCGGCCAGTTGAGCCGCATGCTGCCAGTGCGTCGTGACGTTGTGCGCGTCGAGCAAGCCCGCGTGGCCGAGCGCGAACGCGCCGGTGCAGATCGAGCCATAGCGGCCGCAGCCCGCGGCGACGTTCGTGAGCCAGTCGAGCAGGCGCGCATCGGGCGCGTGGTTGTGGGGGAGCGCGGGGCCGCCCGCGACCAGCGCGAGATCGAATGGCTCGCGTGCGTCGCTGAACGTGGCGTCGGCGATCAGCGCCATACCGTTCGACGCGCGCAGCGGCGCGGATTCGGCGCTGAGCAGTTTGACCTCGTAGTGCTGCTCACGCGCAATGAACAGATTGGCTTCGGAAAAGACATCGACGGGACCGGCGACATCGAGCGCTTGCACGCCGGGGAAGATCGCGATCGCGACGGTGGGCATTGAAACACTTCCTTTGACGAGGGACGGAATCCGCGCGTCGCAGCAGTCGACGCGGTGCGTGTGGCAGCGATCGACGGTCCGTAGCGGTGCGTTGACCAATACTTGACTTCATTGGACGCGACGCCTGAACCGTATGAGAAGCGCTACGGACCAGCATACCAAACGCGCTTTGAAGTCGCGAGGATAGCGCGTCCGGTTCATTCGGATCCGGCACGGGGCACATCCCATGACCTCGATCGCAGGCCTCCAGATTCCCGATGGCATGACGGCGCGCGAAGCCACGCAACGCGTGCGCGCTACCGGAACCGGAACCGGAATCTGGCTCGTTGCGCAACGATTGAGCGATTGACAGCGCGTCGCCCAATTTTGCGCATCTGGCGTCAGAATAGATGGATCGCACACAACGCGGCGCCCGCTATGGTAATCAAAAACCTTCTCCGAAGGCTCGACCTCACCACGCTCCAGCTCTTTCTCGCCGTCTACGAAGAAGGCACGCTCACGCGTGCCGCCGAGCGCGAGGCAATTGCCGTGTCCGCCGCGAGCAAGCGTCTGCTCGAACTCGAACAGGCGGTCGGCGCCACGCTGTTTCAGCGTAACGCGCGCGGCATGACGCTGACGCCGGCGGGTGAAACGCTGCTGCATCACGCGCGCCGCGTGATGCGCGACATCGAGAACATCGGCATCGAACTGGCCGGCCATGCGAGCGGCGTGCGCGGCTACGTGCGGATGATGGCCAATCTGTCGGCGATCGTCGAATTTCTGCCCGAGGATTTGCGCGCGTTCCAGTTGCAACACGAGCGCGTCAAGCTCGACCTCGAAGAGCGGCCGAGCGGCGGCGTGGTCGAAGCCGTCGACGACAGCCTCGTCGATCTCGGCATCTGTTCCGGCGACGCCGACACGCACGACCTGCACGTCACGCACTATCGGCACGACTCGCTGGTGCTCGTGATGCGCGACGATCATCCGTTGGCGGGGCGCGCGAGTGTCGCCTTCGCCGAAACGCTGGACGGCGATCATGTCGGCTTGCATGCCGCGAGTTCGATCAACGCCCGCACTCACCTCGCCGCACGCCAGGCCGGCAAGCCGCTGCGCTTGCGCATCCATGTGCCGGGGTTCGACGCGGTGTGCCGGATGGTGCAAGCTGGCATGGGTGTCGGCGTGCTGCCGCGCAAGGTGTTTCAGTTGATGGGTGCGCCGCTCGGACTGGCCGGCGCGCCGCTCGAGGACGATTGGTCCGAGCGCAGCCTCGTGCTGGTGGTGCGCGATGTCGATGCGCTTTCGCCGGTGAGCCGCCTGTTGTTCGACCATCTGCGCTCGATCGAGGCAGCGGAAGCCGCCGAAGCCGCCAACGCACCCCCAAAAGCTCCGCCGGCCGCCGCCAGGCGCTGAGCGTTCGCCGTTCGCGAACGGTCGTTGGCGAATTGCGGTTGGACGCCGCCGCCGCGCCGCTCCTAAGCTGTCTTCCAACACGAAACCAGCTTCGGAGACAGCATCATGGGTGGACCCCTTCAAGGTATTCGCGTCGTCGAGATCGGAACCCTCATCGCGGCGCCGTTTGCCGCGCGCCTCATGGCCGAGTTCGGCGCCGACGTCGTCAAGATCGAAGCGCCCGAAACCGGCGACCCCCTTCGCAAATGGCGCAAGCTGCATGAAGGCACCTCGCTCTGGTGGTACCTGCAATCGCGCAACAAGAAGTCCGTGTGCGTGAATCTGAAGTCCGCGGACGGCGTCGAGATCGTCAAGCGACTCGCCGCCGAAGCCGACGTGGTGATCGAAAATCTGCGTCCCGGCGCGCTCGAAAAGCTCGGCCTCGGCTGGGACGTGCTGCACGCGATCAACCCGAAACTGACGATGGTCCGCATCTCCGGCTACGGTCAGTCGGGCCCGTATCGCGACCGGCCGGGCTTCGGCGCGATCGGCGAAGCGATGGGCGGGATCCGCTATACGACCGGCGAAGTGGACGGCGCACCGGCGCGCGTCGGCGTGAGTCTCGGCGATTCGCTCGCTTCGCTGCATGGCGTGATCGGCGCACTGATGTCGCTGCTGCGCGTGAAGACGGGCCAAGGCGAAGGCCAGGTGGTCGACGTATCGCTGGTCGAGAGCGTGTTCAATCTGATGGAAAGCCTCGTGCCGGAATACGATCTGCTCGGTCACGTGCGCGAGCGCAGCGGCGGCGCGTTGCCGGGCATTGCGCCGTCGAACACGTATCGCACCGAAGACGACGGCTATGTGGTGATTGCCGGCAACAGCGATCCGATCTTCAAGCGTCTCATGTATCTGATCGGCCGCCCCGACCTCGCCGACGACCCCGCGCTCGCGCACAACGACGGCCGCGTAAAGCAATGCGCGCTGCTCGATCAGGCGATCAGCGCCTGGACCTCGCATCACGCAATCGACGAAGTGCTGGCCACGCTCGAACGCGCCGAAGTGCCGGCGGGCCGCATCTATTCGGTGGCCGACATCGTCGCCGATCCGCACTACCAGGCGCGCGACATGTTGCTGCAAGCGCAATTGCCGGGCGGCGCGTCGGTGAAGATGCCGGGCATCGTGCCGAAGCTCTCGGACACGCCGGGCGAAGTGCGTTGGCAAGGCCCGTCGCTCGGCGAGCACACCGGCAGCGTGCTAACCGAACTCGGATTCGCCAACGAAGACATCGAGCGGCTGCGCCGCGAAGGAGCCGTGCAATGAGCACCGTCAATGACACCCCATTCGACAAACTGATCGTGCAGGAAGTGTCCCCGCGCGACGGCCTGCAGATCGAACCTACGTGGGTCGAGACCGCCGACAAGATCGCGCTGATCGACGCGCTATCCACCGCGGGTTTCACGCGCATCGAGGCCGGCTCGTTCGTGTCGCCGAAAGCGATTCCGGCACTGCGCGACGGCGAGGCCGTGTTCCAGCAGATCGAGCGCCAGCGAGGCGTGATCTACGTTGCGCTGGTGCCGAACCTGAAGGGCGCCGAGCGTGCACTCGCCGCGCGTGCTGACGAACTGAACCTCGTGATGTCCGCGAGCCAGACCCACAACCGCGCCAACATGCGCATGAGTTGCGAGTCGTCGCTGCTGGCGTTCGACGACATCGTGCGGCACGTCAAGGGTTCGGGCGTGCTGCTGAACGCGACGGTGGCGACCGCGTTCGGCTGTCCGTTCGAAGGACGCATCGACGAAGACCGCGTGGTCGGCATTGTCGATACGTATCGCGAGATGGGCATTGATGGCATCACGCTCGCGGACACGACCGGCATGGCAAACCCGCGCCAGGTGGCGCGGCTGGTGAAGCGCATGCTCGAACGCTTGCCGGCCGCGGCGCTCACGCTGCACTTTCACAACACACGCGGGCTGGGCCTCGCCAACGTGCTGGCTGCATACGAAGCTGGCGCGCGCCGCTTCGACGCGGCGCTGGGCGGCTTGGGCGGCTGCCCGTTCGCGCCGGGCGCATCCGGCAACATCTGCACGGAAGACCTCGTGAATCTGTGCGACGAGATGGACATCCCCACCGCGATCGATCTGGCAAAGCTCATCGCGCTGTCGCGCGGCTTGCCTGGTTTGCTCGGCCACGACGTACCGGGGCAACTGGCGAAGGCAGGCCGCAATTGCGACCTGCATCCGGTACCTGAATACGTTCGACAGATCTGACCATTCCCTGACCATCAACTGATTAAACGACCGGACGGCCTCGCCGAATCCGGCATTGGAGACAAGCATGAGTGACCTGGGCGCAGTCGCAAGCGACAGCCGTGAGCACAGCGCGGACGATGTCGCGGCCATCATCCGTAAAGTTGTGTGGCGGCTGATGCCGCTCATCATGATCTGCTATCTGTTCGCGTTCTTTGACCGCATCAACATCAGCTTCGCGAAGTTCCAGTTGCAGAGCGATCTCGGCTTGTCCGATACCGCGTATGGTCTGGGCGCGAGTCTGTTCGTGATCGGCTATGTGCTGTTCGAAGTGCCGAGCAATCTGTTTCTGTATAAGGTCGGCGCGCGGCGCTGGATCGCGCGGATCATGATTTCGTGGGGCCTCGCGACGGCGGCCATGGTGTTCGTCAGCAACGAATGGCAGTTCTACGGACTGCGTTTCGTGATCGGCGCGATGGAAGCGGGCTTCGCGCCCGGCGTGCTGTACTACCTGACGCTGTGGTTTCCGCCGAGCTACCGCGGGCGTATCACGTCGATGCTGTTTCTCGCGTCCGCGTTCTCGGGTCTGGTCGGCGCGCCGCTCGCGGGCCTCGTGATCGGGCACATGAACGGCGTGCTGGGCATGCCGGGCTGGCACTGGCTGTTTCTGCTCGGCGGCTTGCCCTGTGTCGTGCTCGGGATCATGGTGTTGAAGCTGCTGAAGGATCGTATCGAGGATGCGGGTTGGCTGTCGTCGTCGGAGAAGACTCTTCTGGCGGGGCAGATTGCGCAGCAGAGCCGCCATCAGGACGTGGGGCATTCACTGATGGGGGCCATCAGGACACCCGGCTTTCTCACGCTGGGACTGGTTTACTTCTTGATTCAGGTGGCGTCGTATGGGCTGAATTTCTGGGCGCCGCATCTGATTCGCGTGTCGGGCACGCATAACCCGACCTTCATCGGTTTGCTGACCGCGGTGCCTTACGTGTGCGGGGCGATCTGCATGGTGGTGGTGGGGCGTCTGTCCGATGCAACCGGCGAGCGGCGCAAGTTCGTGTTCGGCTTGCTTGTGATGTCGGCGATCGGCTTCTTTGCCGCGGGGTTCTTCGACAAGCAGACAGGCTTGCTGGTCGTCGCGCTGGCCGTGATGGGCGCAGGCGTGGTGGCGTCGATTCCGGCCTTCTGGGCGCTGCCGCCCAAGCTCCTGACGGGCGCAGGCGCGGCTGGCGGGATCGCGTTGATCAACACGCTGGGACAGCTTGGCGGGATCGTCAGCCCGGTCATGGTGGGGCGTGTGATGGATCTGACCGGGAGCACCACGCCGGCGCTGTATGTGATCGGTGCGATGAGTGTGGTTTGCGCGTTGATCGTGTTGTACGGATTGCCGGAGTCGTTGCGGCGGAAGGAAGTGGTGCAATGAGCGTGGTTTGAATAGGCGCGGGCGGCCTGTTGGCATTCGGAAGAGCGATGCGCAGGGGGGCTGCCCGCGACTGAGCCGGTAGAAGATAGCCTTGTGGCATCAATCACTTGACTGGGCTGTGCGCAGGTTGTCCACAGGATTGTGCCCAGAAACTGTGGGTAACTTGTGGGGTCTCCACTCCTGAGAGTCTTTACGGACCAGGGTCTTCGTGCTGCGGGACAGCGCGTCGTAATCCTCTAACATTGCTTCTCCTCACGGCGGCTGGCAAGCGCGCTCTTGATGATGCCGGCAGAGCGGGGCATCGAGGCCTGTCCAGTTGAAGGCGGCCAAATCAATCGACAGAATTGTTCTGGCTAGCATTGGGTTCAACAATCAGAAACGGCCCAATTTCCTTGCTCAACGCATTCAATCCCATGATTGAAGGGGTTCTGGATCTGCACGTTTGTGTTTAAAAGTGCATAAACAGGATTCCTTACGGACGATATTCTTGTCATCAACTCCGCATTTCTTGAACGCATATACGACAAGCTCGACTACGCCAACAAGTTCAAGACTGAACGCGCATGGAGGAAGTAGGGCGCCGCGACCTCGATCTATGTGCGTTCGGACCGTCCGCCACGACGCTGGAGCAATCGCGGTGACTACCGGATTCACGCTCATCTGGAAAGTCATTCGTTATGCGAATCGAATATCTGTCGATTATTGAGGAATATTCGTCTATTTCTGATAGACGGCATGAGATGCGTACTTTGATAATCGGCCGATCGCGCTCATAAAAGGGGTGGCGAGAATGAAAGACGGGAAGGACCAGTGGACGCAGTGGTGCCCCGTGCAGGCGCACGACCTCGCGCGCGATGTCTCGATGCATTCGTTCACCGCGAGCGTATTGCACTCGAAGCAGCGTGGCCGCATCACGGACTGGCCGTACCGGTTTGGTACGCGCGCCGTGGCCTGAACACCGACACACTTTCCCTATCGCAGAGATTTCCATGTCATGGCTCACGCAGCCCCGT
>NZ_JAQQEU010000076.1:0-33689 GCF_046026895.1 Paraburkholderia sediminicola
GGTGAAGCCCGACGCCACGAAGAGCTGACGACGCCGACCAGACCGACGACGCATCGCGTCAAGCGGCGCCGCGTGGTCCATGCATTCAAGTTCAAGCATGAACCACGCAAACACAATCAGCGATCAGCGCCGCAAAAAACCAACCCGCTTCACAGCCTGAACTTCCCCACCATCGCCTTCAAACCGCGCGCCTGATCGTCCAGCGATCGGGCCGCGGCCGTGGCCTGCTCCACCAGCGCGGCATTCTGCTGCGTGCCCGAATCCATCTGCGTGACCGCGAGGTTGATCTCCTCGATGCCGGCGCTCTGCTCGGACGATGCCGCCGAAATCTCGCCCATGATGTCGGTGACGCGCTTGACCGCTTTCACGACTTCATCCATCGTCGCCCCGGCATCCTGAGCCAGCGCCGAGCCATTGCCCACGCGTTCGACCGACGCGTCGATCAAACCTTTGATCTCCTTGGCGGCAGCGGCGCTGCGCTGTGCGAGATTGCGCACTTCGGCGGCGACCACCGAGAACCCGCGGCCTTCTTCGCCCGCGCGCGCCGCCTCGACCGCCGCGTTCAACGCCAGAATGTTGGTCTGGAACGCGATCCCCTCGATCACGCCGATGATGTCGCCGATACTGCGCGCGCTCTCGTTGATGTCGTTCATCGTCGCGACCACGCGGCTCACCACCGCGCCGCCCTTCTCCGCGATCTCCGATGCGTTGTTCGCAAGCATGCTCGCCTGCTTCGCGTTGTCGGCGTTCTGGCGCACCGTCGAGGTCAACTGCTCCATGCTGCTGGCGGTGCGTTCGAGCGCCATCGCCTGCTGCTCGGTGCGTTGCGACAGGTCCAGATTGCCCATCGAGATTTCGCCCGACGCGGTCGCAATCGCGTCCGCGCTCGACGCGATGTCCGAGACGGTCGTCGCGAGTCCGCTTTGCATGTCGTGCAGCGCGTACAGCATGCTGGAGCGGTCTTTGCGGCCGAGCGCGATCTGGTTCGACAGATCGCCCGCCGCGATGCGGCTCGCGATTTCCTTCGCGTACGCCGGCTCGCCGCCGAGCTGGCCGGCAAGCCGCCGCACCACCCACTCGCTGATGCCGAACGCGAGCGCTATCAGCGCGAACGTCATCGCGGCGATCATCACGAACGACGAGTGGTAGATGAAACCCGACGCGTCGATGGTCGCCTTCGCGGCGGTGCCGCGCTGCGCGATGAGTTCATCGACGAGCTTTTCGAGCTTGCCGGTTTCGACCAGCAGCGACACGTCCTGGGTGCCGACCTGCCAGTTCATCTGCGACAGGTCGAGCGGCTGCGCTTTCACGAGCGTCACGAAGTCGCGCAGATGACCGCTCCATACGGTGACGGCGGCGGCGAACCCCTTCTGCTCGTCGACCGCCTTCGCATCCGAGGTGTCGACGTACTGCTGCAGCGTGGCGAGTTGCGCACCGAGACCGGCGAGGCCGCGCTCGATGTCCGCACCGAGTCCGTCGCGCTCCTTCGCGGTGGTCGCCGTCAGCAGCATCTTTTGCGCGCGGCTCGCGCGCAGCATGTGACCGCGCGCTTCCTCGGCCGCGCGGCTCGCGACGTGGCCCTGGTCGTAGATGGACTGCGCGGACGCGTTCAGACGGCGGATCTGCGTGAGCGAAAACACGCCGATCAGCAGTGTGCCGATCAGCAGCACCGCGAACGCGACGCGCAACATCGCCTTCACCGACCAGCTCTTGCGCTTCACGGCATGCGCACGGCCGCCCTGAACACGCGACGGCGTCGCGTGCGACGCCGGTCCGTCCGTCAAGAATCCCGCGTTGTGCCGATTGCCTGGCGAAACTGCTTTCATATTCCCCGTCCCCACGTGTAGAGCTGCCGGAAAGGTTGGTCCGGCATTGCTGCTTATCTCTCCGGGTCTACGGCCGCCGCGTCCGCGATCTTTAATGTCTTTTGCCGCCGCTCGCGCATGGCCGCCGCGTGTCGCCCGGTCCTCGACGCGCGGCTTTGTAAGCCGCGCGCCCGCGACGGTGTTTATACCCGGCCAAAAATCGGCCACCCGGATTTATCAGCCACAGGCCGGGTTGTCCGCCTGCGCGCGTGAGCAATCCGCTGTCGACATTCTCACGGTGCTGCCGCCGCCCGGTTTTGGTACGCCAGTGACTTCGCCCATGTCCGACAATGTCCGATTCGCGACAAAACTTGTCCTTACAATTCACTCAAGCCACATTAAACTTCGTGGAACGACTGAAAGCGCCAGAAGTCGCGTCAAAGTGACCGTCAGCCAGAACGAAAACCGACGAGCCGGCCACAGCCAAACCCCTATTTGCCACCCTTTTCTCTCTCATCTCTCACCAGCGTATGGAAACGAGCCTCGATAAAAACGCCCTCGCCGGCGCATCAGCCGGAAGCGGCGCCACCGCCCAGCCGGCCGCCAAAATCCAGCGCACGGTCTATTCCGTGCTCGGCGCGATCAGCTTTTCGCACCTGCTCAACGACATGATCCAGTCGTTGATCCTCGCGATCTACCCGATGCTGAAGGACAACTTTTCGCTGTCGTTCGGGCAGATCGGGCTGATTACGCTGACCTACCAGATCACCGCGTCGCTGCTGCAACCGCTCGTCGGCAGCTATACCGACAAGCATCCGAAGCCGTATTCGCTACCCGTCGGCATGGGCTTCACGCTTGCCGGCCTGCTGCTGATGTCGATTGCGCCGAGCTTCGGCGTGCTGCTGGTGGCCGCGGCGCTGGTCGGCTGCGGGTCGTCGGTGTTCCATCCGGAATCGTCGCGGGTCGCGCGCATGGCCTCGGGCGGCCGGCACGGACTCGCGCAGTCGCTGTTCCAGGTGGGCGGCAACGCGGGATCGTCGCTCGGGCCGCTGCTCGCCGCGCTGATCGTGATTCCGCACGGCCAGCGCAGCATCGCGTGGTTCTCGGCGGCGGCGCTCGTCGCGATGGTCGTGCTGACGCAGATCGGCCGCTGGTACAAGCAGCATCCGTCGGTGAAGAAGGCGCGCGGCCACGTAGCGCACGCGACGCTGTCGCGCAACAAGGTCATGCTCGCGATGGGCGTGCTGATCCTGCTGGTGTTCTCGAAGTACTTCTACCTTGCGAGCATCAACAGCTACTTCACGTTCTATCTGATCGACCGGTTCCATCTGACGGTGCAGGCCGCGCAGATCCATCTGTTCGTGTTCCTCGCGGCGGTCGCGGCGGGCACGGTGATCGGCGGTCCGATCGGCGACAGGATCGGCCGCAAGTACGTGATCTGGGTGTCGATTCTCGGCGTCGCGCCGTTCACGCTGCTGCTGCCGTACGCGAATCTGTTCTGGACCGGCGTGCTGACGGTGATCATCGGCGTGGTGCTGGCCTCGGCGTTCTCGGCGATCCTCGTCTATGCGCAGGAGCTGATCCCCGGCAAGGTGGGGATGGTCGCGGGGCTATTCTTCGGCTTCGCGTTCGGCCTCGGCGGGATCGGCGCGGCGGTACTCGGGCAACTGGCCGACGCCACCAGCATCGCGTTCGTCTACAGGGTCTGCTCGTTCCTGCCGCTGATCGGCGTGCTGACGGTGCTGCTGCCGGATGTCGAGGGCAAGCGCGCGAAGGCGTGAGCGGATTGTTCGCTGGTTGCATTCAGGGGAAAGGCGCTGCGGCGCCTTTTTCCTTTTGCGCAGCGAGCGGGCGCAGCGGACATGCTTTGCCTGACCCTGCGTGACCACGCCGCCGCGCCGTCGCGTGATCGGTCCGGCATTGCGGCGATCCCATTTCCGCTCATGGTGAACCCGCGTTGTCCGCTGCACGGCGCGTGCTCTATGCTTGTGCGAGCACACACGCCACACTCGCGCCGCGCAGCAGGGCCGCCTGCGCCGCCATCGACACCGTTCACTCACGCAGCAGAAGGATCGCCGCAGATGACCAGCTACCGCGACTTCCACCGCCGTTCGATCGAGAATCCCGAGGATTTCTGGCGCGACGAAGCGCAGCGGATCCACTGGCACACGCCGTTCGACACCGTGCTCGACCGCTCGAAACCGCCGTTCGCACGCTGGTTCGTCGGCGGCCGCACGAATCTCTGTCATAACGCGGTGGACCGCCATCTGGCCGAGCGCGCCCAGCAGAACGCGCTGGTCTATGTGTCGACCGAAACCGGCATCGAACGGCGCTACACCTATGCCGAGCTGTACGCGGAGATCAACCGGATGGCCGCGGTGATGCGCTCGCTCGGCGTGAAGCGCGGCGACGTCGTACTGCTCTATCTGCCGATGATCCCCGAGGCCCTCTTCGCGATGCTCGCGTGCGCGCGTCTGGGCGCGATTCACTCGGTGGTGTTCGGCGGCTTCGCGGCGCCCAACCTCGCGGCCCGCATCGACGACGCGAAGCCCGTGCTGATCGTGACCGCCGACGCCGGCGCGCGCGGCGGCAAGGTGATCGACTACGCGCCGCTGATCGACGAAGCGCTCGCGCGCGCGAAGCACAAGACGCCGTGTGTGCTGCTGGTGGACCGGCAACTCGCGCCCGAGCGTCTGAACGCGCGCTACCTCGTCGCCTACGAGCCGCTGCGCGAGCAGTTCTTCGACGCGCACGTGCCCTGCGAATGGCTCGAATCGAACGAGCCCTCGTATGTGCTGTACACCTCGGGCACCACCGGCAAGCCCAAGGGCGTGCAACGCGATGTCGGCGGCTACGCAGTGGCGCTGGCCGCATCGATGGAATACATCTTTCAGGGCAAGCCCGGCGACACGATGTTCACCGCGTCGGACGTGGGCTGGGTGGTCGGCCACAGCTACATCGTCTACGCGCCGCTGATCGCGGGACTGACCACCGTGATGTACGAAGGCACGCCGATTCGCCCGGACGGCGGCATCTGGTGGCGCCTCGTCGAACAGCACGGAATCAATCTGATGTTCACTGCGCCGACCGCGCTGCGCGTGCTGAAGAAGCAGGACCCGGCGCTGCTGAAGAAGGCGAATCTGTCGAGCCTGCGCACCCTGTTTCTCGCCGGCGAGCCGCTCGACGAGCCGACCGCCGCGTGGATCTCCGATGCGCTCGGCAAGCCGGTGATCGACAACTACTGGCAGACCGAAACCGGCTGGCCGATGCTGGCGATTCCGCGCGGCGTGGAAGCGCTGCCCACCAAGCTCGGCTCGCCGGGCGTGCCGTCGGCCGGTTTCAAGCTGACGCTGCGCAACGAGCTGACCGGCAAGCCCTGCGCGCCCGGCGAAAAAGGCGTGCTGACGCTGGACTATCCGCTGCCGCCGGGCTGCATGTCGACGGTGTGGGGCGACGACAGCCGCTTTGTCAGCATCTACTGGTCGAGCATTCCGGACCACCAGGTCTATTCGACCTTTGACTGGGGCGTGCAGGACGAGGACGGCTACGTGACGATTCTCGGCCGCACCGACGATGTGATCAACATAGCCGGCCACCGGCTCGGCACGCGCGAGATCGAGGAAGCGTTGTCGAGCCACGCGGCGGTCGCGGAAGTCGCGGTGGTCGGCGTGACGGACGCGGTGAAGGGTCAGGTGGCGATGGCCTTCGTGGTGCTGCGCGGCGCGCCATCCGATGCGGACCCCAGTGAGCGCGCGCGGCTGGAAGCCGAACTCGCGGCGACGGTCGATCGCCAGCTCGGCGCGATTGCGCGGCCGGCGCGCGTGGTGGTGGTGTCGATGCTACCGAAGACACGCTCGGGCAAGCTGCTGCGCCGCGCGATCGCCGCGCTTGCTGAAGGACACGAGCCGGGCGATCTGCCGACTATCGAAGATCCGGCCGCGTTGCAGCAGGTTCGCGAGGCGCTTGGCGAGGTGGGGAAAGCGTGAACTAGCGGGATGCGCGGAGAAGCTCGGTGAGTGAGCTGCGCTGTGAAGCTTCGCTGGGTGGCCACGCTGAAGAAGCGAAGCTGAAAAAGCGTAGTTGAAAAGCCAGGCTGAAGAGCCGCGCCACCGAACCAGCCTGAAAAATCAGCCCGAAAAGCGCGCGCCGCCATCCAGCCAGCACCGCGCGCTCTTCAACCCTCAAGCGCTCAACCCTGCGCCTTCCGCGCGTCAAGAAAGCGCGTCAGAATCGCATTCGAATAAGCCCCCGCGATCTCCGTCAGAAACGACACGAACGACTCGGGGGCATGATCGTCGGCGGTATCGGAAATCGTGCGCACGACCCCGCACGGCACGCCATATTCATGGCAGACCTGCGCGATCGCCGCGCCTTCCATCTCGACTGCGAGCGCATCCGGCAACGCATCGCGCAACGCGTTCACACCCGCCGCGCTCGCGACGAACTGATCGCCGCTGACGATCAAGCCGCGATGCACGCGCGGCTCGCGCGTACCGAAGCGCGCCGCCGAGGCCGCGCCCTCTTCCGCGACAAAACGCTCGCACGCTGCGGCGAGCCGGTCGGCCAGCGCCGCATCGGCGGCGAAACGCGACATGCCCAGCAACGGCACCTCGAAACGCGGAAACAGCGGCGACGCATCGAGATCGTGCTGCAGCAACGCATCGGCGACGACGATATCGCCGACCCGCACGTCGTTCCCCACGCCACCCGCCACACCCGTGAATACGACCGCGTCGACGTCGAACGCATGGATCAGCGCGCTGACGGTCGCGGCCGCCGCGACCTTGCCGACGCGCGCCAGCGTGACGACGCACGGCGAACCGTGGACGGTGCCCAGGTGATAGTCGCGCTGACCGTGCGTGATCGTGCGCACCCCGGACTCGGCGCGCATCGCTTCGATCAGATCGCCGAGTTCCTGCGGCAACGCCGCCAGGATACCCAGCGGACGATGCGAAGCCGGCGCACCGCCGCGGTTCGCGGGGATGTCGAGCGTGCTTGAGCCAGCCACGTTTGCGCCCGTCCCACCCATTTCGCCGCCGCTCATTCCACCGCCTGCAATTTCGCGACCGCGAGCGCCAGCCACTTCTCGCCGTGCCGCTTGAACTTGACCTGCGCCTTCGAGTCGGTCCCGCCGCCCTCCAGCGCGGTGATCGTGCCTTCGCCGAACTTCGTATGGAACACCTGCTGCCCCACGCGAAAGCCCGTCTCGGCCGCGCGCTGCTCGTTCGCGAAGGCCGGCAGCGGCGCCGGCGTCGACGATGCCGGGCCCGTATAGCCCGGCCGCGCAAACCAGTCGCGCCCATAACCCGCGTTGTCCGAGCGGCCGCCCCAGCGCGCGCCCGCCTCGACCTTCGGCGTGAGCCACTTGAGCGTTTCCTGCGGCAGTTCGTCGAAGAAGCGCGAACGGATGTTGTAGCGCGTCTGCCCGTGCAGCATCCGGCTCTGCGCGAACGACAGATACAAACGCTCCTTCGCCCGGGTGATCGCCACGTACATCAGGCGCCGCTCTTCCTCCAGACCGTCCGATTCCATCGCGCTGTTCTCGTGCGGGAACAACCCCTCTTCGAGGCCGGTGATGAACACCGCCGTGAATTCGAGACCCTTGGCCGCGTGCACCGTCATCAGTTGCACCGCTTCCTGGCCGGCTTGCGCCTGGTTGTCGCCCGCTTCGAGCGACGCGTGCGACAGGAAACCGGCGAGCGGCGTCATCGTGTCCGGGTTTTGCGCGGGATCGGCAATGCCGGGCGCGTCCAGCACGACGGTATTCGGATCGTCGGTGGCGACCGCCAGTTCAGGTGCGGCAGTCGCGCCCGGACGCAGCGGAATCGAGCGCGCCGGCGTATCCATCCCGTAGCCCTCTTCGCTGACGAACGCGGCGGCCGCGTTGACCAGTTCCTGCAAGTTCTCCAGCCGGTCCTGGCCTTCGCGCTCGTTCTGATAGAACTCCGCGAGACCGCTCGTGCGCACCACGTACTCGACGGTTTCCGGCAAGCTCATCTGCTGGGTTTCCGCGCGCATCCTGCCGATCAGGTTGGCAAAGCCGGCGAGGCTCGACCCCGCCTTGCCCGCGACGTACGGAATCGCCGCGGCCATCGAGCAGTTGTACAGGCGCGCCGCGTCCGCAAGCTGCTCGATCGAGCGCGCGCCGATGCCGCGTGTCGGGAAATTGACGACACGCGCGAACGCGGTGTCGTCGTTCGGGTTGTCGATAAGGCGGAGATACGCGAGCGCGTGCTTGACTTCCTGGCGCTCGAAAAAGCGCAGACCGCCATACACGCGATACGCGATGCCCGCATTGACCAGCGTGTGTTCGATCGTGCGCGACTGCGCGTTGCTGCGATAGAGAATCGCGATCTCGCTGCGCGATGTGCCGGTGCTGATGAGCGCCTTGATTTCTTCGACGATCCAGCCGGCTTCCTGCGAATCGGTCGCGGACTCGTAGACGCGCACCGGCTCGCCATGACCCGCGTCGGTGCGCAGATTCTTGCCGAGACGCCGCGAGTTGTTGGCGATCAGCTGATTCGCGGCGTCGAGAATATGGCCGTGCGAGCGGTAGTTCTGTTCGAGCTTGATCAGATGGCGCACGTTGAACTCGTGCTCGAAGTCGCGCATGTTGCCGACGTTCGCGCCACGGAATGCGTAGATCGACTGGTCATCGTCGCCGACCGCGAAAATCGCGTTGCTCTGGCCCGCGAGCAGCTTGAGCCATGCGTATTGCAGTTTGTTGGTGTCCTGGAACTCGTCGACGAGAATGTGCCTGAAGCGCGCCTGATAGTGCGCGCGCAACGGCGGATTGTGCGCGAGCAGTTCGTAGCAGCGCAGCAGCAGCTCGGGAAAGTCGACCACGCCTTCACGCTGGCATTGCTGGTCGTAGGCTTCGTACAGCTCGACGAATTTGCGGTTGAAGTTGTCGGTGGCATCGACGTCTTTCGGCCGCAGCCCCTGTTCCTTCGCGTTGTTGATGAAGTATTGCAGGTTCTTCGCCGGGTACTTTTCGTCGTCGATGTTGAGGCCCTTCATCAGACGCTTGATCGCGGACAGCTGGTCCGCGGTGTCGAGAATCTGGAACGTGGCCGGCAGCCCCGCGTCGCGATGATGCGCGCGCAGCATGCGGTTGCACAGGCCGTGGAAAGTGCCGATCCACATGCCGCGCGTGTCGATTGGCAAGAGCGCCGACAGACGCGCCATCATTTCGCGCGCGGCCTTGTTGGTGAAGGTCACCGCCAGAATCGTGGCGGGCGACGCGAGACCGTGCTGGATCAGCCACGCGATGCGCGTGATCAGAACGCGGGTTTTGCCGCTGCCCGCACCGGCGAGAATCAGCGCGGGCTCATTGGGGAGCGTGACGGCGGCGTGTTGTTCGGGGTTCAGATTGGCTAGCAGATCGGGCATTTTTTGGGAGGGGCTGCGGTTCGTGCGTCATTATATGCCCCGGCGGGGGATGGGATTTTTTGGGGTTGGGGGTTGGGTGTAGGGTCCGCCAACACCGCCAATAACACCGCCAGACCGCAAACCCAAACCCCACCCCGAAAATCCCCCGGCGCCCCGCGCCGCTTATAATCAAGCATTCTTTGAATTCACCAGCCGAACGACACATGAGCGAGACCCCGAGCGACACCACCTCAACGCTTGCCAAAAGCTTCGAGCCCCACACTATCGAAGCCCACTGGGGCCCTGAATGGGAAAAGCGCGGCTACGCGGCGCCCTCCTTCGACGAAAACCGCAAGGATTTCTCCATCCAGTTGCCGCCACCGAACGTCACGGGCACCCTGCACATGGGCCATGCGTTCAACCAGACCATCATGGACGGCCTCACCCGCTATCACCGCATGCTCGGCGAAAACACGCTGTGGGTGCCCGGCACGGACCATGCGGGGATCGCCACGCAGATCGTCGTCGAACGGCAGCTGGACGCGCAGGGCGTGTCGCGCCACGACCTCGGCCGCGAGAAGTTCGTCGAACGCGTGTGGGAATGGAAACAGCAGTCCGGCTCGACCATCACGAACCAGGTGCGCCGTCTGGGCGCGTCGATCGACTGGTCGCGCGAATACTTCACGATGGACGACAAGATGTCGGCCGCCGTGCGCGACGTGTTCGTGCGTCTGTATGAACAGGGCCTGATCTATCGCGGCAAGCGCCTCGTCAACTGGGACCCGGTGCTGCTCACTGCCGTGTCCGACCTCGAAGTGGTCAGCGAGGAAGAAAACGGTCACCTGTGGCACATCCAGTATCCGCTCACCGACGGCTCGGGCCATCTGACGGTCGCCACCACGCGGCCGGAAACCATGCTCGGCGACACTGCGGTGATGGTTCATCCGGAAGACGAGCGCTACGCGCATCTGATCGGCAAGACGGTCACGCTGCCGCTGTCGAACCGCGAAGTGCCGATCATCGCCGACGACTACGTCGACCGTGAATTCGGAACGGGCGTCGTGAAGGTCACGCCCGCGCACGATTTCAACGACTACCAGGTCGGCCTGCGCCACAAGCTGCCGCAAATCGAAATCCTCACGCTCGACGCGAAAATCAACGGCAACGCGCCGGAAAAATATCGCGGCCTCGACCGGTTCGAAGCCCGCAAGCAGGTGGTGGCCGACCTCGAAGCGCTCGGCGCGCTCGAATCGGTCAAGCCGCACAAGCTGATGGTGCCGCGCGGCGACCGCACGGGCGTCGTGATCGAGCCGATGCTGACGGACCAGTGGTTCGTCGCGATGAGCAAGGCGGCGCCGGAAGGCACCTTCAATCCGGGCAAATCGATCGCCGAAACCGCGCTGGACGTGGTCCGCAGCGGCGAGATCAGGTTCGTGCCGGAAAACTGGACCACCACGTACTATCAGTGGCTCGAAAACATCCAGGACTGGTGCATCTCGCGCCAGCTCTGGTGGGGCCATCAGATTCCGGCGTGGTACGGCGAAAACGGCGAAATCTTCGTCGCGAAGACCGAAGAGGGCGCGCGCACGAAGGCCGCCGCAGCCGGTTACACGGGTGCGTTGAAGCGCGACGAAGACGTGCTCGACACGTGGTTCTCGTCGGCGCTGGTGCCGTTCTCGTCGCTCGGCTGGCCGAACGAAACGCCGGAGCTCAAGCACTTCATGCCGTCGTCGGTGCTGGTCACCGGCTTCGACATCATCTTCTTCTGGGTCGCGCGCATGGTCATGATGACCACGCACTTCACCGGCCGCGTGCCGTTCGACACGGTCTACGTGCACGGTCTGGTGCGCGACGCCGAAGGCCAGAAGATGTCCAAGAGCAAGGGCAATACGCTCGACCCGATCGATATCGTCGACGGCATCGACCTCGACGCGCTGGTCGCCAAGCGCACCACCGGCCTGATGAATCCGAAGCAGGCCGCGTCGATCGAAAAGAAAACCCGCAAGGAATTCCCCGACGGCATTCCGGCGTTCGGCACCGACGCGCTGCGCTTCACGATGGCGTCGATGGCCACGCTCGGGCGCAACGTCAACTTCGATCTGGCGCGCTGCGAAGGCTATCGCAACTTCTGCAACAAGCTGTGGAACGCCACGCGTTTCGTGCTGATGAACTGCGAAGGCCACGATTGCGGCTTCGGCAAGCCTGAACAGTGCGGCGAATGCGGCCCGGACGGCCACCTGAATTTCTCGTCGGCGGACCGCTGGATCGTGTCGCGCCTGCAACGTGTCGAAGCGGAAATTTCCAAGGGCTTTTCCGACTATCGTTTCGACAATGTCGCCAACGCCCTATACAAGTTCGTCTGGGACGAATACTGTGACTGGTATCTGGAACTGGCCAAGGTGCAAATCCAGACGGGCGAGCCCAACCAGCAGCGCGCCACGCGCCGCACGCTGCTGCGCGTGCTCGAAACGGTGCTGCGCCTCGCGCATCCGGTGATTCCGTTCATCACCGAAGCGCTGTGGCAGAAAGTGGCGCCGCTGGCCGGACGTTATCCCGCAGGCGCGGCCGAGGGCGAGGCGTCCGTCATGGTGCAGCCGTACCCCATCGCCGAGCCTTCGAAGCTCGACGAGGAGGCTGAGCAGTGGGCGGCCGACCTGAAAGCGGTGATCGATGCGTGCCGGAATCTGCGCGGCGAAATGAATCTGTCGCCGGCTGTCAAGGTGCCGCTGCTCGCCACCGGCAACGCGGAGCGCCTGCGCACGTTTGCTCCGTACGCCCAGGCATTGGCCCGTCTGTCGGAAGTGCAGATCATCGCCGACGAGGCCGCGCTCGATGCACAAGCGGATGGCGCGCCAATTGCTATCGTAGGCAGTGATAAGCTCGTGCTGAAGGTGGAGATCGATGTAGCGGTCGAACGCGAGCGTTTGTCGAAGGAGATTGCGCGGCTCGGCAACGAAGTGACCAAGTGCAACGCCAAACTGCAGAACGAAAGTTTCGTCGCCAAGGCGCCGCCGGCAGTCGTTGAGCAGGAGCAGAAGAGACTTGCCGACTTTGAGGCCACCATGGGCAAGCTGAAAGCCCAATTGGCCCGCTTGCCGGCCTGATTGACGCTCCCTGCCCGCGGCTGAACCGGCAGGCGGGGACTTAAAGCTAAACCAGAGGACTCAGGGTATTCCCATGCTAAAAGTTACAAAGGCGGTTTTTCCGGTGGCAGGTCTTGGCACCCGATTCCTCCCTGCCACGAAGGCAAGCCCGAAAGAAATGCTGCCGATCGTCGACAAGCCGCTGATCCAGTACGCGGTCGAAGAGGCAATGGCGGCCGGCATCACCGAAATGATCTTCGTCACGGGCCGCAGCAAGCGCGCGATCGAAGACCACTTCGACAAGTCCTATGAGATCGAGGCCGAACTGGAAGCGCGCGGCAAGGACAAGCTGCTCGAACTGGTCCGCAGCATCAAGCCGAGCCACGTCGACTGCTTCTACGTGCGCCAGCCGGAAGCGCTGGGCCTCGGCCACGCGGTGCTGTGCGCGGAAAAGCTGGTGGGCGACAACCCGTTCGCCGTGATTCTCGCGGACGACC
This sequence comes from Paraburkholderia sediminicola, assembly GCF_046026895.1. Classification (GTDB taxonomy): domain Bacteria; phylum Pseudomonadota; class Gammaproteobacteria; order Burkholderiales; family Burkholderiaceae; genus Paraburkholderia; species Paraburkholderia sediminicola_C. Next base: position 12,757 of record NZ_JAQQEU010000076.1, read on the forward strand.
TGCTGTACGGCACGCCGCCTGTGATGACGCAGATGATCGAGGTGTTCGACCACTATCACAGCTCGGTGATCGGCGTCGAAGAAATCCCGCGGCAGGAGACCAAGTCGTACGGGATCGTCGACGGCAAGGAGTGGGAAGATTCGATCATCAAGATGTCGGGCATCATCGAAAAGCCGGAGCCTGACGTGGCACCGTCGAATCTCGGCGTGGTGGGCCGCTACGTGCTCAAGCCGCGCATCTTCAACCACATCCGCTCGATCAAGCCGGGCGCGGGCGGCGAATTGCAGCTGACGGACGCGATCCAGTCGCTGCTCGCCGACGAACAGGTGCTCGCGTACAAGTATCACGGCACGCGTTTCGACTGCGGCAGCAAGCTGGGTTATCTGAAGGCGACGGTCGAATTCGCGCTGCGTCACCCGGAAGTGGCTGCCGATTTCGAAGAATATCTGCGCACCCGCTCACCGGTTCTGGAAGGCTGAAGGGCGCCCGCGCACGAGCCTTCCGGTCCCGGTCACATCGAACCGAAGTAAAAAAGGCGCTGTGTCCCGCATTGGCGGGCACAGCGCCTTTTTGTGCGGGGCGCGCGTGTCTGGCTCGTTGCCGCTCGTCAGCGGCGCTTCATCAGGAACGTGAAAACCTTGTCTTGCGCCGAACTCTCGACGATTTCATTGCCGGTTTGCTTCGCAAATGCGGCGAAATCGCGCTGCGAGCCCGGATCGGTGGCCAGCACCTTGAGGATCTGGCCGCTTTCCATGTCGGCGAGCGCCTTCTTGGCGCGCAAAATGGGCAGCGGGCACGTCAGCCCGCGCGCATCGACTTCCTTGTGAATCTGAATTTGCATCGGCGATGACCTTCGGGACGAGGCGTCGTAAGCGACGCCGGACAGAGGGTCAAATTCTACAGCAGGCGCCGCGCCGCCGCCGGACACGACGCGGCGGCGCCGGTTCGCACGCTCCATCGGCGGTTCACGCCGCTATAACGTGACCGCCTGCCCGCTTTGCAGCGACTGCCGCAACGCGATGCCAATGCGCGTCGCCTCGAGCGCGTCGGCGAGCGTCGCGCCCGCTTGCGCATGGGCTGCCGCCCCGCCCCGCACCGCCGCGACGAACGCGCGCGCCTCGTGCAGGAACGCGTCTTCGAAACGGTCGAAGAAGTTCGGCGTGCATTCGTTGCGGATGCCCGTCGCGTCGTATATCTCGACGCGATTCGCGCGCGGATTGTGGCCGATCGCGAGCGCGCCAGCCGTGCCGATCACTTCGCTCTGCGTGTCGTTGCCGTGCGCCTGCGTGCGCGACGCGTAGAACATCGCCAGCTTGCCGCCTTCGAACTCGCAGATCGCCACGCCGTTGTCGACATCGCCGGATTCGCGCAAGGCCTCGTGCAGCGCGACCGCCCCCGCCGCGAACACGCGCGTCGCGCGCGGCTTGCCGAGCAGCCAGCGGGCCACGTCGATATCGTGCACGGTGCAATCGAGAAAGACGCCGCCCGAGGTCGCCGCGAAGCGCACGAAGAAGCCGTCGGTGTCGTTCTGGTCGGTGGTCTGCGAGCGCACGAGGAACGGCCTGCCGATGCGGCCCGCCGCGATCTTGTCGAAGGCGTCCTTGTAGCTCGGATCGAAGCGGCGCATGAAGCCGATGGTCGCCTGCAGATGCGGATAGCGCGCGGCTTCGGCCAGCACGCGCTCGCACTCGGCGAGATCGAGCGACAACGGCTTCTCGCAGAACACGTGCTTGCCGGCGCGCAGTGCGTCGACGATCTGCTGCGCGTGCAACGAGGACGGCGTGACGAGCCACACCGCATCCACCTCGGGATCGGCGAGCAGGTCAGCGTAATCGCCATACAGACGCGGCTCGGGCAATGCGTCGCGCGCCCACGCCCGCTCGTCCTCCAGCGGACTGCACGCGGCCACGAGCGCCGCGCCCGGCACACGATACGCGAGATTCTCCGCATGCCGCTTGCCAAGCCGCCCCAAACCGACCACCCCGACACGGACCCGCCCTGCTGCCGCCCGCATCACGATGCCTCGCCGAGTTTGACCGTGCGGCCCTCGCGCCACGAACGGGTCGCGGCATCGGCGAGTTCGAGCGCTTTCAGGCCGTCGGCCACGGTGGTGTGCACCGGCTTGCCTTGGGTGACCGCGTCGAAGAAATGCGCGATTTCGAGCGCGTAGGCGGCGCGATAGCGTTCGAGGAAAAACGCCTCGGGCACGTCGGTCGACACATCGGTTTTCGAATACGCGGTGACTTCGGTCGGCCGCACATTGCCCGCCTGCAGCATGCCGGTGCTGCCGAGCACTTCGAAACGCTGGTCGTAGCCGTAAGCGGCGCGGCGCGCGGTATTGATCTGGCACAGCCGGCCGCGCTTCGTGCGAATCGTCACCGCGGTCGAATCGAGATCGCCTGCATCGGCGATCGCCGGGTCGCTCAGGCAACTGCCGGTGGCGTGCAGCGTGTCGGCTTCGTCGTCGAGAATCCAGCGGAAGATGTCGAAGTCGTGAATCAGCATGTCCTTGAAGATGCCGCCCGAGTGCCGGATGTACTCGACCGGCGGGGCGCCCGGATCGCGGCTCGTCACCACCAGCATTTCCGGCGTGCCGATCTCGCCCGCGTCGATACGCGCCTTCAACGCCGAAAAAGTCGGATCGAAGCGGCGCTGAAAACCGATCATGCAGACCACGCCCGCGCGCTCCACCGCGTCGGCGCACACCTGCGCGCGCGCGAGCGTCAGGTCGACAGGCTTCTCGCAGAACACTTGCTTCTTTTGCGCCGCCGATTTGACGATCAGGTCGGCATGCGTATCCGTGCTCGAACAGATCACGGTCGCGCCGATCGCGGCGTCGCCCATCGCGCCGTCGATATCCGCGACCTGCGCGCCATGCTCGGCGGCGAGCGCCGCGGCGGCCTCGCGATTCACATCGACCACGTACTTGAGCCGCACGCCCGGGTGCCGCGCGAGATTCGCCGCATGAATCCTGCCGATGCGCCCCGCGCCGAATACCGCCACGTCGATCGTCTTTACCGCGTCAGTCATCGTATCCTCCAGTGTCCTTGGATTCTTCAACGTTCAATTCGAGCTTGTACGCGAGCGCGATGAACAACGCCTGGCACAAGCAGATCGTGCTGGTCAGCGAGCGGAATGCAAACGCGCTGCCCTCTTTCACATACAGCTGGGTGCTCGCGTAACGCGACAGCGGAGATAGTTGGCTATCCGTAATAACCAGCGTCTTCGCCTGATGATGATGCGCGACGCGCAGGCAGTACTGCGTTTCCTTGCCATACGGCGCGAAGCTGATCGCGATCACCACGTCGCCCTTCTTCACGCTGCGAATCTGCTCGCGGTACATGCCGCCGAAACCGGACACCAGATGCACACGCTTGGGCGTGTGCTGCAACGCGTAGACGATGTAGCTCGCCACCGGGAACGAACGGCGCACGCCGATCACATAGATGTTGTCGGCCTGTTGGAGCATCTTCACCGCGGCGTCGAACTGCTTGTCGTCGAGTCCCGCTTCGAGTTCTTCGAGGCCGCCGCGCGAGGCCGCGATGAATTCGCGCGCCACCGCGCCGCCCGATAACGCACCCGGCTTCTCGTCGATCAGCTTGCGAATCCTCTGCTGATAGCTCGGCGACGACGCGCCCTGCCCCGTGTACGCCTGGCGAAACACCGCCTGCAGATCGGAGAAGCCGGAAAAGCCGAAGCGCTGCGCAAAGCGCACCACGGCGGACGGATGCACGCCGCAGCTCGCGGCGATGTCGCTGGTGCGATCCACCATCACGCTGGAGCGGTGTTGCTCGAGGTAGGTTGCGACGCTCTTCAACTGCCGCGGCAACGCCTCGTAGTTTTCCGCGATGCGCTGCATCAATTCTTCGACGCTCGGCAATGCTTCGGTGCTCGGTTCCGCCATGGCTTTCTCTCGAGTGCTTTATTGCATTGCGGCAACCGCTTGCCAGGCAGCCCCGGACGACCTTCCGACGCTGCCGATTATAGGCAGCGTTCATCCCAAATGGAACGCATTTTCCATTTTTATTTGCCATGAAATTTTCATTGCAACGCCCCGGAAGATGACCTAATCTTGGTCGTGAGCGATGGTGCTTCGGTGGACATGCGCCGGCCAGTACACGGATGGAAAGCCGCCGCCAGACGCTCCCTTCAATAACGACAGACCGAGAAAGGTGGAGACAATGAGACTTTGCAAGGGCAAGGCTACGCTCAGGATTCTGGTGACGGCATTGACGTTGGCGACGGGATTTGGCGCGGCCTCGGCCGCCCGCGCGGCTGACGCCCACTTCGTGCTGATCAGCCACGCGCCGGATTCGGACTCGTGGTGGAACACCATCAAGAACGCCATCAAACAGGCCGACGAGGACTTCAACGTCACGACCGACTACCGCAATCCGCCGAACGGCGACATCGCCGATATGGCGCGTCTGGTCGAACAGGCCGCCGCGCGCAACTACGACGGCGTGATCGTCTCGATCGCCGACTTCGACGTGCTCAAGAGTTCGATCTCGAAGGTCACCGAGAAACACATTCCGCTCGTCACGATCAACTCCGGCACCGAGGAGCAAAGCGCGAAGCTCGGCGCGATCATGCACGTCGGACAGCCTGAATACACCGCCGGCAAGGCCGCGGGCGAGAAGGCGAAGGCGGCGGGCATCAAGTCGTTCCTGTGCGTGAACCACTACGCGACCAACCCGGCTTCGTTCGAACGCTGCCGTGGCTTTGCCGAGGCGATCGGCGTCAACTTCAAGACGTCGACCCTCGACGCCGGCCAGGATCCGACGGGCGTGCAGTCCAAGGTGAGCGCCTTTCTGCGCAATCATCCGGACACCCAGGCGGTGCTCACGCTCGGGCCGCTGTCGGCCGATCCGACGCTCAAGGCGCTGCAGCAGATGGGCCTCGCGGGCAAGATCTGGTTCGCCACGTTCGACTTCGACAGCGACATTGCGAAGGGCATCCAGGACGGCACGATCCAGTTCGCGATCGACCAGCAACCGTACTTGCAGGGCTATATTCCGGTCGCCGTGCTGGCCATCGCGAAGAAGAACCACACCACCGATCCGGTCAAGATCCGCGAGGTCCTGCAGGCCAATCCGAAATTCAAGGAACGGCTTGCCACCTACGGGCTCGCCCCCTCCTATGGGCCGCGCAATATCGGCTCGGGCCCGGGCTTCATCACGAAAGCCAATGTCGACAAGGTGCTCAAGTACGCAGGTCAATACCGCTAGGCAACGCATCGGCTGATGGCGCCGCCGCGCCGGCGGCAAGCATGACAGAGGCGGGGACCGGCCAGATGCCTCTGGCCTGGCCGGCACTCGCCCGTTCACTCTGCGTTACGTACCGCATTCAGGTGCTTCAAACGCCGCGCGGGTTTGCGCCGACCAGCCGCCCGCCGGCGTATCAAGGAGAGCTTCAATGGGTGTCGCCAACCTTTTCCATCCCCATCACCGCAAGCAGCCCCCGACCGATCCGCAGGATCCGTCGGGGCCGGCTTCAGCCACGCCGTCCGTTGCCGCCGACGAGCGCGTGCGCCAGGAATCATGGTTCCGGCATCTCCTCAATCGCCCGGAATTCGCCGCATTGGCCGGCACCGCGATGGTGTTCATCGTATTCGGCGTGGCCGCCGGCAACTCTGGGATGTTCAACCTCGACGGCGTCATGAACTGGTCGCAAGTCGCGGCCTATCTGGGTCTGATCTCGGTCGGCGCCTGCATGCTGATGATCGCCGGCGAATTCGATCTGTCGATCGGCTCGATGATCGGCTTTGCCGGCATGATGGTCGCCCTGCCGACCATGTATTTCCACTGGCCGATCTGGCTCGCCATCGTGTTCGCGTTCGTCGGCTCGATGCTGCTCGGCGCACTCAACGGCTATCTGGTGATGCGTACGCGGCTGCCGTCGTTCATCGTCACGCTCGCCTTCCTGTTCATCCTGCGCGGACTCACGCTGGCGCTGTCGGTGATGTTCGCCGATCGCACCATCATCTCCGGCGTAGGCGACGTCGCGCGGCAGGACTGGCTGGCGCATACGCTCTTCCAGGGGGTCGCGTTCCACGGCCTGTTCGTCTGGCTGGGTCATCTCGGCCTCGTGAAAATGCTCGACAACGGCATGCCGCTCGTGCCGGGTATTCCCAAAGTGCTGCTGTGGTGGCTCGCGCTGGCTGTCGTCTGCGCGTTCACGCTGGCGAGAACCCGCTTCGGCAACTGGATCTTCGCCGTCGGCGGCGACGCCAACGCGGCCAAGAACGTCGGCGTGCCGGTGCGGCGGGTGAAGATCTCGCTGTTCGTGCTGACCGCGTTCTGTTCGTGTCTGTATGCGGTGCTGCAAGTGTGCGACATCGGTTCGGCCGCGGCCGACCGCGGTTTGCAGGCGGAATTCGAAGCGATCATCGCCGCGGTGATCGGCGGCACCCTCCTCACCGGCGGCTACGGCTCGGTGATCGGCGCATGCTTTGGCGCGCTGATCTTCGGCGTCGTGCAAATCGGCATCACCTACACCAATGTCGACTCGGACTGGTTCCGGGTATTTCTTGGCGTCATGCTGCTGTTCGCCGTGCTGTTCAACCACTACGTGCGCAGCCGCGTCGCGGCGTCTCGCTAAGCCAAGGAGTTCATGATGACCGCCCTCGAACAGACCGAAGACGACTACATCCTGTCGCTCGAAAACGTCAGCCGCTATTTCGGCAACATCATTGCGCTCAAGGACATCACGCTCAAGCTCAAACGCGGTGAAGTGCATTGCCTGCTCGGCGACAACGGCGCCGGCAAGTCGACCCTGATCAAGACGCTCGCGGGCGTGTACCTGCCGAGCGAAGGCATCTACCGGGTGGACGGCAAGCCGGTGCATTTCACGTCGCCGAAAGACGCGCTCGATCTGGGCATCGCCACCGTCTATCAGGATCTCGCGCTGGTGCCGCTGCTGTCGGTCGCGCGCAACTTCTTCATGGGGCGCGAGCCGCAAAAGAAACTCTTCGGTTTCCTGAACGTGATGGACCTCGAAACCAGCGCCACCACCGCGCGCGACAAGCTCGCGGAAATGGGCATCAACGTGCGCGACCCGCATCAGCCGATCGGCACGATGTCCGGTGGCGAGCGCCAATGCCTCGCGATCGCGCGGGCGATTCACTTCGGCGCGCGCGTGCTGATTCTCGACGAGCCGACCGCCGCGCTCGGCGTGAAGCAGAGCTTCAACGTGCTGAAGCTGATCCACAAGGCGCGCGCCAAAGGCATCTCGGTGATTTTCATCACGCACAACGTGCACCACGCGTATCCGATCGGCGATTCGTTCACGCTGCTCAATCGCGGCAAATCGCTCGGCACGTTCACCAAGGACACCATCAGCAAGGACGAAGTGCTCGACATGATGGCCGGCGGCGCCGAAATGCAGAAGATGATCGGCGAACTGGAAGGCGCGACGATCTGATCGATTCGCGCGGGTCGCCCGGCGTCAGGCTTGCCGGCGAACCGCGTTCAGCTATTCAGGGATATTCATGGATCACTCCAGCACATCCAACGAGACCACGCCGTCTTCGGCCCCGGCTTCGGCGGCCGGCGGACGTTTCGCGCCGGGCCGCAGCCGCGACATCGTGTGCCTCGGCCGCCTCGCCGTCGATCTGTACGCGCAGCAGGTCGGCGCGCGGCTCGAAGACGTGTCGAGCTTCGCGAAGTATCTCGGCGGGTCGTCGGCGAATATAGCGTTCGGCTGCGCGCGGCTGGGGCTGGCGTCGGCGATGCTCGCGCGCGTCGGCAACGACCACATGGGCCGCTTCCTCACCGAAACGCTGACCAAAGAGGGCTGCGACGTCAGCCGCGTGCGGGTCGATCAAGAGCGCCTGACCGCGCTGGTGCTGCTCGGCCTGAAGGACCGCGACACCTTCCCGCTGATCTTCTACCGCGAAAACTGTGCGGACATGGCCGTCGACGAAGCGGATTTCGACGAGGCGTTCATCGCGTCGTCGAAGGCGCTGCTGATTACCGGCACGCACTTCTCCACCGAACAGGTGAACCGCACGAGCCGCCGCGCGCTCGAGTACGCGCGCCGCAATCAGGTGCGCACAGTGCTCGATATCGACTACCGCCCGGTGTTGTGGGGACTCACGGGCAAGGCGGACGGCGAAACGCGCTTTGTCGCGAGCGAGGGCGTCACCGCGCATTTGCAGCGCATCCTGCCGCTGTTCGATCTGGTGATCGGCACCGAAGAAGAGTTTCGCATCGCCGGCGGCAAGACCGAACTGGTCGAAGCGCTCGCGATGGTGCGCGCGGTCACTCCCGCCACGCTGGTGCTCAAGCGCGGGCCGCTGGGCTGCCAGATCATCGACGGCGAGGTGCCCGCATCGCTCGACGACGCGCCGATTCACGGCGGCGTCGAAGTCGAAGTGCTGAACGTGCTCGGCGCGGGCGACGCGTTCGCGTCGGGCTTCCTGTCCGGCTGGCTGCGCGATCAGCCGCTCGCAGCCTGCGCGCGCGCCGCGAATGCGAGCGGCGCGCTGGTCGTGTCGCGGCACGGCTGCGCGCCCGCCATGCCGACCCCGGCCGAACTCGATTACTTCCTGCGCGAAGCCAAAAGCGATCCGCAACGGATGCGCCGCCCCGATCGCGACGCGACGCTGGCGCGCCTGCATCGCGTGTCGCCCGCGCGCAAACCGTGGCGCGAAGTGCTCGGCTTCGCATTCGATCACCGCAACCAGTTCTTCGAACTCGCGCAGCAAACCGGGGCGGACGAAGCCCGCATCGCGCAGCTGAAGGGCCTGTTCGTCGAAGCCGTCGCGCAGACCGAGAGCGCGCTGGGCTTGCAAGGCCGCATCGGCGTGCTGATCGACGACCGCTACGGTCAGGATGCGTTGAATGCCGCCACCGGCCGTGGCTGGTGGATCGGCCGCCCGGTCGAGCTGCCCGGCTCGGTGCCGCTGGTGTTCGATCACGGCCGCTCGATCGGCACGACGCTGATCGCGTGGCCGCAGGAGCATGTTGCCAAATGCCTCGTGCAATTCCATCCCGACGAGCCCATCGAACAGCGGCTCGAACAGGAAGCGCAGTTGCGCGCGCTCTACGACGCGACGCAGGCGAGCGGCCACGAATTGCTGCTCGAAGTGATTCCGCCGAAGCACGCGCATCTGCCGCAAGCGCCGGACATCGTGTATCGCGCGTTGAAGCGCCTGTACAACATCGGCATCCATCCGGAGTGGTGGAAGCTCGAACCGATGGACGCCGCGCAATGGCGCGCCGTCGACGCGCTGATCGCCGAACGTGATCCGTATTGCCGGGGCGTGGTGTTGCTCGGCTTGTCGGCGGGTGTCGAACAGTTGAACGAGGGCTTTCGCGCGGCCGCGCAATCGGCCACGTGCCGTGGCTTCACGGTAGGCCGCACGATCTTCCACGAGCCGAGCCATGCGTGGCTCGCCGGAGAAATCGGCGACGACGAACTGATCGCGCGTGTGCGCCGCACCTTCGAAACGCTGGTCGCGTCGTGGCGTGCGACGCGCGGCGCGAGCACCGGGAAAGCCGGCACACCGAATCATGTTCATCAGGAGCAGGCGGCATGAATGAGCGCGTAATGCATCACGACGCGGTGTCCGCGAACGACGCCACCCAGACGCGCACGCCATCGGGCGGCACCCTCCGTCTGACGACCGCGCAGGCGCTGGTGCGCTATCTAGCGGCGCAACGCGTGACCACCGAGGACGGCAGCGGCAGCGAGCCGCTGTTCGGCGGCGTTTTCGCCATCTTCGGTCACGGCAACGTCGCGGGGATGGGCGAAGCGCTGTATCAGCATCGCGATGAGCTGCCCACGCTGCGCGCGCACAACGAACAGGCGATGGCGCACAGCGCGATCGCGTATGCGAAGGCGCATTTCCGCCGGCGCATGATGGCGGTCACGACATCGATCGGGCCCGGCGCCACCAATCTGCTGACCGCGGCGGCGCTCGCGCATGTGAACCGTCTGCCGGTGCTGCTGCTGCCCGGCGATATCTTCGTGTCGCGCGCGCCCGATCCGGTGCTGCAACAGCTCGAGGATTTCAACGACGGCGGCGTGTCCGCCAACGACGCGTTCAAACCTGTGTCGCGCTACTTCGACCGCATCGTGCATCCGGCGCAATTGCTGAGCGCGTTGCCGCGCGCGCTGCGCGTGCTGACCGACGCCGCGCTGTGCGGACCGGTCACGCTCGCGCTGCCGCAAGACGTGCAAGCCCAGGCATGGGACTTCCCCGCCGATTTCTTCGCGCCGCGCGTGGTCCGCTTTCATGCGCCCGCGCCACGCGTCGATGAGATCGAAGCCGCCTGCGCGCGTTTGCGGCACGCCAAGCGTCCGCTGATCGTCGCCGGTGGCGGCGTGCTGTACAGCCGCGCGACCGATGCGTTGCACCGCTTCGCGGCTGGTCACGGCATCCCGGTCGCGGAAACGCAGGCCGGCAAAAGCGCGCTCGCCTGGAACGACCCGCTGAATGCGGGCGCGCTGGGCGTGACCGGCTCGCCCGCCGCGAACGCGCTCGCGCACGACGCGGACTGCGTGCTCGCGATCGGCACCCGGCTGCAGGACTTCACGACCGGCTCGAACACGCTGTTCACCCAGGCCGACGTGATCGCCATCAATGCCAACGCGTTCGACGGCCTCAAGCATCGCGCGCGGGTTGTCGAAGCGGACGCGCGGCTCGCGCTCGAAGCGCTCACCGAGCCGCTGCACGGCTGGCATGCGGAGCGCACGTGGACCGCGCGGGCGCACAAGCTCGCGGCCAGTTGGCGCGACACGGTGAGCACGCTCACGCATGCGCCGCAACGCGATGCCGCGCTGCCTTACGAGGGCGACGTGATCGGCGCGGTGCAGCGTTCGAGCGCGCGCTCCGCGACGGACGACATCGTCGTGTGCGCGGCCGGCACGCTGCCCGCCGAATTGCACAAGCTGTGGCGCGCGGGCAGACCGGGCGCCTATCACGTCGAGTACGGCTATTCGTGCATGGGCTACGAGATCGCAGGCGGACTCGGCGTGAAACTCGCGCGGCCCGAGCGCGACGTGATCGTGATCGTCGGCGACGGCAGCTATCTGATGATGAACAGCGAGATCGCGACCTCGGTGATGCTCGGCGCGAAGCTGATCGTCGTGGTGCTCGACAATCGCGGCTTCGGTTGTATCAACCGTTTGCAACAGGCCTGCGGCGGCGCGCCGTTCAACAACGTGCTGGAGAACTGCGTGCAAGGCCCGCTCGGCGCGCCGCGCATCGACTTCGCCGCGCATGCGCGCTCGCTAGGCGCGCAAGCCGAACATGTCGGCAATGTCGCTGAACTCGAAGCCGCGCTGCAACGCGCGCGTGCCGCGGATCGCACCTATGTGGTCAGCATCGATACCGACCCGGCCCGCACCACCGACGACGGCGGCTGGTGGTGGGATGTCGCCGTGCCGGAAGTCTCGCCGCGCGACGCCGTGCGCGAGGCGCGCGCGAAATACGATGCGCAGCTCGCGGCGCGCTCCGCGCCGGCCGCGTCGGATGATCGCAGCGGCCGCCCCGATCACAGCGGCACCCCCGATCACCCCGATCACGAATGAGGACGCTCGCATGACTGCTTTCGACGTACGCATCGGCATCAACCCGTTGTCGTGGATGAACGACGATCTGCCGTCGCTGGGCGGCGAGACGCCGCTCGATGTGGCGCTGACGGAAGGCCGCCAGATCGGTTATCAGGGCTTCGAACTCGGCAACAAGTTTCCGCGTGAACCGCAGGCGTTGAAGACGCTGCTCGCTCAATACGATCTTGCGCTGGTGTCCGGCTGGTATTCCGGGCGGCTCGCGCAACGCAGCATCGAAGACGAGATCGCGTCGGTCGGCCCGCATCTCGAACTGCTCGCGCAAAACGGCGCTACGGCCATGGTGTATGGCGAAGTCGCCGATTCGATTCAGGGCGCACCGCAGCCGCTCTATCAACGGCCGCGTCTTTTCAGCGACGCCCAATGGGCCGCGTACGCGGCGCGCGTCGACGAATTCGCGCGTTATACGTCAAGCCGTGGCGTGCGCCTTGCGTATCATCATCACATGGGCGCGTATGTCGAGACGCCCGCCGACGTCGATCAGCTGATGGCGCGCACCAGCGACGCCGTCGGGCTGCTGTTCGACGCCGGGCATATCACGTTTGCCGGCGGCGATCCGCTCGCCGTGCTCGACAAACATATCGCGCGGGTGTGCCATGTGCATTGCAAGGACGTGCGCCCCGCCGTGATGAAACTCGCGCGCAATCGCAACTGGAGTTTTCTCGACGCGGTGATCGCCGGAGCCTTCACCGTACCCGGCGACGGCGCGGTCAATTTTCCGGCCATCATTGCCCGGCTGAAGCGGCATGGTTATTGCGGCTGGCTGGTGGTCGAAGCGGAACAGGACCCGGTGGTGGCGCCGTCGTTCGAGTACGCACAGAAAGGCTATAGGACGTTGCGCGCGCTGGTCGATGCGCCGCTCGACGCTACCGACACAAACGTGCAGGAGGCAGCATGAGTCTATTGGTCAAGGCGCAGCGCGAAGGCCAGACAATCGCGCGAGTCACGCCGCAGTCCGCCTGCTGGCGCTATGTGGGATTCGCCGCGTACCGGTTGGGCGCGAACGAAGTCGTGCATGTGCTCGAAGGATCGCGCGAGGTGTGCATCGTCGTGCTCACTGGCGCGGTGGATATCGAAACCGCCGACACCACGTGGAGCTCGCTCGGTTCGCGCGACAGCGTGTTCGAGGATGCCGCGCCGTATGCGGTGTATTTGCCGCCCAACGTGCGCGCGACGGTGCGCGCGTGCCGCGACGCCGAGGTCGGCGTGGCGAGCGCGCCGGCCAAAGGCGAGTATCCGGCGCGGCTGATCGAGCCGGCTACGATGAAGCGCTCGACGCGCGGCAAAGGACTGAATACGCGCTACGTGTGCGATATTCTTCCGCAGACCGAGCCCGCGGAATCGCTGCTGGTGGTCGAAGTCAGAACGCCTGGCGGACACGCGTCGAGCTATCCCCCGCATAAGCACGACACCGACAACGTCCCCCACGAGAGCTCGCTCGAAGAGACTTACTACCACCGGCTCGATCCGCCGCAGGGCTTCGCGTTTCAGCGCGTATACACCGACATGCGCGACATCGACGAGTCGATGGCGGTGGAAGATCACGATGTCGTGATGGTGCCGCGCGGCTATCACCCGGTGGTCGTGCCGTATGGGTACGATTCGTACTATTTGAACGTGATGGCCGGTGGGCAGCGGGTCTGGCACTTCCGCAACGATCCGGCGCATGAGTGGATCATTAATAAGGACGCTTGATTATTTGTCTTGCACGGCGCGCTTCGTAGAAACTCGCCGTGCAATGCCCTGCCTTCGCGCCGGTACTTCCGCTATTTCCTGACGGCCTGATCCACACTCGAACCGCCGCCGGCATCCATCATCGGATAAGCGCAACGTTCGGCGGCGTGGCCATGGCAAGGCCAGCTTGAACACCACCGCTCAGCCGACGCCCAGCCACTCCCGCATCACGTCCGAGCGCGTCAGGAACGCCCCGATCTCGCCGTCGAACACGATCTCGCCATGCCCCATCACGGCGACCCGGCTCGCAATCTGCTGCGCGATCACGAGGCGCTGCTCGATCAGCAACATCGCCACGCCGCGCTCGCGCAGCATCCGCAGACACCCGGCGACCTGCTGCACCACGAGGCTCGCGAGACCCTCGCCGGGCTCGTCGATCACCAGCAGATCGGGATCGCCGAGCAGCGCCCGCGCAAGCGCCAGCATCTGCTGCTCGCCGCCCGACAGCGCCCCGGCGCGCGTGCGCTTGCGCTCGCCCAGCACAGGGAAAAGCGTGTACGCGTCGTCGAAAGTGAAGCGCGGCGTGGGGCCGCGACTGCGCGGCGCGACGCCGAGTTGCAGATTCTCGTGGACGCTCAGAGCCGGAAACACGTCGCGATGCTCAGGCACGTAGCCGAGGCCGAGGCGCGCGATCTCGAAGGTGCGCAGACCGTCCAGCGAGCGGCCCGCGAAGCGCAGTTCGCCCTCGCTGCGCACGAGGCCCATGATCGCCCGCGCGAGCGTCGAACGGCCGGAGCCGTTGCGCCCGACCAGCGCCAGCACTTCGCCCGGCTCGATACGCAGCGTGACGCCGTGCAGCGCCTGGCTCGCGCCATACCACGCGTTGAGCGCGCGAATGTCGAGCAACCCGCTCATACGCCTGACCCCGCACCGAACCCCGCGCCGAGATACGCGTCGCGCACCGCCGCATCCGCGCGAATCGCGGCCGGCGCGCCGCTCGCGATGACGCGCCCCTGCACCAGCACGGAAATCCGGTCCGCGATCGCGAAGACCGCATCCATGTCGTGCTCGATCATCAGCAGCGCGCGGCCCGCGGTCGCCTCGCGTATCAGTTCGATCGCGCGCGCCGCTTCCGAGCGGTTCATGCCGGCGGTCGGCTCATCGAGCAGCAACGTGTGCGCGCCGCCGGCGAGCGCAATGCCGAGATCGAGCGCGCGCTGCTCGGCATAGCTGAGTGTGCCGGCCCGCACGTCCCGGCGCGCGCTCAGGCCCACCGCGTCGAGCACCTGTTCGGCGCGGGTATCGACGATTCGCGAGCCGGCGAAGCGCCGCCACCAGTGCGCGCGCTTGCGTTCGGCCAGCAGCGCCGCGCAGCGCAGATTGTCGAACACGCTGAGCCGCGCGAACACACTGGTGCTCTGGAAGCTGCGCGCGAGGCCCCGGCGCGTGATCGCGGCCGGCGCGAGGCGCGTGATCTCCGCGCCGAACAGGTCGATGCGCCCGGCGTTCGGCCGCGTGCCGCCGGCGATCAGATTGAACAGCGTGGACTTGCCCGCGCCGTTCGGGCCGATCAGCGCATGGCGCTCGCCGGGCTCGACCGAGAGATCGACGCCGCGCAGAATCCGCGTCGAGCCGAAGCGCTTTTCGATGCCGTAGAGGGCCAGAGCTGGGATCATCGGCGGACTCCGGCTGTTTGCGTCGTGCTCGACGGACCGGCAATGCGCGCTCGCGCGCGACTGGCGTAACGCGCGGCGAGCGCACCCGACACGGCCAGCAAAAGGACCCCGGCGCCGAGCCAAAGCGCAGGCGTAGCGCGATCCAGCGACACACCCGCGACGCTGAACACCTCGCCCTCGTCCGCACCGAACTGCGCGGCGTAAGCCCATTGCACCGCGAGCACGAGCGCCGCGCACCACCACGACACGGCGAGCGCGCCCCACAGATAGGCGGCGCGACACCGCCGCCAGCCATACGTCGCGAGGCGCGCCGCGTGCCGCTCGACGAAGCCCGCCAGCCCGTCCGGCGACGCCGCCACGACGACCACGAAGAACAGCCCCAGATAGAACAGCCACGCCCGCGTGACGCTCGCCACCACGACGCTGAAAAACGTCAGCACGATCGCCCCCGCCACCGGCCCGAAGAACGCCGCCGGCCCGCCGATCACCGTAGCGATCAGCACCGCGCCCGAGCGCGCCATGCCGACGCTTTCCGTCGACACCAGTTCGATATTGATCAGCCCCAGCGTCCCCGCAATGCCCGCGAAGAACGCCGACCACACCACCACGCCATAGCGCACGCGCCGCGGATAGCAGCCGATCGCGGCGGCCCGCGCCGGGTTGTCGCGCACCGCGTTCGCGAGCCGCATGAACGGCGTGCGCGACAGCGCGAACATCGCCGCGCTCGCCAGCAGGCACCATAGCGCGATCAACGCGTAGGCCTCGCGCGCCGGGCCGAAGCGCCAACTGCCGAGCGGCGGCCCGTTGGTGCGATCGATCGCCACGCCCGCCGCGCCGGCGAACCAGTCGGGCAGCGCCCACGCGGCCGCCACCACGAGCTCGCCGAGGCCGAGCGTGATCATCGCGAATGCGGTGCCGGCGCGCCGCGTCGAGATGAAGCCGAACACCACGCCGCACGACGCGCCGCCGAGCCCGCCGACCAGCGGCAGCAGCGCGAGCGGCACGCCGCTGCGGTTGAACACCTGCGCGGCGGCCAGCGCGCCGAGCCCGGCATAAGCGGCATGACCGAACGACAACAGTCCGGTTTCGCCGAGCAGCAGGTTGTATGAGAGCGCGAACACGATCATCGTTGCGCTCTGCGCAAGATAGGCGAGCAGCCAGCTTTGCGGCCAGATGAACGGCGGCACGGCAAGGAAGATCAGGAGCGCGAGCCACGGCGCGAGAGCGCGCCAGGCCGCGCGGACCGGCGCCGCGGGCCGCGCGGCGGTGGCCGCCGCCGAAGCCGGCAGCGCCGGCGTCGTGGACGATCCAGACGCCCCGCCTCGCTTATGCATGATCGTCGTGCCTCCCGAACAGCCCGCGCGGGCGTAGCGCCAGCATCGCGACGAGCAGCAGATAGGGCATCAGCGGCGCGAGTTGCGCGAGCGTCAGCGCATCCCATTCGGGCGGCCCCGACGCGCCCGCCAGCGCCAACACGTCTCCCAGCGATACGTCGCTCGCCACGGCCAGCGTCTGCACGCAGCCAACCAGCAGCGACGCCGCCAGCGCCCCGCTCAACGAGCCGAGCCCGCCAATCACCACGACCACGAACACGATCGAGCCGAGCGACTCGGCCATCGCGGGCTCGATCACGAAGAGCGGCGCGCCGATCACGCCGGCCAGCGCCGCGAGCGCCGTGCCGGACGCGAACACCCCGGTGAACACGCGCGGCACGTTGTGGCCGAGCGCTTCGACGGCGCTCGCGTGCGTCAGCGCGGCGCGCACGATCAGCCCCGCCTTCGACACGCGCAGCACCGCATACAACACCGCCAGCATCGCCAGCGACACCGCCATCATGAACGCCCGGTAGCGCGAGAAAGCCGCACCGTAAAGGGTGAACAAGGGACCGTCGAGCACGGGCGGAGTGGTTGCGGAAAGCGGGTTCAAGCCCCAGCCGAGCTTGACCAGTTCGCCGAGCAGGTACGCGGCGCCGAACGTCAGCAGCAATTCCGGCAAATGGCCGGCCACGCGCACGCGCCGCAACAGCCAGCGCTCCAGCGCCGCGCCGAGCAGACCGACGACGAGCGGCGCGATCACCAGCGCGCTCCAGAACCCGGCGCGCGCCGCCACCGAAAAGCCCACGTACGCACCCAGCATGTAGAAGCTCGCATGCGCGAAATTCAGCACGCCGAGCATGCTGAAGATCAACGTCAGGCCGGCCGATAGCATGAACAGCAACAGGCCGTAGCTGACGCCGTTCAGCAGATTGATGACGAACGACTGCACGCGCCTATTCCGCCTGCACGGCGGCGCTCAGCGGTTCGAGCGCCGCGCGCAGAGCGGCGGGCAGGTTCACGGGACGGCGCGTGACGCGGTCCACGTAGACGTGCACGAAGTGCCCCTGCGCGGCGGGTTGCGGGTCGCCTTCCTTGAAGAGCCCCACTTCGTAGCGCACGCTCGACGTGCCCAGCCGCGCCACCCGTAACCCCGCCTCGACGCGCTCGGGAAACACCAGCGGCGCGAAGTAGCTGCAATGCGTCTCGACCACCAGCCCGATCGTCGCGCCATGCTCGAAGTCGAGCACGCCCGCGCGGACCAGATACTCGTTCACGACGGTGTCGAAATAGCTGTAGTAGACGACGTTGTTCACGTGGCCGTAGACGTCGTTGTCCATCCAGCGGGTGGTGATCGGCAGGAAATGCGGATACGCGGCGCGGGGGGCTGGGGCGGGTTTGTTCATGAGAGCGTGGGCGTCCGGCGGTTGGGGGCGTCAAAGCGATTCGATCAGCATGCGACGGTAGTCGTCGGCCGTGGCCTCGCGCGGATTCGTGCGATGGCAATGGTCCGCGAGCGCGCCCTGCACAACCTTGTCGAACATGCTCTCGTCGACGCCCATCTGCCGGAGCCCCGTCGGCAAACCGAGCCGCGCGGTCATGTCGAACAGCGCCTGCGCGAGATCCGCATGCTCCGGCAAATTCATCGCGCGACGCATGCGGGCGTAGCGGCGCTCGGCGATCACGCTGGCGGCGCTCTCGTTGAAGCGCAGCACCGCGGGCAGGACGACCGCGTTCAGCGTGCCGTGATGCAGCGACGTGCGGCCGTTCACCTTCAGACCGCCCAACGGATGCGACAGCGAGTGCACGCAGCCGAGTCCTTTCTGGAACGCCATCGCGCCTTGCATCGACGCGCTCATCATGTTCAGGCGTGCTTCACGATCATCGCCGTCCGCGCAGACGCGCTCGATGCTGCCCCACGCGCGCTCCAGCCCGTCCAGCGCGATGCCGTCGGCGGGTGGATTGAAGGCCAGCGCGAGAAAGGTTTCGATGCAATGCGCGATCGCGTCCATGCCGGTCGCCGCGGTCAGGCCCGGTGGCAGTCCGAGCGTGAGGCCGGGGTCGCAAAGCGCCGATTTCGGCAGCAGATGCCACGAGTGAAAGCCGAGCTTGCGGCCGTCGTTCAGAATCACGATCGCGCCGCGCGCGACTTCGCTGCCGGTGCCCGCCGTGGTGGGGATCGCGATCAGCGGGGCGACGGCGTCGGTGATCTTCGCGCTGCCGCCTTCGATGGTTGCGTATTGAGTGAGCGGGCCATCATGGGTGGCCGCGATCGCGACTCCCTTCGCCAGATCGATCGATGAACCGCCACCCACCGCGATCAGTCCGTCGCAGCCTTCGTCGCGATACCTTTGCGCGGCCGCCAGCACCATCGCCTCGGTCGGGTTCGACGGGGTATCGTCGAAAAGCGGCACGTCGCCGAGCTTCAGCGCGTCGAGCGCGCGCTGGACGATGCCTGCCGCCACCACGCCCTTGTCGCTGATCAGCAAAGGCCGCTCGATACCGATCCGCGCGCATTCGGACGGCAGTTGCGACAACGTGTCGTAGCCCAGATGGATGTGGGTCAGGTAGTAGATGTATGCCATGCGTTGCTTCTCCCCGAACGTGAACTCGTTGACCGGCGCATCGAGCGAAGCAGTGCGCGGTGCGTCGCTTGCGGCTCGCGGGTCCGCTTTGCGGCGCACCCGTTGCGTGGTTTGCTACGTGCCTGGTTGCGTGATTCTCTGCCTGCGTTGCTGCGTGGTTTGCCGCGTCGCCTATTGACCCGGCCGCTCGACGAATTCGAACGGCAAGCCGCGCCGCCGCATCCATTCGCCGAGCGCCTGGCCGGTGCCCGCCCGCCAAGGCCGCAATTTTGCCGGCTCGACCAGCCGGTATTCGAGCAGCTCCGGCGACAGCGCGATCGTGCCGTACGCCTTCACGTGATACGCGATGATCAGCTCGTTCTTGCGGATGAACTCGTACACGCCGATCAGTTCGACCGTCTCCGCGTGCAGCGAAGTCTCTTCGAGCACCTCGCGGGCGATGCCCTGCTCCGGGGTCTCGCCGTTTTCGAGGAAGCCGGTGATCAGCGCGAACATGCCCTCGGCCCACGCGGCATTGCGTGCCAGCAGAATCTTGCCCTCGTATTCGACGATCGCCGCCACCACCGGCAGCGGATTGTTCCAGTGGACGTAGCCGCAAGCGGGACAGCTCTGGCGGACACGGCCGCCTGCGTGTTCGGGATCGGCGCGCTCAGTCAACGGCGTGGCGCAGCGCGGACAGAATCGGTGTTCGGTCATGGCGTGGGGGGCGTCTCGTTTGTGTCGTTTGTGTCGTTTGTCTCGTCTGACTATGTTTGGCGCGCTGGTTTTTATGTCGCCGGTGCGTCGCGGTGGAGTGCGGCGAGTTGTTCTTGCATTCAGGTCATCCAGCAGGTTCGATGCTCAGGTTCAATATCAACGCACAACGTAGACGTAAGCGTTTTTTCCAGCACCGGCACCGACGCCATATTTGGTCTGGTCACCGCCACGTTCAGCGCACGACCCCGCCTCAAGCTAAACGCGCCGCCGTCAAGTGGCTTTGTCTGCGGCTTCAGCAGCCCGCCGCTTCTCAACTCATTCATGCCACACACAGGTCACGCACTTCAGCCGCAAAACGCTCGACCGTTTCCGGCTGCGTGTCCCACGCGCACACCAGCCGGCAACCGCCCGCGCCGATGAACTCGTAGAACTTCCAGCCGCGCGCGCGCATCGCTTTCGCGGCCTGCGGCGGCAACTGCGCGAAGACCGCGTTCGATTGCCGCTCGAACATGATGCTCACGCCGGGAATTTCCCGCAACCGCGTTTGCAGCAATTGCGCCATCGCATTCGCATGACGCGCATTGCGCAGCCAGACGTCGTTGTCGAGCAGGCCGAGCCACGGCGCCGAAATAAAGCGCATCTTCGAAGCCAGTTGACCGGCCTGCTTCAGACGGTAAGCGAAATCGTCGGCAAGCGCGCGGTCGAAGAACACCACCGCCTCCCCCACCGGCAAGCCGTTCTTGGTGCCGCCGAAACACAGCACGTCCACGCCCGCGCGCCACGTGATCTCCGACGGATGCACGTCCAGTGCCGCCACCGCATTGGCGAAACGCGCGCCGTCCATGTGCACTTTCAGATGACGCCGCTTGGCGATCGCCGCGATCGCCCGCACTTCCTCGACGCTGTGGACGGTGCCGACTTCGGTCGATTGCGTCAGCGTGACGACTTTGGGCTTCGGGTAGTGGATATCGGCGCGGCGCGTGACGAGCGTCTCGATCGCGTCCGGCGTGAGCTTGCCGCCGATGCCCGGCGCGGTCAGCAGCTTCGAGCCGCCCGAGAAGAATTCAGGGCCGCCGCATTCGTCGGTTTCGATGTGCGCGAGCTTGTGGCAGATCACCGAGTGATATGACTGGCACAGCGACGCAAGCGCCAGCGAATTGGCCGCCGTGCCGTTGAACACGAAGAAGACTTCGCAGTCGGTCTGGAACAGTTCGCGTAGACGGTCGCATACCTGATTGGTCCAGGAGTCGTCGCCGTAGGCCGGCTCGTGGCCGCTGTTGTTGGCGGCGATCAGCGCATCGAGCGCTTCGGGGCAGATGCCGGCGTAGTTGTCGGACGCGAAATGTTGCATGGTGGCGATGCGCCGGTCACGGACGCGCGTAAGGGCGGAAAGCGGTCATTTTAGTGCGCTT
>NZ_JAQQEU010000077.1:0-33484 GCF_046026895.1 Paraburkholderia sediminicola
CTGTCCCGATCTCGAATTACCGGCGTCGACATGCTGCCGGTGCCTGTGGTGCCAATCCATTGCATGGCTTGACTCGGTCCAGCGTGGAAAACCATGCCGTTGGAATCCGCGAACAACCACATATGGTTGTCCGCACGGTATATTCCTCTGGCATCGTTCGTTACGTCAGGGTCGCGACTATTGGCAGTCCAGTTGGCAGTTACCGCAGTATTCTCTTTCCAGCCCGATCTACTATTCCACGTTTCTCCGCTCTTGCCTC
Organism: Paraburkholderia sediminicola; assembly: GCF_046026895.1. Taxonomy (GTDB): domain Bacteria; phylum Pseudomonadota; class Gammaproteobacteria; order Burkholderiales; family Burkholderiaceae; genus Paraburkholderia; species Paraburkholderia sediminicola_C. The sequence goes on from NZ_JAQQEU010000077.1 coordinate 260, forward strand.
CCAGCCCACCGTTCCATGAGCCACCCAATACAAACACATCGCCGTTGCTCAGTGTCACGCTGCCGTGATAGGCTCGGGGAATCTTCATCTGTTTCTGGGCTGCCCACTGTCCCAAGGCGGGGTTGAAAGCACTGACTTTAGAGCTACTCGACCCACCCGTCACAAAGATATTACCGTCGGGCAGATTTACGATTCCCGGACAGAACATGTCGTGGCCGATATTGGTGACAAACACCTGCGTGCTCGTTCCGGCGACCGGATCAAAAATCGCAGTGTAGGTGCCGCCATCGTTCTGATGGTTGCGCAGATTCACTTCGCCGGGAGTAAAAGCTAGCGGACTATCAGCCGACCAGACTAGCACCTTTCCATTCGGTAGATTAGCCGCTGCGACGGGCACTAGCGGCAAATCAATCTTTGTAGACCACTGCGGCACGGTCTGCGCTGTTACATCCCTGCACGTTGCAATTAACATCCACCCGAAGACTATCAGGGCCAAAGCTTTTGTGGCCGTTTCTGATGGCTTGGGATTGCTCGTTGGAAATCGGTTTCGTTTCATCGCGACGCCCCTTTTTCTGGGTTACGTGATATGGCTGGTGTGATTAGCAACTCTTGGTTAAGCGAATCACTTCGAACGTACTCAAACTCCCAGTGCGCCAAGGACATCACAAACTTCTTCGACTCGCGGAAAATCAGCGCTGCGCCAGCGCAACATCGCGTAGTGATCAAAGCAATAGACTTGTGTCGAATGGTCGGCGATGTTGCTCGCCGGCGATGTGCGTCCGGCCAACTCCGCTCGTGTTCGGTCGACGTTATCTGGAGCCAGTGTGACCGCGTCCCATCCCGGACCGGCATTGAAACTCGCGAGCCATTCGCGCAATGCGGACGGTACATCGCCAAATGGGTCGATCCCAATCGATAGCAAGCGGATTGGATAGCGTGTACGGGCTTGCAGCATCCGGTCTTGAACGGCGCCGAATAGCGCTCCCTGAAGGGGGCAAACCGAGCTGCAACCCGTATAAATTGTCTGCACCGCAGTGACGCGTTCACGCAACAACTCTTCGAGCGGCCGGGTCGTGCCAGTTTGGTCGACTACCGAAACATCGGTGAGGCGGACCGGCGGCCTGACCGGCCCCATGTTTCCATGCTGCGCATAAACTTTCGCCGATACCGCCGCCATCACGGCTGAAGCCGTTGCGCACAATATCTTCCGACGCGTCAAAGCGGTCATGTCACCACCCTTGAAGTGCCGTCTCGCGCCCCACACGAGCTTGTATACTAGAAGTATGTTTCGATAAGCCAAGCGCGTTGCAGCCGACCTATGTGCGACGCCGTACGGAACAAATTGCCGAGTCGCGTCGCACTCCAGAATGAGCAGCCGCAGCTCCTCGTCAAGTGCCTGCATTTCTCGACGGTGAGCCATGTCAGACGACTCGGGAGAGGATTTCGAAGGACCGCTATCGGCGGAATCGGAGGTCTGTTGCGGGTCGACAGTTCGCATCCGCTGGCAGCGAACCACGACATTTGCGGTCGCAAGAGTCCGAATGGCAGAAAGCAATCTGAAGCCGCCTTGGGAACGAGGACGCCTGAATGTCGCGAAAGGCCGAACCGCTGTCCCCGGAAAGCGGGCGTGGATGACCGGACCACTCAGCAGTTAACCGCCGTTGAACCCCAGACAGCGCGACCGACAGTTGTGGGGCGGATCTCAAACGTCCCTCATCGTTGCCCGATCTCGTATCTAAGGTAGACGCCGCGCCGCGACGACTCGCTGACCTGGAACACATCTGCTCGGCGGACCGCGATGCGCAGATGTTGGTCGCGCACGGCGTTTTGACGTCGCTCGAGTTGCTTTCGCCGTTTCCGCAATTCTCTCAGGCGCATCGCCGGACAAGGCTGCTATGGTTGCGTTTCTTCCCAGTTTGCAGAACGGATTTTTCCTAAGCCAATGATCTGAATTGTGTTCACCTCGGACTCATAATCCGCCTCCGCAAGGACATCGTCGGTTCGAATCCGACACGACCCGCCAAAAGCTTGAAGAAAAGGGTTCCGAATTTTCGGAGCCCTTTTTGTTTGGCGTGAACTCGCGTGGTTAATCTGTTTTGCTGCATTCAGATTGTGGCTCTATGAGGCATATTCATCATTGGATTTTACGGGTTCAAAAGCGCGTCATCGTCATCTCTGCGGCGCAAACAGGCTTGTTAGTCCCTCAGCCAATATCGCGCTTTATTGTCTCGTCACCCTGCTGAAAATCACCGCGATTCAAGTCTTTTGGCTGTGGACGTTTTCACGGACAGTCTGGTGCTTCCGCCTGTCTTCGCGGTCCGTCGCACAGATCGCCACCACAATGCGCTATTAAGCAACTTCGGGTCGCCGGGTCGCACGCCGTTTTGCGCAAGGCTGGCATCCACGCCACATCAATAACGAGAACCATCATGCGATCCGACCACACCGGTGCCGAGTTGGCCCCGCCTCAATCACCGCTTGCCGCTGCAATCGACGACGCTGGCGAGAGCGTGTCGCCCAAGGAAATCCGCGCATTGGCGCGAGTCACCTTCTCCTTTGCGTGGCTATTCGGGCTGGAGCCATTCCTGACTGGGGCGGCCGACGAGGTGCTGCGCTCGAAGTGCGGCCGCCATTGACGCTTTCTCGCGTCGCACACTCGGCGAAACGCAGCTGGGAGGTCGAAAGTTTTGTCGGGGATGATGCAGCTTCTACAGCCACGGCCGCGAACTGAGTTAATCAAAATCTCAATATCAATGGCGACCGGCCTGAAAAGGGGAGACTGCATTAACTCAATTGAGTTCCCGGGTTTCCAAAATAAATTCACCGAGCGTCCGGATAAGCCCGTGCAATTGCCTTATTCGAGCAATCAGCCGGCTTTCACTCTTCAATCGTTCCGACCCGATTACGGCAGGCGTATTAAAACACTGTTGCATACGCACAACTTTATTATTGAAACGTTGCAAATATTCAATGGCGAGGGCAAGCGAGCAGCACCTTGGATGTTGCGATAAACGTCCGAAAAACAACGACTTAACGCGATCGCCGCAAGCATTGTTGCGGATTCCAAAAAAGCCTGTTGCGCAAATTGCCGACGCCGCTATTAGGGTGTCCCCCTACACTCACGCTTCGTTTAAAGGGTGCCCGGCTGTTCGAACCGGTTCGGACAAAGGGCGGCAGCACGTGCGATGCATGCGCTGTCGAGGCAGTCCCGCTCCCCGTGTAAATTTATCGAACTGGAGTCCCACATGAAGAAGAGTCTCATCGTCGTTGCGGTCGCCGCATCGTTCGCATCCGTCGCTCACGCACAAAGCAGCGTGACCCTGTATGGTCTGTTGGACGCGGGCCTGACTTACACCAGCAACGTCAACCACAACTCCAAGTGGGCAGCAGGCAGCGGCGGCATCAACCAGAGCATGTTCGGTCTGCGCGGTTCGGAAGACCTGGGCGGCGGCCTGAAGGCAATCTTCACGTTGGAAAGCGGCTTCAACGTCAACAACGGCAAGTTCGCTAACAACAACGGCATGTTCAACCGTCAAGCGTTCGTCGGTCTGTCGAGCGCGCAATTCGGTACGGTCACGCTGGGCCGTCAATACGACGCAGCTCAAGACTACCTGGCACCGCTGACCGCAACGGGCAGCTGGGGCGGTACGTACTTCGCACACCCGTTCAACAACGACAACCTGAACACGAACGGCGGCCTGTCGGTCAACAACTCGGTCAAGTACTCGAGCGCTAACTACGCCGGCTTCACGTTCGGCGGCACGTACGGCTTCTCGAACCAGGCTGGCGCATTCGCAAACAACCGCCAGTACAGCGTCGGTGCTGCATACCAGTGGCAAGGCCTGCACCTGGGCGCTGCTTACGCACAGCAGAACAACCCGGGCGCAACGAATGCTGCAGGCACGGCAAGCAACGGCGGTGCTTCAGACGGCGTTCTGGCGAACACCTCGGGCGTCATGACCGGCAACTTCCGTCAGCGTGAATTCGGCGCAGCGGCTTCGTACGCATTTGGCCCGGCAACGGTCGGTGTGGCCTGGACGCAATCGCGTGTGGATAACCTCGTCGGCGCAGCAGCAGGCCAACGTCAAGGTCATTCGAACAACTACGAAGTCAACGGCAAGTACAACGTGACCCCGGCTCTGGGCCTGGGCATCGCTTACACGTTCACGGATGCACGTGGCTACGGCGTCAACGCTGATGGCAACGACATGAAGACCCGTTACCACCAGATCGGCCTGCAAGCTGACTACTCGCTGTCGCGTCGTACGGACGTCTACGCTCAAGCCGTGTATCAGCACGCAATGGGCGACGGCGGTGTTGCTTCGATCTACAGCGGCGACAACACGCAACTGCCGTCGTCGTCGAAGAACCAGACGGCTGCTACGGTCGGTCTGCGTCACCGCTTCTAAGCTTCAGCAGAAGCTGCCTGTAGTACAAAAAGGTGCCGTTCGCGGCACCTTTTTTTATGGGCGCGGCAATTCAAATGCCGCGCGCGCTGGGGGGGCCTGGCGGAACCCCGCTCGGCATGCGATCTAGAAAATCGTACGCAGACCGGGTGCAACACCGGTCTGATTGTTGCGGCCCGGCAATTCGACCGAAGCGGCTCCCGACACCTTGTCGAAATCGACCGTGCCATATACTTCGGTACGCTTCGACAACGCATATTCAGCCAGCGCCACGAACGTATAGCGATAGCCGCTACCCAGCTGACCGTTGCCGACCGCCGCGTTGGACATGTGGTCGTAGTACGCCGCGCCAGTCAGACTGAGCACGGGCGTCGCCTGCCCGGTGACGCCGGCAAACGGACCGCTGTCGACGCGGCCCAAGCCCTTCACGATATCGACGCCCGGCACGAGCGTTTGCTGTGCCAGCGCGCTATCGACGAAACCGGTGTCGTCCTTCGAATGCAGATAGCCGACATACACCTTCGTCGAGCTGAACGCGTAGACCGCGTTCGCATTGAAGATGGTCTGCTTGTGATTGCTGTCGTCGCTGTTCTGCTGCACGCCAGCCGCAGGTATTGCGCTTTTGGACGATTGCGCTTGGCCCTTTCACAAGAATTCACTTTTGCGAACGCGAGCCTCGATTAATCTCAAAATCAGCGATCCAGAGACCTTACCTTCGCGGCCACCAGCACACGCGCTCCACGTGCGCGTTCTTACTGCATGAATACTTCCCCAGCAAACGTAGCAGCTCATCATCCGGCTATTCAGGATCTGACCGATGAGCAATGGCAGAACATCGTGCCGCTGCTGCCGGAAATGCTGAGTCAGGGACCTCGTCGCGGCCGTCCCAACATCGACATTCGTTGGGTGCTGGACAGTGTGATGTGGGTGCTGCGTACAGGCGAGCCATGGAGCGCGATGCCCGAGCACTATGTGCCGTATCAGACCGCGCATCGCTATTACTTGCGCTGGAAGAGGTCGGGCGCGCTGGTCGCGATCGCATTGACGCTATGCGAGACCGACGAGATCCTTGAGGCGCGCCTCACCCGCAGGCGCGGTACGCGTGGCGGGTAGGTCGTTGGAGAGCGCTGTTTTTCTTCGCGGCCGCGGCGACATCCACGATCAAGGCCCACTTCGAAGGGCGGCTCGCCGCCTGCTCCGCTAGATCTGTTCCCGCCCGAACGCACCCAGGCGTTCGAGATCGAGCACCTCGATCTGGTTATACGAGAGGCGCAAGATCTCCAGTCTTTCAAGGTTTTGCAGCGCCTGGTTGATCCGTTGGCGCGACACGCCCGCCAGCAGTCCAACTTCTTCCTGCGAAATGGCAAGCGTGCGGCCTGTGTCCGGACAGAGGTCCGGGTTGAACAGCTGCGCGAGCGACTGCGCGACGCGCGCATCCACGTCCAGCAGCCGGCTATTCTGAATCGACGCGATGAACTCGCCCATGCGGTTGTTCAGTTGCCGGATCACGAAGCCGGTGAATGGCAGGCTGGACTCCAGAAGCGCATGAAAGGTCGACGACGGCACGAACAGCACGAGCGAAGGCTGGATCGCGGCCACGTCGTATTTGCGCAATTCGCGCTTGATCACGCTGCCTTCACCGAACCAGCCGCCGGGCGGCACGCCGGACAGCGTGCAACTGCGTCCCGAGGCATTGTAGATGGCGAGTTTGATCAGCCCCGCATGCACGCCGATCCAATAGTCCGATGTTTCCTTGCGGCGCGCGATCCACGCTCCGCCTTCCAGATGCTGCGCGTGCGCGGTGGCCAGGACCAGCGCCTGATGCTCGGCCGCGAGCGCTCGAAACCATGCGCAGGTCGCGAATAGCCGCGCCAGCTCGGCGCGCCCGACCCGCTGCGGCCGCTCCGGCCGGGCGTCGGCGATGGAAGTGGAGGTGACGTCGTTCATCAGCGGCCTGGGAGCGTGTCCGGCTAAAGTTTGAGCCCGATAGCGCCACGGACGCACTACTCTGTCATTTGAATGACAGACAGTTCACCATGACCCTTGCTAGGCTGGCTCATCAATCAATCAGAACAATCGACGGCGCGGTCCGCGCCTCAGGAGACGATCCCATGAAGCACATGTTCGACGAAGGTCTTGAGCGGCGCGAGGCCAACTATGTCCCGCTGACGCCGATCGACTTCATCGTGCGCGCAGCTGAAGTCTACGGTGACCTGCCGGCGGTCGTCCATGGGGAGATTCGCCGCAACTGGCGCGAGACCTACGAGCGCGCGCTGCGCCTCGCCAGCGCGCTGCGGCAGGCGGGTATCGAACGCGGCGACACGGTGGCGGCGTTGCTGCCCAACATCCCGGCGATGGTGGAAGCGCACTTCGGCGTGCCGATGGCCGGCGCCGTGCTCAACACGCTCAATACGCGGCTCGACGTGTCGTCGCTATTGTTCATGCTGCGCCATGGCGGGGCGAAGGCACTGGTCGTCGATACGGAATACGGCGAATTCGCGCATCGCGTCGCGCTGGAATTCCCCGACTTGCGCGTGATCAGCGTGGCCGACGCGATGCCGGCCGACCCTGCGCAATTCGTCCGCGCGACGGATTACGAAGCGTTCCTGCAGTCCGGCGATCCTGCCTTCGCATGGACGCAGCCGGCCGACGAGTGGGACGCCATCGCGCTGAACTACACATCGGGCACGACCGGCGACCCGAAGGGCGTGGTCTACCATCATCGCGGCGCGCATCTGAATGCGCTCAGCAATATTCTCGAATGGGACATGCCGAAGCATGCGGTCTACCTGTGGACCCTGCCGATGTTCCACTGCAACGGCTGGTGTTTTCCGTGGACCATTGCCGCCCGTGCGGGCGTCAACGTCTGCGTGCGCAAGTTCGACGCCAGGACGGTGTTCGAACTGATTCGCCGCGAGGGCGTCACTCACTATTGCGGCGCGCCGATCGTGCAAAGCGCGCTCGCCAATGCGCCGGCTGAATGGCGCGAGGGCATCGCGCATGGCGTGTCGACGATGGTGGCGGGGGCGGCGCCCGCACCGGCGGTGATTGCGAAGATGAAGGAGATCGGTTTCGATCTGACGCACGTGTACGGGCTGACCGAAACCTACGGGCCCGCCGCGGTCTGCGCGAAACAGCAGGCGTGGGAGGCGCTCGACGACAGCGCACGCGCCGAACTGAACGCGCGCCAAGGCGTGCGCTATCACCTGCAGGCGGCGGTGACCGTGCTCGATCCGGACACGCTCGCGCCCGTGCCCGACGATGGAGAAACGATCGGCGAGATCATGTTTCGCGGCAACATCTGCATGAAAGGCTATCTGAAGAACGAGCGCGCGACTGAAGCCACCTTCCGCGGCGGCTGGTTCCATACCGGCGATCTCGGCGTGCGGATGCCCGACGGCTATATCCGCATTCGCGATCGCAGCAAGGACATCATCATTTCAGGCGGCGAGAACATTTCGAGCATCGAGGTCGAGGACACGCTGTACCGTCACCCGGCGGTGTCGGTTGCCGCCGTTGTGGCGATGGCCGATCCGAAGTGGGGCGAGGTGCCCTGCGCGTTCGTCGAACTCAAGGAAGGCGCTCAGGTGACCGAAGCGGAAATCATCGCGCACTGCCGGCTATTTCTGGCGGGCTATAAGTTGCCGAAGGCGGTGCGCTTCGGCGAACTGCCCAAGACGTCGACTGGAAAAATTCAGAAGTTCGAACTGCGCGCGCGGATCAAGAGAGAAGAAAGTGGCTCGCAATAGCGCGTGATCGCCATGGCACGCGGTTCGCCTTGCATGGCGGGCCGCGCTTAGCCGCGGGTGTCGACCCAGTGGTGGGCCCAGCGTGCCGAGTGCTGCAGCGCCTGCTCTTCGTTCGTGAAGTAGTCGAGCGAATAGAACTGGTAGCGGCCTTCGCTGCGCGCGCTGTCGGCGCGTTCAAGCAACAGGTTGGATGAAAAGCTGCCGTCGGGCAAACGATGTGCCGAGGGCTTGACGGCATAGCCGTTGTAATGATGAATATGTTTGTTTTGCATTTTATATTTTAATAATGTTCGAGTGCGCCCCGGCCGTATGAACCCGTTATACAAGGTGCACGGACGAGCTGATTCAAAGCCATTACGAGCCGAATCCTGACGCAGTCGGGAAGCGAAAAATGGGCGTTGAAGCCGGAGGGAAGAATGAGGTGCAACGAGGCGTTTGGCGCTTGGGCAAGCTGCTCAATCAATGCAGCTAAAAGCGATCGCGCCAACTGTGGGAGACGAAGCTCCGCGAGGATGTCGCTGCAGCCCGATGTCCGTTGCCGGACACCGAGCCCTTCAAACTTACAGCGGCGTGATGTTAGCCGCTTGCAGACCCTTCGGGCCTTGCTTCGTTTCGAAGCTCACCTTCTGATTCTCAGCCAGCGTTTTGAAGCCGTCGCTGCGAATTTCGGAGAAGTGCGCGAACAGGTCGTCGCCGCCCTTGTCCGGGGTGATGAAGCCAAAGCCCTTGCTGTCGTTGAACCACTTAACGGTACCGGTATCCATGAAGAATCCTTGAGGAAAAAAATAAATGAAATTGCTCTGGAAGAGCGCTTGAAGCGTCAAGGAGGGAGAGGACAACGAATACCGCTGATGAGCGAGACATTGATGAACAGCAATCGAACTTCTTGAACTTCGGGTGCCACAATAACCGCCGGGGCATGTCAGCGTCAACATATAACTTGTAACTGTTTTGCCGGACGCGGCACATCGTGGTCTCTACGCGCGTTGCGATGGGGCCCTGGTTTGGTCATGCCGCGCTCGCTACGCGCGCTGCGGCATGACGGTCAAGCGGGTTCGTCCCGCGCTGCAGGAAGTGGGGCCCTCAGTGACGCACCCTTCAGATGCCCACTTTATGTGCGGTCAGAAGCAGGCGTAAGCCGAGCGCGGCCACTGCGCTCGCGGCGACGCGATCGATCCACGCTTTCCACTGCAGATAAATCTCGCGCGGCCGTTTGCTCGAGAAGCACAGCGCGACGATCGTGTACCAGCCGGCCTCGATCGCGAAGATTGCAGGCGGCAGCGCGAAGTAGCACCACAGCGGCGGATGCTGCGGCAGCAGCGCCGCGAAAATACTGCCGTAATAGACAGCCGTTTTCGGATTGCTGAGTTGCGTGCTCAAGCCGATCCAGAAAGATTTCCGCGGATTGCCGAAAGCGCCTTGCGCCGCGTCGAACGCAAGCGGTTTGGCGGCGCCGCGCCAGATTTTCGACGCGAGGTAAATCAGATAGACGCCGCCGGCGACCTTAAGGCCGACATACAGCCATTCGACCGTTGCCAGCAGCGTGTAGAGGCCGAGCAGCGCGATGCCGCTGAAGAACACGCCGCCAATGCCCATGCCTAGCGCGGTGGCGAGACCGTCGCCGCGCGACAGTCCGATCGCATTACGAGCGACGATGACGAAGCTCGGTCCCGGGCTCATGGCGCCTAGCAGCAGCGCGGCCAGGATAGTGAGGATGGCGGTTGAGGCGGGCATCGTCGTGTCTCCAGTGCACAGAGGTTAATCGGTGAAACATAACATGACGGCGCGAGATTGGAGGCTTTCGGCGGCCTTGAATCTTTTGCAGACGGCTTTGATAAAAGAATACGCAATGAAAAAAGTTCGCGAATCCAATAGGCACCCTTTGCAGGAAGCAAAAGAATTTGAATGCTAGAATTGCCGCCCATACGCTGAAGCTCCCCGGAATACTGGCGCGAGACTCGGGCGCAGTTCAAGCCGTGGGTTCACGAATTCTCTTTTAATCCAGTCTTGGGCAGATATGTTTTCCACTTGCGGGATTTGCGCATCGGGACAGACATCGTGAACTCGAATTGCACTCGATCCATTTGAATCACGCATGAACCTTCACGTTGTCTTGTGGGGTCTTTGTTTGTCTAACGCGAGCATGATTAGCTGAAACATCGGTACGCTATGAAAGAGCGAGAAGAACAACGGCTGTTCGCCCCAGACGGGAATGCGCGTGAGCGCCTGATCGTGTGGATACGCCAACGCATGGATGAATACGACATCACAATGGAAGCGCTCGCGGACTCGCTCGAAGCCGACGCGAACGCCGTCCGCGCAGTGATGTATCGGGACGCCTTCGGCAATACGTGGGACGGTCATGGCGATAAGCCAGACTGGCTCTCGCGCGCAATTTACGCCGGACAGAACATCGATCACTTCCGCTGTTCGTGAGTCGTTGGGCCGCTTGGCCACTCGATTCGGGCTGACGCGGCACAGAACCGGATTCGGCGCGGCCCATGAACCAGTGCGGCAGCCATCCTCTCGCGTGAGCCGCCCGGTCGCGCAACGTGCGACCCATACGACTAGAGCGAAAGCCGACACGCGAGGCAGCGCGAAAAAAATAGACCACCGGCAAAGCTCGGCGTTGTGTCGCACACAAACACAAGCAAGTGACAAGCGCCGAACGGCCGATGCACATCGGCAAGTCAGATCTAATCCATCAGCATCACGAGGTAAACGAAAGCCGAAAAAAAGCCCGCACTAGGCGGGCTCAATTACTCGGAGTATCGCGATCCAGTCGCTGGACGGATCACGCTCAGTGTATGTGAAAGCTGTATGAAAGTGTTAAACATGCACTTCACAGGTCGAAGAACACGGTTTCCTTGTCGCCCTGCATGTGGATGTCGAAACGGTACACATTGGCGGTGTTCGGCTCGCGACGCGCGATCAGCGTGCCGCGCCGGTCGGCCGGAACCGCTGCCAGCACCGGATCCTTTTCGTTCGCCTGTGCTTCGTCCTCGAAATAGATGCGCGTGAACGTGTGCAGCAGCATGCCGCGCATCGTCAGGATCACATTGACGTGCGGCGCCTGATCCGCGCCGACGCGGCCGGGCTTCACCGTTTCCACGTAAAAGCGCTTGTGCGGGTCCGTACCGGTGCCGACGCGCGCGAAGCCGCGAAAGCCGGTCTTCGTGATTTCCTCACGCGACTCCGGATACTGGCCGGTCGAGTCCACTTGCGACATTTCGACCATCGCGTCGCCGATCACGTTGCCGTCGCCGTCGAACACCTGGCCGATGATCGTGATGTGCTCGCCCGCCGCTTCACGGTCGGCCAGAACGTGCGTGAACAGGCTCTTGTAGTCGAAGTCGTATTGCTGCGGGCAAAGACCGTAGGCGAAGTAGGGTCCAACGGTTTGCGACGGCGTTTGCTTGAGAGTGGTCATGGCTTAGCGCTCCATCGGGGTTTCGTTCGGGCCGCGCAACACGATGTCGAAATCGTAGCCGAGCGCGTAGGCCTCCTGCGTGGTGTCGAGCGAGAAGCTCGAAATCATGCGTTCGCGGGCATTCGCCGGCGTGCCTTGGTAAATCGGGTCGAAGGCCAGCAGCGGGTCGCCGGGGAAATACATCTGCGTCACGAGACGCGAGCCGAAGTGGTCGCCGAAGAGCGAGAAGTGGATGTGCTGGGGGCGCCACGCGTTCGGGTGATTGCCCCACGGATAGGCGCCCGGCTTGATCGTCATGAAGCGATAGCGGCCTTCGGTGTCGGTGATGCAGCGGCCCGCGCCGAGAAAGTTCGGGTCGAGCGGCGCATCGTGCTGGTCGGCCTTGTGCACATAACGGCCGGCTGCATTGGCTTGCCAGATTTCCACCAGCGTATTGCGCACCGGGCGGCCGCCTTCGTCGAGCACGCGGCCCGTCACGATGATGCGTTCGCCGAGCGGCTCGCCATTGCGCACCGCGTTGCGTGTCAGGTCGTTGTCGAGCGGATCGAGGTCGTCCGTACCATAGACCGGCACGCGCTGATCGCGCAGTCTTTCCTTCAACGGAATCAGAGCACGCGTCGGGCCGCGTTTGACCGACGAACCGTAGCTCGGATAGATATAGTCGGGGTGGGACGCGAAGTCACGCGGGGCAAGAAAGGAATCTTCCATCAGTGTCTCCTTGGGGGAATTGTTGGGTGCGACGATATGAAGCGACTTTATCTAACCCAAGCGGTTATGCAAAATGACGTTTTCGCCCTTTTCGTATAACCTTCCGTTATGCAACGCAGTCTCGCGGACAGCCGCGTCAAATTCCGCCATCTCCAGTGCTTTCTGGCCGTCGCCCAGTTCGGCAGCGTCCAGCGGGCCGCCAACAGCCTGTCAATCACCCAGCCCGCGGTCTCCAAGACGGTCGCCGAACTCGAAGAGATTCTCGGCGTGAAGCTGTTCGAGCGCGGCCGCCACGGGGCCGTGCCGACCCGCGAAGGGCAGCTCTTCATGCCCCACGCGAGCGCGTGCGTGAGCGCGCTGCGCCAGGGCGTCGACCTGCTGGCGCGCGCGGAAGGGGCCGCGGCGGCCACGCTGGAAGTGGGCATCCTGCCGACCGTCGCGGCCGCGTTGATCCCGCCAGTGCTCAAACGGTTCGCGGCGCTTTGGCCGCGCGTGATCGTGCGTCTTGCGACCGGTGCGAACCCGGAATTGCTTGAGCGTCTGAAAGCGGGCACGATCGAATTCGCGATTGGGCGCCTCGCCGATCCGGAGCGGATGGTCGGTCTCAGTTTCGAGCAGCTGTTTACCGAGCCGCTGATCGCGGTGGTGCGCGCCGGGCATCCGTTGACGCAGGGGCCGGGTTTGCCCGCTACGTCGCTGAAGGATTTTCCGGTGGTGCTGCCGCCGTTCGGCACGTTGATCCGGCAATCGGCCGACAGTCTGTTGAACGCCTGGGGCGTGCAGCCGCTGTCGGCGTTCGTCGAAGTGTTGTCGGTATCGACGGGGCGCGCGTTGACGCTCGAAAACAGCGCGGTGTGGTTCGTGCCGCTGAGCGCGGTGGAGTACGAGCTGGCGCACGGCATGCTAGTGCGTTTGCCGCTGCCGTTCGCAGGCACCGGCGAGCCGGTCGGTTTGATCCGGCGCTCGGACACGCAGCCGTCGCCGGTGGGACGCGCGTTTATCGAGGCGGTGCGCGAGGTCGCGCAACAACGCATGGCGGCCGCTGCGGATAAGCCTGTGCGCAAACGCAGCAGAAGCAAAGCGCCGACGAGTTGATACGGGCTGCACGAGTCGGGCGCGAAGATGCGCCGGGTTCGTCGGAGCAGCGAGCGCGGTAGCAGTAGCGGGAAGCAGGGAACACGCCGCGCCCGCCGACATGAACCATCCAGTACAAAATCAAGGTTGCGGACGCCCCGCTACCCGGTGTACAAACACGGTGCAAAAGCCGGGGCGGGCCGTGTTTGCTGCCCTGCATCACCCAGCCGGCGCCACCCGCGGCCCGTCGACGGTTGCATCGAACATCGGACACACCCGGACACACCCGGACCCAGCGCCGAACGACTGTACAAGGAGATTGCCATGCCCAGCGACCTGCCCACTCCAGACGCCGCGCTGCGCGCCGTGTCCACGCCTGAGCACAATCCGCTCGGCACCGCCGGTCTCGAATTCGTGGAGTTCGCCGCGCGCGACCCGCAGGCCCTCGGCGACACGTTCGCGAAGCTCGGCTTCAAGGCGGTCGCGCGGCATATCAGCAAGGACGTCACGCTGTATCGGCAGGGCGAGATGCAGTTCCTGATCAACGCGGAGCCGGATTCGTTCGCCGCGCGCTACGCCGACGAATACGGCGCGGGCATCTGCGCGATCGGCATCCGCGTGGCCGACGCGCAGCGCGCTTTCGACCGGGCGATCGAACTCGGCGCGTGGGCGTTCGAAGGCGAAAAAATCGGCGTCGGCGAACTGCTGATTCCGGCGATTCAGGGCATCGGCGACTCGCACATCTATTTCGTCGACCGCTGGCGCGGACGCGGCGGGCAGCGCGGCGGCCTCGGCGACATCTCGATCTTCGACATCGACTTCCGTCCGATCGAAATCGACACGGCCCACGCCGACCTGAGCCATGAGGGGATCGGCCTCGTCGCGGTCGACCATCTGACGCAAACCGTCGGCGAGGGGCGGATGCAGGAATGGCTCGATTTCTATCGGGACCTGCTCAACTTCCGCGAGATTCACGAACTGCACGCGAACTGGCATGTGTCGGCGGAGTCGCGCGTGATGGTGTCGCCGTGCGGCGCGATCCGCGTGCCGCTGTATGAAGAAGGCACGCGCCGCACCGACCTGATGCACGAGTACCTGCCGGACCATCCGGGCGAAGGCGTGCAGCATATCGCGCTCGCCACCGAGGATATCTTCGCGTGCGTCGAGCGCCTGCTCGCGAACGGCGTCGAATTCGTCGAGCCGCCGCCGCGCTATTACGATCAACTCGACGCGCGTTTGCCAGGCCACGGGCTCGATGTCGAGCGGCTCAAGCGCACGCATGTTCTGGTGGACGGCGAAATCGGCGCCGACGGCCTGCCGCAACTGTTTTTCCAGACCTTCGTGCGCCGCCGCACCGGCGAGATTTTCTTCGAGATCGTGCAGCGCCAGGGGCATCACGGTTTCGGCGAAGGCAATCTCGCCGCTCTCGCGCAGGCTCGCGAGGCCGGCGTCTGATCACGGTCGGCGGGCCCGATCGCACGCGCGATCAATCGGGATCGGGCGTGCCGGCCAGCTCGGGATAGACCGTGCGGTAGCCCGCGGCTTCCTGCAACAGCCATTCGCGGAAACTCGCGAGCGGCTTGCCGTGGCTGAGTTCGGTGGGATACACGAGATAGTACGCCGCATCGGCGACCGCTGGCGTGTCGAGCGGGATCACGAGCCCAAGCCGTTCGAGCTGCGTATCGACGAAAAAGCGCGGCACCAGCGCGATGCCGAGCCCGGCCGCCGCGGCGCTGATCAACATCGTGTGGAGTTCGTATCGCACGCCCTGCATGGTCCGGTTGTCGTCCACATCCAGGTTCGCGAACCATGCGGCCCAGCCGTCGGGCCGGGTGGTGGAGTGCAGCAGCGGATAGTCGAGCAGATCGGTCGCATGCTTCATGCGCCGCTTCAGCAGACTCGCGGCGCACACCGGTACCACTTCCTCGCAAAACAGAAGGTCCGCCGACGTGCCAGGCCAGGTCGGCTTGCCGTAGTGAATCGCCGCTTCGAAATGGGTATCGGCGAACGGGAACGTACCGGTGCGCACACCCATGTTCACGCGCACGTCCGGGTACTGCGCATTGAATGCCGCGAGCCGCGGAATCAGCCATTGCGAGGCGAACGTCGGCAGCACCGCCAGCTCGAGATAACCGCCGCCGCTGCCATGCGCGATGATCGACAGCGTGTCGCGGTCGAGGTGTTCCAGCGAGCGCCGCACCTGCGCGCCATAGACCTTGCCCGCCTTCGTCAGCACCACGCGCTGTTTGACGCGCACGAATAGCCGCACGCCGAGATTGCTTTCCAGCGTATTGATCTGCCGCGATACCGCGCTCTCAGTGAGGAACAGCTCACGCGCCGCATGCGTGAAGCTTTCGTGTCGCGCGGCAGCTTCGAAAGCGAGCAGCGCGCCCATGTTAGGAATCTTGAACTTTCGCACGTTGATTCCAAAAACGCATCAAGTGGCGAGTTTATCTCGCTTTACGATGGCCTTGCGGATTTTGAATAATCTCGCCTTCAAGATGAGGCGCCGCCTTTGTGTGCGCGCCTGCAGGTCACATCGAGCGCATCGGCAAGCGCTCGAAGCGCTACGTGGAGAACCGGGATGCGAAACATCAAGAATGCGAATGTCGAACAACTGCTGCTGAAATTGCTGGGCGCCGACAAGACCGCGCGCCTGTTCTCGACGCTGCATCATCCGCGTGTGCTGAACGAATGGGAAAACGGCAGCGTCACCCGCGCGGAACTCACGCAGGCAATGAATATGGCGCTCTTCGAAGACCTGCTCGCGCGTTCGGCGCATGGCCGCCAGTACACCGAGGAGACGATCGCCGCCGGTGGCAGCGTGTACTTCGACCATGGCGCGCTGCGCACGGTGCGCTGGCCGCACGCCGGCGCGCTGCCGCCTGGCGAAGCCGCGTTCGCGCGCATTCTGCGGCCGCTGGGTTTCAGCATCAACGGCCGCTATCCGCTCGACCGCCTCGGCATGACCGGCCGCGCGTGGGCACATGACGATGCGCCCGATGAGATCGCGCAGTTCTTCGTCAGCGAGTTGCATCCGGAAAGGTTCTCGGCGGCGTTTCAACAGGCTGTAACGCATGTGATCGGCGCGTCGTGCGATCCGCTGACGCCGCGCGCGGCCGGCCAGCTGTGGGAGCTCGAACGCGACGGCGTGCTGCCGCTCGCCGCGGCCCATGAATTGCTGCCCGTGATCGTCGGCGCGTTCGCGCGCCAGCACGACACGCCACGCGAAGCCGATTACGATGTACTGTCGAAGGAGTCGGCGGAAATGGCGTGGATCGCGACCGAAGGCAACGCGTTCAATCACGCCACCGATCGCGTCGAGGACGTGTTCAAGCTGTCCGACGACGAGAAGGCCAAAGGCCGTCCGATGAAACCGGAAGTGGAGCGCTCGCGATCGGGCCGCGTGTCCGAGACCGCGTATCGCGCGGACATCGTGCGGCGCGAATTCCGGGCGGCCGACGGCAGCATCGTGACGCGCGAAGTGCCGGGTTCGTTCTATGAGTTCATTAACCGCAAGCGCAGTTTCGATCAGGACGCGCGCCGCTGGGAAACGGACCTGCGGTTCGACGCGGGCAATGCGCAGGGCATCTTCAAGATGACCGCGAGCGAGGCGGCCTGAGCGCAAAAAGCCGACGCAAGTGGACAGGTTGGCGGCATCGGAGAAGAGGGGCGCAGTGGGAACGTCATTGGATGAAGAGCAGGGCGCGAGCGCGAATGCGTTGGACCACGGCGTGCCGCGCACGTCGAACGAGCGGCGCCACGCCTTTCACGGGCACCGCCGCCGTGATGCGGGCGCTCGAAAGCGATTTGCGCCGACATTGTACGCGGCGAAGTGCGCTTCGATAAGGCATCCAAAGCATTGTATGCGTCGGACGCGTCGAACTCTCGGCAAGTCCCGCTCGCCGTCGTCGTGCCTGCGGATGTCGACGATCTGCTCGCCACGCTCGCCGCCTGTCGCCGCAACGATGTGCCATTTCTCGCGCGCGGTGGTGGCACGTCGCAGAACCGCCAATGCGTCAACGTCGCGGTCGTGGCCGACGCGAGCAAATATGTGAACCGCGTGGTGTCGGTCGATGCGATTGCCCGTGTGGCGATTGTCGAACCGGGCGTGGTTTGCGACACGTTGCGCGATGCCGCCGAGCAACACGGCCTCACGTTCGCCCCCGATCCGGCGACGCATAGCCGCTGCACGCTCGGCGGCATGATCGCCAACAATTCGTGCGGCGCGCATTCGGTGATACCCGGGAAAACGGTTGATAACGTCGCTGCGTTGGAGATCGCGACCTTCGACGGCGCGTTTCTGGGTCGGTCCCACATCCGACGACGAACTCGCACGCATCATCGCCGCAGATGGCCGCAAGGGCGAAATCCACGCCGCGCTCACGCAGTTGCGCGATACCTACGCCGATCAGATTCGCGCGAAGTTCCCGCGCATCAAGCGGCGCGTGTCAGGCTTCAATCTCGATCAACTGCTGCCGGAAAACGGCTTTAACGTCGCGCGTGCGCTGGTCGGCACCGAAGGTACATGCGCGTTGACGTTGCAGGCGAAAGTGCGTCTCGTGAAGAGTCCGGCCAAACGCGTGATCGTCGTGCTCGGCTTCACGACATCTACACCGCGGCGGATGCCGTACCGCATTTCATGCGCTGCGGGCCGATCGCGATCGAAGGACTCGACCGCGCAATGATTCGCGGCTTGCAGGCGCGTGGTCTGAAGAAGGACGAGATCGCGTTGCTGCCCGAAGGCCGTCGCGCGTCAGCCGTTCGATTGGCCGACGCTTGCCGCCGAGGTGATCGTTCACGGGTATTGCCATCAGAAGGCGCTGTTCGGCATGCAAGGCGACAGCGCGCTGCTGAACAAGCTCGGCGTGAAGTGGAAGTTGCTCGATACCGGATCTTGCGGGATGGCGGGATCGTTCGGCTTCAACGCGGAGCATCATGCGCTGTCGCTGAAGATTGGTGAGGACAAGCTGTTTCCGGCGGTACGTGAAGCGACTGCCGCGAATGCGGAGACGATCGTGCTGACGAATGGTTTCAGTCACCGCGAGCAGATCGAGCAAGGAACGGGGCGTCACGCGATGCATATCGCGCAACTGGCGCAGCGGGCGTTGGCGGGAAGATAAGGTCTGTCGCCAACGCACGCAGGCTCACACCGACGCCAGGCGCGTCCTCTGCGTTATTTCTTCGCCGCTTCGCCGTTTGCCGGCGTTTGCGGAAGATCCGCGCTCGTCGCCATCCACAGCACTTCCGCGTCTTCTTCGCTGGTGGAGACCGCGGCGTGGCCGGTGCGGCTGTCGAAGTACAGACTGTCGCCGGCGTTCAGATGCGTCGGCGCATACAACTCGGAATACAGGCAGACGCTGCCGCTGATCACGTAGAGGAATTCTTCGCCTTCGTGGCGGCCCCAGTCGTCGAATGCGTCGAGCGTATGCGCGGAGATGCGGATGCGAAACGGCAGCATTGCCTTGTGCGCGAGGTCGGTGGCAAGCAACTCCATCTGATAGCCGCGATACGCATGGCGTTGGCCTTCGTTTTTGCGGGTCAGCGCGCGGCGCCCGCTCGCACTCACCTTCGGCGTGGAGCCGAACAGTTCGCCGATTTCGATCTTCAACCCGAGGACGATTTTTTGCAGCACGTCGAAAGTGGGGGACATCAGGCCGTTTTCGACTTTGGATAGCGTCGAGCGGGAGACGCCGCACAGGCGGCTCGCGGTTTCGAGCGTCAGGTCCTGCGCTTGACGGGCGGCGCGCACGCGGCGGCCGAGGTCGGTGGTCGACGGGTCGGCGGGTTTGCTGAGATGGGTGTCCATGGGGATTGCTGCTTTTTCGGGAACGCGCTTTACGGTGGCGAATTGTGTTTCCGATAATAACATTTGGCGCGACGGCCGGATTCGCAGCAGCGGATGAGGCGAACAGCACGATGCAGAGAAAGCGGCGGGAATGCCCGCGCGCTTTTCTGATCGGAAACTCATGGATTGGAAAAGATCGATCGAGCCGCTACCCGACAGCGGCTACACAATCGATTTCGATGTCGAAATGACCAGGCCAGGCGGGCACGTTCACGAAGATCCGCGCCGGTGGATCGACTGGAAAATAGCGTTTGTAGACCGCGTTGACTGCGGCGAACTTCTCGACCGACGTGCAGTAGACATTGCACTTGAGCACCTGCTCCAGCGATGACCCGGCCGTTTCCAGGCACAGCTTCATCTGCTCCAGAACCAGTTCGGTCTGACGCTCGATCGGCGCGTCGATAATTTCTCCCGTCGCGGGATCGAAGGGCGGAAAGCCGGAAACGTAGACGGTATCGCCGTGACGCGTCACCGCCGAAGTGGGCGCTTTCCA
The DNA here is from genome assembly GCF_046026895.1 of Paraburkholderia sediminicola. Taxonomy (GTDB): domain Bacteria; phylum Pseudomonadota; class Gammaproteobacteria; order Burkholderiales; family Burkholderiaceae; genus Paraburkholderia; species Paraburkholderia sediminicola_C. The sequence continues at coordinate 19,968 of NZ_JAQQEU010000077.1, forward strand.
GTTGTCGAGGTAAGTCGACAGCGGTTCCACACGAATGATTTCACGAGCCATGCTTATCTCCATCCAAACCATCTAAAGGCGGCCGGGTCGTCGGATTTCACGCGCCGTTGCTGAAAAGCTCGTTGAGTTGCGCGCCGGAAGCCGCGCCCGCAAAGCCGTCGAAGCGCCCCTCGGTCAGCCCCTGCGCGGCCTGCATGAAGCCGCCCCATGCCGCGCGGGCCAGCGCACCGCCGACACTGATGCGCCGCACGCCAAGCGCGGCAACATCCTGCAGCGTGAGCGTGGACGGGGAGCCGATTAGCAGGTTGACGGGCTTCGGCGCCACGGCGGCGACCACGGCCTCGATCTGCTCGCACGTCTGAATGCCCGGCGCGTACAGGCAATCGGCGCCGGCCGCGGCATAGGCCTTCAGGCGTGCGATCGCGTCAGCGAGATCGGGCTTGCCGGCGAAGAAGTTCTCCGCCCGGCCGATCAGCAGCGTCTCGCCCCCGGTTTCGTCGATCGCCCGGCGTGCTGCGCTAATCCTTTGCACGGCGACATCGATCGGAAACAGCGCGCCGGCCGGGTCGCCCGTGGAGTCTTCGATCGACAGGCCCGCAACGCCGGTTGCGACAGCCAGCTTCACGCTTTCGGCGACGCCTGCCGGATCGTCGCCGAAGCCGTTCTCGAAGTCGGCGTTCACCGGCAGATCGGTCGCCTCGACGATATCGCGCAGGTGTGCGAGGATCGCCTCGCGAGGCAGCGTGTTGTCGGCGTGGCCGGTCGACCACGCAAAACCCGAACTCGTGGTGGCGAGCGCCTGGAAGCCGAGGGTTTGCAAATAGCGGGCGCTGCCCGCATCCCACGGATTGGGCAGCACGAAACAGCCGGACGTGTGCAGCGCGCGGAAGTCGGCGCGTTTTTCAGCGATGGTGCGGGGCATGGCGTGTCTCCTGGAAATGAGGGAGCCGAGGCTCCCATGTTGATCAGGCAACTTCGGGATCGACCACTGGAAAGTCTATTTCCGTATCGACCGCATTGTTGACGAAATTCGTCAGCATGTACTGTGCGCTCAACGCGATGATTTCAAGGACACCTGCGAGACAGCGAGCGCGAGAGGTCATCGTGGCTCTCGTGCGTCGCTCGCTGAAATCCAACGCGCTCTGGATGGAACGCTTCGCACTGCTCGGCGATGCGGGAAGTGTTGGGTGCGGTGGGCACGGGTTGCGTACTCGAGTCTGGGCGAGGCTCGTGGCGAGTCGGTGAATGACGTTTGCCCTATTTTGTCACTTCTGACGAGGCATGAGATATCCCGCGCCAGCAAGAGAACTTGCGAGGCGCGAGTAGCGGAACATCTTGCGGGATTGAGGGATCGCGAAAGCAGGGCGGGAGTAATGCTACGGCAAGCGGGCCGCGAATTTCGTCAAACGACTTTCCGACGCGTGAAGCGCTATCGTTCCATACCACTCAATACAGAAAAAAGAGCACATGCGTCGCCACGCATGTGCTCGCCCACATCACGTAACAACGGCCAGTTATTGCCCCGAATTCGCCCCAGCCGCACTGCCACCCGTTTGCGACGATCCCGTTGCCGTCGTCCCATATCCGGTGGTATCGGCCTGTGCCGTCGCGTTCTGTGCGGCGACGCGCGCTTCAGCAGCCTGGATGTCAGCGGGGTAAGTGGAGTCGCTCGACTTGCCGGGGTTATACCCCGCCTGCTCGACCTGCTTCAATTGAGCCTTGACCTCCGCACGCGTGAGCGGTTGCTCGGTTTGTGCGAACGAAGCCACCGGCGCAGCAAGAACAACGGCCAGCGCCACTGCTTGGATAAGTGATTTCATGATGCTTCCCTCCGAGATTGTCGTTTCCGGCACCGCAATCTCCGGCACCCATTAAAGGAGTCTAGGAAGCGATCAATCGAGGGGAAACCGCCCGGACGTTAATTCAGTATTGCAGCAAATAATAAGTCGGCGTCATGTAATGTCGTTTGCAAGGATCGTGTCAAACACCCTTGCGCACGTCGACCCGATAAGCCGTCACTTGCCGGTATGTATCGCCGGGCCGCACGATGACCTCGTGCTGCCCGGTCATATTGACCTGGTTCGGAAAGCCGCCTGCTTCCAGGCACAAGCCCGCATACCGTTGATACCGGACCCCGCCGCGGCCCGAGTCGCCATTCAGGAAGTTGCCGGTATAGAACTGTAAGCCGCGCTGATCGGTCGACACGGTCAATTCGCGTCCACTGCCGGGGTCATACGCGCAGGCCACCTGGCGCAGGGGCCGCGCGCTTTCGCTTGCGCCGGCCTCGGCTGCATCGCGCAGCACGTAGCAATGATCGAAACCGCCAGCCCGCGCCAGTTGCGTATGCGGCCAGTCCAGCCGCGCGCCGATCGGTGCGCTCTGGCGGAAATCGAACGCACTGCCCGCCACCTCGGCCAGCTCGCACGGAATCATCGCGGCGTCGACTTCGAAGAACTGCTCGGCGTCGATCGACAGCATATGGCCGCGAATGTCGCTGCCCGGCCGGCCCGTCAGGTTGAAGTACGGATGGCTCGTCAGATTGAGCGGTGTTGCCGCATCGGTGATCGCTTCGTACTCGATGGTCAAGGTGCCGTCGTCGTCGAGCGAATAGCGCACTTGCGTGGTTATGTTGCCCGGAAAACCGGCATCTCCCTCGGGCGACTCCAGACGCATCAGCAACGCGCCGTTGTCCTCGCTCACGTCCCACAGCGCGCGATGAAATCCCACGGTGCCGCCGTGCAGCAGGTTCGCGCCTTCGTTGCGGTCGAGCGTGTACTCGATACCGTCGAGCGTGAAGCGCGCATCGGCGATGCGGTTCGCCCAGCGGCCGATCAGGCCGCCCATGTAGGTGGTGGCCGCGACATATTCGGCGGGCGTGTCGTGGCCGAGCAGGATGTCGCCGAGGCGTCCGGCCCGATCCGGCGCGTGCCACGAGACCAGCGTCGCGCCGAGGTCGCTGATGGCGACCTTCATGCCGTGCGCGTTGCGCAGCGTATAGAGCCGGACGCGATCGCCGCCGTGCAGCGTGCCCCACGCCTCAGAAGAAAGTTGTGCGATGCTGATCATGTAGTCGGTGGAAGGAAAAGAGAAAAGCATGTTCAGCCGGGCGTTGTCGTCGGATTCGCGCGCTCCTGGTATTCGCGCGGCGTACAGTCGAGTTCACGGCGAAAGACCGCGTACATGTATTGCAACGACGTGAAGCCGCAACGAATCGCCACTTCCGCGCTCGACGCATCGCGTTTGGCGAGCAGCGCCTTCGCAACATCGAGCTTATGGCGCAGGATTTCCTGGTGCACGGTGCACTGCCGTTCGCGCCGGAAGTACTCTTCGAGCGACGAGCGCGACACGCCCACATAGTCGGCCACCTGCTCGGTGCGAATCCCCTGGCACGCGTACTGACGGATGAAGTGCCGCGCGCGCATCACATACGGAATCACGAGCGGTTGATGCCGGGTCGATTCGAGCACGTTGATGCCGACCGGCGGAACGAGAATGCGCCGGCCCGGAAAACGTGCGCCGTGCAGCATCTGATGCAAGACGTGCGCGGCCGTACGACCCATTTCCTCGGTGCCTTGAATCACCGAAGAAAGCGGAATGCGTGTCAACGTGCGTGTCAGCGGGTCGTTGTCGATACCGATGATCGCGACTTCCTCGGGCACCGGAATGCCCGCGATCAGACAGGCCTGCAGCAGATGCCGCGCCCGCGCATCGGTCACGGCGATGATGCCGACCGGCTTCGGCAGTTGCCGCAGCCACGCGGTGAGTTGCTCGGTCGCCTGGTTCCATGACGGCGCGCTGGTCGACAGGCCGCGATAGATCTCGCTGTCGAGCTGCGCGTCACTGCGTCCATCGGCGCGGCGCAAATGGGCGAACGCGAGTTCGCGCTGCTGCGCCCAACGGTTTTCCTGCGCCTGCGGCAGGCTATACAACGCGAAATGTTCGAGGCCCGCGCCGATCAGATGCGTGTACGCGAGTGACACGAGCTTGCTGTTGTCGGTCGCGATATAGGGTAAGTCCGGGGGATAGTGAGCCGGGTCTTCGAACGACGACCCGACCGCGACCACCGGCAACGGACAGTCACGCAGCGCTTCTCCGACGGCGGGGTCGTCGAAGTCCGCGATGATGCCGTCGCCGTCGAAGCGCTCGATGCCGGTCAGCCGGCAGCGGAAATCTTCTTCGAGGAAGAGATCCCACGCGACTCGGGTCGACAGCAGGTAATTGCCGATGCCGGTGATGATCTCGCGGTCGTAAACCTTGTTCGCATTGAACAGCAGTGCGATCCGATGGGTCGTCTGGGGTGTTTGCGGACGGGGCATGTCGGTGAGCGGCGTGCGGATCGTCCGACCCACCGCCCATGTCTCCTGTTTAGTGGCCGCTTAATGTAGCGCCATTTTTAAGCGTCTGGTTATTCTAGGCCCCGAAGCGGACGCGGGGGCGAAACAAACACGCGGGCGGTAAGAAACATCAAGCGAGCTGCGCAATTTCGCAATTGCCGATGCTCCCTGCAAGCGGCAGCATGGCGTCACCTTGTAGACCGGCATGACCAGCGGCGCGAGTTGCAGTGCAACATACACTGGAGACGCTGATGTCTTACTTCGAACAAATTCCCGAGATCCGCTATGAAGGCTCGCAATCGGACAACCCGCTTGCGTACCGCCATTACGACAAAAGCAAGCGGTTACTCGGCAAGACGCTCGAAGAACATCTGCGTATCGCGGTGTGCTACTGGCATACGTTCGTCTGGCCGGGCGTGGACATTTTCGGGCAGGGAACCTTCAAGCGTCCGTGGCAGCAGCCGGGCGACGCGATGGAACGCGCGCTGCAAAAAGCCGATGCCGCATTCGAGTTCTTCTCAAAGCTCGGCACGCCGTACTACACGTTTCACGACACCGACGTCGCGCCCGAGGGCGCGAGTCTGAAGGAATACAGCGAGAACTTCTTGCGCGTCGCCGACTATCTGGCGCGCAAGCAGCAGGATAGCGGCATCAAACTGCTATGGGGCACGGCCAATCTGTTCTCGCATCCGCGTTACGCGGCGGGCGCCGCGACCAGTCCCGATCCGGAGATCTTCGCGTTCGCCGCGACCCAGGTGCGCCACGCGCTCGATGCGACGCAACGGCTCGGCGGCGAGAACTATGTGCTGTGGGGCGGCCGCGAAGGTTACGACACGCTGCTCAACACCGACCTCGTGCGCGAACGCGAACAGCTCGCGCGCTTCCTGCGCATGGTGGTCGACCATGCGCACAAGATCGGCTTCAAGGGCTCGCTGCTGATCGAGCCAAAGCCGCAGGAGCCGACCAAGCATCAATACGACTACGACGTCGCGACCGTCCACGGCTTCCTGCTGCAATACGGGCTGGCGAAAGAAATTCGCGTGAACATCGTGGCCAATCACGCGACGCTCGCGGGTCACTCGTTTCATCACGAGATCGCGACAGCCTACGCGCTGGGTGTCTTCGGCAGCGTCGACGCGAATCGCGGCGATCCGCAGAATGGTTGGGATACCGATCAGTTTCCGAATAGCGTCGAAGAACTGACGCTGGCCTTCTACGAGATTCTCAGGCACGGCGGCTTCACGACGGGCGGCATGAACTTCGATTCGAAAGTGCGGCGCCAAAGCGTCGATCCGCAAGATCTGTTCTACGGCCACATCGGCGCGATCGATAACCTCGCGCTCGCCGTCGAGCGCGCGGCAGTGCTGGTCGAAAGCGATCGTCTCGAACAGTTCAAGCGTCAGCGCTACGCGGGCTGGAACGCAGAGTTCGGCCGCAAGATTCTTTCCGGCGACTATTCGCTGTCGGCACTCGCGATGGATGCACTGGCACGAGGCCTCAATCCACAGCATGCGAGCGGTCAGCAGGAGAGGCTGGAGAACATCGTCAATCAGGCGATTTATAGCGGACGCTGAAAGGCATCCGGGGTAGGCAATCGAAACAGAGAGCATTACATAAGGATCGCGCGGCCACGTCGACCGCGCGAAGAGGAGGCTTTGGCTTGTCGCTTGACCGGTTCTGTCGCTCGCAGCGCAGGCCGACCAATCCGGTATTCCGGCTAATACAACGAAACCATTGTTTATGGGACCGGTGTAAGTGCTGAAGCACTCACTCTGGTTGACAAAGGAGACAGACATGCAATTCAAAACGCGTCGTAACGTACTGAGTTCCCTCGTGTGCGCAGCGGTACTCGCCAGCCTTTCGCTTGCCGCGCCGCTTGCGCATGCCAGCAAGGATCATCCGGAAATTGGCTTCTGTATCGACGATCTGCGCGTCGAGCGCTGGTCGCGCGATCGTGACTATTTCGTCGCCGCAGCGGAAAAGCTCGGCGCGAAAGTGTCGGTGCAATCGGCCGACGCAAGCGAGGAGCGGCAAATCTCGCAGATCGAAAACCTGATCTCGCGCGGTGTGGACGTGATCGTGATCGTGCCGTTCAATTCGAAGACGCTCGGCAACGTGGTTGCCGAAGCGAAGAAAGCGGGCATCAAGGTGGTCTCGTATGACCGTCTGATTCTCGACGCCGACGTGGACGGCTATATCTCGTTCGACAACGAGAAGGTCGGCGAACTGCAGGCGCAAGGCGTCTACAACGCGCAGCCGAAGGGCAACTACTTCCTGCTCGGCGGCGCGCCGACTGACAACAACGCGAAGATGTTGCGCGAAGGCCAACTGAAGGTGCTCAAGCCCGCAATGGACAAGGGCGACATCAAGGTGGTCGGCCAGCAGTGGGTGCCTGAGTGGAGCGCTTCGACGGCGCTGCGCATCGTCGAAGATGCGCTGACCGCGAACAACAACAAGATCGACGCGATCGTCGCATCGAACGACGGCACCGCGGGCGGCGCGATTCAGGCGCTCGCCGCGCAGCACATGGCGGGCAAGGTGCCCGTATCGGGCCAGGACGCGGACCTCGCGGCGGTCAAGCGCGTGATCGCCGGTACGCAGACCATGACCGTGTACAAGCCGCTGAAGCTGATTGCGGGCGAAGCGGCAAAACTCTCGGTCGCGCTGGCGAAGGGCGAGAAGCCCGCGTACAACGCGCAGTACGACAACGGCAAGAAGAAGGTCGACACGGTGCTGTTGCAACCCACGTTGCTCACCAAGAGCAATGTCGATGTGGTCGTCAAGGACGGCTTCTATACCCAGGCACAGCTCGCGAGCCAATGAGCGTAACGCGCGCGCGGCGGACCCCGGTGCGTGCGATGCGCATCGAGGCCGCCGCGCGCCTTGCAGCGAGGCATAGCGAATGACGCAACCTCTACTGACGATGCGCGGCATCGTCAAGGCGTTTTCTGGTGTGAAGGCGCTCGACGGCATTGACCTGACGGTCGCGCCGGGCGAGTGCGTCGGCTTGTGCGGCGAGAACGGCGCGGGCAAATCGACACTGATGAAAGTGCTCTCAGGCGTGTATCCACACGGTACCTGGGATGGCGAAATAAGTTGGGAAGGCGCGCCGCTGAAGGCCGCCAACGTGCGCGACACCGAACGCGCCGGCATCATCATCATTCACCAGGAGTTGATGCTGGTGCCGGAGTTGTCGGTGGCGGAGAACATCTTTCTCGGCAACGAGATCACGCTGCCCGGCGGCCGCATGAACTACGCCGCGATGTACCAGCGCGCCGACGAATTGCTGCGCGAACTCGGCATCAGCGGCATCAATGCCGCGCAGCCGGTGATGAACTACGGCGGTGGCCATCAGCAGTTGATCGAGATCGCCAAGGCGCTGAACAAGCGTGCGAAGCTGCTGATTCTCGACGAACCTTCGTCGTCGCTGACCACCTCGGAAATCAGCATCCTGCTCGACATCGTGCGGGATCTGAAGCGACGCGGCATTGCCTGCGTGTACATCTCGCACAAGCTCGACGAGGTGGCGGCGGTATGCGACACGATCAGCGTGATTCGCGACGGCCGTCATGTCGCGACGGAGCCGATGCACGCACTCACCACCGATCGCATCATCTCGCTGATGGTCGGCCGCGAGATCAAGAACCTGTTTCCGCGCGAGCCGCATCCGATCGGCGACGTGATCTTCGAAGCGCGTAACGTCACCTGTTTCGACGTCAACAACCCGCGCCGCAAGCGCGTGAACGACGTGTCGTTCGCGTTGCGGCATGGCGAGATTCTCGGCGTGGCCGGACTGGTGGGCGCGGGCCGCACGGAGTTGATGCAGGCGATCTTCGGCGCGTATCCCGGCGCGAGCGAAGCGACCGTGCTGATGGACGGCAAGCCGCTGAAGATTCGCGCACCCATCGACGCGATTCGCGCGGGCATCGCGATGGTGCCGGAGGATCGCAAGCGCCACGGCATCGTGCCGGGCATGAGCGTCGGTCACAACATCACGCTCGCGGTGCTGGAGCGTTTCGCCTCGGGTGGACGGATCGACTCGGCCGCCGAACTCGACACGATCCACACGGAGATGAAGCGGCTTTCGGTGCGTGCCGCGCATCCGATGCTGTCGATCGCGAGCCTGTCCGGCGGCAATCAGCAGAAGGCCGTGCTCACGCGCATGCTATTGACCAATCCGAAGGTGCTGATCCTCGACGAACCGACGCGCGGAGTCGACGTCGGCGCGAAGTACGAAATCTACAAGCTGATTTTTCAACTGGCGCAGCGCGGCATGTCGATCGTGATGGTGTCGTCCGAATTGCCCGAGGTGCTCGGCATCAGCGATCGCGTGCTGGTGATCGGCGAAGGCGAACTGCGCGGCGACTTCGTCAACGACGGCCTCACGCAGGAGGACATCCTGAGCGCCGCGATCCGTCCCGTGCAGCGATTAACAAACCCTACCGCAGCGAGTGCAGCATGACGCCCGACGTTACTTCCCAACGCGCCGACAACACCGTGCCGCGAGGCGCGTTCGGCGGTCCGCAGCGTATTCAGCAACTGTTCGCGCGCTACAAGATTCTCGCGTTGGTGATCGCCGTGGCCGCGATCTGGATTTTCTTTTCCTTGCTTACGCATGGCGCGTTCGTCACGCCGCGCAATCTGTCGAACCTGCTGCGGCAAATGTCGATCACCGGCATGCTCGCATGTGGGATGGTGTTCGTGATCATCGCCGGTGAAATCGATCTGTCGGTCGGCTCGCTGCTCGGTTTGCTCGGCGGCGTGGCGGCGATACTCGACGTCAACCGGCACTGGCCGATCGGCGTCACCGTGCCGGTGGTGATGCTGCTCGGCTTGCTCGTCGGCATATTCAACGGCTGGTGGTCGACCTACCGGCGCGTGCCTTCGTTCATCGTCGGCCTGGGCGGCATGCTCGCGTATCGCGGCATTCTGCTCGGCGTGACCGGCGGTTCGACGATCGCGCCGGTGTCGGACAGTTTCGTGTTCGTCGGCCAGGGGTATCTGCCGCGGCTCGCGGGCGACACGCTCGCGGTCGTGCTGTTCCTGCTGCTCGCGTTTCTGACGATCCGGCAACGCGCGAATCGCCAGCGTTATCAGTTGCGGGTGGTGCCGTTCTGGCAGGACGTGGCCAAGGTGGTCGGCGCGGGCGCGATTCTGGCGGGCTTCGTCGCCACGCTGGATCGTTACGGCGGCATTCCGGTGCCGGTTCTGCTGTTGCTCGCGCTGCTCGGCATCTTCACGTGGATCGCGACGCAGACCGTGTTCGGGCGGCGCATCTATGCAGTCGGTTCGAACCTCGAAGCGACGCGGCTCTCGGGCGTCAACACCAACCGCGTGAAGCTGGCGATCTTCGCGCTAATGGGGCTGATGTGCGCGTTCGCCGGGATCGTCAACACGGCGCGGCTCGCGGCCGGCTCGCCGTCGGCGGGCTCGATGGGCGAGCTCGATGCGATCGCCGCGTGCTTTATCGGCGGCACGTCGATGCGCGGCGGCTCCGGCACCGTGTACGGCGCGCTGATCGGCGCACTGGTGATGGCGAGCCTCGATAACGGCATGTCGATGCTCGATGTCGATGCCTACTGGCAGATGATCGTGAAGGGCAGCATTCTGGTGCTGGCGGTGTGGATCGATGTCGTGTCGGGATCGAACCGGCGATGAGGTGAGACGCCGGTCCCTTTGTCGATGTGTGGTCGCGCCGGGCCTGTCGCCCGGTTGCACCGCAACGCAGCGCAGCGCACCGCGCTTTTCCATGTATTTAATGAAACACCCCACGATTAACCCCGCCTCGTAGCAATCGCCTCATTCCCCGCCCCACGCCCGCCCGACCCGCGCCGGCGAATTTAAGTCTCCCGTCCGCTCCTCCGTCTTATTACTATTCCGCAACAACACGTCAGGCGCCCCACGCGCTTTCGCAGCTTCCTTTGGTCATCATCGTGCAAGCTGATCGAGCCATGTCATGTTAAAGCGCAGAACCTTCCTGCTCGGCGGCGCCAGCGCGGTGGGCGCATTGCTGGTCGGCTGGTCGGTGTTGCCGCCGCGCCAGCGCCTGACCACCTCGACCCCGCTGCCGGCGGAAGGCTCGCAAGTCGCGCTCAACGGCTGGGTCAAGATCGCCGCCGACAACAGCGTGACGATCATCATGTGCAAGGCGGAAATGGGTCAGGGCATCCACACTGGCCTCGCGATGCTGCTCGCCGAGGAACTCGACGCCGACTGGTCGCAGGTGCGGGTGGAAGAAGGGCCGATCGACAAGATTTACAACAGCGTGCAGAACATCATCGACGACTTGCCGTTTCGCCCCGACGACGACGGCGTCGTGAAACGCACCACAGTCTGGTTCACGCGCAAACTGGTGCGCGAGGGCGGCACGATGATGACGGGCGGTTCATCGAGCATCAATGATCTGTGGATGCCGATGCGCGAAGCCGGCGCCTCGGCGCGCGCGATGCTGATCGGCGCGGCCGCTTCGCAATGGAACGTGCCGCCCGGCGAATGCCGCGCTGAAAGCGGTCACGTGCTGCACGCGTCGGGCCATAAGGCGAGCTTCGGCGAACTGTCGTCGCTGGCCGCACAGCAGGCGCTGCCGCGCAAAGTGACGCTGAAAGATCCCGCCGACTTCAAACTGATCGGCCAACCGGTGCGGCGCATCGAAGCCGCGTCGAAGATCAACGGCACGGCGCGCTTCGGCATTGACGCGCTTCCTGACGGCCTGCTGTATGCGAGCGTCGTGATGTGCCCGACGCTCGGCGGCACGGTCGCGCATTTCGACGCGACGCGCGCGCAAAAAATGCCGGGCTTCATCAAGGCGTTCGCAGTCGCCCCGTATGCCGGCGGCACCGGCGGCGTCGCCGTGATCGCGGAGAATCCGTTTCGCGCGATGAACGCGGTCTGCGCGATCGACGTGAACTGGCAGGACGGCGGCGCCGCGACGCTGTCGAGCGCGGACACGCAGGCGCGCCTCGCGCGCGCGCTCGATGACAGTGACGGTTACGCGTACTTTCATCGCGGCAATGTCGACGCCGCGATGAACATCGCAAAGCACACCGTTTGCGCCGAGTATCACGCGCCGTACCTCGCGCATGGCGCGGTCGAGCCGGTCAACTGCACTGTGCAGGTCGCGGACGGCGCGGCCACGGTGTGGGTCTCGACGCAGATGCCCGCGCTCGCGCGGGCGCACGTCGCAAAAGTACTGGATCTCGACGCCGACAAGGTCGACGTGCAGACGCAACTGCTAGGCGGAGCGTTCGGGCGTCGGCTCGAACTCGACTTCATCGCGCAGGCGGCGGCAATTGCGCGGGAGGGCGGCGGGCGTCCCGTGCAAACCATCTGGTCGCGCGCGCAGGACTTCACGCACGACTTCTACCGGCCGGCGTGCGTGTCGCGGCTGAAGGCCGGACTCGACGCAAACGGCAAGCTGGTCGCGTGGCACAGTACGTCGGCGGGTCAGGCGATCGTGCCGGACTCGCTCAAGCGCTACTACGGCGTGCCGCGCATTCCGATCGACAAGACCACCTGCGAAGGCGCGTTCGATCAACCGTACGAATGGCCTGCCGCGCGCGTCGCGCACAAGATCGTCGACTTGCCGGTGCCGGTCGGCTTCTGGCGCTCGGTCGGCCATTCGCATCAGGCGTTCTTCACCGAGAGTTTCACCGACGAAGTCGCTGTCGCCGCCGGACAAGACCCGGTCGCGTTTCGCGCCGCGCTGCTCGTGGAGCATCCGCGCCATCTGGCGGTGCTCAAGCGCGTCGCCGGGTTGTCGGATTGGGGCCATCCGTTAAAGCATGCCGCCGATGGCGCGCCGTGCGCGCGCGGTGTCGCGCTGCATGAGGCGTTCGGCAGTGTCGTCGCGGAGGTGGCCGAAGTGTCGATTGGGCCGAAGCGGCAGATTCGCGTGCATCGGGTGGTGTGCGTGATCGATTGCGGCTTGCCGGTGAACCCAAATCTGATCCGTCAGCAGATGGAAGGCGGGATCGTGTTCGGTCTGTCGGCCGCGTTGCAGGATGAGATCACGATCGTGAAGGGGCAGGTGCATCAGAAGAACTTTGTCGATTTCCCGGTCGTGCGGATCGACGATTGTCCGGTGATCGAAACCGACATCATGCCGAGCCGGCTGCATCCGCAAGGCGTCGGCGAACCGGGCGTGCCGCCGATTGCGCCCGCGGTGGCGAATGCGGTGTTCGCGCTGACCGGCACGCGTCTGCGCACGTTGCCGTTGCGGCTGGCGTGACGCACGGCGCTTCGAACCTGATTCAGGGCGATGCCAAAGCAAGGCGACTCGGGAGGCAAGCAAGCATGGGATCATTGAACATCAACGGCCGCGCCATAGCTGTGCAGGCTGAAGCGGATATGCCGCTGCTGTGGGTGCTGCGCTGCGAACTCGGCATGACGGGCACCAAGTTCGGCTGTGGCGTGGGCATTTGCGGTGCGTGCACGATTCATCTGGACGGCGCCGCGTGTCTGGCGTGCCAGACGCCGATGTCGAGCGTGCACTCGCAGAAGATCACGACCATCGAAGGCGTGCAAGGCGCTGAAGCGCAGGCGTTGAAGGCGGCGTGGATCGATCTCGACGTGGTGCAGTGCGGCTATTGTCAGAGCGCGCAATTGATGGCGGCCTGCGCCCTGTTAAAACACGAGCCCGATCCGACTGACGCCGATATCGACGCGGCCATGTCGAACATTGTGTGCCGTTGCGGGACCTATCCGCGCGTGCGGGCGGCGATTCATCAGGCGGCGAAGCGCCGAGGGCTTTGAACCGTGTCGGCGCGGGTTCGGCAAAGCCTGGCGCGCGCCGTCAAATGCCCCATGGGTTCAATTTGCCAGCATTTCCACGACGGTGACCACGAACGATGTTAATGCGTCGTCGATGGATCTAACGATTGTTTGCATAGTTCCTATATACGTGCCGACAAAATGGCCCAGATAATCGGGGGGCACTGCAAATCCACCGTCACGCTGGGGTTTATCCTAAAAGCGTATTTGGATAACGTAGGCATTCCGACCGTTGGGTGTGGGCATCGAATCGTACCGGCAGACAACGTCCGTGTCGGTCAGACCATCTCCCTGGAACGTGCGCGGGAATTCAAGAAGCACGACGTCGAAAGAATGGAGAGGAGATTGAATTGCGACGTACACGTGCCGCTGTTCCAATTTGAATATGATTCTCTCGTAAGCATCGTATATAAC
>NZ_JAQQEU010000078.1:0-33200 GCF_046026895.1 Paraburkholderia sediminicola
GTGGTTATGTGGCGGTGGTGCCGCATACGCTGGCCGATTGCATCACACTGCCGGGGGTCGTATACCGCGATATCGCGGGTCAGCCGATCGCCTCGGAGATTTCGATCGCCTTCCGCAAGTACGAGCGGGCGCCCGCCGTCAACGCATTTCTGACGTACGCGCGAAGCGCCAAAGGCCACGCATAGCCCACGCATCAATCCCGCGTCGCAAGCCGCGGTGCAACACGAGCTCGGTCTCGCGTTATATCCTGTTCGATATCGCGATAGGCTTCGTCGCTTGCGCAAGGGCCGCCCTTCGGGCGTCCGCGATGTCGTCGACGCGATCTTCTCCGACGCGCTCAGCAACGATGTGCCCGCGCTGCGCAAGGTGGTGGCGAAAACTCGAACGGCTCGACGCCGCGTTTATCGGCCTGTGCTTCGGCCATGTGCTGGAACAGCACGCACGGACGACCGGCAGCGAGATGCATGCGGCCGCCGCCCCGGTCACGGCCGCGCGCGCGTTACGCGAGAGCCGTGATCGCGCCTTGACGCTGCTCAAGCTGGTGCAGAGCGAATGCGATGCACTGGAACGCGCGAGCGTCGATGCGGCAGACCCCGTCGGCGGCGCCGGTGTGCGCCGCGCGAGCCTCGAGCATGTGCGCGGCAAGCGGATCGTGTACGTGGGCGGCCGGCCCGGCTTGAACGCCGCGCTCAAACGACTGGTGGAAGCGGCCGGCGGCGATCCGGTGGTGCACGACGGCGGCGTGGAAGATCGGAGGGGGCTGCTCGCGGCTGCGTTGCCCGGTGCGGATCTCGTCGTGTCTCCGGTGGACTGCATCGACCACGATTCGATGAACACGCTCAAACGCATCTGCGAGCGGCATCGGATCGACTATCATCCGCTGCGCACGGCGAGCGTGGCGAGCTTCGTCGAATTGATGGGCCGCCTGCCCCCGAGCATCTCGCTCAACTCGGCAATCCGCCAGCTTCGGCGTTTTGCATCCGGCACGGTTGAGCGCAACAAGCGCGAGCGACGAGCCACCGCTCAGGAACGGATCAGCCGGGTCAGTTCGGTGATCTGCTTCGCGCAACTGCGCCGGGCCTCTGCCTCGACCTCGCGATACAGACGGATGATGGTCTCGCCGGCCGGCGTGAGCGTGCAGCCGCCGCCGGCTTGACCGCCCTGCTCCGACTGCGTGGCGGGCGACTTGAGCGAGCGATTCAGTTCGTCGATCAGCAACCACGCGCGCCGGTACGACATGCCGAGGCTGCGCGCCGCCGCCGAGATCGAGCCGTATTCGCGCACCGCTTCGAGCAGATCGACTTTACCCGGTCCGAGTGCGACCGCGTCGCCGCTACGAATGCGCATTCGGAAGCGCACTTCGGGGCGCGTCTTCGCGGATTTCTTCGCTGCTGTGGGTTGGATTTTTGCGGTGTCGGCCATGCGCGAAAGCATACACGAACGATCTTGCGCTGCCACCTGGCCGAACGGCCTTCAGCGGCCTTGCGGGAAGCAGTAGCCGTAGTCTTCGCAGCCCGGACAACCGGGCGCGGGACCAGGCTGCAAGCCCAACGAAAGCGCGCGTTGCGCGGCGAGGAATTTCTTCCACCGCAAGTTGGCGACATTCAGCGCGACGAGCGTCGGGAAATAGCGCGTCAGCATCCACGTGACTTCTTCGCGGCCCGCAAGCCCGAGGTCGCGCCATAAGTGGTCGGGGCGCAGGCACGCGTGCGCGATGATCGCGGCGATGCAGTGAGCGTCGTCCGTGTGGACGGTGGCGCTTGCGTGGGTGAGCAGCAGGGCGTGAAGCGTGTGGACGAAGCTGGCGTGGGTGTCGATGCTGACCGCGAGCGGCAATGCGGACGCAGCCGCGTGCGTGAAATGCCGCGCCAGCAACCCGCGCCACTCGCGCGGCTGCAAGCCGAGCAACGCGAGTTCGTCATGCGCGTCGCGTGCGGCGATCAGCTTGGCGAACAGCCGGGTGTCGGCGCGGGATGCGTCCGTCGCCATGCTCAGCCATGTGTTCATGCATGCGGCTATCTGCGGGTCGAGCGGCAACTGCAACGGTTCGGCGCCGGAGTCGCCAGGGCCGCCAGCCGATCCGGCATCGGCGGCATGAACAGCGTTTGCAGGCGGATCGTCAGACATGGCGGCAACGCGATGGGCAATAACGGAGCATCTTACGCCCCGCGCTTGAACACCGCCTTAAGCCGATGGCATCAACACACGCGCCTCGATGCGCGCCAGCCGCTTGAAGTGACGCGGCGCGGGCAGGATGTCCGAGCCGGAAAACAGGATCGGCGCGCAGTCGTCGCCGTCGAGCGCGCGCCCGCCGCATTCATAGGCGACCAGCACGTTCTCGCCAATCGGCGTATTGAACAGCTCGTGCCACGAAAACGTCACGGCATAGCCATCCTGCCCCACTGCAATGAACACCGTGCGCTTGAACTCGCCCGGCACGTCGTTCGGCAGGCCGGCCTCCAGCTTCGTGCGGATCTTCCCGCTCGGCTGACACGATCGTCACGACATCGACCTCGCACCATGCAACCCAACGCGATGCCGTCGTAATATAACGCTCTTAATAACGTATCGGGGTTATCGCATGATTCGCAAGCTGCTCGCTTCTCTCGTGGTCGTCACCGGCATCCTGACGGCCGCGCCCGCCTTCGCGCAGGCCAACACGGTCAACGTGCTGTACGCCGGCTCGCTCGTCAACCTGATGGAGCGCAGCATCGGCCCCGCGTTCGAGAAAGCCACCGGCCAGCAGTTCCGCGGCTACGCGGCGGGTTCGAACAAAATCGCCAATGAGATCAAGGGCAAGCTGCGGCGCGGCGATGTATTCATCAGCGCGAGCCCGAAAGTGAACAGCAGCCTGATGGGCGAGGCGAACGGCAACCACGTCACGTGGTATGTGAACTTCGCCGAATCGCCGTTGATGATCGGCTATAACCCGCAGAGCAGATTCGCGCCGCAGTTCAAGAGCAAGCGCTGGGACCAGGTGCTGCAGCAGCCGGGCATCCGCATCGGCCGGACCGATCCGAAGCTCGATCCGAAGGGCGCGTTCACCGTCGAAATGGTGACCAAAGCCGCCGCGCTCTACCATCAGCCCGACCTCGTCGAGAAGACGCTGGGCGCCGCCGAAAATCCCGAACAGGTGCTGCCCGAGGAAACGCTGGTGGGCCGCCTGCAATCCGGCCAGCTCGACGCCGGCTTTTTCTATTCGACCGAAACGTCCGACCTGAAGATTCCGGCAATCCGCCCCGCGCCTGAATTGCAGGCCAAGGCGAGCTACACGCTGACGGTCCTCGACGACGCGCCGAACCACAGTGGCGCGGTCAGCTTCGTCGACTTCCTGCTGAGCGAGCAAGGCCGCGCGTTGCTCAAGCAGCACGGCGTGGACGTGGTCAAACCCACGGTGAGCGGCAACGTGCAGGCGATACCGCCGTCGGTGCAAGCCGTGATCGATGCCGCCCCGCAATAAGCGGTGAAGCGCACCGCTGCGCGACCGCTGCTGTGGCTGGCGGCGCTGCTCGCCCTCTATCTGTGCGCTCCGTTCGTCGCGAGCGTGCCGCAACTCGGCGCGGCGGATTGGGCGAACGTCGACTGGCGCGCGACGTGGTCGGCGGTCGGCGTGTCGGCGGCGAGCGCCACGGTGGCCTCGCTCGTGATCCTGCTCGGCGGCGTGCCGCTCGGCTATTTTCTGGCGCGCGCGAGTTCGCGCAAGATGGCGCTGCTCGGCTTCGTCGTGCAGTTGCCGCTCGCGCTGCCGCCGCTCACCAGCGGCGTGCTGCTGCTGTTTCTGCTGGGCCCGTATAGCGGAATCGGCCGCCTCACCGGCGGCGCGCTGACGGACTCGTTCGCCGGCATCGTGCTGGCGGAGGTCTTCGTGGCCGCGCCGTTTCTGATCATCGCCGCGAAGTCCGCATTCACCGCCGTCGACCCGGTGCTCGACGACGTCGCGGCGACGCTCGGCCATCATGCCGGCAGCCGCTTCTTGCGCGTGATGCTGCCGGTGGCGTGGCCGGCGATTCGCGCCGGACTCGCTCTGGCATGGCTGCGCGCGTTCGGCGAATTCGGCGCGACCGTGATGGTCGCGTATCACCCGTATTCGCTGCCGGTCTACACGTACGTGGTGTTCGGCGGCCAGGGGCTGCCGGCGATGATGCCTTTGCTCCTGCCCACGCTCGCGATCGCGATCGTTTGCGCGGCGCTGTCGATTTACAGCCTGCGGCAAAGACCCCCAGCCGACCAGACCGAAAACGGCGACGACGCGCGGGAAGCCGCTCCCCCACTCATCGCGGGCCGCGGCGACGCGAGCGAGCGCCGCCTGGAGTTCCATCTGCGGCGCCGGTTGGGCGCGTTCGACCTCGACATCGCGTGGACGCCTGCCACGCGGCGGCTCGCGATCATCGGGCCGTCGGGCTCGGGCAAATCGCTCGCGCTGCGTCTGATCGCGGGGCTCGAATCGAACGCGTCGAGCATGCTGCGCCTCGGCTCGGCCGAATTGCACACACTGCCCCCGGAGCGCCGCCAGATCGGTTACATGCCGCAAGACTACGGCCTCTTTCCGCACATGAGCGTGGCGCGCCAGCTGGCGTTTCCCGTCGATGCCGACGCCGCCAGCGCACGTTACTGGCTCGATCATCTGGGCCTCGCGCCGCTGGTCGGGCGGCTGCCGCATCAGTTGTCGTTCGGTCAGCGGCAGCGGGTGGCGCTCGCGCGTGCGTTGACCCGGCATAGCGAACTGCTGCTGTTCGACGAACCGTTCGCCGCGCTGGATACGCCGCGCCGGCGTCTGTTGCAGCAATCGTTGCGGGCGTTGCAGCGCGAGATCGCGGCGGTGACGATCATCGTCACGCACGATCCGGATGAAGCCGCATTGCTTGCCGACGAGGTGCTGGTCGTCGAACAGGGCCGCGTGTTGCAGGCGGGCTTTATCGCTGACGTGTTCGAGAGGCCTGCTTCGATGCGCGTGGCGGCGCTGCTCGGTCTGCATAACGTCGGCGAAGGGTCGATCAGCGCCGCGGGCCAGGTGGAGATCGGCCACGGCTTGACGGTCGGCGCAGGTGAAGGCAAAGGCGCGAGCGGACCAGGTCCAGGCCTTGCCGCCGGCGAGCGCGTCATGTGGCGCGTGTCGTCGCATGCGTTGGCCGTCACCTCGCAAGGCGCGCATGCGGGCGTGATCGAGGCGGTCGAATTGCGGCGCGGCGAGCGCTATGTTCGCGTGAATATCGCCGGGGTGCGCTTCGACATGGCTAGTGAAGATGCCAGTTTGCGCGAAGGCGCGCCGTGCCGGATCGATATCCGCGCGGCGGGCGTGACGGTGTGGCGCGCGGGCGGTCCGCGCTAGACTTCGCCGGCGTGCGCCCGGCTCCTGATCTCGGCGAGCGATACGTCGACCAGTAACCTGCCGGAATCGAACACCGTCACCAGCGCGTCTTCCCATTCGCCCTGCTCGCCCGCGATGGGCAGCGTAACCGTCCGGTACTCGCCCGTGCGGCGATTCATCAGCAGCGTCAACCGGCCTTTCATGGAGCGCTTGCCAACGTCCGTGACCGGATCCTTGTGCACATCGCGCCACTCGTCGCCGAGGCGGATGGCGGAGCACTTCATCGCGAAGCGCTGCGTATCGCGGTTGATCTGCTGCAACAGCGCGCCGCCCATGCCGAACACGATGTTGTCGGCCGCGAAACCGGCGGCGTCCATTGCGGCGAGGATCGCCTCGATCGACTCCGGATTCACGCTGTCGCCCTGAATCACGCGCACGTTGTCGAGCACGCGCCGCCCTTTGCCATTCACCGCCGAGCCGAACGACGCGTCGAGCGCGCGCAGCGTCTGCAACACGATCGTGCGCGGGTCGCCCGAGTCGGGCCGGATCACCAGCATGCCGCCGGAGTCGAGCACGGCCTGCTTCAGCTTTGTGCCCCACACGTCGAGCGCGGCGAACAGATCGTAGGAGTCGGAGACTACCGAAACGATCGCACCCGGCTTGCCGAAGCGCGCGATCATATTGCGGAACGCGTCGGTTTCGCGCTCGCGGCCCCACGACGTGATCGTGCTGTGCTCGGCCGCCGGCACGGAAAACGCGGCCATGGTTTCGTTGTAGTAGTGGTTCGCGGCCACTACGCCGAGCACCGTGTCCGAACCCATGAAACTGACCAGATGCGCGGCGCCGCCGATCGCCGCCGACTCCGCGCTCGAGACCCCGCGCGCGCCGAAGTCGTGCAGCTTGAACGGCAATTGCTTGAGGTCGTCGCTGCTCTTTTGCAGGTACGCGCGGATCGTTTTGCGCAGATGCCAGCTTTGCGTCGCCACTGTGATCGGATACCACACGCGCAGCAGCATGGTCTCCAGATACGTGGCCAGCCAGAACACCTGTGGATCGTCGCATTCGACGGTGACCAGCGCGTTGTGCGTCGGCACCACCGAGCCTTCCGGCACCGCGCGAATCCGCACCGGCAGATAGCCGCCGCACTGTTCGACCACGTAGCGCCAGCCCCCCTCGTTGAACGGCTCGCCGTGCGCGAGGAAAAACGCTTTGGCCTCGTCGATCATGGCGGCCGTGACCGGCCGGCACAGGTACTCCTTGATCAGCATTTGCAGGCCGAAGAACAGCGTGCGGTCGTAGCGGCCGCCGCGCGACTCGATGTACGAGAACATCGCCGTCGCTTCGGGCGGATATTGCAGATAGTGCGACGCCTTGTACGAATCCGTGTTGAGGATCGGATTGGACAGGATCGACGCGATGTCGTTGGGACCACGGGTTATGTTCGGCATGGACGATGCTGCGCTCGCGTGATTTTCTCGAAGGGCAAACGGACGGACTGCGTGCCTTAACCATACACCCGGAATCGCTCCGGAGCGTCTCGACCGGGTCGGAAAACGGCAATCGGACCACTACTCGATCCTTGTCGTGGAACTGCTGCATCCAGTACCAATAGGACAGGGGCGGGTGCGAAACCTGATTCAGACGTTCGGTCTGCGCTGGGTCAACGCGATTTGCCGAGCGTCGAGGTTAGCGGTCAGTTGGTCGGGCGTGGGCGCGCCTGCAATGACGGAACAGACTTCACGGCGCTCCAGTATCCAGGCCAATGCCACCTGAGCCGGCGACGCGTTCAGTTCCGCAGCGATGTCGCGTAATCCGCGCACGACAGGATCCGCCTTTGCGGGATCGATCGGCGGAAAATTCAGCGTGGTTCGACGCCCGGTTCCGCCACTGCCTCCTTGCGTGTACTTACCGCGCAGGTAGCCGCCCGCGAGCGGACTCCACACGCGAAGCGCAACATCATTCGCCTTTGCCACGAACGCGCTCTCATGCTCGACGACGCGGCTCGTCAGCGCATAGTGAACCTGATTGCTGACGACGCGGGCCCAGTGCGCGCGGGTGGTAATTCCCTGTGCACGCTCAAGGTCGCCCGCGCTCCCTTGATGATCGACGAGCGGAAAGGGTTAGCCTGCCTGCGAGACGAGGCCTCGCAGAACGGTTTCCAGTTCCACTTCGCCCTTGACGATGTCGGCCTCCTCACCTTCGAAGGCGACGAAGTCTTCGTTGAATCCGTCGAGCATGCGGATGCGCGGCAACGGTTCCTTCATACCTTGGGACCGGAACAGCGCGTCCCAAGTGTCGCGCGGCACCGCCTGCGCGCGAACCGGACGACTGAGCACCCGGGAAAACGCCTCGGCCAGATCATTCGGGCTTACACGTTGCGGCCCCTCAAGCTCGACGACACGCACGCCGCGCCACGTTTGTTGAAGCAGTTGTGCGGCCACGCGCCCGACGTCCGCGGTCGCGACCATCGGCACAGGTTTGTCGAGCGGCTGCAGAAAGCTGGGGATCATCCCTGTGTCCCGGGCTGGCGCAACGTCCCATGCGGCGTTTTCCATGAACCAGCCGGGACGCAGGAATGTCACGGGCATCGGCAAGTCGCGAAGCGCCTGCTCCATCAGCGTACGTTGTGTGAGCAGATTGGTCTCGGTGGCCTGCGCGCCGATCGTCGACAGGCAGAGCACCTTGCCTGGTGCCGCCGACTGAAGCGCGGCGCGCACCGCGTCGATGACAACACGTGCCTCGGGAAAGCCCGGCGACGGGTCGAACTCGGACGGCGGCAGAATGAAGACGCCTTGCGCGCCCTCGAAAGCGGCCGTAAGGGACGCCGCGTCGTCCATCTCGGCTGTCACCACGTCACACCCGCGCTCGGCCCATGAACGTGCCCGGGCTGCATCGCGCGCCACCGCGCGTACCGGCTGGCCCGCTGCGAGCAACGTGCGCGCCACCGCACCGCCGACCTTTCCTGTTATCCCTGTGATTGCATACATTGCAGTTTCTCCCAGCATCGATAGATGTGTTCCGATCAGTGATGTGCGTAAAACGAGCCGAACGGTGCATTCGCGGAGGCCGCTCCAGCGGTAACGCGAATGCCCGAAGCGGATGAACCGATGCGCGCACCGCCCACGCTGCTGTCGACGTTCGACCCGGCATCCTTCTGCGAGGCCACAGCTGATTCGGCAGCCTGAATGTCGGCGGGGTAATGCGGATCATCGGCGCGGCCGGGCCAGTAGCCCACGCCTTCCAGTTGTACGAGCTCTGCGCGCACCTGCGCGCGAGTGACGGCCGAGCTGGATGCCTGAGCGTATCCAGCGGCGGGGAAGGCGATGGCGGCTGCGATGGCCAGTGTGAGACGACGGGTATTCATGGCAATGCTCCTTGGGGTCGTGGGGTTGAAACGTCCTGTTGGGATGCATTGTGGGAAAACGCGACGAGAAACTAAATGACATGAATGACACTTGTGAGATGACGGATAGTTACTAATCGGTCATAGTGCGATTTTCGACGCACTGTGCGGGGAGCGCCTATGAGATCGTCCCGCGAGAATCTCTCCAGCGGTATCAGCGTATTCGCTGCCGTCGTCGATGCGGGGACGTTCGCAGCCGCCTCCGAAGTGATGGGTATGTCGCCGCCCGGCGTTAGCCGGGCCATCGCCCGACTCGAAAGGCGGCTGAAAATACGGCTCTTCAACCGGACGACCCGCGCCGTTTCCCTCACTGAAGAGGGCCGACGGTTCTACAAGCAGGTCATGCCGCACTTGAGGGGAATGGAAGAAGCGGCCGCAGCCGCGGCAGGAGGCGCCGCGACAGTGCGCGGGAAGCTGCGAATCAATCTTGACCCGGCTTTTTTTCGAATCGTTCTGAGCCCGAAACTCGATGAATTCATGGATGCGCATCCAGAACTTGAACTCGAGTTCATTGCGAGAGATCAACTCGGTGACCTGATCATGGACGGCTTCGATCTGGCCTTGCGATTTGGCGAACCCCGCTCATCCAGTCTGATTGCGCGAAAGCTTCTGGACACTGCCGTTGTCACAGTCGCAGCCCCCTCGTACCTCGCTCGCCGGG
Source organism: Paraburkholderia sediminicola (assembly GCF_046026895.1). GTDB lineage: Bacteria > Pseudomonadota > Gammaproteobacteria > Burkholderiales > Burkholderiaceae > Paraburkholderia > Paraburkholderia sediminicola_C. Next base: position 9,373 of record NZ_JAQQEU010000078.1, read on the forward strand.
GGCGGCCAGCGGAGCCTCAAGAGCTAGGTCGCGGGGTCCACAGGTGTCTGGAGTTCCGGAACCCGGAAACCGGAAAGCCGTATCCGTGGGAGTTTCATCGCAAGCGCAAAAAGCTGGTTGTCGAGACGAACGGAAGGCTTACGGTGAATGATCCGAGCGCACTCCTCAACGCGTGTCTGGCCGGCTCCGGCATCGCGCAGATGCTACTGCTCGGAGCGGAACCTCTGATCCGGGAGGGGCGGCTCGTCAACCTGTTCCCGGACTGGACGGATGAGCGCTTCCCGCTCTATGCGTACCATCCATCCCGGCACCACATGCCGGCCAGGACAAGGGTCTTTCTCGACTTTATCGTCGCTTTGACGAGGACGAGTTAGCAAGTCGGCCAGGCGTTCGCCGACGCCTCGGCGGCCCGTCACTCGCTCACAGGACCATTGGAGACGGCGTCTGCGACCTGGGGAAGAGACTCTGTTTCGACAGGTTCGATGATGGCAGCGAGACCAATCTCTAATCGCGCATGGCGTTCAAATAAGGCTAGAAGTTCAGGGCGCAGTCCATCGCCGCGTTGGGCTGCGAGCGCGTGAAACGAGAGAATTGGCAACATGGTGGAACTCCTTTCAATGAGGGACAGGCGAGCGCTACGCCGATGACGGAATCGGCGCTCGGCGCGCCCGCAGGATGCATGCGGTTCGAGCGCATCGCCCTTCGTCCGCCGGCCTCGGTTACTGTGCGATCGCATGGACAGGTTATGGCAGCGGGTCGGCACAGGCACCCCGATTCTTGCTGTCTATTTCACGTCGCTACGCCTCCGGGCGCCGTCGCTTACGAACGACGCGCGTAGTGACCATCGCCACCACAAGACGCGTGTCGGTTTTATCGAGTGTTGCAGCAAGAAACGGGGGGCGGCTGACTGCTGGCGCCAATATTGTTCAGGCAGAGGGAGGCGATTGCGTTTCCCTCTTTCAACCACAGTCAATGAGGAATTCACCATGTCCAGGGAAGATGACAACAAGGCCGTCGTGGGCCGCTGGTTCACCGATTTCTGGGGCAAGACATGCAACCTCGACATCGTCGACGAACTTGCTGCTCCAGACATGCTTCTTCAATACTCGCTGCACGAGGCGCGCCGCGGCCGCGAGGACATCAAGGCATTCATGACCGGTTTCCGCGCAGCGTTCCCGGATCTCAACTTCTGGGGCGCCGCTGATCTGATCGCCGAGGGGGACTATGTAGTCGGCCGTTGGGAGGGTGGAGGCACACATACCGGTCCGGCATTCAGCGACTTCCTCATTGGATCGTTGCCGGCCGCGACCGGACGGAAAATGCGCTTCACCGGCACGACCGTATTACGGCTCAATGGTGGCAAGATTGTCGAAGAAATCGGGCTGGACGACGGCGTGACGGCGCTGCAACAACTTGGACTCCTCAAGGCAGCGTGATCGAAGGTACAGCGCTTCCGCAGTTTTTCAGCAATGCTGTGCGTATCTAACGCCACAACGCGCCGGGATGCTCCCGGTCCGTTGTGGCGTTATCCGGCCAATGGGCGACTGGCTCAAACCAGTTCGACAGCAGGTCCGTGATCCTCAACCCCAAGATTCATTCGATGATCCTGGTGATGTTTTCACAGTTCCTTGATCCATTGAAATCGATCCCGGCATAAGTCGCCCTGCTGGAACAGACTCAAAGCCCCGGCTTCAATTGCGGCGGCAGGTTCGGCCACGTCGTCAACAGCCGGCCGATCATGCTTTTACGGCGCTCGACCGGCGCCGGCCACAGCATGCCGGCGAGCAGACCGATGCCCTGCGCAAGCGCGCTGTCGCGGGCCAGCGTCACGAGTGGCACGCCTCGGCTGAGCGCTTCGTTGACGTGCTTGTCGTCGCGTGGCAACTGATGCGCGACTTTCGCGCCAAGGGTCTTTTCGAGCATCGGCAGATTGATCTGCGCGCTCTTGTCGTACTGATTGACCACCATGCGTACCTTGCTGGCCGGGTAGCCCAATTCCCTGAAGATGTCGAGCATGCGGCGCCCGCCGTGCAGATACAGCGGGTTCTGCCGCACGACCATGCATATCGCGTCGCTGTGATCGAGCGCGTGGATCGTCAGCGCGTTGAGGCTCGCGCCGACATCGATCAGCACCGCGTCATAGCGTTCGCGCACCAGCGCGAGAATCGGCTCCAACTGCGCCGGCAACAGCCCGGCGGCCTTGAGCGGATCGCCCGCGCCCGCCAGCACGTCCAGGTTCGCGTGCACGGGCATCACGCACGAATCGAGCAACGCGGCGTCGAGCCGCTCGATCTGCGAGCACAGATCGGCGAGCGTCATCGGCGGCGGCCGGTCGGCCATCAGCAGGCTCGCGTCGGCGAATTGCTGGCTCAGATCGATCAGCAGCACGCGCCGGTCGCGCTGCCCGGCGAGCGAACAGGCGAGATTGACCGCGACCATCGTCGTGCCGCTGCCGCCCTTGCTCGACGCAAGCGACACGACCCGTCCCGCGCGCCGGCCGGGCGCGTTTCTGTTTGCGTCGATCCGGGTCAGCGCAGCCGTCACCATGCGCGAGTCGAGCGGCCATGACAGCACGTGCCGCACGCCGATGCGCCGCGCCGCGCCCAGCAAGGCGGTGGACGGCGCCGGCGTCACCAGCATGCAATGCAGGCCCGGCCAGCAGGCGAGCGTTTCTTTGATGCCGTCGAGTTCGCGCGCGTTCAGATTCGAGTCGTCGACGATCAGCAGATCGGCGCTGCGGATCATGTGCAAATGCGTGGGAAGTTGCCGGAGCGTGCTGTACGCCATGCGCAGCCGGTAGCGCACGCCGCTCTCCTCCAGCCGCGCAACGATGTGCTGCGCATGTTCGGTGCTGGCGGCAATCAGGAAGATGTCGATCATGTCGGGTCTCAGCCGCTCTGCGTCCGCCGGGATGGCGAGGCCACGTCGACCACGGTCGACGTTCGGAATTATTCTTCGAAATCGAACGGGTAAATCCACTCGCCGCGGTTGTCGTTGCGTTCCGGACTGCGTTCGCGCTGCACCGGCGTCTCGTAGACCGTGTCGCGCAACCCTTCGCGCTGCAACTCGGCTTGCGCGCGGCGCTTGGTCTCCCGGGCGATCACCAGCGTCAGCAGATCGGGGGCGGGTGCGGCGAACAGCGCCTGCGGCGCGGCAAAATGCCGGCGGCAGCGAAACCCGGTTGCATCCGCGACGGCTCGACGGTCCGCCAGCGCCGCGTCGATCGGCTCACGAATCAGCTTTTTCATGACATCCCCCCGAAAAATGGCCTCGTCCATGTCCAGATGGCCGTGCCCGCGCAACCCTGCGGACACGGCACCCGGTTCACCTCGTAACTCGTCTCTCTACGGAGACTGGTGGCCTCTCCTCGCTTTTCCGCGCCCGGCCGGTCCTGTCCGGGCGCTCCCCTTTTTTGTTCAGTCCGTCGCTCGCAAACAGCATGAACAGCACGAGCGCGCTACCTGTCGTTATTGCCCTCCCCTTCGCGTCCGTCGGTAAGAAACGGAAAAAGCGGCTCGCTCAATTTTTTTACGTCGTCGTTTATGAATGGCCGATATAGCTATCAATCACTCATCCGCTTTTTAATTCGACGTCGTTTTATTGGCCCCGCCACCACCTCGCAACGCACATTGGCTTCCCCGGCCATGCTCGCGAAGCGTTTGTTTGCCGCCGGTCCGCTTTTTTCACCGTATGCCCCGCGCTTTGAACCGGGCGGCAACGCATTCTTTTGCTATGCAGACCTTATTGCAACGGCTATGCCATGTTGCCGAAAACCCATGAGCAGCCGTGCCTTCTGCTGCGTTGCGCCCGGGCGTCACGCGTTTCGCATCGCACTTTGATTCGTTCACGACACGCGAACGGGATGGCCTTTGCGCCCGGCGAAAACATCATTGCCCCGGCGCGCAGCCGCGTCAGGCGGCGCGCACCGCGCCTGGCCGCGCGGCGCAGCGCGGCCCGGTCAAAAGTGCCGCCCCGCCGATCCGCCGCGACCCATTCGCCTGGCCCTGCCAAATATGTAGCAGACATGAGACACGCTCCACCGAAACCTGCGAGTCCGCGATGGCTTAACCCCAGTGCGAATTGCATGGTTATGTTGGATGCCTCTCATAACGGGGATTGACCAATCGCTTATTAATAGGCGATACCGGCGCGATTTCGCGAAAATGCTTTCTTGATCCGTATTTGTTTGTGTGGCGCTCTCAGGCGCTTTCGCTTATCTTTAAGCCACTGCGCCAATTAGAGCGCCTGTTTCAGGTCAGCGAGGCAAGAAACGGTTTTGTGATTCGGGGAAAAGTCGTCTGGCGGTTTCAGTAATGAACGCTGTTGCCGCTACCGGTCCGTTGTGTGGCATCTCGCGGTTTGCGCCGCCCGCTCCATGCCCCCGTCATTGCAGCTAGTGAAACTTCGTCGCCGGGCTGCCGCAGCCGGTCCCGAACATCCGCAAGCCGCGCCCGATCCGTGCAAACGGAGCGTGGCGCGGCGTGCCTGACCGAAGGTCGGCGTTGCCCGCCGGTGTGTCCTGTAAGTCGAACAGCAGTCCTGAGAGCAGCATTGAACCGGGGGTAACATGAATACGCCTTGCACGCCTGTCGACACTGAACGCACCGTGTTGTACGTGTCGAACTCGCCCGACCAGAAGCTCGTCGAGTTTCTCGCGGCATCCGGCTGGCAAGCCGTGCACGCGAAAAGCACGGCAGCGGCCGAACGCCTGATCGAGCGCGGCAACATCAAGGTCGGTCTCGTGCAACTGCCCGACGACTGCACGTCGCAGCATCTGTCCGCGCTCGCGTCGTGCATGCGGCGCGCCGAAACCAACTGGGTCGCGCAGATCGTGCCGGGGCAGACGGAAAACGAACTGATCAGCCGCTTCATCCTCGATTACTGCTTCGATTTCGTCACGCGGCCGTGGCTGAACGACCGGCTGATGTTCGCGCTCGGCCATGCGCACGGACTGTCGAGCCTGCGCCAGGCCCGCGTCACGCCGGAGCCGTCGCTCGGCCGGCATGGCATGGTCGGACAGTGCGAGGCGATGCAGCAACTCTACCGGCGCATCGACAAATGCGGCGCGACCAATGCGCCGGTGTTCGTCGCCGGCGAGTCGGGCACCGGCAAGGAACTGACCGCTCGTGCGATTCACGAGCGCTCGCCGCGCGCGGGCCGCGCGTTCGTCGCAATCAATTGCGCGGCGATTCCCCCGAGCCTGCTGCAGGCCGAGCTGTTCGGCCACGAACGCGGCGCTTTCACCGGTGCGCTGCAACGCAAGATCGGCCGCATCGAAAGCGCGCACGAAGGCACCCTCTTTCTCGATGAAATCGGCGACATGCCGCACGAATGCCAGGCAGTCCTGTTGCGCTTTTTGCAGGAGGGCACGATCGAGCGGCTGGGCGGCAGCGGGCTGATCCATGTCGACGTGCGCGTGATCTCGGCGACTCACGTCGATCTGGACAAGGCAGTCGAAGCCGGCCGTTTCCGCTCCGACCTGTATCACCGCCTGTGCGTGCTGCGCCTCGTCGAGCCGCCGTTGCGCGAGCGCGGCGGCGACATCAAGCTGCTCGCCAACTACGCGCTCAGCATGTACCGGCAGGACGGCGCGCGAAAACTGCGCGGGCTGTCGAGCGACGCGATCGTCGCGATGTCGAACTATCAGTGGCCGGGCAACGTGCGCGAGCTGATCAACTGCGTGCGGCGCGCGGTGGTGATGAGCGAAGGCCGCTTCATTACCGCGAGCGACCTCGGCTTGCCCGAAGCGGACAACGGGCCGGCCGTGACGCTCGCGGAAATCCGCAGCAAGGCGGAAAAGGACGCGATCGAACACGCATTGCAGCGGCACGGCTACAAGCTGTCCGAAGCGGCCGCGGAACTCGGCATTTCGCGCGCGACGCTATACCGTTTAATGCACGCGAACCGGCTGCATCAGGAGCCGGCGGGCGGACGCGCGTCGAGCCCGAACGGCGGCACCGATGCCGGCGACGAAGGGCAGCGGCAAGCGCCTTCGCTGGTGTGAGCGGGCGGCAGTGCGCGAAGCATTGCACACTTCATCATGCGGTGAAACATCGCAAGCGGGCGGCGGCCATACTGGCCCCAGGCGTTCTTCCCAGGACGCAACCGGGAGCTTGCATATGGCGATCACCTGCTTCATCCGCTATCGGATCGATCCGTTCCAGCGCGATGCCTTCGACGAGTATGCGCGCAACTGGGGCCGCATTATTCCGCGCTGCGGCGGTCATCTGGTCGGCTACTTCCTGCCGCACGAAGGTACCAACGACATCGCGTGGGGTTTGATCGCGTTCGACAGCCTCGCGGCCTACGAGGCCTATCGGGCGAGATTGCGCACCGACTCGGAGGCGCTCGACAACTTCAGGCTCGCGCAGACGAAGCGCTTCATCCTGCGCGAAGAGCGCACGTTTACCGAAGTGGTTGCGGGGACATTCGGCGTTGCGCCGGTCGGCGCGATGGGCACGGCGTGATGGTGGCCGCGCGGCCGGCGCGGCATTGCGCTGTTGCTCCGGCCGCTCGGTAAATAGCCCGAACGGACCTCCATGCACGTCTTGCCGCTAGCGGAATCGCCGCCGCATTAGACTGCATCGCCGTCGACATGTTGTGCCCGGCGTTTTCAGGCCAAACGGGGCCCCAAAACGCAATCGGAACGAAACGCGAAGGCTCGTCGAGCAGCGCGTCAGTGTTTCGTGTGATTCCCGTGCAGGTGGCACCCGCCCCGCCCTCGCCTGCCGCGCCCCGGCGCACACCCACTATGCCGCTTCCGCCGTCTGGCAAACTTCTTGCGTTACACGAAGTCGGCTGCAGCCACCCCGCATCGGTTATCGTTACGGGTCTCGCCGACACCGTCACGCTCGCGCATCGCGCAACCGCCCTTGACCGGCTTTGGGGCTGCATCCGGCGGCTCTGGCCCGCGGAACTTGTTCGACAAACCCGTGTCGGTTCATGGTCACGCCGCCGAACACATCCACGCGTTTCGGCACAATCGTCCGCACCCGGTACCCCGCCTTTCACCCTATGCGCAAAATATTCCACGCCTGGTTTTTCCTTCTTCTGATCATCTTCGGCACCGCGCCAGCGGTTGCCGCCGCCGCACAAGCGACCCCCGCCTCGCCGGCATCCGGCCCGATCACCCTGACGCCTGCGCAGGCTCGCGACGCGCTCGCCGTGCTCAGCGACCCCAAGCGCCGCGCGCAAGTCGCCGATACGCTGCAGGCGATAGCCGCCGCCGGAGCGCTGAGCGCGCCGCCCGCCGCTTCGGCGGCCGCCCCGGCTTCGGCCCCGGCAGCGGCCAGCGGCGCCGCCTCGCTCGTCCCCGCGGCTTTCACGTCCAACGGGCTCGCGTCGCAGATGGCCCGCCAGGGCGCGCATTGGGTCATGCAGCTCGGCAAATCCCTGCGCGGCTCGGTGGCTGCGCTGCTCGACGTCGCGTCGGTTCGCGCGTGGTGGAACTGGCAATTGAGCAACCCGCATGCGCGCGGCGTGCTGATCAACGTCGTCTGGTCGCTGCTGGCAGCGCTGGCGCCCGCCCTCGTGCTGGAATGGCTCGCGCGGCGCGTGTTGCGCCGCGCCTACCAGGCGCTCGCCGCGCGCCGCGAGCGGAACGAACTGGAAACGGACGGCGCGCGCGAGGCCGCCGCGCCAGTCGACACGGCGCCGCGGTCCGGCACGCCGGGCGCCGCGCCGCCGCTGCCGCCGCTGCCGCCGTTGCCGACCGGGCCCGTGCCGCCCGTGCTGGAAGCCGAGGCTCAGGCCGTCGCCGCCGCTCCGGTTCCCGCTGCCACTAAAGACAAAGACATCGAAGCCCAAGGCAAACGCAACGCCACACACCACTGGACGCTGCTGCAACGTCTGCCGCGCGCGCTGCTGGTTACCGTGCTGCGGCTGGTGCCGCTCGCAGTGTTCGTCGGTGCGGCGAGCGCGCTGATGTCGTTCTTCACCACCGGCGGCACACCGCAAGACCGCGCGCTCGACTCGCTGATCGACGTCTACGCACTGAGCCGCGTGGTCGCGATCATCGGCAGCTTCTTTCTGCAGCCCGCCGCGCCGCGCCTGCGCCTGTTGCGGATGGGCGACGCGTGGGCCGTGTTCGTGCAACGCTGGATCGTGCGGATCGTCAGCGTGGTGGGCGCCGGCGTGGCGCTCGCCGAGGTCACGAAAGCGCTCGGTCTGAACGACGCCGCGCATCTCGCGCTGTTGAAGGTGGTCGCGCTCGCCGGCCACGTGCTGATCTCGATCCTGATCCTGCAGTGCGCGAGGCCGATCGGCGATCTGATCCGCGCGCGCTTCACGAAGCACAGGTCGCTGGAAATGTTCAGCAATGTGTTCGCCGATGCGTGGGCGTGGTTCACGGCCGCGATCGTGATGGCGCTGTGGTTCGTGTGGGCCTTCGACGTGCAGAACGGCTATCACGCGCTGGTGCACATCGGCGGCTGGACCGTGGCGATCCTGGTGGGCGCGCGGCTCGGGTCGATCGTGATCTTCGGGGCGCTGGCCCGGCTCTTTCACGTGCAGGACGAGTCGGATAAGTCGCTCGTGCATCGGCACGCGTACCGCTATTACCCGCTGCTGCGGCGCGTGATCAGCTGGGTGATCGGCATCATCACCGCGCTCGCGCTGTTGCAGGTATGGGGCGTCGATGTCGTCGACCTGTTCCGCCCCGGCACGATCGGCCACCGGCTCGCGTCGGCGCTCGCGACCATCGGCGTGGCGGCGGTCGTCGCGCTGATCGTGTGGGAAATCGTCAACGTGTCGGTCGAACGGCGGCTGGACAGCTGGACCACCAGCGGCGATCTGATGCGCGCCGCGCGCCTGCGCACCCTGCTGCCGATGCTGCGCAGCGCGCTCTTCTGCGTGATCGCGCTGGTGGTGGTGCTGACCGGCCTGAGCGAACTCGGTGTGAACATCGGGCCGCTGCTGGCGGGCGCGAGCATCTTCGGCGTCGCGCTCGGTTTCGGCTCGCAAAAGCTGGTGCAGGATTTCATCACCGGCATTTTTCTGCTGATGGAAAACGCGATGCAGGTCGGCGACTGGGTCACGCTCGCGGGCGTATCCGGCACCGTCGAATATCTGTCGATCCGCACCGTGCGGTTGCGCGGCAGCGACGGGTCGCTGTTTACCGTGCCGTTCAGTTCAGTGTCGACGGTGAACAACACGAATCGCGGGCTCGGCAATGCGGCGGTACGCGTCAGCATCGTGTTCGGCCAGGACGTCGATCTGGCGATCGATACGCTGAAGGAAATCGGCGCCGCGCTGCGCGAGGACGAAAAATTCAAGGACGGCATACTGTCGGACTTCGCGTTCTGGGGCGTCGATGCCGTGGACGGCTCGGCCGTCACGCTGGCCGGCCAGATTCAGTGCCGCGACACCGCGCGCTGGGGGGTGCAGCGCGAATTCAACCGGCGCATCGTCGACCGGTTCCGCGAACGCGGAATCGCGATCGCGAATCCGCAGCGCCATCTGCTGACGTGGGACCCGGAAAGCGAGGCGGCCAGAATTGAAGCCGATGAAGGATCCTCGCCGGTGTCGAAGGACCCGCCCACGCCAAGCTCGCCCGCTGACGATTCCCAGAGCGCCGCGACCCGTCAAGGCGACGCGCCGGTCGAAGATCAGATTCCGGTCGATCCCAAGCCTGGGGGTGGTCCGGGAACGCCTGGCAACCCGGGGACGGCGTCGCCGCACGCGTGAAGCAACGCGCGGCGGGCGCTTAGCGGCCACGCGCGGTAACGCGCGTTTGCCCCGTGGCGGCGGCGCCCGCGTATAGCGCGATGCGATGCGATGCGATGCAAGATCCGCAGCAGGCTGCGTCATGCAATTCCACAACGCCCAGTGCGCGAAGTACAGCGCGTGGATCGGTGAAGTCTCAGCCCACCTGCCACCAGCGCGGCAACAACCGCCGCACCTCGGGCCGCCGATACCGGTCGTCGATCAGATGCACGACACCCAGGTCCTGCTCCGTGCGGATCACGCGCCCGGCGGCCTGCACCACCTTCTGCAAGCCCGGATACAGATACATGTAGTCGTAGCCGTTGCCGAACCTCGCGTCCATCGTGCGGCGCATCTGCTCGTTGACGTCGTTCATCTGCGGCAAGCCGAGTGTGGCGATGAACGCGCCGATCAGTTGCTGGCCGACCAGATCGACGCCTTCCGCAAACGCGCCGCCGAGCACCGCAAACCCCACGCCCTGATTCATGGTCCGAAAGCGCGCGAGAAACGCGTCGCGCGCGGCTTCGTCCATGGCAGGCTCCTGGGCCCAGACCGGCAAATCCGGATGCCGCTCGCGCATCAACTCGACCACGCGTTGCAGGTATTCGAAACTGCTCAGGAACCCTAGGTAATTGCCGGGTTGCGCCGCATACTGCTTCGCGATCAGATCGACGATCGGCACCAGCGAGCGCTCGCGATCGCGCCAGCGCGTCGATACATTGCCGGCCACGCGCACCTGCAACTGCTCCGCGCGAAAAGGCCCTTCCACGTCGAGCCATTCGGTCTGCCCCGGAAGCCCCAGCGTGTCGCGATAGAAATGGTGCGGGCTGAGCGTGCCCGAAAACATCACAGTGGTGCGGGCAGCGGCATAGCGTGGCGCGAGAAACGGCGCGGGAATGACGTTGCGCACGCATAGCGTGGCGCGGGTCTTGTCGCGCGGCGCGTAACGGTCAGCGGTAAGCGTCACGTCGAAGATCGAGTGCTCGCCGAACTGCTCGGCCAGCGCGACGAAATGCATCGCGTCGAAGAAAAAACGCAGCGACGCTTCGTCGATCGACAGCGGCGCTTCGGCGAGCTGATCCGTGACCGCGCCGATCAGATTCTGCGCCGCCGACAGCAGTTTGCCGGGAACATCCGGATAGACCTGATACGTGTCGACCTGCGCGCGTTTGAGCGCATTCCATTCGCGCTGCAAGCGTTCGAGCGGCTTGCGCAAACTGGCCGGCGCGCTCTTGCGCGCGAGCCTGAACGCCGCCTGATCGAGCGACGCGGTGTACATCCGCCGCGCGCGGTCGAGCAGATTGTGCGCCTCGTCGACCAGCACGCCGACGCGCCACTGATTGATCTGCGTGAGCGCGTAAAGCATCGCGCTGCTGTCGTAGTAGTAGTTGTAATCGCCGATCACGACGTCGGCCCAGCGCGCCAGCTCCTGAGCCAGATAGTACGGACAGACTTCGTGCGCGAGCGCCGCTGCGCGCACCGCCGCGCGATCCAGACGCGGCCCCGCCAGCGCCGCGCTGCGGGCCGCGTCGAGCCGGTCATAGAAGCCACGCGCGAGCGGACACGACTCGCCGTTGCACGCTTTGTCGGGATGCTCGCAGGCCTTGTCGCGCGCGACCAGCTCGAGGGTTCTCAACGGCAGCGGCGCACCGCGGGACGCGGCGCTCCGGTGCAGCGTTTCGATCGCGTCGAGCGCGAGCGCGCGGCCCGGCGTCTTGGCGGTCAGGAAGAACATCCGGTCGATCTGCTGCGCTCCACACGCCTTGAGCAACGGGAAAATCGTCGCGAGCGTCTTGCCTATACCGGTGGGCGCTTGCGCCATCAACGGCTTGCCGTCTCGCGCCGCGCGATACACCGACACCGCCAGTTCGCGCTGCCCGCTGCGAAACTGCCCATGCGGAAACTGCAACGCAGCGAGCGCCGCGTTGCGCGCGGCGCAATGCGCCTCTTCCTGCACCGCCCAATCGAGAAAGCGTTCGCACTGCTCGACGAAGAAAATCTCCAGTTCGCGCGCGGTATGCGTTTGCGTCAGCAGCGTTTCCTTCTGATTGCCGATCTCGAAGTACACCAGCGCCACCGTCAATGCGGCAAGCCCGCGCGCGCGGCACAGCAGATGACCGTACACCAGCGCCTGCGCCCAATGCAGCGTGCGGTGATTGGCGGGCATGCGCTCCAGATCACCGCGATGCGTCTTGACCTCTTCGAGACGATTGGCGGCCGGATCGTAGCCGTCGGCGCGCCCGCGCACGGTCAGACCGCGATGCGTGCCCGTCAGCGTGATTTCGGTTTCGTAGCCGTTCGCGCGCCGCCCGGCGACCGTCACGTGGCCAGCCATGCCTTCCAGCGAGGTCGGCGCCGGCGTGAAGCGCAGATCCAGATCGCCGCGTCTCGCGGTGAACTCGCACAGCGCGCGAACGGCCACCACGTAGGTCATGCCGCTGCCCCGGTGTCGAACCTTGCGATGCCCGGCGCTTCGGCTTCAGGTCCCGCGAGCGCTTGTTCAGCCCACCGCACGTCGAGCACCCGCACCGGCATCCCATGCTGCGCGCAGTAGGCGAGCCAGCGAATCTGATTGTCCTGCAAGCGATCGCCGGGGCCCTTCACCTCGATCAGCTCGTAGCGGCGTTCGGCCGGCCAGAAGCGGATCAGGTCCGGCAAGCCCGAACGGTTACCGCGAATATCGCGCAGCAGGCGCTCGAACCACAGCTTCAGATGCGCGGCGGGCAAACAGTCGAGCGCCAGCACGACCAGTTCCGGCGTAAGCAGCCCCCAGAACACGAACGGCGATTGCAGCCCTGCCTTGCTGTGCAGATGCCGCAGAATTGTCTCGCGATAGACGCCGCTATCGAGTTGCGCAAGACACGCGGCGAACTGTGCCGCGCGGCGCGCGTGAAAATCTGGTGCGTGCAGATCGGCCGGCCCGCGCTGGAACGGATGAAAAAACGCGCCGGGCAGCGCCGCGAAAACCGGCTCCCAGCACAGCAAGCCGAACAGCGAGTTGATCAGCGCGTTTTCTACGTAGTGCACCGGCGCGGCCTCGCAAGTCAAATGGTCGCGCGCGCTGAATTCGACCGCTTGCGGCGTCTCGGGCTTGGGCAGCACCAGCGTGCTGCGCTCGACCGGCCGGGCGGCCGGTAAGCGTTGCGCCGGTTCGCCGCGCTTGCGCCGCAAACGCGGCAACATGCGCGCGATGCGCTGCGCCTCTTCTTCGCTTTCCGGCGCGACGGCCGCTTGCGAGGCCAGCGCAAAGGCTTCGTCGAAGCGCTCGCTACGTTCGAGCACTCGCATGCGCCGATGGCGCGCGCCGGGCCACGCGCAAGTTTCATAAACCGCGAGCGCGGCGCTCCAGTGCTGCCGGCGTTCGCAATCCTGACCGATACGGAACAGCAACTTCGCGCGACGCGTTTCGAGCCACGGATTCGCGGTCTCGATCGCGGCGACGGCGGCGACGAGTTCTTCGTGCGCCGTCGCGGCGCCGTCGATGGAAAGCCACTCCAGTGCTTCGCGGCACGCATGCAGCGCGAGATAGACGTCGATGTCCGCGCGTTGCTGGAACGCGCGCGACGAAGGCGCGAACGCCACCTTTTCGTACTGGAACACGCCGAGATCGGCGAGCACGAACTCCGACCAGTCTTGCTGCAAGTTGCCGAAGAACATCAGACGCAGCCGTTCACAAAGCGGCGCAATGACGACGTGCAGGACGCAATCCGTGGTGTGCGCATGCCATTCGGAAAGTGGACGCTGTGGACGGCTTTCCTCCTCGCAATCGCCCGCATAAAACGGCCGCAGGGTTTCCAGCAGATCCGGCTTGCGCAGGCTCTTTGCACCGGGAATCAACGCAATGGCCTGGGCGAATATCTCCAGCAACTGGGCGCGTGTGCTGAGCGCGAACAGCTCGTCGAGTGTGAGCGCCGGTTCGGTATCGATCCAGCCGAGCGCCGCGATCGGCGTGGCCGCCTGCAACGGACAGCCGATCTCCTCATAAGACAAACGGCTCGCGCGAAACAGCGTGCCTTTGCGCATCAGCATGCGCACGAGCAGCGCCCGCGCTGACTGCGGCAAGCCGGCGAACGCGTCGATGAACGCATGCTCCTGCGCGTCCATCAGATCGTCGTAACGCGTGGCGAGCCACGCCAGCGCGCGCTCGAAATTCAGCAGATAGTAAGGGACGTCAGAGCGGAAATCTGACCGAGCATCGGTTGCCACGGGCTTGTACACAGACTGTATGTTTATACAGTGATGATAGCAAAGTCCGTGGCGCAGGCGGCCGGTGGCGGCTCATCGATGAAAACGGAGGGCGCATCCCAGCCCCTGCGGAAAATGCTTTAAGCGGCCACCCACACCACAGTCAGCGAGCGCACGCCCTGTGCGCCGCGAATCAGCACGCCTTCGATATCGGCGGTCGCGGAAGGTCCGGTGACGAGCGCGGCATAACGCGCGCCACGGAAATCGTCACGCCGGTAGACGTCCTGCAAACCATCGACCAGCTGCGCGGGATCGAGCAACACGATCAGATGCTGGACGATATAGCCCAGCGCATTGACCACATACTCGCGTTCGCTGAACCAGACCGAGCCGGTTTCGGCCACGCCGAAGCGTGCACGCACCACGCCGACATCGACGTCCTGCAACGAAGCGGGCTGCGTGTCCGCCGTCAGCACGCGCGTGCCCGGCACTTCGGGGCTTGCCGAGGCACTCGACACCGCGTCGCCGAACCGCTCCCGGATCAAAGCGCTCACCTCGCTTGCGCTCGCCGCCTCGACACAGGTGCCGCCCATCGCCTGCAATGCCGCCGTGAATCGCGCACGCAGATCGCCGCCCGCCGTGTCGAACCGCGGCACGTCCGGACGCGGTCGCGCCGGCGGCTGCGCGGCGCGCACCTTCGCGAGAAAAGCCTCACGCGTTGCCATCGCCGCCTCCACGATTTTTCTTGTACCAGGCATGGAAGGTCAGCTTCGGCGCTTCCGGCAACTCACGCTGCTTGCCCCAGATGTTGAGCGGGTTATACAGCACGAAGTTCGGCAGATGCCGCAATGCGCCGCCCATCGACGATACCGTCGCGCGATACAAGGTCGGGCTCGCCAGCAGACGCCCGGCCATCTTCAACACTTCCTGCTTCACGAACGGCACTTCATGACGCTCGGCGATCACCGTGCGCCATTTGTAGATCTGCTCGTGAATGTTGATCTTCACCGGACACACGTTCGTGCAGCTGCCGTTGAGCGTCGACGCGAACGGCAACGCGCTGTAGCGCTTCAGATCGAAAGTCGGATTGATGATCGCGCCGATCGGCCCCGAATAGGTTCCGCCGTACGAAAGGCCGCCGCTGCGCCGATACACCGGACAGGTGTTCATGCAGGCGCCGCAGCGGATGCACTTGAGCGAGTACCAGAAGTCCTCCATCGCGAGCCGCTCCGAGCGGCCATGATCGACGAGGATGAAATGCATCTCGGTGCCCGGACGCGGTGCGCGGAAATGCGACGTGTACTGCGTGATCGGCGAGCCCAGCGCGCTGCGCGACAGCATGCGGATGAACACCCCGAGATCGGACACCCTGGGGATCAGCTTATCGATGCCGATCGACGCGATATGCAACGGCGGCACGTTCGCGGACAGGTCCGCATTGCCTTCGTTAGTACACACAACGACCGTGCCCGTCTCCGCCACTGCGAAATTGCAGCCGGTCATGCCAGCGGTCTTTTCACGCACGAAATACGGGCGCGTGTTCATCCGCTGGCTCTCTGCGAGATAGTGGATGTCGCTATTCTTCGGATCGGTGCCGATGGTGCGACCGAACAGCTCGGCGACATCGGCGCGCAGCTTATGGACCGCCGGCACCACCATGTGGCTGGGGTCTTGATGATCGAGCTGCTGGATGCGTTCGCCCAGATCGGTCTCCATCACCGTAATGCCGCGCGGTTCCAGATACTCGCGCATCTTGCATTCGTCGGTGAGCATCGACTTGCTTTTGACGAGCGTGGTCATGCCCCGCGCGGACATGATCTCGTGCACCAGCGCGTTGTGTTCCTCTGCGGTGGCGGCCCAATGCACGACGACGCCGTTGGCCTCGGCCGCCGCGGCAAACTGTTCGAGATAGTCGGCCAGGTGCGACAGCGTATGTTCCTTGATGCCCGATGCCAGTTCGCGCAGCGTCTCCCACTCGGCGATGCCATGCGCCTGCGCATCGCGCTTCTCACGCAAATCCCACAGACGTTTGTCGTGAAACGCGACATGCTCGGTCTTCTTGATGAAAGCGCCCGCGGCTTTCGCGTGATCGACGCGTCTCATGCGGGTGCTCCGTTGAGGACCTGCGCGATATGAATGAAGCGCGCGTCGGCCTTCATGCGTTCGGCGCAGCCTTGCTGGTGCATCAGGCACGACATGTCGCCCGACACGATGTATTCGGCCCCCGCGTTCAGATGATCGCGCACCTTGTCCTGCCCCATGCGCACCGACACCGGTTCTTCGGTGACCGAGAACGTGCCGCCGAACCCGCAGCATTCGTCGGGTCTGGCCGGCTTGACGAACTCGATGCCCTTCACGCGTTCAAGCAAGGCACGCGGTTTCGAAAACGGCACGGCCGCGATTTCCGACACCGATGCTTCCTTCAGATGACGCAGCGAACTGCAACTGTTGTGCAAGCCGACCCGATGCGGAAATTCGGCCCAGGGAAATTCACGCGCGCCGACCACGTCGTGCAGAAACTCGACCAGTTCATACGCGTTCGCGCGAACTTTCTGCACTTCGCTGGTTTGTTCGATCGCGGTGAGATGCTCGCGTACATGATGGATGCAACTCGCGGACGGCCCGACGATGTAGTCATAGCCCGCGAAGTTGCGCGCGAACACGCGCTCGGCCCCGGCTGCGTCGGCATGCGCGCCGCTGTTGGCCATCGGCTGGCCGCAGCAGGTCTGCTCCTGCGGATAATCGACCTCGATGCCGAAGCGTTCGAGCAATTCGAGCGTGGCGATCCCCACTTCGGGATAGAACGCGTCGATGAAGCACGGGATGAACAGGGCGACTTTCATAAGCTCTTTGAAAAAAAGCGGCGAGCGGGGATCCACCTACTCTACTGCGGAACCGGGCTGGACGACCATGAGGGCCTGCATACGCTCGCGGACCCGGTGCGAGTTCGGGACGGCTCGGCCAGTTTGGTCATGTTGGTCTGACCAAGAATATAAGGAAGTCGCCGGAGCGTGTCAATCGCGAAAGGAGGAGCGGGGAACGGCAAGAGGCTGAGGCTGAGGCACGCCCCCCGGACAACGCGTGAGGCCAACGCACACGATTACCCAGACATACGCTCACGCAACCCCGTTTGCCGAAGGATTCGCCGCGTCGTCCTTATACATCTCGCGCACATACGTCAGATGACGCTCGGCCGCCTTGCGCGCTTTCTGCGCGTCGCGCGCCATCACGGCGTCGTAGATAGCCTGATGCTGGCTCATCAACTGCTTTTCCATCGCGTCATCGTAGTCGATCAACCGATGATATTGCCGCATACCCTCGCGAATCAGCGTATGGATGCCGTGCATCACATGAGCGAGCGCGACGTTGTGGGTGGAGTCGGCAATCGCAAGGTGAAACGCGGCGTCCAGCTCAGCCAGATTCACGCGATCCTGCGACAGCGAGCCGGCCTTCAACGCGTCGAACGCCGCGCTGATCTTCTTGAGGTCCGCCGCAGTCGCGCGCTGCGCGGCGTACACGGTCGAAATGGCTTCGAGCCCCTGGCGCAGTTCCAGAATATCGGCGCTGGTGCGCGGATTTTGCAGCAGCAGCTCGGCGAGCGGTTTGGAGATGATCGGCGCAGTGACGTCGACCACCGTGAAGCCGCCGCGCCCCGACGTTTCGATGTAGCCGTCGGCTTCCAGCCTGATCAACGCTTCCCGCAGCGATGGCCGCGACACGCCGAGCTGCGTGGCCAGATCGCGTTCGGCCGGCAGCCGGTCGCCCGGCATCAGCGTGCCCTCCGAGATCAGTTGCTTGATCTGGTCGGACACGACGTCGGAGAGCCGTTTGCGCGTGAAGGACTGGATCGGACGGAATTCCATGGGAGCGATTGGTGAAACCGGGTTGACGAAGCAGACTGGCAGGCAGTGGCCGATGACTCGCGCGACTTCGAACGACTGTCGCACGGTGCGTGGATTATACCGTTCGACGGCACGCGTCGAGCTTGCATGCTATCGACGATACGCGCGGCAACGGCGGACGCCCCGCTATTTAAACGAGGCCGAAGGCCGCTCGAACGCGAGCGCCTCACATCGGCCCGCGAATCTCAATGCGCGCCCGTTTCGTAGAAGCTCACCAGATCGCCCTTGAGTGCATGCAACGCGCGGTCGTCGAGGTAGATCATGTGACCGGTCGGATAGTACGCGAGCCGCACGTTGGCGCGCAGCGCCCCGTCGAGCCCCAGATGCGCCAGCGCATACTCGGTCGAGTAAAACGGCGTGGCGAGATCGAAATAGCCGTTCACCGACATCACACGCAACTGCGGATTCTGCCGCATCGCTTCAGCAAGGTCGCCAGCCGCATATGGCGCGCTCAGGTGTTCCCCCCACCATTCGCGATGTTTCCAATCCCAGTGCGTCAACGCGTCATCGTTAAAGACCACGTAGCGGTCGGCGGGCGTGAAGTGCAGGTCCTCGGCGAAGTGCCGATGCAGCGCCGCATCGAAGGCGCTCGACACGCTGCTCACGGACGCGTCGAAATCCGGATGCTCCGACGCATCGTCAAAGTCGATGCCTTCGAAACGCCCATCGTAACGGCCGACGCTGCGCGACTGATCGCGCAGCAGCTCACTGCGAAAGCGCGACGGATACAGGCGCAGGCGATTGCGCTTCACATAGCCGACGTCGAGTCCGGTGAACTGCGCGACGCGCGCGGCGATCGCATCGCGCTGCTCGTCGGGCAGCGCATCACCCTGCGCGAGCGCTTGCGCGTAGGGTCCACGTGCAAACGCGCGGGCTTCGTCGAGAAGAGCCGGCAAGCTGGCGGGCTTCGGCACGATCTTGTCGTGATACCAGGCGATCGCCGCGAAGCTCGGCAGATAGCTTTCGCTTTTGAAATCGGAGCCTGGCGCAAAGGCCTGGGAATCGAGCACCGACGACATCAGAATCACACCGTTGAGCGCGATATTGTTCTGCCCCAGTCGATACGCGAGCATCGCGGCACGCGCGGTCCCATACGATTCGCCGAGCAGATACTTCGGCGAATTCCAGCGCTGGTTCAGCGTCAGATAACGGTCGATGAACTGCGAGAACGCGCCGAGGTCCTGATCGACGCCCCAGAAGTCTTTGCCCGCGCCATGCCCGACGACCTTCGACAAGCCCGCGCCCACCGCATCGATAAACACCAGATCGGTGACGCCGAGCAGGCTGTCAGGATTGTCGTCGAGCACGTACGGCGCGGGCGGCGTGCTGGCCGGACTCGCGGTACGCACCCGCTTCGGTCCGAACGAGCCGATCATCAGAAACACGCTGCCGGCGCCCGGGCCGCCGTTGAAGAGGAAGGTGACGGGGCGAGTCGAGGGTGCTTTGGCGGCGACCGCATAGGCGACGTAGAACACGCTTGCATTGGCCTCGCCGGTCTTGTCGCGCAACAGCAGGTTGCCGGCGGTCGCCGTGTAGTCGATCTTGCGGCCATCGAGGCGGATCGAATGCTGGGTGACGCTTGAGGTTTCCGGTGGCACCGGGATCACAGCCGCGGCTTTGCCATTGCGCTGCGCGGTGTCCGACGTATCGTTGTGAGCGACTGAGGATGTGCGCGGCTGGCTGCCCGTGCGCGACGGCGCGGCGTGCGGATCGTGCTGTTCCTGGTTCGCGTCGATGTTCGCATCGGCGCGTCGATGGTGCGCGCCGGTCGGGCTGCGCCCAGGCGCGCCCGCTTCCGACGCCGCGCTTTGCGTTGCGACAGCCTCATCGGCATCGGATGAATCGTCGAGTTCAGCGGCCGCGCACCACTGGCTGAACACGGCCAGCGCAGCGAAAGCGAGCGCCACTGCCATGAGAGCGGCCGCCAGCGATCCCGCCACCAGCGATTGCCGTAACGAAAAGTAGAAACGATGGCCCATGGCGTTCCCGCGTGCGAGTCGAGATGCGCCGGTGTCCTGGTTATGGGTAGCTATGGGTATCGCAGACGGACCCGGCGCTCGATTCTTGACGCAAGCGTTAGTGCCGTCAACAGAAAACTCGCCGGGGGGTTCATTCTTCCCACCGCGCATCGCTTGCCAGAACGAAACGAAAACAAACCGGAATGCCGAAGAAAGCCTGGGGCGTCAGACGACCGCTCGCCTCGCCCCATACCCTCAGGCACGGCACTGTCTCAACGCGCCCGCAAGCCGTCCACGAACGCCGCGATCCGCTCGCAGGCGTCGATCAGCCGCGCCTCTTCCACGACGAAGCCGAGCCGCACGAAGCCATTCGCGGTTTCGCCGAACGCGCTCGCGTCGAGCACCGACACCCCTTGCGCACGAAACAGCTGCCACGTGAAATCCACCGTCGCGAGACCCGTGCCGCTAACGTCAACCATCATGAACATGCCTGCCTCGGGCAACAGGCAGCGCAACCCCGGCACGCGATGCAAGCGCTCGAACACCACATCGCGCCGGCGCCGGTAAATCTCGCGCATTTCGGCGGCAATGGCGGCCTTGTTCTGCACGGCCGTCAACGCGGCTTGCTGGATGAAGCCGGGCAAGCCGTAGAGCATCGCGAGCGCGAGCCGCCCCATGTGCTCGATCAACTGCGCAGGCCCGACTGCCCAGCCGACGCGCCAGCCCGCCATCGCGTGCGACTTCGACAGACTGCCGAGCGTCACCGTGCGCTCGGCCATACCGGGCAGAGACGCGATGCTCACGTGTTCGCGCTCGAAGGTCAGCTCGGCATAGACCTCGTCGGACAGCACCCAGAGGTCATGCTGGCAGGCCAGCCGCGCGATGCGCTCGAGATCGGCGCGCGGCATCACCACGCCGGTCGGATTGCATGGCGTCGCGAAGAAAAGAGCCTTGGTGCGCGGCGTGACCGCTGCTTCGAGTGCGTCGCAATCGACGTGAAACGCCCGCGCCGCATCGACCGGCACCGCCACCAGCGTGGCGCCCGCCGCGCGCACGCAAGCCTCGTAGGTCAGGTACATCGGCTCGGGGACGATCACTTCGTCGCCCGCTTCGAGCAAGCACAGCGACACCGCGAACACGCCGTTCTGCGCGCCCGCGGTCAGGATCACGTTGGCCGCGCCCGCCGCGCAGCCGGTGGTGCGCGTGTGTTCTTCGGCGATCGCCGCGCGCAACGGCTCGCGGCCGGACACCGCGCTGTAATGCGTATCGCCGCCGCGCAGCGCGTCGATCGCGCGCTCGACGATCGGCGCGGGCGTCGCGAAGTCGGGGTCGCCCACGCTCAGTACGATCACGTCTTCGCCGGCCGCCTCCGCCAGTTGCGCGACACGATGGATTTCCCACGCGGACGTGCGCCTGCCTTGCAGCCGCTCGACCAGATTCGAATACTTCATTGCGCTCACCCGTTTCGATCCGACCCGCCAATGTAATGGCGCGCGCACGAAACGTCCAGATACGCAAAAGAGCCACGCGAGCGGACGGCCTCGCGTGGCCCATTAAATGTTGCGCTTGAGCGCAGCCCCGTGGACAGGGCGCCGCGCATTCAGATCTGGCGGCGCAACTCCGCCGGCGGCACCTTCATCAGATGCCGATACTTCGCGACCGTGCGGCGTGCGACCAGCACGCCCTGGTCCGCGAGCATCTTCGCGAGCGTCACATCGGACAGCGGATCGCGGGTATTTTCAGCGGCGATCATTTCCTTGAGCAGCGCGCGCACCGCAGCCGCCGAACACGTACCGCCGCTTTCCGTGCCGAGCTCGCGCGGGAAGAAATGTTTGAACTCGAAAATGCCGCGCGGCGTAGCCATATATTTGTTGCCCGTGGCACGCGAGATGGTGGACTCGTGCAGACCGAGTTCCTCGGCCACGTCGCGCAGCACCATCGGCTTGAGCGCGATTTCGCCGTATTGGAAGAAGGCCCTCTGATGCGCGACGATGCATTCCGCGACGCGTTGAATCGTATCGAAACGCTGCTGCGCATTGCGGATCAGCCAGCGCGCTTCCTGCAACTGCTGCGCGAGCGGCGAGCGGCTCGCGCCGGCCGACTGCGCGAACAGTTCCGCGTACATGCGATGAATCCGCGCGCGCGGCTGCACCGCCGGATTGATCGACACGACCCACTTGTTGCGCACCTGGCGCACGATCACGTCGGGCACCACGTAGTTGTCCTCGGTGCGGCCATAGCAGTTGCCCGGCTTCGGATCGAGCTTGCGCACGAGGGCGCATGCCACGCGTAACTCTTCGGCGCTGCAGCCGATCTGCTTTTGCAGCTCGGCCTGTTCGCGGCGCGCGAGGCGTTCCAGGTGATGCTCGACGATCTGACGCGCAACGTCGCGCCCCGGCGTATCGGCAGGCAACGCATTCACTTGCAGCGACAGACACTCCGACAGCGAACGCGCGCCCAGCCCGGGCCGGTCGAGCGACTGCACGAGGCGCAGCGCCACCAGCAATTCCTCTTCGGTCAATTCGGGTTCGAGATCGACGCTATCGGCGAGATCGGCGAGCGACTGGCGCAGATAGCCGTCGTCGTCGAGCGCCTCGATGATGAAACGGGCCACCGCGCGATCACGGTCGTCGAGCCGGTACAGGCGCAGCGAGTCGTGCAGTTGCTCGTGCAGGGTCGGTTGCGAGCGGGCCCATTCGGCCGGATCGCTGCCCTCCGAATCGCCATTTTGTCGCGCCGAACCGCGGCTGCTGTAGTCGCCTGAAAACTCGCCGCCCATCTCCGCGCCCATATCGTCCTGGCCCGCGCTTTCCATCATATCGCCGCCGGCGGTGTCGGCTGGCAGCGCTTCGGGTTCGGCGGCGGCGGCCGAGTCGGCGGCCGGCAGCGCGCCGGCCTCGTCCCCCGAAGTGGCGGTGGCGAGCGCCACATCTTCCGTTTCCGATGAGTCATATTCGAGAAACGGATTGGTGTCGAGCGCCGTGCGCAACTCCTGCTGAAATTCCAGAGACGACAGCTGCAACAGACGCACCGATTGCTGCAAACGCGGCGTGAGTGCGAGAGACTGCCTTGTGCGTAGTTCAATTGAAGGCATTGTGGTGAGGTCCCGTTGAGTAGCTGATGTGAATGCTGAGAAATGGCCTGTGAGCCGTTTAGAGCAACTGTCGTACCAGTTTTTCCAACACCCTGTTTTTACAAAGCTTTACGCCTTGCGCCCGGTCCCGGGCCCATTGATTGCGCAGCTATCGGACGCCTTTTTTACAAGCCCCCGGCAAATTCCGGTTCTCACCCGTGCGCCTCGCCGAACCTGCTTCACTCAGTACCGCCCCTCTATTCCTCAGCCTAAATGCACGTGCAGTAACGGCTTTCTCACGACGGGCCTGCTTGCGACGTGTCCCAGGCACGGCACTTGCGGACCAGCCCCGTGTGGACGGATGTCGGGCTTTGCGCGTCAAACAAACGCGCGAACGCAACGCATGCAGCGCATGCACTGCCCCCGCGTCCGGTGTCGATAACGGGCCCTGACGGAACCGTAGCGGCAACGACCCCACGCGAGTCATCGGCGGTTCCGGCCGCGATCGACCGCAGGCAACAAGACCGCAATTTTCATCAACACCCGAAGGAGAAACCATGAAGACGATCCAACTTCTGAAGACCGCTGGCAGCATCGCTTGTGTCGCATTCGCGTTGAACGCTACGGCTCAGACCAGCGCTTCGGCACCGCCGGCCGCATCCGAGTCGATCGGCCAGCACGTCGACGACAGCGCCATCACCACCAAGGCGAAGGCCGATCTGCTCGCCGCGAAGAATGTCAAGTCGACCCATATTCACGTGAAGACCCACAAGGGCGTGGTGTGGCTGACGGGTTCGGTGCCGTCCGCCGACGACAAGTCCGCCGCCGAAGAAGTTGTCCAGGGCGTGAAGGGTGTGTCGAGCGTGAAGAACCATTTGAAGGTCGCCGCCGAATAAGATCAGCGACCGGTGCGAGGATGCCGGCGAACGCCGGCTCTTTGCGAAGGGTTCGGAATACGGAGAAGGGGGGGGGGGGGGGGGGGGGGTTTGGGGGGGGGGGGGGGGGGGT
>NZ_JAQQEU010000079.1:0-31968 GCF_046026895.1 Paraburkholderia sediminicola
CCTCCAATGTCGTTATGTGCATTGACGCAAAAACTATCTGTTCGTCGGCTCCGACAGCGGGGGCGAGCGAGCCGCCGCGATGTATAGCTTGATCGGGTCGGCAAAGCTCAACGGGATCAACCCGCGCGCCTATCTGGAATACGTCCTGACCCATATCGCTGATCACAAGATCTCACGCATCGACGAATTGCTGCCCTGGAATGTGGCCGACAAACTGAAGCCGGCCACTCCGCCTACACCCTTAACCGGGTAGATCTGGATAGATTTGCGTGGATCGTGTCCATGATCGGCGATCGTGGACACGATCCCCCGTGATCTATACGAATTCCACCACGACAGCACCATCATGCCTCACGCGCGCGCGAATGAGGAACTGGCCCAGCCGAGTCGCTTACCCAGCGGTGTAGACGCTGGTTCCAGCGAATGCTTCATTCGCCTCGGGGATGGGCGCCGCATTGGTGCTGAACACGGGATCAATGAGAATTCGCTTGCCAGCCAGTTGCACGAAATATGAGTTGTGCCCGAGCCATACGGCGAGGTCCTCTGCCGCATCAAGTGCCGTGAGGTCCGTCTTCTCGGACGGAATAACGCCTTGCGGCCCCCGAGGCGAAGCGTTTCATCAAAGAGCCTTCATCGACCTTGAGCCGATAGTTGCGCAGATTTCGACGAGGCGTTTTGGCAGCAAGCCAGCAACCTACCAGGCGCCTCCGGGAACGATTCGGGTAAAGCCCGGCCCTGTATGGCTTACACAAAATGGCGGACGGAAGAACGCCCTGCTAGAAGGGCTCTAGCCAGACCTGCTGCTTACGCCGGCACTGAGAGGGAAGCCATGTCAATCACGAAGCGGTAGCGCACGTCGGCCCGCTCCATCCGTTCCCACGCTTCGTTGATCTGATCCATATGAATCAATTCGCAGTCCGGCAGGATGTTCTTGCGCCCGCAGAAGTCGAGCATTTCCTGAGTTTCCATGATGCCGCCAATCGGCGAGCCCGCGATGCGTCGACGACCGACAATGAGCGGAACCGTGCTTGGTTCAGCAAGCGGGCCTACCTGACCGACGAGAACGATAGTGCCGTCGACGTCGAGCAGCGGCAGGTAAGGATTCAGGTCATGACGGACCGGAATGGTGTCTATGATGAGGTCGAAACTGGATGCGGCCTTCTCCATCGCTGCGTTGTCGGTGGAGAGCAGAAGTGCGTCGGCACCGAGTTCTCTCGCATCAGCCGCCTTGTCAGGCGTGCGGCTCACCACGGTCACGGTCGCACCGAGAGCCGACGCGAGCTTCACTGCCATATGCCCAAGGCCGCCCAGACCGATGACGCCGACCCGGCTGCCGGGACCGACCGCCCATGTGCGCAAGGGAGAGTAGGTCGTGATGCCCGCGCAGAGCAGCGGGGCCACACGGGACAGGACAAGACTGTCGGGCACGCGAAGCACGAAGTCCTCGCGGACCACGATATGTTTCGAATAGCCTCCCTTCGTCGGCTCATTCGTGACCCGATCGAATCCACAGTAAGTTTGCGTGTTTCCTTCGCGGCACAGCTGCTCCAGGCCCTTGCGGCATTGGTCACATGTCATGCAGCTGTCCACCATACAGCCGACGGCGACGTGATCACCGACCTTATAGCGCTTCGCGTGTGGTGCCACATCAATGACGCGGCCCACAATCTCATGACCCGGCACCAGCGGATAGTTGGACCAGCCCCAGTCGTTACGAGCCTGATGCAGGTCGGAGTGACAGACTCCACAGTACTGGATCTCGATTGCAACATCGTTGAGTCGCAGCTCGCGCCGCTCGAAGTCATACGGTTGAAGCGGTGAGGTCGGGGTTTGAACGGCAAAGCCTCGCGTCTTCATCGTGGAACCTCTTTGGGATAAGTGAGAGAAAGTAGCATCCGGCAGCAGTTGGCATGCTTGCGGATATGGGGGTCTTGCGCTTTGAGAGCCTGACACCGTTCGTGGACACCTGCTGGACTGTCCGGACGGCGGAATAGTCGATTGTATGGAAAGATCGACGAGGAATTAAGCCGCACAGACGCATGGCGCTATGAACTGTGCTCACGAGTCGCGGCGGCGGACTCAGCCCGCCTGGTTGCCTGGTGACGTCGGTGGCCGCGCATGCCGAGCGAGGCATGGTGCACGCCTCGACGGCCGTCCATGTATCGTTGTGCGGGCGGGTGCGCGGCCGTGTGATATTTACAGGCCTGCTGTCTGTCCACCGTCAATGACTAAAGCGTGGCCAATTGCAAATCCGGCTACGTCGGAGCACAGCCAGAGAACCGTGTTGGCAATCTCCTCGGGCCGACCGAGGCGACCAATCGGCTCTTGCGCAATCATCCGCTGCCGATTCTCTTCGGTACCCTGAGTGAAGCGACCAATCATCGGTGTGTCGATAATGCCCGGACACACAGCGTTGATCCGGACACCGTCCTTCCCGTACTCGAGAGCGGCGGACTTTGTCAAGCCAATTACCCCGTGCTTGGTGGCACAGTAGGCGCCCTGACCACGGATTCCAACAACGCCCGCGCCTGAAGACGTGTTCACGATCGATCCGCCACCGTTCTTGAGCATGATTGGAATCTGATACTTCATGCAGTAGAAGACGCCGCCGAGATTGACGCGCACAATGCGCTCGAAGCCCTCGTCGCTAATATCTGCGGTATAGGCGAGCGGTTGCTCGATGCCTGCGTTGTTGAAAGCGAAGTCGAGTCGACCGAATCTATCGATGGTCGCGGCAAGAGCCGCCTGAACGTCTTCCGGTTTCGAAACGTCGCATTTCACAGCAAGCGCTCGCACGCCTTCCTGTTCGATCATCTGTGCAGTCGCCTTGGCACCTTCTTCCGAGAGGTCCACAACAACAACGTCAGCGCCCTCCTGCGCGAAAGCTAGCGCTGTTGCCTGCCCGATTCCGTTTGCTGCGCCGGTAACGAATGCCACCTTGCCTTCATAATTCCACTTGCGATGAGTCGTCATTGCTTCCTATCTCCGTTAAGTTACTCGCTCTGAAGGCGAGCGATATTTCGCCAGACATATGGGGGAGCCGGCTGTAGTTATTCCGACGGTTCGAAAAAGGTGAGACCGGTGCGCAACGCGGGTCCGAAGTTTCGCATCAGTCCAGACATTGAACGAACAGCTCTGCGCACTATGGCGCCTTGTACGCCGTACCTCAGGCGGCTAGTTCGGCCTTGTAAATAGCACTGTGTGGCTGCCGCGCTTGCAGTTGTTCATCCGTTCCCAGATAAACACAGCAATACAGCGTGGTTCCGTTTCGTCCACCCATCGCGCATGAGACGGCGTTGCCTTCGAATTTGACGCGGTCTGTAACTTCGCCGCCCTCGATTACACGGAGGAATTCACCCGTGTTATAGCAACCGGCCCAGATGGCTCCATGCTTATCGACGCAGATTCCATCAGGGTGCCTGCCGCCCAGATCCGCGAAAAGGCGGCGATGAGATAAATCCCCATTTACAGCCCGGTCATAGGCGGTGAGCTTCCCGCTCCATGTTTCGGCCACGACCAGCGTACGTCCGTCATCCTTGATGACCGCTCCGTTGGGGAATTCAAGTCCGGTGGCGGCCACCCGAATAGAGCCGTCGGGCTCAACGACGTGCATCTCAGTCGCTTCTACCGGCGCTCCGCCGAAGAGGTCATACCCGAAGTTGCCCACGTAAGCTCGACCCATGTCGTCTACAACCAGATCGTTGAGGTCGCCACGCGCGAGATCCGTCAGGTCCGCGTACACAGACAAAACGCCCTCCGACACCTTCATCAGTTTTTTATCGGCGCAGGACACCACGATGGGGGTTTTATCCGGCAAAAACCCGATTCCGGCTGGCCGGCCTGGCACGTTGCACACCACGCTACGAGTGCCGTCTTCGAACACGGTATATAGCTTGAAATCGAAGACATCCGAGACCCAAAGGCGATTGTCGTACCACCTGGGCGCCTCCAAGAAAACGAAGCCGTCAGCGACGAGCGTCGCCCGATGCTCTTTCATGAATATTCTCTTGTAGTGGAAATGACGCTGTGAAGTGTCTCCTTCCCAACTAGCTTATTGCCCGCACCGTCGTTAGGTCTAGTTCGTTTTTATTGCTTCGACGGTAAGTTAGGCTGACAACGGATTGCACGGCGGGATGCCCCGACAATCTCACGATACGGTTTGAGCATAGAGGCTGCAATCAGGACACCGGTACAGGGAAGCCCGCGGTCGCCATCGTTGGCACTGCACTACCGGCGCGAGCTGCGCAGGTATCTCCCCGGTCCCGCTAGCCCGCGCGATGCCCCTTTCCTTTTCTTAAGACATGAATCTTGTTGCTCTCGACCCAACCGCCTGTCTTCTTAAGGTAAGCGTTGATATGAGGGGCGTTGCAGTGCGCGTTGAAAGCCTCTTCGTTTTCCCACCGCTCGATGAAGATGAAGCAGCGGGGCTCCCGCATATCGCGATACATCTCGTATTCAAGCATTCCCTTCTCCCTGTGAGTAGGTGCAAGCAACGCGTCGAGTGCATCGGCCAGTCTCTCCTCAAACCCGGGTTTGGCGACGGAGATAGCAATTGCGGACACCTCGGACATGTTGTACTCCTATGAAATGGGAATGAGAGGTGAGGATATACGCAAGCATTTCATAAAGAAAGCGCTCGTCAGAAGACCTATCCCGGAAGGCGCGGAATGGCGGGCAAAAAGCCGCCCTTCTGAGTCGGGTTTTACCCTGATGTGAGACTTATCGGCGATCGCCTGCGTAGCCTCTGTCGCGGGCAGAGGACGCTCAATCGGGCCCCTACAGGCGGTCAACGGGAAATCCGATCTCAGGTTTAGCGGTGCTTACCCTCACGGCCAGAAAAAGCGACTAGCCTAACCGACACCTCCGAAATAACCTTCAACAAACGGAGACACCGACTTCCTGGATCAGCAGCCAATCAGCATGGACATATACGATTACATCATCATCGGCGCCGGATCGGCCGGCTGCGCGCTCGCTCGCGGCCTCAGTAACGACCCTGGTAACAACGTGTTGCTGCTGGAAGCAGGGCCTCCCGCTGACAAATTCTGGGTGAATACGCCTGCCGGTATGGCGAAGCTGTACTTTCACAAAGAGCTGAATTGGAATTACTTTACCGACCCGATGCCGGCACTTCGCAATCGCAAGATGTACTGGCCTCAGGGCAAGACGCTAGGCGGCTCGAGTTCCATCAACGGAATGATTTTCATCCGCGGCCACCGCAATGATTTCGATAGCTGGCGAGACGAGGGAAATCCTGGCTGGGGCTACGAGGACCTGCTGCCGTACTTCAAGAAGATGGAGCACAATGAGCGCGGGGCCGATGAATATCGTGGCGCTGGTGGTCCGTTGTGGGTAAGCGATCCTGTCGTGAAAATGCGAAGCTCCCATGATTTCATCGAAGCTACGGAGCGTCTAGGCATTCCACGAACGGAAGATATCAACGGCGCCTTACATGACGGTGTCGGCTTCATGCAGCACACCATTCGTGGTGGCCGCCGTTGCTCCGCCTACACCGCATTCATCGAGCCAGTTCGTCATCGGCCGAACCTGACCGTGCTGACTGGTGCCGCAGTGCAGCGCATTGTGCTGAGCGATAATGTCGCAACGGGAGTAGAAGTCCTTCTGAACGGAGAGCGTCGAATTTTTGATGCGGCGAGAGAAGTCATATTGTCGGCCGGATCGCTCAATTCTCCTCAAGTCCTAATGCTGTCAGGCATTGGACCGGGCCAGGAACTGCAACGGCACGGCATCAGAACTCTTGTGCAGAGCCCCGGTGTCGGACTCAATCTGCAAGATCATTTCTACGTTCACGGAGGTTATCGCTCGACTCCAGATAGTTCTTACAACCTGGAGTTGAGCGGCATCCGGAAGTACCTGGAAGGCGCGCGTTACCTGCTGACGCGCAACGGTTACCTGGCGCTCGGCTCGTCGCAGGTGGGGGCCTTTGTGAAAAGCCGTCCAGAAGAGCCCTACGCAGATCTGCAAATCAGTTTCAGGCCGATGACCTTCACCTACTTCCCGGGCGGAGAGTGTGAAGTCGAACGCGAGCCTGGCATGGGCGTCTCGGTTTACCTCTTGCGTCCGCGTGCTACGGGCACCGTGACGTTACGGTCGGCGAATCCGGCTGAACCGGCCGTATTCAAACCGAACTTCCTGACTAACGACGATGACAATCGGGCCATGATCGCGGGCGTGAAGCTTATCCGGCAAATCATGTCGACCGAGCCGATTGCGTCGCGCGTCATCGAAGAGCAGATTCCCGGCCCCGCGGTGAAGACGGACCAGCAGATTCTCAACTGGATGGAAATGACTGGCAATTCAGCGCACCACCAGGCCGGCACGTGCAAGATGGGACGCGATGGGCTAGCGGTAGTGGATGAGCGTTTGCGCGTGCGAGGTGTCGAACGTTTGAGGGTGGCTGACGCTTCAATCATGCCCCATCTCACGTCCGGCAACACGAATGCTCCGACGATCATGATTGGCGCCAAGGCCGCGGATATGATTTTGAAGGACGCGGTCCCTCGTCGCGTCACCCGTGAGGCGGCAGTGCCTGCCTGAAATGCCATGAACGAGAGCGCTTTTGTCGGCAACTCAATGAGCCTGCCGGCTGACGATAGATAGACAACACAGCGACCGCGAGCATGCTCGCGGTGCGCATGGTCAACGTAAGCGAACAGGGATGTCATCGATGTCAACTGCAAGTCATCAGAGCGCTGAAAACAAGGTAGAAGCGCAATACCCTCGCGTCGGGCTTTATATCGACGGCGAATGGATCTTCGACCGCGAAACGGCAGTCGAAGTGAGAAACCCGGCTACCGAAGAAGTATTGGGTAAGGTCCCAAAGGCGACCGGCGAGGACCTCGCGCGTGCCTTGGACGCTGCGGCGCGGGGTTTTCTGGCGTGGCGCGACACGCCGCCTCAGCAACGCGTCAAGGTAATTCAGAAAGCCACCGCGCTGATGCGCGAGCGACTGGGGCTCATCGCCACGACGATCACACTCGAAAACGGCAAGCTGTATTCCGACGCGTATGCGGAGGCCGACCGCTCGATGAACTTTTTTGAGTGGAACGCCGCGCAGTCACTGCGTGACTACGGGTTGATCGTTCCCGGTGAATCGCAGATGCAGAAGTTCATTCTGCGACAGCCGATTGGCCCGGTGGCAGCATTCACGCCCTGGAACGTGCCTATCAGTTCTGCAGCGCGCAAGGTCAGTGCGGCGCTCTCGGCCGGGTGCTCCGTCATCCTGAAGGCAGCGGAGGAAACGCCTGCCACCGCGTGCCTCCTCGTAAAAGCCTTTGAGGACGCAGGTCTTCCTGCCGGCGTATTGAATCTTGTATTTGGCAACCCCGCGGAAATTTCGTCGACGCTCATTGCATCTCCAGTAATTCGACTGGTGACGTTCACGGGCTCGGTTGGGGTTGGGAAGCATCTGACGCAGTTGGCGGCTGCGGCGATGAAGCCTGTGCTGATGGAGTTGGGCGGGCATGCTCCGGTACTCGTATGCGAAGGTGTGGATGGTGCTGCCGTCGGACGACTGGCAGCGCGAGGCAAGACGAACGCCAGCGGGCAGATCTGTGCATCTCCTTCCCGATTTATCGTTCATAGCAGCGTGTACGACGATTTCGTGGCCGCTTTCGCGGGTGCGGTGCGGGAGGTGCGAGTTGGCGACGGGTTCAGCAAGACCGCGCAAATGGGTCCAGTGGCAAGTGCGCGCCGACTTTCCGCAATGCAGGGACTTGTAGCAGACGCTAAACAGCGCGGCGCCCGAGTTGCCGCGGGGGGCGCCCGCATCGGAGATCGAGGCTATTTCTTCGAACCGACGGTACTGGCTGACGTACCCATCGACGCAGATGCTATGACGATCGAGCCTTTCGGTCCTCTCGCAGCCTGCGTGCGTGTAGACGAGCTGGGCGAGGCTATTGCGCTTGCAAACAGCCTTTCGGTCGGCCTGGCAGCCTACGCATTCACCAACGCTCTTCAGGATGCCGAACAGATCAGTCGTGAGCTCGAATGTGGCGTCTTGTCCATCAATCACTTCGGCACGCCGGACGCAGATACGCCTTTTGGCGGTGTCAAGGACAGCGGAATCGGACGGGAGGGAGGCCCGTCAACGCTGGATGCATACATGGTCACCAAGACAGTGTTGCAAAAGACTGTACGCATCTGAGAAAGCACCGAAGTGTCGCGGCCTGGAATCAACGTGATCAAAACGGGGTGACGTTGACGGCACGGTCTATGTCGAGCCCGTGAAGATGGGTCCGCAAGCGTTCGAGGCATTCTACGCTGCTGTAACGAACCCTCAGATGCCAAAGGGCAATTTCATCGAAATAGACACATCAAGCATAACAAAAGAAAACGTATCAGGTTGCATCCCCAATCGTGATAGCTGCCCGGGCATCTTGATCATCGTTTTTGAGCGGTCGGTTCGAGACAACAGTGGGGTACACAGAGAGACGATCGCGTGATTCGTACAGGCAAGCCTGGACAGATCTGCGGTTAGCAAACCAACTAAATATGGAGACAGTAATGAAAAAGTACATCAGGAAAGTGGCACTGATCGGCGTAACCGGCGTTTTGGCGCTCGTGACAGACGCCGCCATGGCCAAGGACATCACGCTGGGCTACGTCGCTGCGGGCATGCAGTATCCCTTCAATGTCGCAGCAGCGAGAGGATTTGAGGCGGCAGCGAAGGCGGCGGGCGTCAAAACGATTGTCCTCGACGCGAAGACAAGCGTCGAAAGGCAGGGAAATGCGGTTGACGACCTCATCGCTCAAAAGGTCGACGGGATCGCGGTTCTTCCAATCGACGCGGTGGTAGCTCAATCCTGGGTTGACCGTGCCGCATCCCACAACATCCCGTTCGTGGCGGTCGCGACGCAAGTCGGTGATCCGCAAAAGCATCCAATCAAAGACGTCTATCCGAAATTAAGTGCATTGGTCGCAAGCGATGAGGTGCACGCCGGATACGATGCGGCACAGATTGCCGCAACCTTGCTTCCGAAGGGGCGGACAGCGAATATCGCGATCGTCGAGGGAGCGCCTGGCTACCCGACGGTATGGCAGGTGACAAAAGGCTTCAAGGAAGGACTCGACAAGGCCGGCATCAAGTATCAGATCGTCGCCTCGCAGCCCACCGACTGGACTCCTGAGAAAGGGGAGTCTGTGTGCCAGAACATGCTGTCTGCACACCCCGACGTTGACCTTTTCTTCAACCAGGCCGACGACATGGTCATTGGCTGCGCTCGAGCTGTACGTGCGGCGGGTTCCCACGCAAAACTCGTCAGTCGAGGCGGATCGCGGCTCGGCATAAACGCCATCAAGGCTGGCGATGTCGATGGCACTGTTTGCATCCAGCCTGGAAAAATGGGCGCGCTCGCGTTCAAGGCCTTGTATGCGGCGGTGACTAACCCCGGCGCGCCGAAAGCACAGTTTGTCGATGTTGACACCCCCCAAGTCACGAAGGCCAGCCTGTCCCAATGCGTGCCCGAGTGGTAAGCAAGGATGTCAATTGAAGTTGTAGGAGGCAGCCAAATGGAAAACGAAATCCCGCTTCTGCAACTGCAGGGCGTGACGAAGACATTCCCGAATGGTCTGACCGCGATGCGCGGAGTCAACCTCAACGTCTCGCGCGGAACGGTTCACGGGTTGCTCGGCGCAAACGGCGCCGGCAAATCGACGCTAATCAAGATCCTGTCGGGCTCGTTTCCCGCTACGGGCGGACTAATCGTCTGGAAGGGGACGCCAGTTGAATACTCGAGTCCAAAAGCCGCGAACGACATGGGGATTGCTACGATTCATCAGCACATTCCCCTCGTGCCGACGCTTTCGGTGCTCGAGAATGTATTCCTGGGAGAGGAAAGCCGGTGGCGCCGTAGCACGGTCATTGGCAAGCGTTTTTCTGATCTCTGTCGGCGGGTCGGGTATTGGCTTCATCCGGACGGGCTCGTGAGCGACCTGTCCATCGGACAACGCCAGATGGTCGCGATTCTGCAGGCGCTTGGAACGGGCGCCGACCTGATCGTGATGGACGAGCCGACGGCGTCCCTCGCAGCAAGTGAGCGGGAGGTTGTCTACCGGATCGTGCGGCATCTGTCCCGCGTCGAAGACAAAGCGATTCTGTTCGTGTCGCATTTTCTCGACGAGGTCATGGCGCTCACAGACCGGGTCACCATACTTCGTGATGGGCAGGCAGTCGTCGATGCGGAAACCTCTGAGCTTGACGAGTCGCGTCTTGCAGAAGCTATCGTTGGACGGCAGATCGTTGCACTGGAGCGGGCGGCCATGCAGCCAGTCGATCTGAGCGCGCCTGTGTTGCTTGAGCTCAAAGACGTCGCGTCTCCCGATAATCTCGAAACCATCTCGTTGAAAGTGCGTGCGGGGGAGGTCGTGGGGATCGCGGGGCTGCTTGGCTCCGGTCGTAGTGAGCTTCTACATGCGATTTTTGGTGCGGACCCCGATGCCACGGGCGATGTGCTGGTCGAGGGTCGATCGATTGGCAAATCGACGGCTGCAGCAGTGAGGGCCGGGCTCGGATTGGTTCCAGAGGACCGTATGGAACAAGGTCTCGTCCCTGGGTTCGAGATCTGGCGCAACACAACGCTCCCCGCACTCAGCGGCGTTTCACGAGGACGCTGGTTGCCGGATCCGGCGCGAGAGCGCAAGCGCGGCGCGGAGGCGATCCGTCGCCTGTCGATCAAGGCGAGTTCGCCGGACATCCTCGTGACGGAGCTCAGCGGAGGCAATGCGCAGAAAGTAACGATTGCCAAGTGGCTATTCAGCGATGTGAAGGTGTTCTTGCTGGACGAGCCGACCGCAGGCATCGACATCGGAGCGAAGACGGACGTTCTGCTGCTCGTTCGCGAGCTGGCTGCAGCGGGCAAAGCGGTAATCATGGTTTCGTCCGAATTCGAGGAGCTCCTGGCAGTGAGCAGCCGGATCCTCGTTATGCGCGACGGGCGTTGTATTGCTGAGCGCGCTGGCCACGAGACGTCCGAGCATGAACTGATGTTGTTGGCGGGCGGCAAGAGTGCGAACCCGCCTAGCGAGCAACGCGCAGGCGCGCAATCTTGAAAGAGAGAGTAATGATGAACCTGACGACTTCGACCCATTCCGCACCGTCTGGTGGCGGCAATGAATCCCCAGGCGGGCCGACGGACGGCGCTTCTCAAATGGCGCAAGGACAAATGACCGATTGGCGACGATTGCTCAGTCTTCGCGAGATGGGCGTTTACTATGCGCTAATCCTGCTGGTACTGACTATCTCTGGCGTCACCGCCTATACCGGCAGGCCCAGTTACCTGAGCGTGGTGAACATCTCCAACGTCCTCTATCAGTCGTCACTGGTGGCCATCATCGCGGTCGCCATGACGGTGATTCTGATTACTGGCAATTTCGACCTTTCGGTTGCGTCGGTGGCGGCGCTTTCGGCAGCCGTGCTCGTGGGTCTGTCCGACACCCTCGGGTTCTGGCCGGCGGCGCTCATTGCGATGCTCGTCTCGATTCTGGCGGGCCTGTTGAACGGTGCGATCGTCCAATACCTGGGAATCAATGCGTTTATTGTTACGTTGGGGACGTTGACCGCCATCCGCGGTGTGGTTCAAATCTACACCGATGGCCGGTCTTTGTCGGTCGATACGCCCCAGGCGTTGCAGGCTATGCGGACGTTCGAATCAGGCCGCCTGCCCGTCGCCATTCCCCTCATCCTCATTGGTGCTGCGCTGTTGTTGGCGGGTTGTTGGTTCCTGCTGCGAGCACGTCGCGACGCACGCAATATCCCTGCGACATCCTTTGGCATGATCGCTGGCGGAATATGCTGCCTTGCTCTCGTCTGGGCCGGCGGACTGTCACTTGCGATGCCAAAACCCGTCGTATATATGGCGATTTTCACGGCGATTGTCTGGTTTGTCCTGAGCACGACGAGCATCGGCCGGCGAGTCTATGCGGTGGGCGGCAATCCGGAGGCGGCGCGCTTGTCCGGGATCAATGTCAAGCGCTACAAGATGGCTGGCTTCATCCTGTGCAGTGCGGCGGCGGGTTTCGGCGGCGTGTTGTTCGGCAGCCGCCTGGGAGCGGTCAACCCAACTGCGATGCAAGGTGCAGAGCTGACTGTTATTGCCTCGGCGATCCTCGGCGGGACTTCTCTGTTTGGCGGCGCGGGTTCGGTTATCAAAACCCTTGCAGGCGCGCTGCTCCTGTTCACCCTGACGAACGGGTTCAACATCCTCAACCTGGGTGCGAACTATCAGGGCGTCATCGAAGGAACGGTTGTTGTGACGGCGGCTGCTATCTATACGGTCGGCGGGTCACGCCGCCGTAAGCGCTAGCCTCTACCCGATGGGACGATGCGCTTGTGTTTGGCCGTAAAGGTCGACAAATGGCGCGCCGGGTCCTCCGCTGGTAGGCCCGGGACTATGCAGGGCCAACCCGCATCGATGCGTATCAACGCGATCGGATCCATCTTGGATCGAGCCCAGTTCAGGAGACGTTCATGGCATGTCTTGATCTCAGCGCGCCCGGTGTTCTCACGCCAGCTGAGAGGGAGATCATTTCGCAGGGACTCAGCGCGTTGTTACGTGAGCGATACGTGGCTTACGAAATCGCAGTGAAGGTAGCGCTTTCTCGTGGCCACAGTCAGCCCAGCGTGAGTGATTTCGGGCTGCCTGACATCCTTCGTCTCAGCCGACTGATCTAGCGGAGCGCCCGCGTGTAGCACGCGTTCGTGGCAGTTCGAGTGGATTGCTCGACCGTACCGGCGGCGGGTTCTCGCTCTGTCCGCCAACGCATGTTGCCTGTTGCATCAAATATGAAGCTTGTGTGGAGGATTGACGTGGCCAAGCAAAGTACCATTCGAACGCTTTCGGCCGGTTCGATCGGCAATTTTGGCGAAATCTACGACTTCGCAGTTTTCGGATTCTCCGTTCCGATCTTAGCGGTCCATTTCTTCCCCGGCAACGACCGTACCGCAGCGCTTCTGAGTACCTTCGCCGTCTACGCGGTAGCGTTCTTCGCCCGGCCTCTGGGGGGATTGATGTTTGGCGTGATCGCGGACAAGGTCGGGCGCGTGCAGGTCATGGCGACCACTGTCTGGCTCATGGCGCTTGGCACTGCCGTAATTGGCCTCCTGCCTACTTATGCCGGTATTGGAATTGCAGCCCCCATCCTTCTTGTCATATGCCGGATCGCGCAAGGCCTTGCGCTCGGTGGCGAGACGACGGGCACCACCAGTTTCATCCTCGAATCCGCGCCGGCGGACCGTAGAGGCGGTTGGATCGGTTTGACTCTGATATTTTCGCATCTGCCCAATGCTTTCGTGGCAATACTCCTGATCGGCCTCCAACTTGCGGCAGGCGCGACTTCATACGCCGAGTGGGTTTGGCGCGTCCCCTTTCTTGCCGGTGGACTTATCGGCATCGTGGGCTTCTGGCTGCGGCGCAATCTCGACGAGCCCGATGAATTCAAGCAAGCGACACGCAAGACACGTCCGAAGAATCCTCTTCTTACCGCGATCCGGGAAGGAGGTCTGAAGGGCATGCTCAACGTAGCGATGATTCAGCCTATTCAGACTGTGGGCTCGTATCTGGTACTGGGGTTTATGTACACGTTTCTCGTTCGTGTGGCGAAGCTCGATCCGACATCGGCGCTTTTCACGAACGCCGCCGCCGTCGTTGTGCTGTCGTTCATGATTCCGCTCGGAGGAATGTTGAGCGACCGCTTCGGTCGTAAGCCCATACTCACTTTCGGGGCTGCATGGTTGGCTTTCGCTGCCTATCCCGGTATTTATCTGGCGGCAACGGGCACGATTGCGGGCGCGTTGATCGGTCAGCTCCTGCTGGTTGTGGGAGTCGGACTGTATGGTGGTGCATGCTTCGTCGCCGCGCCCGAGTTTTTCCCGACGTCATTCCGTGCGACGGGACACGCGATTTCGTATCAAGTCACCGTGGCCGTGTTCGGAGGGACGACACCCTTGATCGGCACACTTCTGGTCCGGGCGTTTGGATCGCCGCTTGCGCCCGCTTACTACGTTGCAGTAGTCGCGGTTGCCTGTCTGATCCTGACTCAGTTCGTGCCCGAGACAAAAGGCGTGAGTCTGCGTACCGCCACCAGTCCGGCGTCCGATGATCGCGCTACTGGCGCCGTACATGAAGCGAGATAATTTCGCCCGGTGCCCGCTTCGCGCGGAATGAAACGGGCACCGGCCTGTCACGGTTCCTGAGTGTCCACGTCTATCGGCGGCTGAGCTGCTGAGCTGAACGGGGCCGCCGGAGCACTAACGGGCCGTGTTCTGCAATTACGCGGCTACGCGATCCTTACGCTTACGAAGCAGCTGAATGGCCACGCCAGCGGTGCAGGCAACGATCACCGCGCTGACCACGAAGACCGCACGGAGTCCTGCGTGCCCGCCGACCCAACCAAGGGCCGGGCTCCCTATCGCCATCGCCACGTCCAGAAAGGCGGTGTAAAGGCCCATCGCCATTCCACGATTCTTGGGCGGTACTCCACTGACTGCCTCGACACCGAGCCCCGGATAAACGAGTGAATAACCGAAACCGGCAACGGCCGCCCCAACAGATGCGACCAGGCTCGTCCTGGCCAGCCAAATGAGCAGCAGGCCTACGGCTTCGACGATGACGAAAACGAAAGCGACTCTCGCTCCCCCGAACCGGTCGGGAAGATGGCCTGCTATCGCGCGCGCCGCGATCAGTGCGACGCCAAAGGCCGTGAAGGCCATCCACACAGGCTGCCAGTGCATAACCGTAAAGAACAGCGAACTAAACGCCAAAATTGCGCAGTAACCGATACTGGCGAGCGCCGCGCCGAGTCCAGGCAGCCAGACCACCTTAACGATCGTATTGAAGGAGGCATGTTCCCCGTGGGGGTGCGACTCGACTGCGGGGGGCCTGACCAGACAAGTTAGCACCATCAACGGCAGTAGAGCGGTCACGAGGGCGATTGCTAGAAAGCCGTACGACGTATAGAGAACGGTTCCAATGGGACCGCCCAGCGCCATTGCTGCGAACATGGCTGTTCCCACCCACGCGATGACTTTTCCGGCATGTTTGCTGTGGACGAGACCGAGCCCCCAAGCGACGCCCCCGGTAATGATGAAGCTTTCCGCCCCGCCGAGCACCGCACGGCCGACAAGCAGGATTGAAACGGAGAGCTCGGGCATCTTCACGAAGACGAGCGACAGAACATACAGCAACCCGGCCGCAGCTGCCGCGATGAGGCCGACGAGCACGCCGCGTTTCGCGCCACGTCTGTCGGAATAGGATCCCGCCCCGACGCGCGAGAACAGCGACGCCGCGAACTGCGCACCAGCGACGAGGCCAACAACGAATGGACCGAACCCCAGATCGTTGTTCACGTGTAAGGGCAGTACCGGGAGCGCTACGCCGATGATGAGGAAGCCGGCGAGCACTGCGGTCATCACCGGCACCAGCGTTGTAACAACGCACTGCCCGGCAGTGTCCGTTAAAGGTGGCTCAACCATACAATGCACCTCTACGTTATGTATCCG
Source organism: Paraburkholderia sediminicola (assembly GCF_046026895.1). Taxonomy (GTDB): domain Bacteria; phylum Pseudomonadota; class Gammaproteobacteria; order Burkholderiales; family Burkholderiaceae; genus Paraburkholderia; species Paraburkholderia sediminicola_C. Next base: position 15,518 of record NZ_JAQQEU010000079.1, read on the forward strand.
GGATTTCTTGTAAAGCGTTTGAGAATTTGCCTCGCTAATCCGACGATAGCCGTTTCGACCGCGACCCGCACGCGTTGTCAATGGGCGGTGAAGCCACCATCGACGGGCAGGCCAACGCCGATCACAAAGCTCGCCCCCGGACTGCACAGCCACAGTACTGCGGCAGCAACTTCCTCAGGCCGACCGAGTCGCCCGATAGACTGCTCTTTCATGATGTCGGCCATGACCTCCGACTGCCCCTTTAGCATGTCCTGCACCATTGGGGTATCAATCGTGCCAGGGCACACCGCGTTAATCCGGACGCCACGGGGCGCGTACTCTACGCCAGCGCTTTTGGTCATGCCTAGAACTGCATGCTTGGTACCGTGATAAGACGCACGCCCAGGCAAGCCGACCAATCCACCGAGGGACGAGCAGTTCACGATTGCACCCGAGCCTTGCGCGCGCATGATGCGCAACTCGTGCTTCATGCAAACCCATACCCCGAACTGATTGACCGCAGTGACACGATGGAAGCTATCCGCTGGCTCGTCGGCAGCATCGCTTGGCGGCACCTGGATGCCTGCGTTATTGAAGGCCATATCCAGAGCGCCGAATTCGGCCACTGTTCGGTCAACCGCGGCGGCCACCTGGTCCTCGTTAGTCACGTCGCAGTCGACGCCGATGGCAGTGCCGCCTTCGCTAACGATCTTTGCCGCCTGCTGTCTCGCGAGATCGCCGTCGCGGTCCGCTAACACGACTGACGCGCCGCTTTGCGCAAATGCACGGGCTGTGGCCAGCCCCATGCCCATTGCAGCTCCCGTCACGAACGCAACTTTTCCCTTGAAGTCGTAGATGACATTCATGGTTTGCTCCCTTCCATGTGAAGTTCAGGACGTCATGAACCATCCGTCAGTGATCCTTGCGAATGGTCGCCTTCAGCGGGCCCGACGTTCTCAGTGCATCGACGCCCTCCGGCGCTATCCGGCCGAGCTTCACAAGACCGTCGGCATATTGGAACTGCTTATGAAAAATCGCCAGATTTCCCCAAGGCGCATAGTAGGTCAGGTCGCCGGCTTCCGCGCTGCATCCCGCCGGTGCGTCATCAGTCGAAAGGCGTCTCGGCAAATCGCTGACCTTTTCCGTCGCGGCATAGTCCTGCAACGTCAGGGAAAGCGGAAGCAAGGACGCGAAATCGCGCGCCGCTGAGGTGTCGTCCAGTTCAGCGCTGACCGCGCCGAAGCCTTCGATGTCGATCACAAGCTGCATGGCTGCCTCACGCGGGACGCTTTGAAAACACGTCCTTGAACACCGACATCGCCAAGAAGACGTTCGGCCATCCGGCGTAGAAAGCCAATTGCGTCAGCACTTCGGACGCTTCCTTTTGGCTCAACCCATTGTCCATCGCGCGGTTCAAGTGATAGGGGATCTGTGCGACCTGACCGTTTGCGACGAGCGCGCTGACCGTCACCAGGCTGCGGTCTCGCGGCGCGAGCCCCGGACGAAGCCATAGGTCTCGGAACAGCGCATCAGTCGTGTACTCGACCACGCCAGGCGCGACCGCCCCGAAGCTTTCTCCGACCACCTGCGCGCGTTGATTTTCGGCTGCCTCGTTCAGAGGCAGCAGCGTCACATCGGCAGGAGGAATCTGATTGGGGCCAATGCCGCGCTCATCGAAAATATGCTTGGCGACGCCCGAAGCGGCAGTTGCATTGGGCCACCCCGAGTAGAAGGCCAGGTGAGCGATCATCTCCGAAATCTCAGCAGGCTTCACGCCGTTGTCGAGCGCAAGCCTGAAATGAAAGGGCATCTCGACGGTCTGGCCGCGAGCGATCAGCACCGAAAGCGTCACGACGCTTCGGTCGCGCGGCGAGAGTTGCGGCCGCCTCCACAGACCGTCGAGCACAGTCTGCGTCGTATAGCGCTCGAAGGCTGGCGAAACCGACTTCAGGTCGGCGAGGGATGGCGGTTGCATGGTTTCAGTCCTTTGCGTATGTGCGCAGCCGGACGCGAGGATCGCGAGACCTGCCGCTGCAATGTGCTGCGACAGGTGGAGGACTCTGTTGTTACGGCTTGCTGTATTGCTCATCGGTGACCTGTTCGAGCCAGTTGACGTTTTTGCCATCAAGCGCCTCCTGAAGCGCGATATGAGTCATACCGGTCGTGGACGTCGCGCCGTGCCAGTGTTTGACGCCAGCGGGGACCGACACGACGTCGCCGGCGACGATCTGCTGCCGCTCGTGGCCCGATTGTTGAACCCAGCCGCGTCCGGACGTGATGATCAGCGTCTGACCGAGAGGATGCGTGTGCCAGGCCGTACGGGCGCCCGGCTCGAAGGTGACCATGCCGCCGGACAGGCGTGAAGGCGGCTCCGGTTGAAAGAGCGGATCGATGCGAACCTGGCCGGTAAAACGCTGCGTTCCGCCCTGCACGGAAGGCTGCGACCCGCTGTGCGTGAGTCTTATACCTTGGATCTCGGCAGCGGCGACGGGTGCCGCCAGCGGAGCGCAGCTCAGCGCACAGACGCCGATGATTGCCGCCAGCTTCATCATTTCTGCCCGCCGCTGCCGAGGTACTGCTCGTCTGTCACTTTCTCCAGCCAGTTGACGTTCTTGCCTTCAAGCGCTTCCTGAATGGCGATGTGCGTCATCGAAGTCGTCGGTGTGGCGCCGTGCCAGTGCTTATGGCCGGGCGGGCACCAGATGACATCGCCCGCGCGGATCTCCACGCGCGTCTCGCCTTCGCATTGCGTCCATCCGCAGCCAGACGTCACAAGTAGCGTCTGACCGAGTGGGTGCGTGTGCCATGCGCTACGCGCGCCGGGCTCAAACGTGACGCTTGCGCAGGAGACTCGCGCCGGAGGAGGTGGAGCGTTCAGCGGGTCTATCCGCACCGTGCCCGTGAACCATTCTTCGGGGCCTTGCATAGAGGGCTGGGAGCCCGCGCGCTTGAGTTCCATAGTCGTACCTTTCCAACGTTCGAAATGGTTTATGTGGGCGAAGATAGGGCTTTCTGGCAATGCCTACTGCCAAGGCAAGACGCCAATACATAGCGGAAAGCGTCGTTCGCAGCAGCGTCGTCCGCGTCGCTCGCATTACGACGTCCAGTGTAGACTCCGATCCTGTAGCTGATAAGTTGGCAAAATCGGCATGCACTTATGCAGGAGGGGCATAAATGATTGGGGAAAATCTGAACGACCTGTTTGCCTCTTTACAACGGTTACACAAGAGCGGAATTTCACTCGGGCCGCGGCTCAGTTAGGCGTGTCTCAGCCCGCGCATCTTCGCCTTCCCACTCGAGAATCCTTGATGTCCTGGTCTCTGCGCAAAGGGAATCAGGGGGTGCAAGTTCGCGTCGACGGGCAACTCGTATTTAACTCGACGTATCAAATGCTCGATGCCGCTGTGAGATTCCTGGCTGCCCTATTTGCCGAAGGATTTCGCGGAGGAGCACGTACGCGCCGGACGGCTGGTCGGGATGTTTGAGAGCTGGTTCCAACCTATGTTGGATATCACTTTTACCACGTGAGCCGCCGTGGGACGTCAACGGCTGTTTCGCTAGTCATCGCTGCGCTGAAGCGGTCATACTGATAAGACGTCGCGTCGCTTTCACACACAAGACGCTCGACCGTCCTGTATTTGCCGAAGACAGACCGGTGTCCGCTCGAATGACACGGAGTCGAGTCCGCCACGCAGGTTTTTGATGCACAGATCGACGGGGCACGGAGAACGCAAACTGTCCAAACCTTTCGCACAAGGTTGGGCCGGATGAGGGGGTGCGAGCGCGCACTACCGATCCTGAGTTCGATCACACCGAATGTCGTCGCTGAGGCGTTCGCGTCAGCAACGCTCAAGGCTGCCAGCGATTGGCGTTACGTGGGCCATACGCTGACCGACAACCACCATGGGCTGGTGGTCAATGCCCGGGTTAGCTGTGCTCACGGACATGCCGACCGGGAAGCGGCCAAGGTCATGATCAACGATGCCGCCGCGACGACGCGTTACTGACGGTTCGGGCGAGACTTTACCAGTTTGTGCGGTGCTTTTCCTCGGTTTCGCGGTGGCGCTCTTCGTCGGGCGTGTGCAGGTGGGGATTGGTGCTTCCTCAGTGATGCGTGACGCAGGTTGTCGCGGACGGTCCGCAGATCGGCGCCGCCGTCGGCTATATGCGATCCGGCGGTGTGGCGCAGCCAGTGCGCGGAGGCGTGTTCTAGCTGCTCCGCCTGTCCCGCGAATTCGTCGCCGCGCAGCCGGAGCCGTCCGGCCGCGCCGGCAAAAATATGCTTGACGATGGTGTGCAGCGCCGCGCGCGTCAGCGGCTTCACGGATTTACCCAGCGGCAGCACTAGTGGCGTGTCGTCGTGCCGCGAGGGCACGGCGGACAGCCCGCGCTCGCGCCGGTAGCGCCAAGCTCAACCATCATTTCCGCTGAGGCGGGCACGAGCCCCTCCTTGTCACCCTTGCCCAGGATTTCGAGCCACCAGCGCTCATGACCGTCGGCATTGCGCCGGCAGAAGAAGCTGCCCATCGTGTTGCCGCCCACCTCCGAGATGCGCAGGCCGCCGAGATAGAACAGCGTGAACAGCCACCGTGCACGGAGGTAGCGCTCCCGCTCGCGCGGCGTGTCCTTCGGCAGGCTGTCAATATACAGCTTCACTTCCTGCCACAACTCGCGGTCAAGATAGCGTGTGATGCGTGGCTTTGAACGGCGCGCGCGCTGGCGCGACAGCGACAGGGAGTTGCCCGCCAGATAGCCGGCTTCCACCAGCCATGCGAACAGCGCATTGATGATTACCATGGCCTGGTAGTGGCTGCTTGGCCGGAGCGTCCTGAAGAACGGTCGCCAGCACGGATCATGGCGCGGATATTTGCGTCCGTCGGCGGCGACCCGGCGCGCGCGGCTGTGGGTCTTTCAGGAACTGGCGAAACAGCTGCAGATCTTCGTGCGTGAGAGACGACAGGGGCTTGCCCAGCTGCACGATCGCCCACCGTGGTTTTGCAGTCGATGGCCGTACTGCTGCAGCGAAACCGTCGCGGTATGAAGTTGATAAGGCTCTCTGCTGCTAAGGCGCAAACCGGCCAGGAAGCGTCATTCATTCGCAACGTCGGTCAGACACTCAGGCGTCGGTTCCTCTCAGGAACCGGTCATTCGATTCGCAATCGCGAAGTGTTGCTCGTCGGCCTTTGCTAACGTTGGTCGACCGCGAAATTACCGGCCGCTGAGCTGACGAAGAACGAGCCGACTTTGTAAACGGCCGGTCTATCGCCTTTGATCGCAGGATATGGCCTGCAGGTGTCACCCGATCTGATTTCGACTGTCACCGATGAAGTGCTGGCCGAAGTCGAACAGTGGCTCCGTTGCGCTGGCCATCGATAGTCGTTACGGCAAACGGGAGCACTCAGCTGGAGACGTTGACTTCGAGCCGCAGCTCGATGATGTGGTCGCGAACGGCATTCCGGCGCGCTTAATCACACCCGACAGCCAAAACGTGGTGCCGGCCATCGTGCTGGTGCAGAACGAATAGCTGATCCGTCGAGAGTTCTCGCTCGGCGACGGGCGAATGCGTTGTCACGAACACCTGCAGCGGCGCAGGTTTGTCCTTCGCGCTGAGCGCCGCGAGCAGCATGATGGTGCGGTGCGGTTCCAGGCCGTGCGCCAACTCGTCAATAAGAATAATCGCTGCGCGCGCGGCAGCCTGGCGCTGAAGACCTGCGATAAGCAGGCGAGTGGAGCCTAGGCCGGGCCGCGCAACGGAACGCTGGTTTCGTCATGAGCCGCCCGTGAACGAACCGAGGCGGCGTCGAGGAGCGCCTTCACCTTGGCACCAACCGGAATGCCGAGTACTTTTGCCGCCTTCCTCACTGCGGCCAGCGGCGCCCGCGCGGTTCGGACCGATCACCGCTCCTGATACACAGCGTTGCCAGAGTCCATTAGAATGGCGACAGGCACTACATTGAAGGCTTCGTCCGCGATCAAGCGGAGCTACTGCTGACGCTGGGAGAAGGCTCTCCGTGATTGAACTCTCGGCTTACGCGCTCTCTCTTTTGCGGGAGGGCCCATTCACGCTGTATCGAGGCATCGGCGACGGGCTAGCGTCGATTCTCTTGGTCGTGCCCTCCGGCGAATACCCTTCGCCCGGCTCATTACAGCGCCTTGAACATGAATACGCATTGCGGACCGACCTCGACAGTGACTGGGCGGCGCGACCGGTCGAGCTTGTCCGCCGCGAGGTTCGGCCCGTGCTTGTGTTGGCGGATCCCGGTGGCGAGCCGCTCGAGCGGCTACTCGGCCGGCCGAGGAAGGTTACGGACTTTTTGCGCATCGCCGTCGCGCTTTCGGCGGCTGTCGGTCGGCTGCACGCCCGGGGACTGATCCATAAGGACCTCAAGCCGGCCAACATCCTGGTCGACACGGCCAGCGGCGGCGTCTGGTTAACCGGATTCGGCATCGCCTCGCGGCTGCCCCGCGAGCACCAGGCGCCGGCGCCACCCGAGGTAATCGCGGGCACGCTTGCCTACATGGCGCCGGAACAGACCGGGCGGATGAACCGCTCGGTCGACTCCCGCAGCGATCTTTATGCGCTCGGCGTCACGTTCTACGAAATGCTGACGGGGACACTGCCCTTCACGGCCGCCGACGCGATGGAGTGGGTGCACTGCCACCTCGCCCGGCAACCGGTGCCGCCCGCCGAGCGTGTCGCCGACATCCCGGGACCCGTCTCGGCGATTGTGATGAAGCTGCTCGCCAAGACCGCCGAGAACCGCTACCAGACCGCCGCCGGCCTCACGATCGATCTGCAGCGGTGTCTGGCGGAATGCCAGGCGACTGGCAGCATTGCGCCATTCCAGCTTGGTCAGCGGGACGTTTCGGACCGTCTGCTGATCCCGGAGCGGCTATATGGGCGGGAGCGCGAGATCGACTGCCTGCTGGCGGCCTTCGACCGTGTGGTGACTCACGGCAGGCCCGAACTGGTCGTGGTTTCTGGGTATTCCGGGATCGGTAAATCGTCGGTAGTGAACGAACTGCATAAGGCGCTGGTCCCGCAGCGTGGCCTGTTCGCATCCGGCAAGTTCGACCAGTACAAGCGCGACATCCCATATGCCACCCTCGCCCAAGCCTTCCGGAAACTTGTCCGCCCACTTCTGGGCCAGAGCGAGGCGGAGCTTGGCCAATGGCGGGATGCCCTGAGCGAGGCGTTGGGCCCGAACGGCCAGCTCATACTGACGCTCGTTCCCGAGCTGGTTCTCGTGATTGGAAAACAGCCACCAATCGCGGACCTGCCGCCGCTGGAGGCACAGAACCGCTTACAGATGGTGTTTCGACGCTTCCTCGGCGTATTTGCCCGCAAGGAGCACCCGCTCGTGTTGTTTCTTGACGATTTGCAGTGGCTGGATACAGCGACGCTCGACCTCTTCGAGCACTTGGCGACGCACTCAGAGGTGCAGCACCTGATGCTTGTCGGGGCCTACCGTGACAACGAGGTCGGCCCGGCGCACCCGCTGCTGCGGACGCTGGCGGCGATCCGTAGTGCCGGAACTCGGGTCCAGCAAATCGTGCTGGCGCCCCTCTGCCTCGACGATGTCGACCGGCTCATCGCTGATGCCCTGCATTGCGAACAGGAACCTGCGCGACCCCTTGCGCAACTGGTGCAGGAGAAGACTGGCGGCAATCCGTTCTTCGCCATCCAGTTCCTGACGGAGCTGGCCGAAGAGGGGCTGATCGCGGTCGATCTCGTCGTGCCAGCGTGGCAATGGGACATCGATCGCATCCGCGCGAGGAGCCACACTGACAACGTCGTGGATCTCATGGCCGGGAAGCTGAACCGTCTGCCTGATGAGACGCAGGAAGCATTACAACAGCTCGCCTGTTTGGGGAACGCCGCGGAGATCGCCACCTTGACAATGGTTTTCGGGGAACCCGAGCAGGCGATCCACGCAGCACTCTGGGACGCCGTCCGTGCGGGATTCATCATTCGCCTCGAGAGCTCCTACACATTCCTCCACGACCGAATCCAGCAGGCGGCATATACACTAATCCCTGAGGAACATCGTGCCGAAGTCCACCTGCGCCTCGGTCGTGTGCTGCTGGGGGGCATGACCGCGGACCAGCTCACCGAACATCTGTTCGATGTTGCAAACCAGCTCAATCGGGGCTCCGTTCGGCTGGCCGACCGGGACGAAAAAGCACAGGTGGCGATGATTGATTTGCGCGCCGGGCGAAAAGCCAGGGGGTCAGCGGCCTATGCGTCGGCGTGCGCGTATTTTTTGGCCGGCATGGCGCTGTTGGGCGAAAAGGACTGGGCCAGCCGCTACGAGTTGACGTTCAGCCTGACGCTCGAATGCGCGGAGTGCGAGTTTCTGACCGGTGAATTGCACAAAGCGGAACTCCTGATTGCGGAGCTACTGCAACGCGGAACGTCGAAGGTCGATCTGGCAGCCGTCTATCACCTCAAGGTCCTGCTCCACATCGTAAAGTCGGAGGACCAGCAAGCAGTCGACGATACGCTCACCTGCCTGAAGCTATTCGGTATCGACATCCCGGCACACCCGACCCGGGAGCAGCTTCAGGCCGAATACGAGACGGTCTGGCGCAACGTGAAAGGGCGTTCGATCGAGGACCTGATTGAACTTCCTCTGATGAAGGACCGGGAACTGGAGGCGGCAATGCGTCTATTGTCCGCTCTTTCGGACCCTGCCTACGTTACGGATCGCAATCTGTTTTGCTTGCAACAGTGCCGCATGGTGAACCTCAGCATGCAACACGGCGCGACTGGCGCTTTTGCGCATGCCTGTGCATACCTTGGATTTATCCTCGGACCGGCCTTTCATCGCTATGCTGAGGGTTTTCGTTTCGCCAAGCTCGGATGTGACCTTATCGAGAGACACGGCTTCCCCGGCTATCGAGCCAAGGTTCAGGACGCGACGGGAATCGCTGCCTTCTGGACGGGGCCGATGGCAACCGCGATCGAATACATCCAAGCGTCCGTTCGCGCCGCGATCGAAACTGGTGACCTGACCTACGGCTGCTACGGCATAAGCCATATCGTCTCACTCTTCCTGATACGAAACGATCCGCTCGATGCGGTGTGGCGCGAGTCGGAGATTGCTCTCGACTTCGTGCGGAAGGCCAAGTTCCGCGACATTGCGGACATCATTGTAAGCCAGCAACGCTTCATCGCAACCATGCAGGGCCGCACCGCAACCTTCTCCACTTTCACTGACGCGCAATTCGACGAAGCGTCGTTCGAGGCCCTGCTGACCGAGGACCGGCAGCCCACCATGATCTGCTGGTACTGGATCGCGAAAGGGAAAGCGCGGTTCCTGTCGGGGCATTACGCCGCGGCTCTCGCCGCAGCTGACAAGGCGAAAACCCTGCTTTGGTCCTCGACCGCCCATTTCCCTTTGCTCGATTATTATTACTACACCGCCCTGACGATTGCGGCGTTCTATGAAGGGACTTCTGCCGGCGACCGGCCGCGGTGGGGCGAACTCCTGGAGCTGCGCGATCAACTCCGCGAATGGGCCGACAACTACCCGCCGACATTCGCCGACAAGCATGCGCTGGTCGCAGCAGAGATCGCGCGCCTTGAGGGCCGCGACCTTGATGCAATGAGCCTCTATCAACAGGCCATTCGCTTGGCCCACGACCACGGTTTCGTGCAAAACGAGGGCCTGGCCCATGAGGTGGCCGCGCGGTTCTACATGGCCCGCGGCTATGAGACCTTTGCCAACGCGTATCTGCGGAACGCCAAGTACTGTTATCTCCGCTGGGGGGCGGAGGGCAAGGCCAGGCAGCTCGAGCAGCTTCATCCGCATCTGGGCGCTGAAGAAAGAGATCGCTCGTGGGCGACCATTGGCACGCCGGTCCAGCACCTCGATGTCGCCAGCGTCGTCAAATCCTCCCAGGCAGTGTCCAGCGAGATCGTCTTACCCAGGTTGATCGAACGGCTGATGACCATCGCGCTCCAGCACGCTGGCGCGGATCGCGGCTTACTGATACTGTCGGCAGAGAATGACTATTCGGTTCAGGCTGAGGCCCGGAGCATCGGCGATCAGACCGAAGTCGTGCTGTACGGAAAGTCAATCGTCGGGACCACTTGTCCCGAATCCCTTCTCCGCTATGTTATTCGCACTCGTGAAAGCATCATCGTCGATGATGCCTCCAAGCCCCATCTCTTCTCCGACGACGGTTATCTACGCAGTCGACAAACCAAGTCGATCCTTTGCCTACCGTTGATCAAGCAAGGGCAACTGATCGGACTACTCTATCTCGAGAACACATTGACTTCGCACGCGTTCACCGCGGAGCGAATTGCGATTCTGGAGCTGCTGGCGGCACAAGCCGCGATTTCGCTGGAGAACGCCCGACTCTACGCCCAACTGCACGTGAGCGAAGATCGCTGGCGCAATTTGTTTGAAAGCGTCCCGGTCGGTGTGGTTTTGACTGGCTCGCATGGGCGCTACGTCGCAGCAAACCATGCCTTTCAGAGAGTGACCGGCTATTCTGAGGCGGAGTTGCGCAACCTCTCGCCCGTCGACATCACCCACGAGGATGACCGCACCGCCGCGGAGGTGATCATTGCAGCGCGCGACGCGGACGATCCATACCCGCAACATGTCGAGAAGCGATACCGGCGCAAGGACGGCGGCGTGATCTGGGTGGATGCCAGCGCCTTCGTGATCCCGGTTGTAGGGGGCGATCCGCTGTTTGCCGGGGTCGTGGTCGACATCACCGATCGGAAGCATGCCCAGGAAGAATTGCGGCGAAGCGAGGCCTCACTCGCCGAAGCACAGCAGATCAGCCACATTGGCAGTTGGCGCTGGACGGTCGGCACCGGCGAGGTCTTCTGGTCGGCTGAACACTTCCGCATCTTTGCCCTCAATCCCGCGACAGCGCAGCCATCCTACGCGACATTCATGGATCGCGTTCATCCCAAAGATCAGCCCGCATTCGAGCAAGTCCTCGAACGGGCCGTGCGCGAAAGAAGTCGGTTCCAACACGAGTATCGGATAGTCCTGCCCGACGGATCGGTCAAGCACTTGCAAAGCGTGGGGCAGCTCGACACGGAGGCCCGCGATCTTGAATTCGTCGGCACGGTCATGGACGTCACCGAACGCAGGCGCGCCGAGGAGGCGCTGAGAAACGCCCAAGCGGAACTCGTCCGCGTGACGCGGCTGACGACGATGGGCGAACTTGTGGCCTCAATTGCCCATGAGATCAACCAGCCGCTCAGCGCCGTCGTCACCTGCGGGGGGGCAGCCCTCCGTTGGCTGAACCGGGACGACCCGGATATTCCTGAGGCGTGCGGCGCGGTCGAGCGGATCGTGGAGGAAGGCACGCGCGCGGGGGAGGTGATCCGTGGTCTCCGGGCGCTTACCAAGAAATCGGGGCCGCAACTGGCGAAGCTCGACATCAACGATGCAATCCAGGAAGTGCTGGCACTCACACGTAGCGAACTGCATCGGCACGGCGTTGTGCTTTGCACCGATCTCTCCGCTGATGGTCCGGTTTTCGGCGACCGAGTTCAGTTGCAGCAGGTGCTGCTGAACCTGACCATGAACGCCATTGAAGCCATGAGCTCGGTTACGGATCGCCCGAAGAAGCTGGCCATAACCTCGGAAGTCGTTGATCAGGGCGAGCTGCTCGTGGCGGTCGAGGATACCGGCCCGGGGCTGGACCCGGCGATCGCGCAACGCATTTTCGATCCCTTCTTCACAACGAAGCCCGACGGCATGGGCATGGGGCTCTCGATCTGCCGATCGATCATTGAGTCCCATGGCGGGCGCTTCTGGGCGTCGCCGGGCGCGCCATGCGGAACTGTCTTCCAATTCACTGTGCCCGGAGTAACGTTAACTTGAGCTAGAATGGCCGTCAACAACCGGCGACGATGTCCCCTCAGCTGAGCAAACACCGTGCGTGTGCGGCGGAAGAAATTAGGGGAAACGAACTGCGTTGGGCCGAAAAATGCCGCCGCTGCGGCAATTAGCGCATGACGGGTGTTTCAAAGCGACCAAAGCCGGCTGATACGATTGCCGTGCCGCAGCCGTGCCTGGAATCTATCCATGCATCCTCGCCTAGGAAATTGGCTATCAAAAGTTGACCGCGTGCCTGCCGGCCGCGGCATGAGGGGGACGGACTGCCGAGCGGGGAATGCGACGGGAGGTCGTGATCTGGCTGCTATGACTTCGCCGGCAGAAAAGAGCGTGTGCGAAGGGGCGGCAGTCATCCCGGAGCCGCCGTGGTGGCGGTCCTGGCTCGTATTCGAAGAGCGCGGCATCTCCGCTGCATTCCTGCTGTTCTTCATCGTCGGAGCAACGAGCAGCCCCTACTTTCTGACGCTCGCCAACCTAACCGGCATTCTGCAGAGCCTGACGTTCTTCGGCTTCCTCGCGATCGGCGTGGGCCTGACGCTGATGGCAGGCGAGATCGACATATCAGTGGGGTCCGTGTTCGGCTTGGCCGCCGTCGTAACTGCACTGTTGCTGCATCGCGACGCCCCACTTTGGCTCGCAATCGCCTGCGGACTTGGGACGGGGCTCGGCTGCGGCTTTGTCAACGGGACGGTCGCACAGGTGATCCGCGTTCCGGGCGTAGTCGTGACGTTGGCAACGCTGGGCGTGTACCGCGCGCTCGCGCTTGTCCTCGCTGGCGGCTCGCCCGTCAGGGTCGTGTCGCCACTGCCAGGTTTCTTCGACACCTTTGGCCAGGGAACGGTGTACGGCGTGTCCGTCATAACGCTAGTGTTCCTGGCGATGGCGCTGCTTGCGGAACTCGTGGTGCGGCGCACGGCCTTCGGGTTTCGCCTGCTCGCCGTCGGCAGCAATCCACTCGCGGCCCATCTCGTCGGCTTCCGGGTCGGTCGCACGCGGCTGGTGCTGCTGACCTTCTCGGGTTTCATGGCGGCGCTCTCCGGCGTGTGCTCGCTCGCCTATCTGCACACCGCCGGTCCGACGGCAGGGACTGGCTATGAGCTTTCGGTGCTCGCGGCGGTGATCATCGGCGGCGTGCGTCTCACCGGCGGCCGTGGCTCGATCCTCGGTATTTTGCTCGGCCTGGCCGTAATTGGTATCTTCCAGAACCTAATCGTCCTCTGGGGTATACCGCCGAGCTGGACGCAGGGCGTCTCCGGTATGGTGCTGATCGCCTCGATGGCACTAACGTGGCTTTCGCGCCGTGCCTCATCCGACCGTCTGGGCGGTTCATAACGACAGCCGCCACATCAAGGGGAGAAACGTCAATGCCATCATTCGATCGTCGGAGCTTTCTGCAAGGCACCGCGGCGGGCGCGGCGGCGGGCATCCTGGGAGCGGGCGCGGCGCGTGCGGATGAAACGCGACCTTGGGCCGCCTGGGTGCGGTCCTACATGAACAGGCCGGTCAAGCTCGCAATGACCTGCTCCAACACGACGGCCCCTTATTACACGCCCACCAGGGTGGGCGTGCAGGATGCCGGGGCGCAGCTCGGCGTCGAAGTGCTGTGGACCGGCGTACCCGACACCAACACCGTCGCTCAGATCGCTCAGTTCCGCCAGCTCGTGGCGACGGGTTACCAGGGGATCGCAGTGATCCCGCTGGAGGCGGATGCCTGGATCGCGCCGATCAAGCGCGCGATCGACCAAGGTGTCGTGGTTGTCTGTACCAACAGCGACTCGCCCCGCAGTGGCCGCGAACTGTTCTTCGGTCAGGATCTGGTCGGAGCGGCGGAGGTGCAGGGGCGCATGTTGGCGAAGCTGGCCGGTGGCCGCGGCGCGGTGGCGATGACCAACTGCGCGCCCGGCATGCTCGCATTGGATCGGCGCATCGAAGGCGCAAAGAGGGGCGTCACGGCGGGCGGTCTCGAGGTTGTCGGCGTCTTCAACACCGATCCAAGCGACATGGGGAGCGATCGCTCTACCATTCGCGACATCGCACGCAGTCATCCCAACCTGACCGCCATGATGCCGCTGTGCGGACAGGATACTGCGGCCGCTGGGTTGGTCAAACAAGAGATGAAGGCGCAGTGGCCGATTGTCGGCACTGACCTGATCTATCAAACGCTGGAAATGATTCGCGATGGTGTGATCGGCGGCACGGTGGGGCAGCAGCCGTACATGCAGGGCTATCTGCCCATTATGTATCTCTATCAGCGTGTCGCGCTGAACGGGCCGAAGCTCGACCTGCCGGGCGGCAACTATTTCATGAAGAATGAGATCGTTACGAAGAAAAACGTCGGCTACTACCTTGAGCGGGAGAAGCGGTTCGCCGGATGACTCTGGACGCCATCGCCGCGCACGCGGTGAGCAAGCACTACGGCGGAGTGCAAGTGCTCCGCGCCGTCTCGCTGCGCCTTCGCGCGGGTGAGGTTATGGCGCTGGTCGGCGCCAATGGCGCGGGTAAATCGACGCTGATAGGCGTCCTTTCAGGTGCGGTGGCGCCCGACGAAGGTCGAGTCGAAGTGGCCGGGCGCATCCTGCCCGGCGGCAACGTGACGGCCGCGCGGCGCGTCGGCGTCTCAGTCGTCCACCAGGACCTCATGCTGTTTCCCGACCTCAGCGTGCTTGAGAACGTGACCGCAGCGGCGCTTCCCTTGCATTGGAGTGGCTTGCTCAGCAAGCGACGCCAGCGCGCTGCCGCCGCAGCGACGCTTGCACGCCTCGGCTTCGTCGTTCCGCTGGATGCGCGGGTCGCCGAGTTGTCGCTTGCGCAGTGCCAGCTCGTCGAGATTGGCCGGGCACTGCTCACGGGCGGCCGCGTGCTGATCCTTGATGAACCGACCTCAGCGCTATCAGTGCGGGAAACGGAGGCGCTGCTGTTGGTCATCGGGGCGCTCGCAGCCGAGGGCACAGCCGTGCTGTTCGTCTCGCACCGTTTGGATGAGGCCACGCGCATCGCCGACCGGGTTACTGTTCTGCGCGACGGGCAGGTAGCCGGCGTCTGGCAGCGCGGGACGATTGACGCTTCAGGTATCGCACGGGCGATGGTAGGCGACGTCTCGGTTCATAATGCGCCGGCAATGCGCGAGTCTCGTCGGCTGGTGCTGCAGGCGCGGGAGCTTCGCGGTCCTGGGTTGGGACCGCTTTCCCTAACTGTGCATGCCGGCGATATTGTCGGATTTGTCGGCCTTGAGGGGTCCGGCATCGGCACGCTACTGCGGGGGCTTGGCGGGGCTGTGCCCCTTGAGGGCGCAATCGAGGTGAGCGGGCAGCCGGTTCGGTTAAGCTGTCCGGCCGACGCCTTGCGGGCCGGATTGGTCTACATGCCGCCAGACCGCAAGTTGGAGGGACTCTGGTTGGACCGCTCGCCGGTATGGAACATTGCTACGGCGCCGCTTCGCCGTTGCGCAGCTTGGCGCTGGCCCGGTTCGGGGTGGCTCGGCCGCCTCTCGCGCGACCGCATGGCACAGGTCAGTGTGAGCCTGAACGTAGCCGACGCGCCCGTCGGGCATCTGTCCGGCGGTAACCAGCAGCGCGTCCTGTTTGCCCGCTCGCTGGAGCAGTCGCCCGCTGTCCTGCTGCTCAGTGATCCGACGCGCGGCGTGGATGTGCGGGCCAAGAACGAAATTCATAAGCTGATCGAAGCCCTGGCGGCGGACGGGATCGCCGTCTGCCTCAACTGTTCTGGCATTGACGAGGTGCTCGCCATTGCACAGCGGATCGTATGCATGCGGGCGGGCCGCATTGTTGCCGACGGACCGCGCGAAACGTTCGACGAGGCGCGGGCTCTTGCAATGGTTTCGTCTAGCGACTAGGAGGGCATCGACGTTGCTGCGGTCCATCCAGGTAACAACAGCTCCTGGAACGTTATTTCAAAAGAGCAACATTGGTAGTGTCGGCGCGAATGAGGACGATGGGATCAACCCGCGCGCCTACCTGGAATACGTTCTGACCCATATCGCTGATCACAAAATCACTCACATCGACGAATTGCTGCCCTGGAACGTGGCCGACAAACTGAAGCCGACCATGACGACCACCTGATTGCCAGATACGACCGACAAGATTTTGGTAAGCGCTAAAAATAACACACCTAGCTTCGTCGGCTTTTAAGAGCGACGATTGCGTCCGCAACCTACATTGCGGACGCAAACCATGAGCGATGATGAATTTGACTTTCTGCCGCTTCGGGTTATTCGAGAATGCTCCAATGGCAAACGAAGGTACGACCCTGACGGGAAGCGCCGACTGATTGAGGCGTGCTTGCGACCGGGGGCGTCAATCGCCGGGCTCGCGCTCAGGGCTCAGGTGAACGCAAATCAGCTTCACAAGTGGATAAGGCTACATGGGAAGGCAAACTCTGCTCGTGCAGCGATAAACACGGTCGAGCCGTCAGCGGCGGCTTTCATCCCCGTCCTTGCTATCGAACCGGGCTCTAAGCTTCCCGCTCTCGAGCCTGCGGCGCGACCGGCGTCGTCGAGTCACAAGCAGTTAGCGACTGCGTCCCGACCAACGGCGCGCCTGTCAGCGCACCTGCCGAACGGGGTAACAGTCGAACTTG
>NZ_JAQQEU010000080.1:0-31640 GCF_046026895.1 Paraburkholderia sediminicola
CAGCGCCAAACTCGGCCAGTACTATCAGGCGAGAAAGACTCACAACATCCAGTCGGTGATGTACCAAGTGCTCGATAGTGGAAACAACACGTTCGGCATTATGATGAACAGCACGCAAATCTATCCATCGTATAGCGCATTTACGAACTTTACCGCTAGCAACCCGGACAAGTAAGCCGGCGAGCGTTTGACTACACGGTAGATCTGGCCTCCTCCTGATTCGCCAAGGGGAGGCCGGATGGCGGAGACCCTCGATAAGCATCGATATGCAGCCCGCGAATGGTGGCCAGAGGTTCCACCCCCAACCCCATTCCAGCAGCCGATCGATATCAATCTCATTGAACTGAGCGATGATCGCCTCTGAATCGTTGACGCCAAACCCGACCGCAACGATGCCATCATGAACCGCCAGGCCGCAGCAGAACTCCACGCCATATTCCTTCCAGTAGAAGGGTTCAGATAGCATCGCCTCCCAACCCGGATCGAAGTAGACAAATCTGTGTTTATAAAGACGCTTTTTCCCGCGACTGCGCTCGTGTACCACGCACAGCCAACCATCCTTCCAGCGGACTAACTGCGATGACCCCAGCAGGTCTTTCGGCACTTTCAATGTCTTCCTGAGTGACACTGTTGCGCCGTGCTCGTTGATCTCGACAATCGTCAACGGATTCATTGTGTGGATCGCATGGAGCTTCCCATCGGAAACGAAAGGCATCCAGTTCTTCTCGCGACTCGCACCAAGTGGCGATTCAAGAAGATAACTTTCTGCAATCCGGTTTCCGGATATTTTCAGAAGTGCCATTGTGTTAGTGTCGTCCGCATTGCGGCGCGCACTAGCGAGGCACCACAGATCTTCTTTCCAGAAGAAGGTTCGCAGATCTTCGAATCCGTCGGCAGACTTATCCGATACGTTTCTGAAAGGAGCATCTTCCAGAGTGGCCATGCCAAACACATTGAGATTGGCGGACAAGCTGCCAATGTAGTTGATGGTGTCGTAGTCTGAGCCATTCAACCTCACTTCACCGCTTTCCATCAATTCATAGTTGACAGACCTGACGACAAGGGCATAGCCCCTTCCGTCGAAAACACAATGTCGGATTACAGGGCAGGTATTCGCCGGGAATCTTCAACGAAACGTACTTTGGACGAAGTGAATCGAACGGCCTCTTTCCCTGAGGACTTTCTGCGATGTATCGATACAAAATAGTCCTGAGCCAGACCCGAATCGGTTTTGAAGTTAGCATTCAGGTCTTTCTCCTGCGCACAGTTTTGCCGAGTCAGCGCTAGAAACGTTCCGTGCCTTGCGGAAATACCAATTGTTGAACAATGAACTCACTCGTTGAGAAGCCTGCGGCCTCATCTTCTCCGCACAACCGGCTTCTCAAGCGAACTCAGACAGCCCCTGCATGATTCCATGAACAGTCGTGGCGCGTAGCGAGATTAGCGCATCGAAATCAGCTAAACGGTTTGGCCGGTACTTTAGGGGTTTTGGCGTAATTGTCCGGGGCACGAAATTTTTACCTTGAAATTGGAGGAAGTAGCGTTCAATACACCGTTTCCCCCGAAACTTTTTCCGCCCATATTTGCAACTGGCCACTGCAGTCAAAGATGGCAACAGTGTTTTCCGCAAGCGTTCTATTCGTAATGTGCTCCACTTAATCGGCCAATAGCACCCGAATTTATGCCGTCGTAGATATGCCGCATTTTTTGCGCGCTATGCTTCACACAGCATGAATTGCAGAGTTCGCGTTAGCGATTCGTCGAATTTAAATCAGTTTTCCATGGTAATTTGACCTGAAGACGCCGTCCTCCCCGGATGGGGCCGACGGTCGCGCTTTCGTCGCGCCGCGCTGAACCAGCAGCTGCTGTGAAACCGCCACGGCATGGGCCGAAAAGCATTGCGACACGTGGGAGGACCTACTAATCATTCGTTTGCGCGAATTGCAGCCTATATTCGGTTTGTCGCCGATGGAGCCAGAACGGCTGCAGCAGTGTCGTTGTAGGCGACAACACCAGCGTCCTCTCTCCGCGCGGGGTTTGCGCACCATATACCTCGGTCGAGGCGCGTCGCGCCGTGCGCGCAGCGGTGGCAACCAGTCTGCGCAGGCGCGCAATAATCTTCTGATGGTTATGGGCCGACCTGTTCCGCCGGAAATAGCTTTCTGGCGGCGAACCCTCGCGATCCTGCACGTACAGATCGGCTTGCGCGTCCTCCTGATAGACGTCGATATGCTAGCGATTCCGGTAACCTCGAAGCAACCCATTGCTAGCCTTGGCCACGAAAGATCGGCCGCCCGATCTTTCGCGACGCCGTCAAACGGAGAAGGCAATGCCCTTTGCAAGTACCGGAAAGTGGTGCGGATTCTGTATGGCCAAGCCCGCAATCAGCTGCCGGGTGTGGCGCCAAGTGCGCCCGCAAGGCCATACCCTTGCTCAGACGAATGGACCGGCCCATGAATGTTACTAGCCGACGGCGGGCTTTGCGCATACTCGCGGCAGTCGCGGGAACGGTGATACCGCTTGCGCGCGGCCAGACCGCGCTGTCATCCATGCCCGAGTCGCGGTCCCAGCGAGTGCGCGCTCGCAGGATCAGCGAGTTGATCGGCTCGAATGGCTGGGCGGGTGCGCCGAACGACGTTGAGATGTGGCGCGCAATGGGCATGAGCCGGGGACGCGGATCGGTTGGCCCAGGGCAGTCGGACGGCCCGGAAGACGCGATGCGCATCGACAAGACCAGTTCCGCGTTCGATAGTGACCTGACACCGGCATTGCTTGCGAATAGCCGCAATGGGATCGCGTCGCTCCTTCTACTCGGTTACACGCCGCACTGGAACGCGACCGTGCCGGGCGATTCAAAGTCGGCTCCACTGGACGTGGAAGCGTGGAAGCGATACGTCGATGCGGTAGTACGCAAATATTCCGCGCCGCCCTACAACCTGCGCTATTTCCGGATCTGGAACGAGGCAGCGGGCTGGCTGCCGGCTGGACTTCCCCAAGCGACTTTCTGGCACGGTCCGGATGCCGACGGCAACGGAAAGACCACGAATCCGTACGAACGTGCCATGCAGGATTACGTTGAACGCATCCATATTCCCGCAGCCCGGATCATCCGCAGTTACCACGCGTACGTTGTCTACGGAGGATGGCCGGACCAGGGCGGCCTGGATACCTTCAAGACATGCCTTGAGTACAGGAGCCCGGTGTTGAAGGAACGAATGCTAGATTGGGTCGATTACATCGACACGCATTATCTTCCCGTCGCCGATCTGGATTCCCTGTATCAACAATATGTGAAGAAAGGGCCCGCGCGCGGCGTCTGGCAAACGGAGATCGGTGACGAATTCATGAAGGACCCGCACTGTCTGCCGTGCTATTTCTTCGACTTCCCCGTGTGGGCACTGGACAGAAACTGGGATGATCCGAACAAATATGTGTCCATGGTGTACCACCGGGACGGTTACGAACCTTTTTGTCTGACGCATCGAGGTCCGCCGACGCGGACTTACAACGTATCCGGGCGGAGCCTCGTCGTGCTGAACAAGACCGCGAACGGCGCACTGGCAAGCTTTTCGAAACCACTGCAGTTCGATCAAGGCGTTTTCTGGAAGTGCACTGTTTTCGGGCCACGATGTCGTGATGCAGGTTCGCGCGGACCCGGGCTGGCAAAACGTCACCATAGGGGAACTCAAACCGCCAGCTTCGCGCAATGCACGCGTGGAGTTCATCGACGCGTTGACCGGTACCGCAAGTTCTCCCGGCGATGTCGCCCTCGCGTGGCGCGACGGGACGCTGAAGGTTCGCTTCAAGGTAACGGAGCGCGTGAATGGTGCCGAAAAAAGTCGCCCAAGCACCTCGCCTATGTCGTTCTTCGCGGAGTCGCGTAGTGAGCTACGGCGTGCACTTCCCCGCGATCTACGGCATGACTCCCGTTGGCCGTGTCGCCATGCTCCAGAACGGGTGGCGCGGGGTCATGCGGGATTCTCGCCACTCTCTACATACCATAAGCGCGATTCCGTTCTGGAGCCTCGTGAAAAAACCCGGCACACTGGTGCTTTCAAGTTTGAGTTTCTCCCCTTACTCGCCACTGTCCGATTTTATGGCGCGGCATATCGCCAACCCGCTTTCCCGCCGTCGCGTGGCGGGACACTGAGGTCCAGAAAGTCTGCACGGAGGATTGAATGGATCGACGAAAAAGCGTTCGGATAATCGGGTTCGTCTACGGCGGCTATTTGATGAGGTACGTGTACCTCATCATCGTGGTGCCGTTTTACGGCAGAATGCTCGGCGTAGCCGGGTATGGCCGGGTACTGGCGTCGATGTCGCTCATGAACGTGATATGGATGCTCGTGAACTACGGCTTTAGCCCTGTCGGCATGCGCGATGTGTCGAAGGCGCAATCGAACGCGGAATGCAAGGAGATTTTCTCGCTGCATGTGAGCGCGCGCATTGTGCATGGCCTGGTGGGTGGGTGCATTGGCATCATTGCCACGATGTGTTCGCCTGTCCTGTCCGAACGTCCTCTGATCGGTGTGCTTGCCACGGTGCTGGGGATCGTGTCCGGCATGAATCTCGGCTGGATGTTTCAGGGACGTCACCAGTTTCGAACCCCCATCATCATAGAGGTGTTCGGCTTTCTGCTGAGCCTCGTGCTGGTCCTGACGCTCGTAAAAGGACCCGACGACGCCGTATGGGTGCTCGCGAGTCTTCTCATCGCGGGCGTGGCGTCTTCGATCATTTCCTACGGTCTGACGATCTATCGGTTGGGCTGGCCGCGTCTCAGGCTGGCAGGCATCGTTCCTCTCGTGCGAACGTCGACGATGCTTTTCCTCTACTCGTCGGGGTCGGTCGTATTAACCGCATCGTCAACTTATCTGTTGACGCTGTTGTCGACGCCCGATCAGGTGGGCTACTTCGGCGCGGCTGAACGCTTCGCGACGATCGCGCTTGCGCTAATGGGTCCGGCGGCGCAGGTGTTCATTCCCACCATCACGCGGCAACTCGCACAAAACGACATGCAAGGCGCGCACGAAACGACCCGGCGCGGCGCGGCCCTGCTGATGGGATACGGATTGCTGATTTTCTGTGGCGCGCTCGCGCTGTCGCCATTCGCGCTGCCGCTCATCCTGGGCGCGTCCTTCGGGCCGAGCGCTCACGTCCTGCAGATTTTCGCGTGGATGTTCCCGTTCGCCGCCTTTAACGAGTTCGTGGCGGGCTACATATTCTTGCCACGCAGAAAGGACCGTCTGCTTGCCGTCGTGGGCATCACCTCGGGCCTGATCAATCTGACTGCGGCGCTCATCCTTGCGCCTCTGTATGGCGCTATCGGAATCGCGCTCGCCCGGGTGATAGGCGAGGCGCTTCTATCGGTCATGCTCGTCGGCACCGTGATTCGCCTCGACATGGTCGGCCTCGTACCCGGAGGCGAGCGGGCACTAGGGATGGTGCGTGTTGCATGTGGTTTGCGGCCTCATGCACGTGCTGGAAAGGACAAGTGAAACTGCTGGCGGAAAGGCGCGGGAAATCGTTGTCTGCTTGCATATGTTCGCTCTCACGCAGTTCGTTCATGGGTCACGTGGCTTAATTCATCTGCACGCAGAATAATCCAGTCTAGAAAAGTACAACTCACCCCCTTGAGAGTGACGTCATAAGAAAGGATTGCCATGCCTACGCCAAACACCCCCCTCGCACTGCGCGAAACCTTTAGATGCTCTGGCGATCAGTTCGATGCCATGCTGCAATTTGCCCAGGAACGGGGCTTGGAAGAGCAGCCATTCTGGTCGGTGATCCTTGAATGGGGACGTGTCGTGACGCTAGCCCGCTCCCTCAATCTGATTCGTGAAGAACCTCCGCAATGACATAACGCCGCCTCACAGCGTCAGCATGGCGAGATAGTTCGACGGTTAGCGGCAAAGCAGGCAAGCTCGACTTAAAGCAGATATTCGCGGCGAGCCGACATTGTTGGGAAGCAAAAGGCCGGCGTATAAAGCAGGCGCGTTGCCGTCCCTAAACAGGATCGTCAACCGTCGCTGCCGGACTAGCGATAGTTGACAAAGTTGATGATGTCATTGAGGAACCACGGCAGAATCAATTGCGTATCGGAATAGCTGACACCGACGCTGAGCCTCGGTGGTTTTGACGTGGAGTCGCCACGCGCCGCACCGTTGGGAGCATGCAGTATGTAGGTATCCGAATCGGCCGGACCTCCCCGGGCAGTTTGATTGTCCGCGGGCGGCGATTTCGAAGCGCAGCCGGCGATGAGCACGACGAGGGCCGCTGCCAGGCAAAAGGACTTCATGATGATGTGAACTCCGGCTACGTTACTTTGACAATATGGCTGATGACGAATTCGTCCCGGTATGTGGCTGGACTCTGCTGAACGCGGAGGCCCGGTGGCGCAGTCCGACTCGTTACGGTCGGTCGCGTTGCTTTGAAGAGAACGATAAACGTTTGAGAGCGCGCGGCATCACGCCCATGCTCGTAAAAGCCGGCTCGCTTCCTGGCGATGGCCCCGGCAAAACTCCGTATATCCACGTTTGAAGCCCCCTCTCTTATAGGTCGAAAGCGAAGCTGAAGCTCCAGCGATGTGGCAAATGAGCAGGATCGAACCATTGCAATTCCGAATGCCGACTCCCGCTATCCGAGCCACCTGAGTAGCCGGACTACAGAAACACGGATGGTCGCGTCCGCTACCGTGAATACCACGCGATGACCTCCGCAGGCAATGCTGTGCACGACGTATTGCGCTGTTGCACATTTCGCGACCATTATCCTGTCATGCTTCACCGGCGAAGGCGATGCCCGCATAGGCGCTCAAACTGAAACGGTGGCCGCAGTTGGCTCGGGACTTGCTTCCCAAAAATTTCACAGACGTTCCGGCGACACGACCGGCGCTCAAACAGGAGGAGACAATGCGCGATGACACGCCGCACGCCAACGCCCCACTCACGACTCGCGAATCCGGTTGGCTTACGCCATCCCTACAAAAGGCGCACGACCGCTCTGAAACGTTTGGCCTATGTGCATCCACATGTCCTGACTACGACGTGCTGCCCACAGCCGAACTGCTATTGAAGCTGGAGCAGAGCCGCGTTCTGTGCGCACACGCGACGCCAGTGATGGAAACGCTTCATGAACAGATCGTCAACACCCAAAGCATGATTGTGCTGACCGATGCCGATGGCCTGATTCTCCACTCGATCGGCGACGATGACTTCCTGCAGCGGGCGGAAAAGGTGGCGCTGCGGCCAGGCGCTAACTGGGCCGAAGACCGTCAGGGAACCAACGCCATCGGCACGGCAATCACCGAGCGATCCGCGACGGTCGTCCATGGCGAGCAACACTATCTGGCGGCAAATCGCTTTCTGACCTGTTCGAGCGTACCGATCCTCGACCCCTACGGCGATCTGATCGGCGTACTGGACGTGACGGGCGACCATCGCAGCTATCATCAGCACACCATGGCGCTCGCCAAGATGTCCGTGCAGATGATCGAAAATCATTTGTTCACCAGTACCTTTCGTGAAACCTTGCAAATAGCCTTCCACGGCCGGCCCGAGTTTCTCGGCACGCTCATGGAGGGCATCGTTGCGTTCACCTGCGACGGACGTTTTCTTTCGGCGAACCGCAGTGCGCAGTTCCAGTTAGGCATGCCACTCGCGGCGCTGCGGGCACATACGCTATCGTCGCTGTTCGGGCTCACCAGTCCACAGCTGATAGATCGCCTGCGTACGAGCCACGGGCAGCATATCTCGCTTGATCTGCACAACGGCACCGTGGTGTGCGCGAATGTCGAGTTCAGACGCGCCACACTCGCCAATGGCGGCTGGCCGTCCGGCCTGCATGACGACGCGCGACCGGCACGCGCCCCTGCATTGCAGTCGGCAGCAACGCCCGGCACACTGTCCCGATTGACCTACCTCGATACGGGCGACCCACAAGTAACAGCCGTGATCGGCAAGGTCCGCAAGGTAATCGGCAAAGACATCCCGATCCTGATCACCGGCGAGACGGGCACCGGCAAAGAACTTCTCGCCCAGGCGATCCACAACGATTCGCCTCGGCGCAGTAACGCGTTCGTTGCGGTGAATTGCGCTTCGATTCCGGAAACGCTGATCGAATCCGAGCTGTTCGGCTATGAGGAAGGCGCCTTCACCGGCGCGCGGCGTAAAGGGGCGCTCGGCAAACTACTGCAGGCCAACGGCGGCACGCTCTTTCTCGACGAAATCGGCGACATGCCTTATCCGCTGCAGGTGCGCCTCCTGCGCGTGCTGCAGGAAAGGCGGGTGAATCCTCTCGGTTCGAGCAAGTCCATTCCGGTCGACATCGCCATCGTCTGTGCCACTCATCGGGATCTGCGCGAGATGATCGCGCAAAATCGCTTTCGCGACGATCTGTACTACCGCCTGAACGGCCTCGTTGTAAAGCTGCCGCCATTGCGTGAACGCACCGACCTTGCCACGGTCATCCACAAGATGCTCGAGAGCGAACTTCCCGACTGCGCGAGCGGCAGGCGCCTGACTGTCGCCGAAGAGGTGATGACGCTCTTCGAGCAATGCGCATGGCCAGGCAATTTCCGGCAGCTGGGCAACCTGCTGCGCACGGCCGCGGCAATGGTCGACGACGACGGCGAGATCCGCTGTCAGCATCTGCCGGACGACTTTTTCGAAGACCTGCGGCGCAACCCCGATGCCCCGAGCGCAGCAACCGGTTCACAGACTGCCGGTATGGTCCAGGCGGTACGCCTGCAGGATGTCGCGACATCGACTATTGCCGCGGCAGTCGCCCGGCACGGCGGCAACGTGTCCGCCGCAGCACGGGACCTGGGGGTTTCCCGCAATACCATTTATCGGAAGATGCTTGCGCTACCGCGTACGGGTAGCGCCCGGGACGATCTCTGAGCCGTCGGCCGGGATCTCGCGCGCAGCCCGGACTGCGCAATCGAACCCGCCTCACTGTTCAGACACTGTTGCGTTCTGCAACACCAGTGTCCCTTAACGGAGCAGTGCCGCGCATGTCATCCACGGCGACTCGCTTCGCGGGTGATGCGGGAGGCCCCGCTTACCTATACCGATGCTCGTTTTTAAATGTCCCGTGTCGTCACGCCCGCCCATGAGGCAGTCGAAAAGATTGGCGGCCATCCGGCATAGAGCTTGCAATGAGCTACTCGACCGCATTTTCTCCCGCGGTTAATTTACCCACATTGCGTATCCAAGGAGACAGTCATGCAATGGACCACCCCTGCTTATAACGATCTGCGTTTCGGCTTTGAAGTCACGATGTATATCGACAACCGCTAATGCCACGATCAAAGCGCCGCTCACCGCTGCAGCGACATCTTGCGATAAGCGGCGCCCGAAGGGTATTCCGCTCGCGCAGCGCGACGACGCCTGCGCTTCAGAAAAAGCCCAGCGGTTCCTCGTTGTAGCTAACCAGCAGATTCTTGGTCTGTTGATAATGGTCGAGCATCATCTTGTGCGTTTCGCGGCCGATGCCCGACTGCTTGTAGCCACCAAATGCAGCATGCGCCGGATAGGCGTGATAGCAATTGGTCCACACCCGTCCCGCCTGAATCTGCCGGCCGAAGCGATAGGCGCGCGTGCCATCGCGCGTCCACACGCCTGCGCCCAGACCGTAGAGTGTATCGTTGGCGATTTCGAGCGCTTCTTCCTCGGTCTTGAACGTCGTGACCGAAACCACCGGTCCAAAGATCTCTTCCTGAAAGATCCGCATCTTGTTGTGACCGCGAAATACGGTCGGCTTCACGTAGTAGCCTTTGCTCAGTTCACCACCCAGCGCGCCGCGCTCTCCGCCGATCAGGCATTGCGCGCCCTCCTGTTTGCCCAGATCGATGTACGAAAGAATTTTCTCGAGCTGTTCCTGCGAGGCTTGCGCACCGATCATCGTCCTGGTGTCGAGCGGATGTCCCTGCTGGATCGCGGCCACACGCTTTAACGCCCGCTCCATGAAGCGGTCGTAAATTCTCTCGTCGATCAACACGCGTGACGGACAGGTGCATACCTCGCCCTGATTGAGAGCGAACATCGCGAAGCCTTCGAGCGCTTTATCGAAGTAGCTATCGTCCTGATCGATCACGTCGGCAAAGAAAATGTTCGGGCTCTTGCCGCCAAGCTCGAGCGTCACGGGAATGATGTTCTGGCTCGCGTACTGCATGATCAGGCGGCCCGTCGACGTCTCACCGGTAAAGGCGATCTTCGCGATGCGCTTGCTGGTTGCGAGCGGTTTGCCTGCTTCGAGTCCGAAGCCGTTCACGACATTCAACACGCCTGGTGGCAGGATGTCCTGGATCAGTTCGAGCAACACGAGGATCGACGCCGGCGTCTGCTCCGCCGGCTTCAGCACGACGCAATTGCCTGCGGCAAGCGCCGGCGCGACTTTCCACGTTGCCATCAGGATCGGGAAGTTCCACGGAATGATCTGGCCCACCACACCGAGCGGCTCATGGAAGTGATAGGCCACCGTGTCGCCATCGATCTCACCGATCGATCCTTCCTGCGCCCTGATAGAACCGGCGAAATAGCGGAAGTGGTCGATCGCGAGCGGAATATCCGCGGCCATCGTTTCGCGAATCGGTTTGCCGTTGTCGATCGATTCGGCAAACGCGAGGCGAGATAGATGCTGTTCCATGCGATCGGCGATCCGGTTCAGGATCGTGGCACGTGCAGCGGGGGATGTATCAGCCCACGCTTTGCGTGCGCGATGCGCAGCGTCGAGTGCCAGCTCGATATCTTCTTCCGTGGAGCGCGGAATCGACGTGAACGGCTCTCCCGTAATTGGAGAGAGGTTGTCGAAGTATTCGCCGCGTAGGGGCTTGACCCATTCGCCGCCAATGAAATTGCCGTATTGGCGCGCAAAGGGAAACTCAACATCCAGAAACTGCATGTCGGCGTGGTTCATTTGTGGCTCCCTCCTGATCGGTAACGGAATTGGCTGAAGCGATGACCGGTTCGACTATCGTCGGGCCGGTGCGCTTTCATCGCCGGAGCCAAACAGCGAGAAGCGTGCCATTGATCGTCGCCACAGGCCACGACGCGCCTGGTTCTGATCAAACGCTGTGCCGGCAGCCTCAGACCTGTCACGTTCGGCAACACACGCGGCACTCGCTGTACCGCCATGCAACACACCGACGGCAATGAATTCGTGCGTCGCGGCCCAACGCGTTCGCGTACTCGCATGCTCACGGGCCGCGCCGCAATTGGCGCCGAGTGGCATGCGATTTGCCTTAACGGCTGTGCAGTGATTCTGCAACCTTCAGGCAACGGTCCGCCGGAGGCATCGCATCGACAGATCAACAGGAGACAGCAATGAAGACACCTTCGGCTTCGACCATGCGACTCGCGACGCTGGTCATCGGTGCCGTGGCCGTTGCCACCATCAGTCTGAAGCCCGGACCGGTTGCGGCAGCCGACGACTATCCGGCCGTCACGTACGAACGCCTGACATCGGCGCAAAGCGACCCGGGCTGGCTGACGTATTACCGCTCGTACAACGGACAGGCCCACTCCCCGCTCAAACAGATCGACATCTCGAACGTCAAGAATCTGAAACAGGCGTGGAGCTACAAGTTTCCAGCTGATCTGCAGCAGGGCTTCGAAGCCACGCCGATCGTCAACGGCCGCTTCCTGTTCGTGACCACGCCGAAGGACAACGTGTATGCGTTCGATGCGACATCGGGAAAGCAGCTCTGGAAATATGAACCGAAGCTCGGCGACGAGTCGTTCAAGACGGCGTGTTGCGACGTGGTCAACCGGGGGGTCGCGCTGTATGGGAAGAATGTCTACGTCGCGATGCTGAGTGGCGAAGTCGCGGCACTCGATGCCCAAACCGGTGCGCTCGTCTGGAAGAAACAGATGTTCGAACCCGGCCTCGGCTACGCATTTTCGTTGGCGCCGCTCGCGCTCGACGGCGCGATCGTAGTGGGCAGCTCCGGCGGCGAATACGGCGCACGCGGGTTCATTGCCGCGCTCGACCCGAATGACGGCAAGGTGCTGTGGAAGCGCTACACGATTCCCGGTGCAAAGGAGAAGAACGGCAACACCTGGCCCGACGGCATGCAGGAACATGGCGGAGCGCCCGCCTGGCTGACGGGCACCTACGACGCGGCTTCGAAAACACTCTATTGGGGCGTCGGAAACCCCGGACCGTGGCTCGCGGACTTGCGCCCGGGCGACAATCTGTATTCCGACTCGCTGCTCGCGCTCGATCCGAAAACGGGCGACCTCAAGTGGCACTATCAGTACACGCGTCACGACACCTGGGACTATGACGGCGTCAACACACCGGTTCTCGCCAACATCAAATATGAAGGCAAGGACTACGATGCAATCGTGCATGCCGATCGCAACGGCTACTTCCATGCGATCGACCGCGGCACGGGCAAGCTGATCTACGCGCGCCCCTTCGTCAAGGCGACATCGGTCACGGGCTATTCGGCCGACGGAGTGCCTCAGCAGGATGCAAGCAAGTATCCGAAGGCGGGCACGACGATCGAAACCTGTCCGAGCTTCCTCGGCGGCAAGAACTGGTGGTCGGTTTCTTACGACCCGGACAAGCATCTCGCCTTCATCCCTGCGTTACACGCCTGCATGTCGCTGTCCGGCAAATCGGTCAACTACATGGAAGGGTTGCCGTATCTCGGCGAAGGATTCGAAATCAAGCCCGAGCCGGGTAGTCAGGGTTATGGCGAACTTCAGGCCGTCGACGTCAATACCGGCAAGAAGGTCTGGAGTCACTGGACCAAGCTGCCGTGGAACGGCGGCGTCGCCACCACCGCCGGCGGTCTCGCCTTCAGCGGTTCGCTCGACGGTCATCTGTATGCCTTCGACGAGACGAGCGGCAAGATCTTATGGCAAAGCCCGAAACTGGCGAGCGGCATCGTCGCCCAGCCCTCCGTGTTCGAGATCGGCGGCAAGGAGTACGTCGCGGTGCTGGCGGGGTACGGCGGTGCAAATCCGATCTGGGGCGGCCCGATGGCCAAGGCGGCGGAGAAGGTTCCGCGCGGCGGCACCTTGTATGTGTTCGCGCTGAATCACAGCTGATCGCGTCATCCATTGCAATCTCGCAGCTGCATCGCGGCTGCGACTCGTCCTCGTCTTTTGCGGATCCCATCATGAGCGCCCTGCACTTCAAACATTTGACAACCGCCGGACTGCTTGCGGTCAGCCTCACCTTTACGTCCATTCCGGCCACGGCCGGCGTCCGCGTATGCACCTTTCCCGGAAGCCCGTCGACCGCGCTCGATCAGGCGGTAGCACAGGAAGTCTTCAAGACCGCTGACATCGCCGCTTCGCTCGTCAAGCACGGCATCGGCGAAGGTGACGACGACGGCGTATCGCTGAAGGAACTCGGCCGCACCCTCGGCCACGACTGCGACGTGATCGCGGGTTTTCCGCGCTCCAACGTGGCCGACGCGTCCAGCAGCAAGATGCTCTTTTCCCGCGGCTACCTGCGCTCCGGCTACGTCAGCATCATGGCGCCCGGCTCGAAGCCGGAAGGCGCCGCCAAAAACACCGTAGCGGCCATGTACGCGAGTCCCGCGCAACTGATCGCGCTGCAGCAGACCGACGTCAGTCTCGACCTGGAAAACACCTCCGAACTGAGCGTCAATGCGGTGGTCGCTGGCCGCGCGCAGCGCGCGATCGTGTGGTATCCCGCCGTCGTCGCCTACGGTCTCGCGCATCCGCGACAGCACCTCACCGTTGCGCCGACCACATCCCCGTACGCGGACTGGCACCTCGTATTTGCGTTCGGCGCCAGTGGCGGGACGCTGCAGAAACGGGTCGACGCCGCGCTCGCCCGAATGAGCGCCGACGGCAGACTCGCGACGCTAACCCGGCCCTGGACGTTGCCTGATGTGCAAGCCGCCGCATCAAGACCGGGTGCAGATGCATCGCACTACGCCTATCTCGACGGTTCCGTGCGGACATCGCGACTGCCCGGCACCGTGGAGCGGGCGGCGGTGAACGACGCGCTGCAGGGACGCTTCATCAAAGTGGCGACCGACGCGCTCACCGACGCGCCGACATTCGACCGCTTGCAGGCCGATCACGGCAAGACGCTTTACGCTAGTTCGTGCGCGAAGTGTCACGGCGCGGCATTGCAGGGCGTGACTGCTCCGGCACTGCGTGGACCCGCGTTCGCGCCGGCGCAGAATGCGCATCTGACGATCGGCGGCGTATTCGGCTACATGGCGACCAATATGCCAGCGGATCGCCCCGGCAAGCTGAAAGACCAAGACTATGCCGACATTATGGCGTTCCTGCTGTATTCGAACGGCTACCAGCCGGGTTCGGCAAAGCTGACCGCTGGCAGCGCCCGGACGTCGGCGACCAAACTCAATGCCGGGCCCGCGCATTGAATTCATCGCGACAGGTGGCCAGCGCGAAGCGCTCCTGACAATCCGACGCCCGACTGCATCGACCGGATCAAATCTTGTGGATACAACTCGCAGGATATTGATCGTCAAAACCATTGGGTGTGCACGGCGTTGGCCGTTTCCCGCGCGGGCCGCACCGCCGTCACAAGTGGAGGAAGGCGCCCGGGCGGCGTTTCATGGAGCTTGAGCCGCGGCGACGTTGGGCGGCTGATGGAGTGCCGGTCCAACCGCCCCGCTGCCCACTACAACAACTCGGCGACTCATGACAGTCGAATCAGGGAAACCATCTGTTCCAGACAGGATTCAATCCCACACAGGCTTCGCTCGCTTCCCGATCGCTTCCACTGCCATGTTTAAATAAGAAAAGACGTCGGCGCCGCCCAAAGGGTATACAGTGAAGGAACCGGTCGCCTTGAGCGATCTCCTGCTATGGGCTCTATCATGCGATCGCCAATTAAATCCGCCTCTGTCACAACAAGCAGCGAGAGCGAGTATTCCATCGAGCGCAAGACACGCGCTAACGCACTCGACACTGCGGATGCTTTACGCGCGGAAAAGAGGCGTGTGAGTGACGCCGCCATCGATTCCAACGCTAGCAAGTGGCGCTACCCGGCCCCGGGCGTTACGAGCTGATCGTGGCGCTTCAATTTCCCAACCCCAGCAGGAGCTACGATGCTTCCCGGCATTGTGTGTGTTTCTGGGGATACGACAATTCGCGCGAAATCACGTTCCTGGTCGACGACGCCATGCTGAGAAATATGCAACCTGGCGTGGGATCCGATGAGCGGTCGATACTCGGGGCCTTCGACCAAGGTCGCGAAAAGATCCTCGAAATCGCGAAGAAGCTGTATGTCAGCGGTCCGCAGAACCGGTATTCGATTTCATAAGCTGTGGCCATGTCGCGGGAATGCTTCGGTTCTTACAGTTCCGAATAGTGCTGGACGCCCGGACCACCTGTGAACGAAGCGACCCTAGTCCCTCGGTTCTGATGGCGGTAACCCGTCCGGGATACTCGTCGGCCTTCACTTCACCGACAGTGTCTTGAGGACCATCGGTTTGTTTGCATAACACCCCCGCCTCAAAGCCCGCCGTAGCAGTCCACCCAGCGACGAAACAAGGCCTAAAAAGCCAGGGCTCGGACCGATTTTTTATAAAAGTGGGAGAGCAGCATGACTGATGACCAAGTGGACACGGAAGAAATGGCCGAAAACAGGAAACGGAGAGAAGCCGGGGCGCCTGCAACCGAGTCTGCGGCGGCTGTCGCGCCGGAACAGAATACGACGCCCGTTGATGCGGATGCGGACGTGTCGCGCAAGCCTTGGCGCAAGCGTGTCTGGGAATGGCTTGGAGCGTCGGGAGTCCGCACCCACGTTCGTCACCCGCGGCCCGAATAATCCAGCGCGCACTGGAGAGTCGCGCCGCTTGCCTCGCACATGTCCCAAGGTTCAACGCCTGGGCCCCCTCATGCCCTCGCTTTCCAGGGCAGCGTTCCGTTCTTCGCTGGCCTCAATGGGGTCCATCGCGTCGTCGACGGACGCTGTCGCGCGCTCTGCTGCCGCTTTCGCTTCGTCGATCGCGGCGCCAGGCTCGCCATCATCATCGCCCGGGGGTTCCAGCATGTCCCGAAGCATGGCCGCCAGCTCCGGTGTATCCCAGGGCTCGCCATGCTGCTCTCTTTTCTTTATGTAGTGCCTGACTTCGGCGTCTTGCTCGGGACTCAAAGGAAGGCCGTGAAAGGTGCTTTCGGGGGTGGCGTCGACCATGATATTGCTCCGGAAACTCGTCCCATCTTCAGTGTAGGCCTTTTGTCGCCAAAGAGATTCAACTCTCGATTGCGCAACCGCTGAGGCTTCGAACTTTGCTCGATATGGCGTTGCAATGGCACAAGATAGTCATTGCGTATTCGTACCCGAAGCGTCTAATGAAAGATGCGTGCGGACTCTCAGTCAGTTGTCGGTTGTACACCTACCCCCTGGCGTGGCGTTGCACAGCGAGCGTCTGTCGACGCTCCACTCCAAGGAGCAAGTCATGCAATATCCGCTGTATGTCCATCGGAATGGCAATTCGGGCTTTCGCGCCAGCTTCCCCGATTTCCCGACCGCCGACGCGAGTGGCGACTCGTTTAGCGAATTGACGCACAATGCCCAGACGACCGTGGAAGCGATGTATGACCGCAGCGAGCAACTTATCCCCGCCCCTACCTGCAATACAACGGAATTGCAGGCCCTCCAAATGGACGATGGCAACGGCATCTGGGTATTTGTCGATATCGATCTGGCGCGTGTTACCTCGAAATCCGTGGGCATTGAAGTCCATCTGCTGGAGAGCCTTCTTCAGCTAGTCGATGCGAGGTCAAAAGAGCGCTGCATGACGCGCTCTGCATTCGTCACACTGGTGCTTATTGATGCTCTGAAGAAGCAGGAGCGCTAACCATCTCATTGCCGTTCAGTTCGGGACATGAGTCGCGGGGGCCGGGCGTTTCCTGAAAGCGTCGGGGCGTGAACGTGCGATTCGTCGACCACGTCATTGCGTGCCGTAAGTCGCGAATAACCAGTAAGGATGATATGTCGCACTCAATGTGGGGCATCGCGGTCGGACTGGCGCTGATGTTCGGCGCGGCGCTGCGTGGGTATCGGCGCAACGCTCTGCACAAGCGCGACATCCGCTGGCTTGATGAACACCATATATTGGACAGACTGCGCAAGCAATTGGAGCTGACACCCCGGAAATGACACGCGCCAAGTGGCGCGTCCAGGAAGGAAGGCTGTGACGTTCCGAAGTCTGTGCGACCACTCACGCCTCCTCCGGCGCGCAATGAACGGCGAATTTCACAAGCTTGGCCGGTCCGAAAGTGTTGCTTATCGCGACATCGGCGGCATCGCGCCCGCGGGCCATTAATACCCGCCCAGTGCGCAGCACGTTGTTGCGTGGATCGAATGTCTGCCAGCAGCCGCCCACATAGGCTTCGAACCAGGCCGCGAAGTCCATCGCACTGTAGGGCGGGGCCACCCCGATGTCACTGATATATCCCGTGCAGTAACGGGCAGGAATGTTCATGGCTCGACAGAGCGTGACTGCCAGGTGAGCAAAATCGCGGCATACCCCTCGTCGCTCGTGGTAGACCTGCCACGCTGTTTTGGTCGGTCTGGCAAACTCGTATCCGAACTCAATCTGGCGATGAGCGAAGTCACAGATCGCCTGCACCCGGTCGCGCCCGGGCAGCGATTCGCCGAAAAGCCGCCACGCAATATCGGACAACAAATCGGTCTCGCAGTAGCGGCTGCCCAGCAGAAACACCATGCATTCATTGGGCAATTCCTCGACGGGATGCTGGTGACCGTAAGGCTCCCGCTCTTCCGGTTGGTCGGAAATATTGAGCAACGCAGTCGTCGACATTTCGATTCGACCAGGCGGAGCGACAAGCCGGCTACAGAGATTGCCGAAACCATCCCGATACTGCAGGATGGCGACCGCTGGATCGACGACAAGCAGATCCGCAGACAATACATCCTGCGCACGCGAGTAGTGCGTGTTCAGCATCAGCATCATCGGGGTGTACTGCTCGCACTCGTAAATCAGTTCATAACCAACACGAAGTTTCATTGCAGCGGCCTCCCCCATAGAGATTCAACAGCGGTCTTCAGTGACGCTCACTTCGACATCCAGACCGAGAAACGAGTTTTGCGCCCCTGACCAGGTTCCCCACAGCGGCAAGGCCTGATGCTGATCCCACGCTACGGCGACCCGGATCAGGTGCTGATTGCCGATGATGCTGTTGGTGGGGTCGAAATCCACCCAGCCCGCCCCCGGTAGAAAGATCTGCAACCAAGCGTGGGTGGCACCGCCCCCTTGAGTGGTGTCGTAATCCGGGACAAAGATGTAGCCGCTGACGAACCGTGCGGCGAAGCCAAGAGAGCGAGCCGCGTCGATCATCAGCACGGCGAAATCCCGGCAACTGCCACTACGGCGGGACAACGTATCAGCCGGCCGGTAAACGCCTTTCTCCGCGCGCCGGACGTACACAAATCCGTCTTTAATCTCCGTCGTGATAGCCCGCAGCATAGCCATCGTCGAAGTGCCGCCTCCTCGCGCAATGAAACTGTGCGCCCAACTGTCGACGGCCCCATCAGGATACCGCCGGCTGCGCGCATTCACGAGGTCTGCGGCCTCCTCGCTGGTGTACGCGAACGGCCAGGTCGCGGCATAGGGCTCGATCGCGTATTCGGGCAATGGAGCCGCGTAGTGCTCGAGCGTGACCGCGCTATCGAACAGCAGCTGAGAAGCCTCGCCGGAGAATGTAGCTATCGCGACCGAATTGTCGAACACATCATGCAGCCAATGCAGGCGGGCAGGTGTCGGCGTAATGCGCAATTGTGATGACACGAGGCGCATGTCATGGCTGGAGCGCGGCCGAAACATCATCCGATGCTCACCAAAACTCACGGGCTCAGAATAGCGATAGATACTCTTATGCCGAACTGTGAGGTATCGCGGCCCACTCATGTCGTTTCACCTGATTCAAGCGTCACTGGTGGTGCAGAAACTCGCTGTGACAGTGTGATATGACCTTCGATTCAAGAAGGACCTGCACAGCGTTTCAACCGAATATTTCGGCCCCGGTGCGCGATTCGGCAGACATGGACCCCAGCATACACTGTCGCGGAAACCTGAACGCCGTTATTTCTGGATTGCTGATCGAACACTGCTGGCGTCAGGGACCAGCGTCGGAAAACACTGGAGAATTCCTTGCGGAGGAAGCGGTTGTTGACGGCAATCCGCGGCTCAATACTTCGACGCCGACGAGGCACAGCGAACTCTGATCGACAATCTCGTCAAACGAAGCGTCTTGAACGCTAGATGCCGCCAGGCAGCTCAGGTCCGCGTAATCGATGCGCCGCCGTCGACTAGCGAAGCAGTACCCGTCACGAACGATGAATCATCAGACGCAAGATAAAGTACCGAGCGGGCGAGTTCTTCCGGCCGTGCGACCCGCTTGAGTGCATGCAAGCCGGTCACGAAGGCCTGGGACTCGGCGGTGTCGTTCATGCCGCGATACATCGGCGTGTCCACCGCGCCAGGCAGAATGGCGTTGACGCGCACCCCTTGCGGTCCGTACTCGGCGGCGAGCGCCTGCGTCAACCCGATCAATCCGGCCTTGCTCGCGGCGTAGGCCGCGGTGCCCGGAAATGCGAATGAGTAGCCGACGAAAGTCGACGTGAAGATGATAGATCCACCACCCTGCTTCAGCATTTCTGGGATCTGATGTTTCGCGCCCAAAAAAGCACTCGTCAGATTGGTCGCCAATGCGGCCGACCAGCCAGCCTCCGACACGCCCGTGGTCGGACCCATTTCGCCCAGGGTGCCCGCATTGTTATAGGCGATGTCAAGACGGCCGAAGCGGCTGACGGCGAGTTCGACCAGCGCTTTCGTGAAGTCCTCTGACTGCACGTCGCCGGCCAGAAATGCGGCCTCACCGCCTTCGCTGACGATCTCGGCTGCGAGCGTTTCAAGTTCGGCTTCGCGGCGTGCCGCGATCACCACTTTTGCGCCTTCCGCGGCGAACAGTTTTCCGGTGGCACGGCCAATTCCCGCACTGGCTCCGGTCACGATGGCGACCTTTCCTGTCAAGCGTTGCATGTTCAATCTCCTGATGCTCCATGTCGACCAATGCCCGATGCCTTGGTCCATGGGATGCAATATAGGCTTCAGCCGCAGACGCAGGAAGGCGTAAAACATGGGTATATCATTCAGCATTTGTGAATGATCGGAGAAACCCATGGATCGGCTGCGCGCTTACGAAGTCTTCGTGACCGTGGTGAGCCGCGGCAGCTTCACGCGCGCGGCCGATGTGCTCGATACGTCGCCAGCCAACGTGACCCGCTATGTGAATGAACTGGAAGCGCATCTCGGCACGCGCCTGCTGAACCGCACCTCTCGCAGGCTTTCCGTCACCGAGGGCGGCGAAACCTTTTACGCCCGCTGCAAATCTATTCTCGACGACGTCGCCGAGACTGAGGGGCTCGTGTCGTCTGCGTCGGTAAAACCGCGCGGCCGACTGCGCATCAATGCCCCGGTGAGCTTTGGGATTCTGCACCTGGCGCCGCTATGGCCCGAGTTCATGCGGAAATACCCGGAAGTGGAGCTCGACGTTGCGCTGATTGACCGCGTCGTCGATATCGTCGAGGAAGGCTATGACCTCGCCGTTCGGATCTCACGCGCCGGCTCAACTAACCAGGCTGCCCGCAAGCTGGCGACATCGAGAAACATCCTGTGTGCTTCGCCTGTCTATCTGGCGCGTTACGGATACCCCGCAGCGCCATCGGACCTGATCGAGCATCGATGCATCGGCTACTCGTATGCGGCCACTGGCGATGAGTGGCAACTGATCGATAGCGAGGGCGCGGCTCACCCCGTGAAGGTCAACTGTCACATGCACTCCAATAATGGCGATACGGCGCGCGCGGCGGCGCTCGCTGCGCAAGGCGTGATCTGGCAACCCACGTTTCTGGTCGGCAACGACCTACGCGCCGGCAAACTCGTTCAGGTATTGCCTGAATATCGATTGCCTGACATCGACGTACTCGCGTTGTACCCGAGTCGTCGGCACGTGAGTGCCAAGATCCGCGTCATGATCGATTTCCTGGTCGATGCGTTCGGTGGAGTGCCCCCGTGGGATCGGGCCGACGGAGATTGAGCAGGTGTCACGCCGTGCTCATGCGCACGTCACCGACAGGCGCGATGGACGTGCGACGGTTCCTAAGAGCGACACGCGGTTGGCAAACGCTAGAACCGGTATCCAACCCCGACAAAGGTAATCCACGGATTCGCCGCGATGTGCGTCTTGTTGGTCAGCACGGGCTGACCATTGGCCGCAATGGCAGAAACTGTCGCATTCGTCTTGAGAGGCAGATAGGTCACGGATGCGGTCGCATACCAGTTCTTGCTGATGTTATAGGAAGCGCCCACATTGAATGCCGGATTCCATGACGGACTCAGCGAAGCCTTGGCCTGACCGCCCGGTCCCGCGACCTGCTGCAACGCTGAGCTGAAAGTCGGATTGAGTTCGGTATGCGAATACCACGTGTAATTGACACCGATACCGACAAAGGGACGCAGCCGCGTCTGCGCCGCGCCGAAGTAGTACTTGACGAAGAGAATGGGCGGCCAGGCTCTGGTGCTGGCGAGGGGGTGCAGGCTGCCGAAGTCGAGCGTCGGCCCCTTTGGACCGAACGGAGCCGCCGTCCCCTGCGCGTAGAGATTAAGCTTGGGTGGCACACCCGTAGCCAGATGCAGCGCGACATTGTCCGTGATGAAATACGTGAATGCGAGATCGGCGGTGAACGTATTGTGTATCTGACCACCGGTTCCTGGCGACGTAAACGTGCCTGCCGCCGAACTACTCTGCAGCGGCGTCGAAGACGACGGACCAAAGTCCATCCAGGTGCCTCCCGCACTCGTTATCAGGCTCCCCGCGCTTTGCGCCATCGCGCCATGACATATCGCACCCGCTATGAGCGCGAGGCACGCAATCTGTTTCATTCTCTCCCCCACCACTTTATTAGTTATCCCAACTGACCGGAAAATCATTTACCCTGTCATAGGAATTCCTTCCAACACGTTCGATTCAGAACTGCTCGATCGAAATATCGATTGCGCCGGACGCGCCGAGCAGGATCGTCTTTTGAAGAGCGTGAGCTTTTGGCAAGATTTTTTCCGCATAGAATCGCGCGGTAGCAAGCTTCGAGCGGTGAAATTCCTGATCTTCTCCCGCTGCATCCTGCTTCGATGCGACCAGCGCAGCGCGCGCCATCTGCCATCCGCCGCAGACATATCCGGTCATCATCAGATAGTCGACGGAGCTTGCCAGCGCTTCATCGATGTCTGTCGCCAGCATGCGCAGCATCCACTCGGTGGCGTCTTCAAGCGCTTGCACACTTGCCGCGAAAGTCGTGCAAATCGGCGTGAGCCTGGGGTCCGCGCTTTGTTCGAGTTCCAGCGCGACGCTGCGCATCTCCACAACCAGTTTGGACATCGCCGCTCCGCCATCCGACGCGAGCTTGCGTGCCACCAGGTCGGCCGCCTGAATGCCCGTCGTGCCCTCGTAGATCGTCGCGATGCGCGCATCGCGCAGAAACTGGCACGCCCCCGTTTCCTCGATGTAGCCCATCCCGCCATGCACCTGCACCCCCAGCGATGCGATCTCGACGCCCAGTTCGGTACACCATCCCTTTAGCACCGGGATCAACAGATCGACACGCGCTTGGTGTCGCGCACGTTCGCTGTCGTCCGGGTGCCTGTGCGTGTGATCCATGTCGGCCGCCATGACGTAGGCAAACGCGCGCATCGCTTCGATCTGGGACTTCATCGTCAGCAACATGCGCCGGACATCCGGGTGATGAATGATCGCCACCGCCTGGGCCGAACGGCTTGCCGCGAGCCGTCCCTGCACGCGCTCCTTCGCATACTCACGGGCTTGCTGGTACGCGCGCTCCGCCAAGGCGAGCCCCTGAATACCCACCTTCTGGCGCGCTTCGTTCATCATCGTGAACATGTGCGCGAGGCCTTTGTTTTCGTGTCCGACGAGATAACCGATCGCGCCGTCCTTGTCGCCAAAGCTCATCACGCAGGTTGGACTCGCGTGGATACCCAGCTTGTGTTCGAGGGATACGCAGTGGACATCGTTGCGCTGTCCCGGCGAGCCGTCGGCGTTCAGCAGGAACTTGGGCACGAGGAACAGCGAAATCCCTCGCACGCCTTCGGGCGCGTCGGGCGTGCGAGCGAGGACGAGATGAATCACGTTGTCCGTCATGTCGTGGTCGCCCCACGTGATGAAGATTTTCTGGCCGTAAAGGCGGTAGTGATCGCCCTCCGGCACGGCCTTCGTGCGCACAGCGGCGAGGTCCGATCCCGCTTGCGGTTCAGTGAGATTCATCGTGCCTGTCCACGTGCCGCTGATGAGTTGAGGCAGGTAGCGTTGTTTGAGCTCCTGCGAGCCGTGCTGCCGCAATGCCTCGGTGGCGCCGGCCGTCAATAGCGGGCACAGCGCGAACGCCATATTGGAGGAATTCCACATCTCCACGGCCGCCGCGTGCAGCAGTTCGGGCAAGCCCTGGCCGCCGAACTCGGGATCGCCACTGAGGCCGCTCCAGCCTCCCGCGGAAAATTGCCGGTACGCTTGCGCGAAACCGTCCGCGGCAACCACGCCGTCCCGTGTCAGACGCGCGCCCTGCTCATCGCCTGTCCTGTTGAGCGGCGCAAGCACTTCAGCCGCGAGCCTGGCGGCTTCTTCGAGTACTGCGTCAGCCAGTTCCGGCGTGGCTTCCTCCAGGCCCGGCAACGAAGACAACGCGCCGAGATCGGCCAGTTCCGTCATCGCGAAGCGCATGTCGCGCAGCGGTGCAATATAGGTGCTCATCGTGTGTCCCGAATCAGTTCTGTTGCAGTTTGTCCAGTTCGCCGGCCAATTCCGGCAACACCTTGAAGAGGTCTCCGACGATCCAGTAATCGGCGACCTGGAAGATCGGCGCCTCTTCGTCCTTGTTGATGGCGACAATCACCTTCGAGTCCTTCATCCCGGCCAGATGCTGGATCGCGCCGGAAATGCCCACAGCGATATACAACTGTGGCGCGATCACCTTGCCGGTCTGGCCGACCTGGTAGTCATTCGGTGCGAACCCGGCGTCCACCGCCGCGCGTGACGCGCCGACGGCTGCGCCGAGCTTGTCGGCAATGCCGTCCAGCAGCGCGAAGTTCTCGCCGGAACCCATGCCCCGGCCGCCTGCGATCACCCGTTGCGCGGACGTCAGGTCCGGTCGCTCCGAGCGCGTCAGTTGCTGGCTCACGAAGCGCGACCCTTGCACTTCAGGGGCGGGCTCCAACGCTTCGATCGCGGCGGCGCCGCCTTCAGCCGGCGCCGCCGCAAAAGCTGTCGTTCGAACGGTGACAACCTTGATGGCGTCAGCGCTTCGCACTGTCGCGAGCACATTGCCCGCATAGATGGGGCGCACGAACGTATCGCTGGACTCGACGGCAACGATGTCCGAAATCTGCGCGACATCGAGCAGCGCGGCCACGCGCGGCATCACGTTCTTCGCGGTCGTGGTGGCCGGCGTCACGATGTGGCTGTATTGCCCGGCAACTTTCACGATGAGTGCGGCGAGGTTCTCGGCCAACGCGTGACCGTAGTGCGCGGCATCGACAGCAAGCACGCGGGTCACGCCCGCAACACGCGCCGCCTGCTCGGACACCTTGGCGCATTGCGCGCCGGCCACGAGAACATGAATGTCGCCGCCAATCCGCGCGGCGGCCGTGACGGCGTTCAGCGTAGCAGTCCTGAGCACCTGATTGTCGTGCTCTGCAATAACGAGTACGGGCATTTCTTTCCCCTTCTATCAG
This sequence comes from Paraburkholderia sediminicola, assembly GCF_046026895.1. Taxonomy (GTDB): domain Bacteria; phylum Pseudomonadota; class Gammaproteobacteria; order Burkholderiales; family Burkholderiaceae; genus Paraburkholderia; species Paraburkholderia sediminicola_C. The sequence goes on from NZ_JAQQEU010000080.1 coordinate 24,788, forward strand.
ATTACGTGAGCAACGTTTTTCAACTTGCTCACCAGTTCAGCAGCGTCGGCCACCCGCACGCCCGCTTCGCGTTTCGGGGGCTCCGCCAGCTTCAGCGTCGTCAGCCTCGGTGTAACGTCGACACCGAGGGCGTCGGGCGTCACGACATCCAGGGGCTTCTTCTTCGCCTTCATGATGTTGGGCAGCGTGGCGTAGCGCGGCGTGTTCAACCGCAAATCGGCGGTGACGATTGCGGGCAGGTCGACTTCGATCGTTTCCAGACCGCCGTCGACCTCGCGCGTCACCGTGGCTGTTCCCGCTGCGACCGTCACTTGCGACGCGAACGTCGCCTGCGGCCAGCCGAGCAGCGCCGCCAGCATCTGGCCGACCTGGTTGGCGTCGTCGTCGATGGCCTGCTTGCCGAGCAGCACCAGTTGCGGCTGCTCCTTGTCGACCAGCGCCTTGAGCAGCCGGGCCACCGCGAGCGGCTGCAAATCGGCGGCCGTCTCGACCAGAATGCCGCGGTCCGCGCCGATGGCCATCGCCGTGCGAAGCGTTTCCTGGCACGCCGGCACGCCGCAAGACACGGCGACCACCTCGGTCACGACACCCGCTTCCTTCATGCGCACGGCCTCCTCCACGCTGATTTCGTCGAACGGGTTCATCGACATCTTCACGTTCGCGAGATCGACGGCGCTGCCATCGGCCTTGACGCGAACCCTCACGTTCGCGTCTACGACGCGCTTCACAGGTACAAGTACTTTCATTGCCTACTCCGTTGTACAAAAGTGCTTCATCCGGCCGGCCACGGGAGCAGCCGAAGGGATGCTGCATCGTTCGGTGGATTACCTCGTGAAAAGCGTCACGCCCGCTCGACGAACACGCTGCCGGGCTCGCCCTCGAACATGTCGACGAGATGGCGTTCCATTGGCTGTTCCGACGCGGTTTTCGGTATTCCGTCACCACCTGGACCCAGGAAATGACAGAGCTCCTTTCCAGGTTCACGCGGCACGCGCGGAACACCTGCTGCGGATCAAGTCATGGGTACGCTTGGGCACGACCGCCGCCACCACGTCTTTCTCACCCGGCGCGCCTGCCGCAGCCGTCACGCCATAGACGCGGACGTCTTCGACTGCCCCTGACTCCGGCTCATCCCGGACATCTCCCGCTCCGCTCCCAGTGGGCCGAGCTTGTGCGTCGCAACATGATTCGCGGCGGTAGACATGTCTCCTCCCTGGAGGTGGTTGGCGTATCATCGTGTGAACGGTGCGCCGCACGGGCACACGCCCAGCTAGCTGCCATGAGCGGCGACCTGCGCACTGGACCGTTTTCCGGCTGCACTTTGATCTCCTCTATGGAATCCATGGTGACTCCGCGCGGCACTGCGCAATATCCCCCATATAGGGGAGCGCGAACGCCCGGACGGGGGAGGGCAGCCAGAGTCGCCCCGAGTGTCCGGAGCCGCCGATGCAATTGACCGACGTGATCGCGCCATGCATGCCCCCGCCGCTTCTGGCCACGAAGCTGCTTCCGCCACGCTTGCCGAGCGGGTTGATCGATCGCCCGCGGCTGATCGAACTGGCGGCGTATGCAGAAGACAAGCGGCTTACCGTCATCAAGGCGCCCGCGGGCTTCGGAAAGACTTCGCTGGCGCTCGGGTGGCTCAAGCACTTACGCACGACCGGCGCGCACGTCGCATGGCTCTCGCTCGACACGGACGACGACGAACCCGCCCGCTTTCTCAACCATCTCGCGCAGGCATTGCGGCAAGCTTGCGGCAACGTCGGTGCGTCGGCGATCGGCCTGACCGCCGAAGCCTCCCTCGTCCCCGCGCAATGCATCGTGGCGACGCTGATCAACGAGCTGGTCGAAGTCGATGACGAGGTCTATCTCTTTCTCGACGACTATCACCTGACCTGCCTTCCCGTGATTCACGATGTCGTGGCGTTCTTCATCGAGCACGCGCCGTCGCACGTGCATGTGGTGGTCTGCACCCGGGTCGATTCCACGCTTCCGCTCGCGCGCCTGCGGGCGAGGAACGAACTGCTGGAAATCAACGCAACGGCGCTGCGCTTCAATTTCGACGAGACGCGATGCTTCATCGAACGCGAGTGTCCGGGCAAGCTGGGCGCCGGCACGATCAAGTCGCTGTTCGCGAGCACCGAGGGCTGGGCTGCGGCGCTACGCATTTCGGCCTCGGTGCTGGTACGGGAAGAGCCCAAACCAGGTTCGGAATCAGGCACGCCATCCGGTGCGTCCCGGCCGTTCGCCGCCTACCTCGAAGACATACTCAAACATCTGCCCGCGGCGATGGTCGAGTTCATGCTGCGCACGGCGATACTCGATCGGCTGAGCGCCTCGCTGTGCGAGGCGGTGACGGGCGTCGAGCGCAGCCAGAGCATGCTGGAAGCGATCGCCGCGCGCCAGCTTCTGCTGGAGCCGATGGACGTCGAAGGGCACTGGTTCCGCTATCACCATCTGATGCGCGACTACCTGTGCCAACGGCTTGAAACACAGTACCGCGACGAGGTGGCGGACGTGCACCGCCGCGCGTGTCAGTGGTACGCGCAACAGGAGCAATGGACGGACGCTGTTAGACACGCCATCGCAGCCGGCGCGACCGACGACGCCATCGCGCTGATGGCCCGCTGCGCGATGTCGCTCGTCACGAAAGGCGACCTGCTCACGCTGCTGGGCTGGCAGCGCCAGTTCCCGGCGCACCTGATGCGAGAACAGCTGCAAGTCAGGCTGGCGATCGCCTGGGGCATGGCGCTGGCACTTCGCTTTGACGACGCGCTGGCGATGCTCGATGCGCTGGAGCGCGACGCCGCCGCCAGCACGGGCGCCGAAACCGAACGCATGCGCTGGGAATGTCAGGCGATCCATGCGGTCCTGGCTGCGTTGCAGGACGATTCGCAACGCGCGCTCGCGATGGCGCAGGCCTGTCTCGACCGGCAGTCGGACGATGTCTGGACCACCAACGTCGTATCCAACGTCGTGCGGTTCGGGCACTGGAAAGCGGGCAACCTCGAAGCGCTCTATGCGACACCTTGGATTCCCTATTCCATCGAGGACGACCAACGCAATGTGTTCTCTTCGGTGTACCGGCTGTGCCTGCTCGGTCACACGGAAATGCAGCAGCTGCACTTCGTGCTCGCCGAGCGATATTTCATGGAGTCAATGCAACTGGCCGAGCGTTACTCCGGGGCGCAGTCCATCTCCGCCGCCTTGTGCGCGCCGATGATCGCGCAGCTCCGCTACGAGCAGGGCCGTCTGGATGAAGCCGAAGCGCTCGTCCTCGATCTGATGCCCATTGTCGATCTCGCCGTCATGCTCGATAGTGTGCTGATCGCGTATCGTCTGCTCATCCGGATCGCGGTTGCGCGTTCGAACGCCACGCAAGCCTACGCGCTGCTCGAACGCGCGCAAACCCTCGGCCACAGGCGCGGTTGGCATCGTCTGATGGCGGCGGCGCTCGTCGAACGCACGCGGCTGCATATCAGCGAAGGAAGAATGGCGGAAGCCTCGGCATGCGTTTCCGAACTCGATGGCCTCGCTGCCCCAGGCGCGCAATCGTCTCCTCCCGTCTCAGCCGAGATCGAGAACTATCGCTCACTCGCCGCGGCCTATGTGGCGATCGCGCAGAACCGGACGCACGAAGCCATCGAATCGTTGAGCGCTGCACGGCGCAGCGCCGAAAGCCGTCACGGCGACTACCTCGCATTGCGCCTGCGAACCACGCTCGCACTCGCCTGGATGAGCGCGGGCCAAACTCGCGAGGCACTCGAGGTATTCGGCGAGGTCGTGAAAGTGGCCGCGCACGCAGGTATTTACCAGTCCATTCTCGACCAGGGTCCTGAAATCGGCGCGCTATTGCAGGCGCTTCGCGACGAGACACGCAACACCGCACAGACGAAGGACGTGGTGAATTACAACGATCGTCTGATCGAAGGCTGGCGCGCACTCTATCAGCCCGACAGCCAGGCTCAGCGCGAGGCCGAACGCGAATCGCTAAGCGCACGGGAACGCGAGATTGTTGGGCTGATAGCGCAAGGGCTGTCGAACAAGGAAATCGCACGCAATCTCGGGATTGCGCCTGAAACGGTCAAATCCCATGTGAAGAGCGTTTTCGTGAAGCTCGAGGTCGACAAACGCGCGCATGCCGTCTCACGCGCGCAAGCGTTGGGGCTGCTGCAATAGCTCGCCGTACCGCGCATTGCGCGGCGCACGGCTCACCTCGCCACGACGAACGCGGCAGCATGAAGCAGCACACCTGCCATGCCGCCAACCAGCGTGCCGTTGATACGGACGTATTGCAGGTCACGGCCGATCTCCGCTTCGATCTTCCTGCTGACCTCCTGCGCGTTCCAGCTTTTCACGACCTCGGTGATCAGCACCGGCAGTTGACCCCGATAACGCACGACCAGCGAGTGGGCGATGTCCAGCCACCATGCATTCAGCTTGTGCTGAAGCGCGGGCGCGGCCGCGATTGCCTTGCCCAGCGAGACGAGCAAAGCGGTCGCGACACCGCGCGCGGCCGGCTGTCTGGAGTGGAGGTGGTCGATCACGTGTTGTCGGACGTGGTCCAGCAGCACACGGTAATAGTCTCCGTTCCTGAAATGCCGGATGCAGTCCCGCATCAGCGACTTGCCGAAGCGCCGGTATGCGCGAGACGTCTGCAACTGCACGACGAGATCCCGCATGGCGCCGTCGAATTGCCGCCGCAGCGCATGATCCTGGTTGTCGACCACTTCATGCACGAGCGTGACGAGGCCCTCGACGAACCGGTCGACGATATAAGCATCGAATCTGGCGGGCGTGTATCGCGAACCCTCGCTGAATTTCGCCTTCAACAAGCCCGAGTTCTTGATGAGCCACTGCTCCAACGCAGAAAGTCCACGATCGACCAGTGGCTGGTGGCGATCGGCTTCAGCGAGAATCTGCAGCACGTGGCCGGCGGCGCGAGATACATCGAGCGTTCGCAGTCGCGGTATCACGATTCGATCGAAGAATCGCGCCACCTCCTCCTCGTCAATTGCGTTCAGCAATCCGGGCAGCGCCTCGACAATGGCATCCGCGACGGTCTCGCTATTGGGCTTGTCGGCCAGCCATCGCGACAGCGCCTTGGCGGCGTTGTGATTCTTCAGTCTTGCGGTGATCAGGTCCGGCGCCAGAAAATTCTCTTCGACGAAATTGCCCAGGCTGTCGGCGATGCGCTGCTGATTGCGCGGGATGATCGCCGTATGCGGGATCGGCAGACCGAAGGGATGCCGGAACAGGGCAACCACCGCGTACCAGTCCGCGATCGCGCCGACCGTCCCCGCCTCGGCAAACGAACGCAGCCAGACCAGCCACGGATATTCCTGCTGATAAAACACGCATACGAGCAACAGCACGAACGTGCCGGCGAGCAGACACGTTGCGGCCCACCGCATACGGGTCAAACGAAGTGCCTTGTGATTCTCCCGTGTAGCGGGCGACGCGCGGCTCACGCTTCGATCGTCGCGCGTCCGGCAGCTCAATTCCCCTCCTGGCGGAGAAACTTGCGCACGACGGGCGCGACATCTTTCGCTCGCGTGACGAGAAACAGGTGACCGTCGTCAATCACATACAGCACCGCATTGCGGATGCGCGCCGCCAGAATTTTGGCGTTGGACAGCGGCACGATGGGGTCGTCGTTGCCGTGCATGACGAGCGTCGGCTGGCGCAGCGTGCAGAGCCAATGCAGACTGGTCCAACCCCACGCCGCCATCAACTGATAAACGTAGCCGCGACCGCGCGGCGGCTGAATATGCCGGCTATGCTCCTTGAGCAAGCCGGGATCGCGCCGGTAAGCGCCGCCATAGATCTCCGGCCCGACCCGTTGCAGGTAGGACGGATCGGTATAACGCCGCGGCCCGATCAGCTTCGATAGAACCGAGAGTTTGGCCGGCATCATCAGGACACCCGGCGAAGTCGCGGCGAGGATCAGTCTGCGGCAGCGCTCGGGATATTGCCGCGCGAACTGCTGCGCCAGCGCGCCGCCCCACGATACGCCGAGCACATCGACAGGTCCGTCATATCCCAGCCGCCGCAAAAGCTTGTCGGTCAGCACGGAGAGTGTCGAAAAACGATAAGGCGCGAGAGGCGCCGGTGAGCCCCCCACACCGGGAATGTCGAAAATGATGACGCCGACATCCTCCAGTGCTTCGACGAACGGCTCGACCAGCTCCAGATTGGCGCCAATGCCATTGAAGATGACAAGCGGCGGGGAGGCGTCACTGCCATGCCGGATGCCGACGCGCACAAGCTGGCCGTCCAGATCGATCATCTGGATTTCCATGCTGCTGACAGACTCGGTACTGTCATTCATTTCTCTCATCCGGACACCCCCTCCTTCCAACACACTTGCTCGTAGTATCGGCGCCGGGCGACGCCGTGGCGTCACTTGGCGGGTTGCACGAGCGCCTTCAACTCCTCGACGTTCTCGGCGATGCGCTTCGAGATCACCGCGAAGCTGTCGGCCTGGGCGCGGTATGCGGTTTCCGCGAGTTCCTGCATGTCCGCCAGTGCCTTGTGCAACGCCTGTTGCACCGCTTCGCCCGCGGCCGGCTTGCTCTGCGTTCCGCTCTGCTGGGCGACCAGCGACTGCAGCCGCGTCATGGTCGCGCTCAGAATCTCCATCTGTTTCTGGCCGAGCGACTGCATGCCCGTCAGCGCCGTCGTGTTGGCGGCGGCGAGCGCCTCGATATCCTTGCGGCGCGATTCCAGAACGGCGCTCGCGTCGATGCCGGGCAGCTTGAACTGCTTGATGAGCTTGGTGTATTCAGCAAAGAGGCTGTTGGGATTGATTGATTCCATCGTTGATTCTCCAGACAAAGCAGTTGATAAAGCA
>NZ_JAQQEU010000081.1:0-31152 GCF_046026895.1 Paraburkholderia sediminicola
GGGGCCCCCCCCCGGCGCCCGCCCGGGGGGGCGGGCCCGAAGCCGCGGCGATGCGCGCTTCGATCGCGCGCAATGCGGCGTCGCCGTCGAGCGTGTAGTCGAGCGCGGTCTTGTCCGCGGCGGGCGTTTCCTGCGCGACATGGGCGATGCGCCACGTGGGCGGAATGGCAAAGTCGCCGCCGTCCGCATGCAGTTCGCCGAGCAGCACGGCAAACAGCGTCGACTTGCCCGCGCCGTTCGCCCCCACGAGGCCGGCCTTTTCGCCGGGGTTCAGGGTGAAGGTGGTGTTGTCGAAGAGCGGCTTGGTGCCGCGCGCGAGACTGAACTGATTAAAGCGGATCACGGAGAGGCCGGCTGAGGAAAACCGCTATTTTAGACTGCCCGGCCGGGCACCGGGCGCTCAGTGGGGATCGGCCATCCGGCCGAATGTTCTGCCGCGGCTTTTGGCATAGACTGACGGCTTTCACGGGGGAGCACACATGACATCGATTTATTCGTTTTCGGCACACACGCTTGGGGGCGAGCAGGTGAGTCTCGCGCCGTATCAAGGCAAGGTTCTGCTGATCGTCAACACGGCGAGCGAATGCGGCTTCACGCCGCAGTACGCGGGCCTGCAGAAGCTGTTCGACACCTACGCGGCGCGCGGGCTCGCGGTACTCGGCTTCCCATGCAACCAGTTCGGCAAACAGGAGCCGGGCGACGCTGCGCAGATCGGCAGCTTCTGCGAACAGAATTACGGCGTGACTTTCCCGATGTTCGACAAGATCGACGTGAACGGGCCGAACGCGCATCCGCTGTTCCGCTATCTGACGGGCGAGGCGCCCGGCCTGCTGGGCCTCGAGGCGATCAAGTGGAATTTCACCAAGTTTCTGATCAGCCGCGACGGCAACGTCGTCAAGCGCTATGCGCCGCTGACCAAGCCCGAGGCGATCACCGAGGATATCGAAAAGCTGCTGTGACGCAAGCCCTACAGGATCGGCGAGAAGAGCCGCGCCACGTGCATCAGCACACGCCGCAGCGCGCTGGCCTGACGGTACTCGTTGCGGTCGATTTCGCGTGACTCGGCGAAATCGTTCAGCAGCATTGTTTCTACTTCCCGCGCAAAGCCGCGGTCCACGGTCAGCACCATGATCTCGAAGTTCAGCCGGAACGAGCGGTTGTCGAGATTGGCGCTGCCGATCGCGGCCGCCACACTGTCGATCAGCACGACCTTTTGATGCAGGAAGCCCGGCTGGTAGCGGAAGATCCGGATACCCGCGCGCAGCGAGTCGTACGCATAGAGCTTCGAGGCGGCGAACACCACCCGGTGATCGCGCCGGCTCGGAATCAGGATGCGCACGTCGACGCCGCGCAGCACCGCGAGCCGCAGCGCCGAAAATACCGCCTCGTCGGGCACGAGGTAGGGCGTGGTGATCCAGATCCGCTCGCGTGCCGCGTTGATCGTTTCGACGAAAAAGAGCGAACAGGTCTCCTGTGTGTCGGCGGGGCCGCTCGGCATGACGAGGCAGTGCATGCCATCGCCGTGCGGCTGGTCGTCCGGCTTTTCGTTCGGTTGATGGGTCGGCGCGGCGGGCGGCATGTCGAATTCGGGCAACTGCTGCGTGGCCCAGTGCCAGTCTTCGGTGAACACGAACTGGATGCTGGCGACCGCCGGGCCGCGCACCTCGATGTGCGTATCGCGCCACGGGGACAGCGGCGGCCTGCCGCCGAGATATTCGACGCCGACGTTATGGCCGCCGACAAACGCGCGTTCGCCATCCACCGACACGATCTTGCGGTGATTGCGAAAGTTCAGTTGCAGCCGGTTCACGAAACGCCGATTGGTGGCGAACGGATGCATCTCCACTCCGCCCGCGCGCAGCGCCGCGACGTAGCGGTGCGGCAGATCGAAGCTGCCGATGCTGTCGTACAGGAAATACACACGCACGCCTTGCTGCGCCTTGGCGATCAGCGCGTCTTTGAACATCTCGCCGAGCGCATCGTCGCGCACGATGAAAAACTGCACGATCACGTAGCGGCGGGCGTTCTCGATCGCGTCGAAGATGGCCTCGAAGGTCGCTGCGCCATTCACGAGCGTGCGCACGGCGTTGCCCGGCAGGAACGGCATGCCGCCCAGACGCGTGAGCGAGTGCACGAGCCTCACACCGAGCTGCTGCGTGGGCAGCCCTGCCGACGACGCGTGGGTGTCCCATTCCAGCGGATGCGCGCGAGTGCGCAGCAGTTCGTTTTCGACGCGGCGCGCGTCCGCGTAGCCGGCGAACTTGCTGCGGCCGAGGAACAGATAGGGCACCAGCGTCAGGTAGGGCATCGCGACCAGCGACACGGCCCACGCGATTGCGCCTTGCGAAGTGCGGGTGTTGAGAATCGCGTGGCACGCTGCGATCACGCCGAGGATGTGGGCGAGGGCGACCAGCGGGCCGACGTGAAGCAGGTCGAATGGCATAAGCTCGCGAAGTGTTGGCGAAGCGCAGCGCTTTAGAAACGGGTGCGGGTGTCTGACTGGCGCACGGGAGTCGAGGGCCGCGGGCTCGAAAGCGCAGGCTGGAGCGGCACGGACTCATGCAACGCAGCGCCTCGAACGCGGAGCTTCAGCAGCTTCAATTACCACGCCGCGAGCAGCGCAGAGCCAGGCGCTTGTCCACATTAAAACCCAGCGCCTTCAAACAGCTGCGCGTAGCCGACCCGCGTCGAAAGCGCGCTCAGACGCAACCCGCGCGACGCCTTCACCTACCCGACGCGCGCACTACGTCATACAGCAAAAGATCAAACCGGCAGATCAGCCGCCTGAATCAGGAACACGTTGTCATCACCCGCGCTGGTCGACAGCCAAACCAGATCGAGCCCGCCGAACGCCGCCTCCACATGCGCGCGCTCATTGCCGATCTCGACCACCAGCACGCCGTTTTCCGTCAGCCAGTTGCGCGCGTCGGCGATGATCCGGCGCACGACGTCCATGCCGTCGGCACCGCCCGCCAGCGCCATGTCCGGCTCGTGTTTGTATTCGGCGGGCAGTTCCAGCATCGAGGCCGCGTTCACGTAAGGCGGATTGCTGATGATCACGTCGTAGCGGCGCTCGGCGAGCGGCGCATACAGATCGCCTTCGAACAGTGCGATGCGTTCCTCGAGCTTGTAGTCCGTCACGTTGCGCGTGGCCACTTCGAGCGCGGGCGCCGACAGGTCCACGGCGTCGATATCCGCGTTCGGGAACGCGTGCGCCGCGAGAATCGCGAGGCAGCCGGAGCCGGTGCACAGCTCCAGCACGGCGCTCACCTGCTCGGGGTCTTCCACGTAGGGCTGCAAGCCGTCCTGCAGCAGTTCGCCGATGAACGACCGCGGCACAATCACGCGCTCGTCCACGTGAAAGCGGAAGCCGTGCATCCACGCTTCCTGCGTGATGTACGCGGCCGGCACGCGTTCGGCGGCGCGCCGCTCGATCACGTTCAGCACGGCGTCGATCTCGGCCGCGGCGAGGCGCGCGTCGAGGAACGGCTCCAGCAGATCGAGCGGCAGATGCAGCGTATGCAGGATCAGATAGGCGGCTTCGTCGTAGGCGTTGGCCGAGCCGTGGCCAAACGACAGTTCGGCCTGGTTGAAGCGCGACACCGCAAAACGCAGCAGGTCGCGAACGGTGCAAAACGGGAGCGTCATCGCAAATAGTCCTTGGTCAGGCGATCAATTGTTCGAGCACGCGGCGGTACACGTTCTTCAGCGGCTCGATGTGTGCGACTTCGATATGTTCGTCGATCTTGTGAATGCTGGCGTTCAGCGGGCCGAATTCGATCACCTGCTTACAGATGCGCGCAATGAAGCGGCCGTCCGACGTGCCGCCGGTGGTCGACAGTTCGGTGGTGACGCCGGTCTCGTCCTTGATCGCCTGCGCGAGCGCGTTCGACAGATCGCCGCGCGGCGTCAGGAACGGCAGGCCGCTCACGGTCCACTGCAGATCGTACTCGAGCCCGTGTTTGTCGAGGATCGCATGCACGCGCGCCTGCAAACCTTCCACCGTGCTGGCCGTCGAGAAACGGAAGTTGAACATCACGTCCGCGTGGCCCGCAATCACGTTGCTCGCGCCGCTGCCGGCGTGAATGTTCGACACTTGCCATGTGGTGGGCGGGAAGTATTCGTTGCCGTCGTCCCAGCGTTGCGCGACCAGCTCGGCCAGCGCGGGCGCGAGCAGGTGCACCGGATTCTTCGCCAGATGCGGATACGCGATGTGGCCTTGCACGCCCTTGACGATCAGCTTGCCCGACATCGAGCCGCGCCGGCCGTTCTTCACCATGTCGCCGAACTGCGCGCTCGAAGTCGGCTCGCCGACGATGCAGTAGTCCATGCGCTCGCCGCGCGCCTGCAACGCTTCGACCACCTTGACGGTGCCGTCGGTGGCCGGGCCTTCTTCGTCGCTCGTGATCAGGAAAGCGATCGAGCCGCGATGCGCGGGGTGCGCGGCGACGAATTCCTCGCTCGCCACCACGAAGCCGGCGATCGACGCCTTCATGTCCGCCGCGCCGCGGCCGTACAGCTTGCCGTCGCGCTGGGTGGGCTCGAACGGCGCCGAATGCCATTGTTCGAGCGGGCCGGTCGGCACCACGTCGGTATGGCCGGCGAACGCGAGCAGCTTGCCGCGCGTGCCGTCGACGCCGCGTTTGACGGCCCACAGGTTGGTCACGCCGTTCGATTCGATCGTCTCGTGCTCGAAGCCGAGCGCGGACAGACGTTCGATCAGGAGGCGCTGGCAATGCTGGTCGTCGGGCGTGACGGACGCGCGCGAGATCAGTTGTTCGGTAAGGGCGAGGGTGCCGGACATGGATTCAGTACAAGCCACTTTGAAATGAAAAAATGCCGGCTGGCGGTTGAACACCGCAGCCGGCAACAGCTTTTGATGCCCGCGGCGAGGCCGCGCTGACGCTTACTGCTGGTTGCGTCTGGTCCCGGCACGTGGGCCGCTGGCAAAACTGGCGACACCTGCGACGCGGCGTTGCCATTGAGCCCCGCGCGCGGATTCACGCAAACAGCGCCGCGTATTCGTCCGCGGAAAAACCGAGCGACTTGACCCGCCCGTTGACCACCAGCACCGGACGCTTGATCACCGACGGCTTGTGGATCATCAACGCGATCGCGCCCGGCTGTGTGTCGGCGGCCGCCTTCATGTCGTCGGACAGACCGCGCCACGTGGTGCCGCGGCGGTTCAGCAACGCGTCGAGCTTCACGTCCTTCAGCCAGTCCTGCACGAGCGGCTCGGTCACGCCGGCCTTCTTGAAGTCGTGAAACTCGAACTCGACACCATGCTCTTCCAGCCACACGCGGGCTTTCTTCACGGTGTCGCAGTTCGGGATGCCGTAGACGACGGTTTTGGTGCCGCGCGCCATCAATCGCCTCGCAGCAGCTCGTTCAGGCCGACCTTCGCGCGGGTCTTCGCGTCGACCTTCTTGACGATCACTGCGCAGTACAGGCTGTGCGAGCCGTCCTTCGACGGCAGGTTGCCCGCCACCACCACCGAGCCCGCCGGAATGCGGCCGTACGTGACTTTGCCGGTTTCGCGGTCGTAAATCCTGGTGCTCTGGCCGAGGTACACGCCCATCGAGATCACCGAGTTCTCCTCGACGATCACGCCTTCGACCACTTCCGAACGCGCGCCGATGAAGCAGTTGTCTTCGATGATGACCGGGTTGGCCTGCAGCGGCTCCAGCACGCCGCCAATGCCCACGCCGCCCGACAGGTGCACGTTCTTGCCGATCTGCGCGCACGAACCGACGGTGGCCCATGTGTCGACCATCGTGCCTTCGTCCACATAAGCGCCGATGTTGGTGTACGAGGGCATCAGCACGACGTTCTTCGCGATGAACGAACCGCGCCGCGCGATCGCGGGCGGCACCACCCGGAAGCCGCCGGCGGCGAAGTCTTCAGCGGTGTAGTTGGCGAACTTCGACGGCACCTTGTCGTAGAACTGCGAGTAGCCGCCGGCCGGCATCGGCGCGTTGTCTTCGAGGCGGAAAGACAGCAGCACGGCTTTCTTCAGCCATTGGTTGACGACCCAGTCGCCGTCCTTCTTTTCGGCGACGCGCAGCGCGCCCTTGTCCAGTTGCTCGATGGCGTGGGCGACCGCTTCGCGCACTTCGGCCGGAGCGGCTTTCGGCGACAGGTCGGCGCGGTTTTCCCAGGCGGTGTCAATGATCTGCTGAAGTTGTTGCGACATATGCGTGCTTTTCTGAAGAGTAGAAGTCTGAAGAAGGGGATGCTGCGCGCGGGGCGTTCGCCTGAAACTTGCGAAACGACCTCGCCGGTCTCAGCCCGCGAGCGCGTGGCAAAAATCGACGATTCGCTGCGCGCCCTCGGTGCATTCGTCGACGTCGGCGACCAGCGCGAGGCGCACGAAATTGCGGCCGGGGTTCACGCCGTGCGCGGTACGCGCGAGGAACGAGCCCGGCAGAACCGTCACATTATAGTCGGCGCGCAGGCGCTGGGCGAACTCGGTGTCCGTGAGGCCGGTGCGCGCGACGTTCGCCCACAGGTAGAACGCGGCGTCGGGCAGGCGCACGTCGAGCACGCCGGCGAGCATCGGCGTGACGGTGGAGAACTTCCGCAGGTACTTCGCGCGGTTCTGGCGCACATGCGTTTCGTCGTTCCAGGCCGCGATGCTGGCGCTCTGGAACACCGTCGACAACGCCGCGCCGTGGTAGGTGCGGTAGAGCAGGAAGGCCTTGAGGATCGCCGGGTCGCCGGCGACGAAGCCCGAGCGCATGCCCGGCACGTTCGAGCGCTTGGACAGGCTCGACAGCATGACCAGCCGCTCGAAGCCGCGGCCCAGCTTGTGCGCGGCTTCGAGGCCGCCGAGCGGGGGATTCGCTTCGTCGAAATAGATCTCGGAGTAGCACTCGTCCGATGCGATCACGAAGCCGTAGCGGTCCGACAGCGCGAACAGCTCGCGCCAGTCGTCGAGCGTGAGCACCGCGCCGGTCGGGTTGCCCGGCGAGCAGACGTACAGCAGTTGCGTGCGGGCCCAGATGTCGGCCGGCACCGCCGCGTAGTCGCACGCGAAGTTGCGCGCCGGGTCGCTATTGACGAAGTACGGCTGCGCGCCGCCGAGCAGCGCCGCGCCTTCGTAGATTTGGTAGAACGGGTTCGGACAGAGTACGATCGCAGGCTCGCTGCCCGCGTTGCGCTGCGGGTTCAGCACCGTCTGCGCGAGCGCGAACAGCGCCTCGCGCGAGCCCGCGACCGGCAGCACCTCGGTGGCCGGATCGATGGACGGCAGGCCGTAGCGCTGCTTGACCCACTGCGCAATCGATTCGCGCAGCGCCGGAGTGCCGAGCGTGGCCGGATATGTGGCGAGGCCGCCGAGCGACGCGATCACGGCGTCGCGAATCAGTGGCGGCGTCGGATGTTTCGGCTCGCCGATGCCGAAGCTGATAGGCGAGAGGCCGGCCGGCGGGGTGACGTTCTCGAAAAGCACGCGCAGCTTTTCGAACGGGTAGGGCTGGAGGGAATCGAGTAGCGGGTTCACGGGGCGAATCGAGCCTGATCGAAGATGGGCGCAGACGGATGCTGGAAGAAGCGCGGCACGCGCGCCGGCGGCACAGCGCGTCGAATGCGCTCGAAAGACCGGCCGGCAACGGCGGCAAGCGGATGATTATAGCGTGCCGCGCCGCAACTGAAGGACCCACAGGAAAGACACAGCGCGCCGTCAGGCAACGGCGCAACCCGCCAGGCGGCGCATGGAAAGCGTTGCAGCGGGAACGACGCGAACCGCGCACGGTTCGCGAAAAAAACCGGCAGGAGCAGCAATGTACGCAGCAGTCCCGGAGACAGTTGGACAAAGCGGGCGCGAGCCCGCCGCGGCCCGCGACGCCGACAACATCGCAAATAGCGTCGCAAGCCACACCGCCAACACCCCCGCGAACCACATCGCCAGCCATCCCGCGCGCCACTGCGCGAGGAGCGCCGCGCGATGAACAACTGGCTTCGCAACGGCTGGCCGACGCTCGCGATCATGCTGGGCGCCTCGGTATGGGGAATGATCTGGTATCCGCTGCGCATGCTGGCGGCCCTCGGCGTCACCGGCACCGCGGCCAGCGCGCTGACGAGCGGCGCCGGCTGTCTGTTCGTGCTGCTGGTGCGCCGCCGCGCGCTCAAGACCGTGAGCTGGCACTGGCTGCTGCCGGCGCTCGCGCTGGCAGCGGGCATCACCAACCTCGGCTTCGTGTGGGGCTCGATCCACGGCCAGGTGATGCGCGTGCTGTTGCTGTTCTATCTCACCCCCGCATGGACCGCGCTGTTTGCTCACTTCATCCTGCATGAACGGCTGACCTGGTCGGGCGCCGCGCTCGCGGCGCTGTCGCTGGCCGGCGCGATGACCATGCTGTGGTCTCCCCAGCTCGGCATTCCCGTGCCCGGCAATCTCGCCGAATGGGCGGGCCTCGCGGGCGGCATGGGCTTCGCGATGAGCAACGTGCTGATCCTCAAGACGAGCCGCGTGCTGCCGGACATGAAGCCGGAAATGCGCACCGCGGTGATCTTCGGCGGCGCGGCGATCTTCAGCGCGTGCGCGTCGCTGTTCGAAGCGATGCCCGCGCCGCCCTCCGGCGCGCATCTCGGCACCGCCGCGCTGCTCGTGCTCGGTCTCGGACTGCTGCTGGCGTCGAACAATATGCTGGTGCAGTACGGCCTCGCGCGGGTGCCGGCCAACCGGGCGTCGATCATCATGCTGTTCGAGATCGTGGTCACCGCGTTGTCCGCGTGGCTGTTCGCCGGTGAGACCCCGGGCCCGCGCGAATGGGCCGGCGGCATGTGCATCGTGCTGGCCTCGGCGCTATCCAGCTGGGTGCACCGGAGTAAAGTCTTGCCGCCCGATCCATCCACGGAGGACGTGAGCGCCGCGGGCGAGCCCGCGCCCGGCAATAACAGTGGCAACGGTGGCACCGGCGGCACCGGCCGAAACGACCGTAAGGGCGGTAAGAATCGTCCACGTGCGATGGTATGATTGCCCCTCATTAGCCGACGCATGCGTGAGCGTGTGCAGCCGGCGCCCATGTTCCGAGGGTTTGCGGGGTTCGCGGGCCGTTTCGCTGCATCGGCGAACGCTTCGCGCGGCCTTCACGAGCCACCTATTATTTTCCCTTTTCAAACAGCGAAATCGCCGTGCGTCTGACCTCGATCAAACTCGCTGGCTTCAAGTCATTCGTCGATCCCACGCATTTCCAGGTCCCGGGCCAGCTAGTCGGCGTGGTCGGACCGAACGGGTGCGGCAAGTCCAACATCATCGACGCCGTGCGCTGGGTGCTCGGCGAATCGCGCGCCTCCGAGCTGCGCGGCGAGTCGATGCAGGACGTGATCTTCAATGGCTCGACCGCGCGCAAGCCGGGTAGCCGCGCCAGCGTCGAACTGGTGTTCGACAATGCCGACGGCCGCGCCGCCGGCCAGTGGGGCCAATATGCCGAAATCGCCGTCAAGCGCGTACTCACGCGCGACGGCACCTCGAGCTACTACATCAACAATCTGCCGGCGCGCCGCCGCGACATCCAGGACATCTTCCTCGGCACCGGCCTCGGGCCGCGCGCCTACGCGATCATCGGGCAGGGCATGATCGCGCGGCTGATCGAGGCGAAGCCGGAAGAACTGCGGGTGTTCCTCGAAGAAGCCGCCGGCGTGTCGAAGTACAAGGAACGCCGCCGCGAAACAGAGAGCCGTCTGCACGACACGCGCGAGAATCTGATTCGGGTCGAGGACATCGTCCGCGAACTGGGGGCCAACCTCGAGAAGCTCGAAGGGCAGGCCGTGGTCGCCACGCGCTACAAGGAACTGCAGAGCGACGGCGAAGAGAAGCAGCGTCTGTTGTGGCTGTTGCGCAAGAACGAAGCCGGCAGCGAGCGGGAGCGCCAGCAGCGCGCGATCGAGCAGGCGCAGATCGACCTCGAAGCGCAAACCGCGAAGCTGCGCGAAGTCGAAGCGCAACTCGAAACGCTGCGGGTCGCGCATTATTCCGCGAGCGACGCGATGCAGGGCGCACAAGGCGCGCTGTACGAAGCGAACGCGGAAGTCAGCCGGCTCGAAGCCGAGATCAAGTTCATCGTCGAATCGCGCAACCGTGTGCAGGCGCAGATCGCCGCGCTGAGCGCGCAGCGCGAGCAGTGGCAGTCGCAAGCCGAAAAGGCGCAGGGCGATATCGAGGACGCTGAAGAACAGCTGGCCGTCGCCGAAGAAAAAGCCGCGCTCGCCGAAGACGAAGCCGCCGCGAAGCACGACGCGATGCCCGCGCTCGAAGCGCGCTGGCGCGATGCGCAGACGGAGCTGAACGCGGAGCGCGGCGGCATCGCGCAGACCGAGCAGGCGCTCAAGCTCGAAGCCGCGCATCAGCGCAACGCGGATCAGCAATTGCAGCAGTTGCAGCAACGTCACGAGCGGCTGAAGGCGGAAAAGGGCGGTCTCGACGCTCCAGACGAAGCGCAGCTCGAAGACCTGCGCACGCAGCTCGCCGAGCACGAAGAAATTCTGCACGACGCGCAAGCGCGTCTCGCGGACGCGCAGGAAACGCTGCCGCGCCTCGACGGCGAACGCCGCGCCGCGCAGGAGCGCGTGCAGGCCGAAGGCGCCCAGATTCATCAGCTCGACGCGCGCCTGGCCGCCCTCAAGCAGTTGCAGGAAAACGTCCAGACCGAAGGCAAGATCCAGCCGTGGCTCGAAAAGCACGAACTGGGTGGCCTGCCGCGTCTGTGGAAGAAGCTGCACGTCGAAGCCGGCTGGGAAACCGCGCTCGAAGCGGTGCTGCGCGAGCGCCTCGCCGCGCTGGAAGTGTCGAACCTCGACTGGGTCAAGGCCTTCGCCACCGACGCGCCGCCCGCCAAGCTCGCGTTCTACGCGCCGCCCGTCGCCGGTCAGCCGGCCGCCACGTCGCCCGCGTTGCGGCCTTTGCTGTCGCTGGTGCGTATCGACGACGCGGGCATTCGCGCGGTGCTGAACGACTGGCTCGGCCTCGCGTTCGTCGCCGATGACCTGCAGCAGGCGCTCGGCATGCGCTCGCAATTGCCGGAAGGCGGTTCGTTCGTCGTGAAGGCGGGTCACGTGGTGACGCGCGTCGGCGTGCAGTTGTATGCCGCCGATTCCGAGCAGGCCGGCATGCTGGCCCGCCAGCAGGAAATCGAGAATCTCGCGCGCCAGGTGCGCGCGCAGGCCTTGCTCGCCGACGAGGCGAAAGCCGCCGCGATCCGGGCCGAAGCCGCCCACACGCAAGGCGCGCAAGCGCTGACCGACGTGCGTCAGCAGGCCGAGCGCGCCACGCAGTGGGTGCACGCGTTGCAGATGGATGTGCTCAAGCTCACGCAGGCGCACGAGCGTTACACCCAGCGCAGCACGCAGATTCGCGAGGAACTCGAAGAGATCACCGCGCAGATCGAAGAACAGCGCGCGATGCGTACGGAGTCGGAAGCGAACTTCGAGCGGCACGACGCCGAACTCGCGGAATTGCAGGCGCGTTTCGAAGATCACCAGATGGCCTTCGAAGCGCTCGACGAAGAACTGACCACTGCACGCGGCCAGGCGCGCGACCTCGACCGCGTCGCCACCGACGCGCGCTTTGCCGCGCGCAACATGGCCAACCGCATCGACGAATTGAAGCGCAGCATCCAGGTCGCGCACGAGCAGAGCGAGCGCGTCGCGGTGTCGCTGGAAGACGCGCGCGCCGAGATGGAAACGATCAACCAGCAGACCGCGCACACCGGTTTGCAGGACGCGCTCGACATCCGTTCGGTCAAGGAAGAGGCGCTGCACGCCGCGCGTCTCGAACTCGACGATCTGACCGCCAAGCTGCGCTCCGCCGACGAGACCCGCCTCACCGCCGAGCGCGCGCTACAACCGCTGCGCGACCGCATCAACGAATTGCAGCTGAAGGAGCAGGCCGCGCGCCTGAACGGCGAGCAGTTCATCGAGCAACTCGCGGCGGCGGGCGTCGACGAGGCCGAGCTGCAAGCCAAGCTCACGCCGGACATGAAGCCGTCGTACCTGCAAGGCGAAGTCACGCGCATCAGCAACGCGATCACCGCGCTCGGCCCGGTCAATATGGCCGCGCTCGATGAGCTGAAGGCCGCGACCGAGCGCAAGGCGTTCCTCGACTCGCAATCGGCCGACCTGGGCAGCGCGATCGAAACGCTCGAAGACGCGATCCGCAAGATCGACGGCGAAACGCGCACGCTGCTGCAAGGCACCTTCGACGAAGTGAACCGTCATTTCGGCGAGCTGTTCCCGCGCCTGTTCGGCGGCGGCCAGGCGAAGCTGATCATGACCGGCGACGAGATTCTCGACGCCGGCGTACAGGTGATGGCGCAGCCGCCGGGCAAGAAGAATTCGACGATCCATCTGCTGTCGGGCGGCGAGAAAGCGCTGACCGCGACCGCGCTGGTGTTCGCGATGTTCCAGCTGAATCCGGCGCCGTTCTGTCTGCTCGACGAAGTGGACGCGCCGCTCGACGACGCCAACACCGAACGTTTCGCGAACCTGGTGCGGGCGATGTCCGACAAAACCCAGTTCCTGTTCATTTCGCACAACAAGATCGCGATGGAAATGGCGCAGCAGCTGATCGGCGTGACCATGCAGGAGCAGGGTGTGTCGCGCATCGTGGCGGTCGACATGGAAACGGCGGCCGGTTTCGCCCAGAATATCGTTTAACTTAAGCCTTCGCGGGCGTCCGCGTTCAGCGCAGCGGCTTGAATGGAAGGCCGCGCGATACGTGGAGCGGGCGCACAAGCCGCGCGGATAGAAGAATTGCTGATGGAGCATGCATGGACGAGTTGACACTCGGTTTGATCGGCGCGGGTGCCGTGGTGGTCGGGGGCGTGGTCGTATACAACGCGTGGCAGGGGGCGAAAGTGCGTCGCAAGATGCCGCGGCCGATGCCGGCCGAGACCGCCGAAAGCTTCGCGCGGGACGATCAGGAGGAGCAGAGCCCGTTCATCGAACCGGCCCGGCCGACCACGCGCCGTGAACCAGTGGTGGGTCCCGACACGTCGGCGGAAACGACCGCGGCGCGCGTCGAGCCGACTTTTGGCGGGAGCCCGGGCGTGCCCGTTGCGCCGCTCGACACACCGGCCGATATTCAGGCCGAGACGATCACGCCGAACGGTTTGCCGGAAGCCGAGGGCGTGGCCGAGGCTGAAGGCGAGGGCGTGCATCCCGCAGAAGCCGGCGAGGCCGCGTGGCCCGCGCAAGCCGCTCGCGACGCCAAAGCACCAGACGAACCGGTCGAGCCGATTCTGCCCGCCGCTACGACGATCTCGTCGGCGCCGCCAGCGATCGTCGATCGGCGCATCGACTGCATCGTGCCGCTTCGCCTGAACGGCCCGGTGGCCGGCGACAAGGTGCTGCCGCTCGCGCAGCGTCTGCGCCGCGCCGGCAGTAAGCCGGTGCATATCGAAGGCAAGCCCGAAGGCGGTCCATGGGAGCTGTTGCAAAACGGCGCGCGCTATGAAGAGCTGCGCGCGGCCGCGCAACTGGCCAACCGCAGCGGTGCGCTGAACGAACTGGAGTTCTCGGAGTTCGTCACCGGCGTGCAGCAGTTTGCCGACGCGCTCGACGCGGCGCCGGAATTTCCCGACATGCTCGAAACAGTCGCGATGGCGCGCGAGCTCGACGGTTTCGCCGCGCAATGCGACGCGCAGCTGTCGATCAACGTGCTGTCGGACGGCGCGCCGTGGTCGGCCAACTACGTGCAGGCGGTGGCGTCGCAGGACGGCCTGCTGCTGTCGCGCGACGGCACGCGTTTCGTCAAGCTCGACTCGCGCCAGAGCCCGGTGTTCATGCTGCAATTCGGCGACACCAACTTCCTGCGCGACGACCTCACGTACAAGGGCGGCCAGATGATCACGCTGGTGCTCGACGTGCCGGTCGCCGACGAAGACATCCTGCCGTTCCGGCTAATGTGCGACTACGCGAAATCGTTGGCCGAGCGCATCGGCGGGCGGGTGGTCGACGATGGCCGCCGTCCCTTGCCGGAGACCGCGTTGCTCGCCATCGAGAAACAGCTGATGACGCTTTACGCGAAGCTCGAACAGGCGGGTATTCCTGCGGGTTCACCTGCCACGCGGCGTCTGTTCAGCCAGTAAGCCGCACGGTTCTTCGAGGTGCCCGACGGCCGCACGATGTGCGGCCGTTGTCGTTTGCGGCGGCGCATGTGCGCGCCGCTTCGAACCGCTGGCGAACGCGCGGAGGTGACCTTGAACGCTGGCCATTCGGACGATGTAAAGGGGCACGCTTCCTGCGATAATCCAATGTCTGAATTTCCCTGACGAGCCGTCCGACAGCATGTCCCGAACTCCCGCCTCTTCCCCAGCAAGCAGCGCTCCGGCCGAACGGGCCGCGTGGCTGCGCGCGGAACTCGAACGCGCGAACTACGCGTACTACGTGCTCGACCAGCCCGACCTGCCGGACGCGGAATACGACAAGCTGTTCAAGGAACTGGAGAGCATCGAGTCTGAGCATCCCGATCTGATCGTGCCGGACTCGCCGACCCAGCGCGTGGGCGGCGCGGCGGCGAGCGGTTTCGAGCCGGTCGTGCACGACCAGCCCATGCTGTCCCTGAACAACGGTTTCGCCGACGAAGACATCGTCGCATTCGACAAACGCGTGGGCGACGCGCTCGGCAAGAACGCGAGCGAACCGCCGGTGCGGGTCGATTACGCGGCTGAGCTGAAGTTCGACGGCCTCGCGATCTCGCTGCGCTACGTCGACGGCGCGTTCGTCCAGGCGTCCACGCGCGGCGACGGCACCACCGGCGAGAACGTCACCGAAAACGTCCGCACGATCCGCTCGATTCCGCTCAAGCTCAAAGGCAAGCGCGTGCCGCGGGTGCTCGACGTGCGCGGCGAAGTGCTGATGTTCAAGCGCGACTTCGAGCGCCTGAACGAACGCCAGCGCGCCGCCGCGCAAAAGGAATTCGCCAATCCGCGCAATGCGGCGGCGGGCAGCTTGCGGCAGCTCGATTCGAAGATCACCGCGCAGCGGCCGCTGTCGTTTTTCGCGTATGGCATCGGTGTGCTCGAAGGGATGGAGATGCCGGCCACGCATAGCGAACTGCTCGACTGGTACAAGGACCTCGGCTTGCCTGTGAACAGCGAACGCGCGGTGGTGCAGGGCGCCGAAGGTTTGCTGGGCTTTTTCCACGGGGTCGGCGAGAAACGCGATTCGCTGCCGTACGACATCGACGGCGTGGTCTACAAGGTCAACCAGCGCGACGAGCAGGACGCGCTCGGCTTCGTGTCGCGCGCGCCGCGTTTTGCGCTGGCGCATAAATTTCCCGCGCAGGAAGCGCTGACCAGACTCGTCGCGATCGATGTGCAGGTCGGCCGCACCGGCGCGATCACGCCGGTGGCGCGGCTCGAACCGGTGTTCGTCGGCGGCGCGACGGTCACGAATGCCACGCTGCACAACGAAGACGAAGTGCGCCGCAAGGATATCCGCATCGGCGACACGGTGATCGTGCGGCGCGCCGGTGACGTGATTCCCGAAGTGGTGAGCGCGCTGCTCGACCGGCGTCCGGCCGACGCCCGCGAATTCGTGATGCCGACGCAGTGTCCGGTGTGCGGATCGAACATCGAGCGGCTGCCCGACGAGGCGATCGCGCGTTGTACCGGCGGCCTGTTTTGTCCGGCGCAGCGCAAGCAGGCGCTGTGGCACTTCGCGCAGCGGCGCGCGCTCGATATCGACGGGCTCGGCGAAAAGATCATCGATCAACTGGTCGAGCAGAATCTGGTGCGCACGCCGGCCGATCTGTTCAACCTCGGCTTCGCGACGCTCGCCGAACTCGACCGCTTCGCAGAAAAGTCCGCGCAGAACCTGCTCGACTCACTGGAAAAGGCCAAGCACACTACGCTGGCGCGCTTCATCTACGCGCTCGGCATCCGCCACGTGGGCGAATCCACGGCGAAAGATCTGGCCAAGCACTTCGGCTCGCTGGATCCGATCATGGACGCCACGGTCGAAGCCTTGCTGGAAGTCAACGACGTAGGGCCGGTGGTCGCCGAGTCGATCCGTCAGTTCTTCGCCGAAGAGCAGAACCGCACGGTGATCGAGCAGCTGCGCGCGCCGGGCAAGGTCACCTGGCCCGAAGGGCCGCCCGCGCCGAAGGCGCCGCAAGGCGTGCTGGCCGGCAAGACGGTGGTATTGACCGGCACCTTGCCGAACCTCGCCCGCGAGGAAGCAAAGGAAATGCTCGAAACAGCCGGCGCGAAAGTGGCGGGGTCCGTGTCGAAAAAAACGGACTATGTGGTCGCAGGCGCGGAAGCCGGCAGCAAGTTGGCGAAAGCCGAGGAACTCGGCATCCCCGTACTCGACGAAGATGGTATGCGTAAGCTCCTGGAGGGGCAGTCATGATCCGCGAAATTCTCAAGATGGGCAACCCGCGCCTGTTGCGCATTGCCGATCCGGTCGATCACTTCGACACGCCTGAACTACATGAACTCGTCAAAGACATGTTCGAGACCATGCACGACGCGAACGGCGCGGGCCTCGCCGCGCCGCAGATCGGTGTCAATCTGCAGGTGGTGATCTTCGGCTTCGGCAAGAACGAGCGCTACCCGGACGCACCGCCGGTGCCGGAGACGGTGCTGATCAATCCGACCATCACGCCGGTCTCGCTCGATATGGAAGAGGGCTGGGAAGGTTGTCTGTCGGTGCCGGGTCTGCGTGGCGCGGTGAGCCGCTTTTCGATGATCAAGTATCACGGCTTCGACCAGTACGGCAAACCGATCGACCGGGTCGCCGAGGGCTTTCACGCACGCGTCGTGCAGCACGAGTGCGACCACCTGATCGGCAAGCTGTATCCGATGCGGATCAACGATTTCGCGAAGTTCGGCTTCACGGAAGTGCTGTTTCCGGACATGGAGCCGAATAGCGACGATTGAGGCTGCTGCTGTAACGCGCCAACAAAAAACCCACGCATCGGCGTGGGTTTTTTGTTGGCGGGAGTGCCTATCCGATGATGAACGGGCGCTCGCCTCAGCGTCATCAGAACAATTCGTCCGCCGCCAAATAGCGCCATTGGCCCGGCGGCAGCGCACCCAGCATCACGCGACCCATCCGCACTCGCTTCAGGCCGATCACTTCGAGACCGACCAGTTCGCACATCCGGCGGATCTGGCGTTTTTTGCCTTCGCGCAGCACGAAACGCAATTGTTCGCCGTTCTGCCAACTGACCTGCGCGGGCTTGAGCGGCACGTCGTCGAGCGACAGCCCGTGGCGCAACAGTTCAAGGCTTTCGGGCGGGAAGTGGCTTTCGACGTCCGTGGTGTGTTCGCCATAGGCCACGCGCACCAGGTATTCCTTGTCGATCTCCGAATGGCCGCCGATCAGTTGCTTGGCGACGCGGCCGTCCTGCGTCAGCACCAGCAGGCCCGTCGAATCGATGTCGAGGCGGCCGGCCGGCGCGAGCTGGCGCAGATGCGCGACGGAGAAGCGGATTTCCGAGTGGTCGCCTTCCCAGCGATTCTCCGGCGTGACCAGTGTGATCGCCGGTTGATAGCCATCTTCCGCCTGGCCCGAGACGAGGCCGACCGGCTTGTGAACCAGCACCGTCACCTGGCTCGCTTGCGCGGCTTCGGCGGCGGGGTCGATCTCGATGCGTTGGTCCGGACGAACCTTGGTGCCGAGCGTGTCGATGCGCTCGCCGTCCACCAGAACCCAGCCCTTTTCGATCCACTCGTCGGCTTCGCGGCGCGAGCACAAGCCGAGTTCGGACATCAGTTTCGACAGGCGCAAAGTGCCCGGCGCGTCTTCGTAATCGCGACGCGGAGTGCGCGCGGCGGGATTGGCGTCGGCACCGCTGCTCGCATCGCGGCGCTCGGCGCGGGTTGCGGACGCGGTCGCGCGTGGCTTGTCGGCGCGGGCCGGGCGGTCGTCGCCGAAGCGGCGCGCCGCGGACGGCTGTGCCTTGTCGAAGCTGCGGGCTGGGCGCTCGCCGGGTTCACCACTGCGCGCGGGGCGATCGTCGAATTCGCGTTTGGCCGGAGCGCGGTCGCCGTAGCCCTCGCGCGGGGCGCGTGCCGGACGGTCGGAGCGGTCGCTGTAGCCGCTTTTCACGGGTTTCGCGAAGCTGCTGCGCTCGCCCCGTTCGGACGAGCCGCGCTCGCTTTCGAAGCGGCGCGGCGCGCTGTCGCTGCGCGGCCCACGGTCGCTGCCGAAACGGGGACGATCGGATGCGTCGCCTTCGCGGCGTAGCGGGCGTTCGCCACGCGGTGCGCCTTCCGACGGACGGCCGCCTGTGCGCGGTCCGCTGAACGGGCGACGTTCGCCGTCGTCGCGGCGGGGGCCGCGTTCGTTGCGATCGCCGGCTTTTTCGAAGCGGCGCGGGGCGCGTTCGGCGCGGTCACCAGTGCCTTCAAAACGGCGGGGCGCGCGTTCGCCGCGATCTCCCGCGCCTTCAAACCGGCGGAGGGCGCGTTCGTTGCGATCCCCTGCGCCTTCAAACCGTCGCGGCGCACGTTCACCGCGATCGCCTGCGCCTTCGAATTTGCGCGGCGCACGTTCACCGCGATCGCCTGCGCCTTCGAATTTGCGCGGCGCACGTTCACCGCGATCGCCTGCGCCTTCGAATTTGCGCGGCGCACGCTCACCGCGATCGCCTGCGCCTTCGAATTTGCGCGGCGCACGCTCACCCCGATCACCAGCACCTTCAAACCGGCGCGGTGCGCGTTCACCGCGATCGCCGGCGCCTTCGAATTTGCGCGGTGCGCGTTCACCGCGATCACCAGCGCCTTCAAACCGGCGCGGTGCGCGCTCACCGCGATCACCTGCGCCTTCAAACCGGCGCGGTGCGCGCTCACCGCGATCACCTGCGCCTTCAAACCGGCGCGGCGCACGTTCACCGCGATCACCGGCGCCTTCGAATTTGCGCGGCGCACGTTCACCGCGATCGCCGCCACCTTCAAACCGGCGCGGCGCGCGTTCACCGCGATCGCCTGCGCCTTCAAACCGACGCGGCGCACGTTCCCCATCATCACGACGCGGCCCCCGCTCGCCCGCAGCCCCGTCCCGGCGCGGCGGCCGATCCGACGTGGCACGACGCGGCGCACCTGCCGCACCCGCCACCCGCTCGCGCGAAAACGACCCCTCGGCACGCGGCGCACGTGCGCCGCTACCCGCCGGCTTACCACCGGCCGGCCGCTTGCCGCCGCTGCCCGCTGCGCCAGCGCCTGCACCCCGCGCCCCGCTGAAAGCCGCCGTAGACGGCTTCGGTCCCACCGGGCGCGTCGGCTTACGCGCCGACGTGCTGCCGGTACGGACAGGGGCGCGTTCGGACGAAGCCGGCCGCGGGTGCTTGGCTGTTAATTTGACTCGCATGAAATCTCACACTGCGATCGCGCGCAGCAGTTCGGTCTCGACCTGAATTTGCAGGCGGTTGTCCGACAGACCGTGTCCGTCCAGCAGGAACACGTCTTCGACGCGTTCGCCGAGCGTATTGATCCGCGCCGAAGCGACGCCGACCCGATGCTCGGCCAGCACACGCGCGATCGAATAAAGAAGGCCTGGCCGGTCGTTCGCCGACACGGACAGGATGTAGTATTGGCCGCGCTCGTCGGCCCGAAGATCGACGCGCGGCGTGACAGGGAAGGTCCGCGACAGCCTCGACAAACGGCCCTTCGACGGTCCCGGCAGCAGGGTCCCGTGGCCGGTGAGGCGGGCGGTCAGTTCCTGTTCGACCAGATTGGCGATATCGCGATAATGCACGTCTTCTTCGGTATGCGCGACGAGGAAATTATCGAGCGCGTACCCGTGACGGGTCGTACTGACTCGCGCATCGAGCACCGACAGGCTGTTGCGGTCGAAATACGCGCAAATACCGGCGAACAGGTCGGGCTGGTCCTTCACGTACACCAGCACCTGCAGCGCCTCGCCGATCGGCGACGGACGTGCCCGGACGATCGGCGTCGGCGTTTCGACATGGCGGTACAGCACACGCGTTTGCCACGCGATGTCCGCCGCGTCGTGACGCAGGAAATAGCCGACATCGAGCTGGTCCCACAACGCCCGTTGCGCGCCTTCCGGCACGGTTTCGAGGCGGAGCAGCGCAAGCGCCTCTTCCTTGCGGGACTTCAGCTCCGAATGCGCGTCCGGCCGCGCGCCGCCGAGCACGGCCAGAGTGGCGCGGTAGAGGTCTTCGAGCAGCTTGCCTTTCCACGTGTTCCAGACTTTCGGGCTGGTGCCGCGGATATCGGCCACCGTCAGCAGATAGAGCGCGGTGAGGCGGCGTTCGGTGCCGACCAGTTCGGCAAAGCGCTTGATCACCTCCGGGTCGCTCGTGTCCTGCTTCTGCGCGACCTGGCTCATCGTCAGATGCTGCTGCACCATCCACACGACCAGCTCGCCGTCCTCGCCGAGGATGCCGTGGTTGCGGCAAAAGCGCCGCGCGTCGACCATGCCGAGCGTGGAATGGTCGCCGCCGCGGCCCTTGGCGATATCGTGGAACAGCGCCGCCACGTACAACACCCACGGCCGGTCGAAGTTGGTGATCAACTGGCTGCAGAACGGATATTCGTGCGCATGCTCGGCCACCGCGAAGCGGCGCAGATTGCGCAGCACCATCAGGATGTGCTGGTCGACGGTGTAGACGTGATACAGATCGTGCTGCATCTGCCCGACGATGCGCCGGAAATTCAGCAGATAGCGTCCGAGCACGCTGGTCTGGTTCATCAGGCGCAACGCGTGCGTGATGCCGGCCGGCTGCTTCAGGATGTCCATGAACAGGCGCCGGTTCTCCGGATCGCGCCGCCAGTGCTGATCCATCACGTCGCGGGCGTTGTAGATCGCGCGCAGCGTGCGCGCCGACAGGCCTTTGACGCCGGGTGTCTGCTCGTACAGCAGGAACGCTTCGAGGATCGCGTTCGGCTCGCGCTCGAATACGTCGTCGCTGGCGATCTCCAGCATGCCCTGCTTTTCGACGAAGCGCTCCGACAGCACGCGCGTAATGCCGCTCGTGCTGGGGAAGAGTTGCGCCTCGATGTTCTGGATCAGGATCGTGGCGAGCTGCGTGACGGCCTTGGCGGCCCAGTAGTAGCGGCGCATCAGCTGTTCGCTGGCGCGCTTGGTGACGGTCGGCTTGTAGCCGAAGCTTTCGGCCACCGCCGTCTGCAGATCGAACACCATGATGTCCTGCCGGCGCCCGGCGATCACGTGCAGCCGCGCGCGCAGCGCCTTCAGGAAGCTTTCGTTGTGGCGCAGTTCGCGCGCTTCGCGCTCGGTGACCAGGCCGCGCGCTTCGAGTTCGCGCCAGCTGCAGCCAAAGCCGGCCGCCTGGGTAATCCAGAGAATCAGTTGAAGATCGCGCAGGCCGCCCGGGCTTTCCTTGATGTTCGGTTCGAGCGCGTAGGGCGTGTCCTGGAACTTGGCGTGGCGCTGGCGCATTTCCAGCACTTTCGCCTGGAAGAATGCCTTCGGATCGAGCGCTGCGCGGTAACGCGTGGCGAAGTCGTCGAAGAGCGCGGCGCTGCCCGTGATGCGCCGTGCTTCCAGCAGCGAGGTGCGCACGGTGACGTCGTTGGCGGCCTCTTCGAGACATTGCGACACGCTGCGCACGCTGCTGCCGAGTTCCAGTCCCAGATCCCACGCGAGGCTGATGAAGCGTTCGATGCGCGCTTCCAGATGTTCGCGCGGTGCATCGGGCAGCAAAACCAGGATGTCGATGTCCGAATGCGGCGCGAGTTCGCCCCGCCCATAGCCGCCGACAGCCAGCAGCGCCAGTTCGCCCGGCAGCTCGCAGGTGTCCCAGGCGGCCCGCAGCGAGTCGTCCGTGGCGCGCGCGAGGGCGCCCATCAATGCATCGACGTTGGTGGCCGTTTTGAAGCGTTCCAGTATCTGGGCTTTGGCCACTTTGTAGTCCGCCTTCAGCGACGAGGCATGGGATTGGGCGACGACGGGAACGCTACTCATTGGCTGGCGGTGGGGGCGGAGGTCGGTCAGGCGGTGGCCGCGACGACCGGCGGCCGCGCGGGCGTGCCGGCGGAAACGGTCAGCACGTCGTAGCCGGTTTCCGTGACGAGCACGGTGTGTTCCCATTGCGCCGACAGGCTGCGATCCTTGGTCTTGACGGTCCACTGATCGGGCATCGTGCGGATTTCGCGGCGGCCGGCGTTGATCATCGGCTCGATCGTGAAGATCATGCCGGCCTGCAATTCGAACCCGGTGCCGGGACGGCCGTAGTGCAGAATTTGCGGGTCTTCGTGGAACACGGTGCCGATGCCGTGGCCGCAGTACTCGCGCACCACGCTGTAGCCCTGAGCTTCCGCATGCTTCTGGATCGCGTGGCCGATGTCGCCGAGATGCGCGCCCGGACGGACCTGGTCGATGCCGAGCCACATGCATTCGAAGGTGGTCTGCACGAGCCGTTTGGCGAGGATCGAGCCTTCGCCGACGATGAACATGCGGCTCGTGTCGCCGAAATAGCCTTCCTTGATGACCGTGACGTCGATATTCAGCGCGTCGCCGTTCTTCAAAGTCTTGTCGCCGGGGATGCCGTGGCAGATCACGTCGTTGACGGAAATGCACGTGGCTTTCGGATAGGGCGGATAGCCGGGCGGCTGGTAATTCAGCGGTGCCGGAATCGTGCCCTGTTCCTTCAGCATGTATTCGTGGCACAGGCGGTCGAGTTCGCCCGTGGTGACGCCGGCCTTGACGAACGGCGTGATGTAGTCGAGCACTTCGCTAGCGAGTTTGCAGGCAACGCGCATCTGCGCGATATCGTGTTCGTTTTTGAGCGTAATAGCCATGAGTCGGGCCTGAAATGCGATTTATTTCGGGATTATCGCACCATATTCCGGCAGCCGCAGTCTTTTGAGACGAGGCTTGTGGGTGTGGCGGGCGCTTTTGCGGGCTTTGCTGCAGCAAGTTGAACGGCCTTGCGTGCGATGGTCCAGGCGGACTGCGCGAATTCACTTGGCCGCTGCACCACTTACTCTTAGGCGGCGAGCGCCTTCGGCGCACGGAGAAGGAGATGGCGTCAACCCTGTGGGTGCAACCCCGTCACGGCAAACGGGAGCTACTACGCGGGTTGAGTCGTGCAATAGTCGCGTGCTATAATCTTTGGCTAAGTCGATCGATGGCTCGTTTTTATTGCCTGATACCGTGAAGTGGACGGTGGAATGGCGGTCAAAAACGGGCAGGGGCGGCTTCTCACGGTGCCGGTTGCCTGCGCCCTGAGGTAAGCAGTACCCAGGCAGCCAACTCGCAAGCCGGCGCACCCAGGGTGTCCGTCGCGTTCCAGCCAAAGAAGAAGGCGGGCGCGGCCGATACGGCAGCCGGCTTAAGACCCAACCCTCGCGGAGATTTTCATGGCAGTTACCATGCGTCAAATGCTGGAAGCCGGTGTCCACTTCGGTCACCAAACGCGCTTCTGGAACCCGAAGATGGCCCCCTTCATTTTCGGTCATCGCAACAAGATTCACATCATCAACCTCGAAAAGACGCTGCCGATGTACAACGACGCGCTGAAGTACGCGCGTCAACTGGCGGCTAATCGCGGCACGATCCTGTTCGTCGGCACGAAGCGTCAATCGCGCGACACGATCGCTGAAGAAGCGCAACGCGCTGGCATGCCGTTCGTCAACGCGCGCTGGCTCGGCGGCATGCTGACCAACTTCAAGACGCTGAAGGTTTCGATCAAGCGCCTGAAGGACATGGAAGCCGCGCTGGAAGCGGGCGAAACCGAGCGCATGAGCAAGAAGGAAGCGCTGCTGTTCGAACGCGAAATGGCCAAGCTGCAGAAGTCGATCGGCGGCGTGAAGGACATGGGCGGCATTCCGGACGCGATCTTCGTGGTCGACGTCGGCTACCACAAGATTGCCGTCACCGAAGCGAACAAGCTGGGCATTCCGGTCATCGCAGTGGTCGACACGAACCACTCGCCGGAAGGTATCGACTACGTGATCCCGGGTAACGACGACGCCAGCAAGGCTGTCGCTCTGTACACGGCTGGCGTGGCTGACGCGATCCTGGAAGGCCGTGCTAACGCGGTCAACGAAGTGGTGCAAGCTGCCCGTGGCGGCGACGGCGACGAGTTCGTCGAGGTCAACGGGGAAGCGTAAACCTGCCCCATGTCCGGCAAAAAAGGGGGCTTTCTACAGGCCCCCTTTTTTTAAGCCGCGACGTTGTAGTGGGGTGCCGCAGGCGGCGCCCAACGCGTTGTCCGTAAAAAATACTCGGCGACGCTGAAACGAATTCTTGCCGCCGGTATCGAAGTGCGGGCGGCGTGTGACAGACGGAACTCAAGGAGCAAATGATGGCGGCAATTACCGCAAGCATGGTTGCAGAACTGCGCGCAAAGACCGACGCGCCGATGATGGAATGCAAGAAGGCGCTGACGGAAGCCGACGGCGACATGGCGCGCGCTGAAGAGCTGCTGCGCGTGAAGCTGGGCAACAAGGCCAGCAAGGCGGCGTCGCGCGTGACGGCTGAAGGCGTGGTCGCATCGTTCATCGGCGGCAACGCGGGTTCGCTGGTCGAGCTGAACTGCGAAACCGACTTCGTTTCGAAGAACGACGACTTCCTGGCTTTCTCGAAGCAGGTCGCCGAGCTGGTCGCTACGCAAAACCCGGCTGATCTCGCTGCTCTGTCG
Organism: Paraburkholderia sediminicola; assembly: GCF_046026895.1. Taxonomy (GTDB): domain Bacteria; phylum Pseudomonadota; class Gammaproteobacteria; order Burkholderiales; family Burkholderiaceae; genus Paraburkholderia; species Paraburkholderia sediminicola_C. The sequence goes on from NZ_JAQQEU010000081.1 coordinate 24,584, forward strand.
GCCCTGCCGCTCGACGGCTCGACGGTCGACGCTGTGCGCCTCGCGCTGGTCGGCAAGATCGGTGAAAACCTGTCGATTCGCCGTTTCGTGCGCTTCGACACGGCTAACAAGCTGGCAGCGTACCTGCACGGCACGCGCATCGGCGTGCTGGTCGAGTACACCGGCGCGGACGAGCAGGTGGGCAAGGACGTGGCCATGCACATCGCCGCGATGAAGCCGGTTTCGCTGTCGTCGAACGACGTGCCGGCGGACCTGATCGCGAAGGAACGCAGCATCGCTGAACAGAAGGCCGCCGAATCGGGCAAGCCGGCTGAAATCGTCGCCAAGATGGTCGACGGCAGCGTGCAGAAGTACCTGAAGGAAGTGTCGCTGCTGAACCAGACGTTCGTTAAGAACGACAAGCAGACGATCGAGCAGATGCTGAAGGGAGCCAGCTCGAGCGTGCAGAAGTTCGCGCTGTTCGTGGTCGGTGAAGGCATCGAGAAGAAGCAGGACGACTTCGCAGCAGAAGTGGCCGCTCAAGTCGCTGCTGCAAAGCAGCAATAAGCGTCGCCCAAGCTTCACAGTAGTACTGTTGGACCCGCGGCGAAGCAAGACTTCTCCGCGGTCGGCAGCGCCGCAAGGCTGCGCGCGGGTTGACCCTCGCAGCGCAGCCGCCGGCGGACCGCGGGTCCGTCAATTTGGCGGCGCTTGCCCGAATCAGCATTTCACCCCTACATTAGTCCCTTGTTGTTGCCCTGTTCTGCGCGATCTGGATACCCCTATGCCCACTGCCTACAAACGCGTCCTGCTCAAACTCTCCGGTGAAGCTCTGATGGGCGACGATGCCTTCGGCATCAATCGCGCGACCATCGAACGAATGGTGGCGGACGTGGCCGAAGTGGTCCGTCTCGGAACGCAGCTGGCGGTGGTGATCGGCGGCGGCAATATTTTCCGCGGCGTCGCGGGCGGTGCGGCCGGTATGGATCGCGCCACGGCCGACTACATGGGCATGCTGGCCACGATGATGAACGCGCTGGCGCTGCAGGACGCAATGCGCCACGCCGGTATCGAGGCGCGTGTGCAATCGGCGCTGCGCATGGACCAGGTGGTTGAACCGTACATCCGGCCCCGCGCGATTCGCCAGCTCGAAGAAGGCAAAGTCGTGATTTTCGCGGCGGGCACCGGCAACCCGTTCTTCACGACCGACACGGCCGCCGCGCTGCGCGGCTCGGAAATCGGCGCGGAAGTCGTGCTGAAGGCAACCAAGGTGGACGGCGTCTATTCGGCCGATCCCAAGAAAGATTCAAACGCAACCCGCTACACGACCATCAGCTTCGACGAAGCGATTGGCCGCAATCTGCAGGTGATGGACGCCACGGCGTTCGCGCTGTGCCGCGACCAGAAACTGCCGATCCGCGTTTTTTCGATCGTCAAGCCGGGCGCGCTCAAGCGCATCGTACAAGGCGAGGACGAGGGCACCCTCGTCCACGTGTAAACTCTCGTTCACATAACGTGGGCTTTGACGCGAGCCCAGGCCGCTGCTTATCGCGCGCGCTGGCCGGCTCGCTCCGTTTTGAAGGTTCGGAGGTTTAAAAATGTCTGTGGCTGATATCAGGAAGGGCGCTGAACAAAAGATGCAGCGTTCCATCGACGCGTTCAAGAACGACCTGTCGAAGATCCGCACGGGCCGTGCACACACGGGCCTGCTCGATCACATCCAGTGTGATTACTACGGTTCGCCGGTGCCGATCTCGCAGGTTGCGAACCTGACGCTGATCGACGCGCGCACGATCGGCGTGCAGCCGTGGGAGAAGAAGATGGTCCAGGTCGTCGAAAAGGCGATCCGCGAGTCGGACCTCGGTCTGAACCCGGCCACGCAAGGCGACGTGATCCGCGTGCCGATGCCCGCGCTGACCGAAGAGCGCCGCCGCGAACTGACCAAAGTGGTCAAGAGCGAAGCGGAAACGGCCAAGGTCGCGGTCCGCAATCTGCGTCGCGACGCTAACGAGCAACTGAAAAAACTCGTCAAGGACAAGGAAATTTCGGAAGACGACGAGCGTCGTGCGGGCGATGACGTTCAGAAACTGACGGACAAGTTCGTCACCGAAATCGACAAGCTCGTCGTGACGAAAGAAGCCGAGATCATGACGGTGTGAAGCCGGTCGGCTCCGCACTTTCAGGATTCCCACTTCTTTATTTGCAGTCACTGTCCCGACGGCCATGACCTATACCAGCTCAACCGTGCGCGTGCCTGATGTCGCCGCGGTGCCGCGACATATCGCGATCATCATGGATGGCAACGGCCGTTGGGCCACCCAGCGGCGTCTGCCGCGCGTGGCGGGCCATACGCGCGGCGTCGACGCGGTGCGGGCCGCCGTCGAGGCGTGCGCGCGGCAGGGCGTCGAATACCTGACGCTGTTCGCCTTCAGCTCGGAAAACTGGCGCCGCCCGAACGAGGAAGTCTCGTTCCTGATGCGCCTGTTCGTCACTGCGCTCGAGCGCGAGATCGGCAAGCTCCACGCGAACGGGATCCGTTTGCGGGTGGTGGGCGATCTCGACCGTTTCGACGCGCGCATCCGCGAGCTGATCAAGCGCGCGGAAACCAAGACCGCGCGCAACACCCGCCTCACGCTGACCATCGCCGCGAATTACGGCGGGCGCTGGGACATCATGCAGGCCACCCGCAAGCTCGCCGAACAGTCGGCGCTGGCGGGCAAGGCGGTCGAGGTCAACGAGGATTCGTTCGCCGAGCATCTGTCCATGGCTTATGCGCCGGAGCCGGACCTGTTCATCCGCACCGGCGGCGAGCGCCGCGTCAGCAACTTCCTGCTGTGGCAGCTCGCATACACCGAGTTCTACTTCACCGACACGTTTTGGCCGGATTTCGACGCCGACGCGCTCGGTCACGCCATCGCTTCCTACGCGGAACGCGAACGCCGCTTCGGCCGCACCAGTGCTCAGCTCGAGCCGCAATCGCAAAACGTCGATTCGCTTCCATGCTAAAAACCCGTGTCATCACGGCGATCATCCTGCTGGCAGTGTTCCTGCCGGTCACGCTGTTCGCGCCGGTGGGCGCGTTCGGCGCGCTGATCGCCTTCGTCGTCGTGTTCGCGGCGTGGGAGTGGGCGCGCCTGCTCAAGCTGGGCGGCGCTGCTCCGGTGATCTACGCGCTGGTGGCGGCGGTCGCGCTGGTCGCGAGCACCCGGCTCGGCACTGGCGTCGCGGAGGCCCGTTCGCTCTTCAAGGCGGCCGCCATTTTCTGGGTAATCGCCGGTCCGTTCGTGCTGCTGCGCAAACCCACGCTCGCGCAGGGCGCCTGGCGCATGTTTCTGTGCGCGGCCGGCATTGTGGTATTCGCGGCGTGCTGGCATGCTCTCGTCGCCGCACGCATCCAGGGTGTGCCCTTCGTGCTGTCGCTGCTGCTATTGGTATGGCTGGCCGATATCGGCGCATACTTCTCCGGAAAAGCGTTCGGAAAACATAAGCTGGCGCCTGCCATCAGTCCGGGTAAGACTTGGGAGGGCGCGATCGGCGGCTGGCTGGTGGTGATGATCGTCGCGGCGGCGGCGGTCTTTTTGCATGCGTTCGAGCCGACCCTGTATTCTGCGCTGCTGGCGCAATGGGGCGCCGTGCGCACATTGCTCGCACTGACCTTGCTAGTGGCATTCAGCGTGGTGGGCGACCTGTTCGAATCGATGTTGAAACGCCAGGCCGGTGTGAAGGATTCAAGCGGCCTGTTGCCGGGGCACGGCGGCGTGCTCGACCGCATCGACGCGTTATTGCCGGTGCTGCCGCTTGCCATGCTGCTGCTCGGCTAGAGAAAGAGATATGCAAAAACGTCTGACATTGCTCGGTTCCACGGGCTCGATTGGAGACAGCACGCTCGACGTCGTCGCGCGTCATCCCGAGCGCTTTTCGGTTTACGCGCTGAGCGCGCATCGCAACGGCGACAAGCTCGTCGGACAATGCCTGCGCTTTCAGCCCGAAGTCGCGGTGGTCGGCGACGCCGACACGGCCGCACGGGTCGCCGCGAAGCTGCGCGAAGCGGGTTGCACGACCGAGGTCACGTACGGGCCGCAAGCGCTCGTCGACGTGTCGGAGAGTGATGGTTGCGATACGGTGGTGGCGGCGATCGTCGGCGCGGCCGGCCTCGCACCGAGCCTCGCCGCCGCGCGTGCCGGCAAACGCATCCTGCTCGCCAACAAAGAAGCGCTGGTGATGTCCGGCGCGATCTTCATGGACGCGGTGCGCGACAACGGTGCCGTGCTGCTGCCGGTCGACAGCGAACACAATGCGATTTTCCAGTGCCTGCCGCGCGAAGCCGCGCTGCACGGCGGCGTCTCCAAGATCATCCTGACCGCTTCGGGCGGCCCGTTCCGCACCCGCGAACCGGCCACGCTCGTCGACGTTACACCTGACGAAGCCTGCAAGCATCCGAACTGGGTGATGGGCCGCAAGATTTCGGTCGACTCCGCGACGATGATGAACAAGGGCCTCGAAGTGATCGAGGCGCACTGGCTGTTCGGCTTGCCGGGCGAGCGCATCGACGTGCTGATCCATCCGCAAAGCGTGATTCATTCGCTGGTCTCGTACGCGGACGGCTCGGTGCTCGCGCAACTCGGCAACCCCGACATGCGTACGCCGATCGCTCACGCGCTGGCCTTTCCGGAGCGCGTGGACTCGGGCGTCGCACAACTCGACCTCGCGGAGATCGCGTCGCTGTCGTTCGAAAAGCCGGATTACGCGCGCTTTCCGTGCCTTGCGCTGGCGATGAAGGCGCTGGCCGAAGGTGGCGTCGCGAGCGCGGCGCTGAACGCCGCGAACGAAATCGCGGTTGAAGCGTTCCTCGCGCGCCGCATCGGTTTCATGACCATCGCGCAGGTGGTCGACTCGGTGCTCAACGCTTTGCCAAACCGCAGCGCGCACGCGCTCGAAGACGTGGTCGAAGCGGACACCGCCGCGCGCCGCGCCGCTGCTGAATTCATCGCGCGTCTGCCGGACGGCGCCCGTCGCACGGAACGCGCCGTCCAGTGAGGCGCCTATGAACCTGCTGATCGAACTGCTTGCCTTCGCGGTCGCGATTGGCGTACTCGTGGTGGTTCACGAGTATGGGCACTATAGTGTCGCTCGTCTGTGCGGCGTCAAGGTGCTGCGCTTTTCGATCGGCTTCGGCAAGCCGCTGTTCCAGTGGGTGAGCCCGAAGACAGGCACCGAGTGGACCATTGCCGCGCTGCCGCTCGGCGGCTACGTGAAGATGCTCGACGAGCGAGAAACCGGCACCGCGCCGATTCCCGCCGACATGTTGCCGTATGCGTTCAACCGGCAATCGGTGTGGCGGCGTTTCGCGATCGTCGCGGCGGGCCCGGTGGCGAACTTCCTGCTGGCGATCGTCCTGTTCGCGCTGGTGTTCGCCACGGGCGTGACCGAACCGGCGGCCGTGATCGCGACGCCCGCGCCGAATACACCGGCGGCGGTGGCCGGTTTCGAAGGCGGTGAAACCATCGTCGCAGTGCGCAACGGCCACGCCGACGAGTCCGAGCCGGTGCGCTCGTGGTCCGACCTGCGCTGGAAGCTGCTGGGCGCGGCGTTCGATCGCAAGCATCTCGTGCTGAGCGCGAAAGACGCACACGGCATCTCCGATTTCCCGATCGATCTGGGCGGCATCAGCGAGAAGGATGTCGACGACGACTTCATGTCGCGGCTCGGTTTCGAGCCGGGCGGCGGCAAGCTGACGGTAGCCGACGTGCAGCAGGGCAGCGCGGCGCAGAAGGCGGGGCTCGTCGCGGGCGATCGTCTGCGCGCCATCAACGGAACGCGGGCTGATAACGCCACGGCGTTCATCGCGTATGTAAAATCGCACGCCGGCGTGCCGGTGACGCTGCAGGTGGAGCGTGGCGGCCAGGGCGGACACGCGGCGGGCGCGCTCGAAGACATCAGCATCGTTCCCCAGTCGCAGCGCGATAGTGCAACCGGTCAGCAGATCGGCCGCATCGGTGCGGAACTGGCGACCCAGGTGCCGTCGATCGAGGTCCGTTACGGGCCTGTCGAAAGCTTGCGGCTCGGCGCGCATCGCACGTGGGATCTCGCGGTGTACTCGGTGCGCATGTTCGGCAGGATGATCGTCGGCGAGGCGTCGCTGAAAAATCTGTCCGGTCCGGTGACGATCGCCGACTACGCGGGAAAGAGCGCACGTCTGGGTCCTTCTGCATTCCTGTCGTTCCTGGCCCTTGTCAGTATTAGCCTTGGTGTACTGAACCTGCTACCAATTCCGGTATTGGACGGGGGTCATCTGTTATATTATTTGGTTGAAGCTGTGACCGGTAAAGTTGTCTCCGATCGCTGGCAACTCGTTTTTCAGAGGGCGGGTCTCGCCTGCATCGTCGCACTGTCGGCGATTGCGCTGTTCAACGATCTGGCTCGTTTAATCCATTTTTAAAGTGTCTGGCGGCGTTCACGATGGCGACCGTCTGACCTGATGCAGCTATACACACTGGGGAAGCACGTTGTTTAAACCTCATCGCTTTGTTCCAAAGACGGTTATAGCCGCGGCTTTCGCCGCGCATGGGCTGGTTGCTCACGCAACGTCG
>NZ_JAQQEU010000082.1:0-30628 GCF_046026895.1 Paraburkholderia sediminicola
TGCTGCTCGAAACGCTCGAAACGCTTTTCGGTCCGGCGCTCTTCGCCGGCCACCTCGGTCACGCGCGCCGCCGGCGGCCCATGCCGCAGCCACGACAGCATCCGGTCGACCTGGTTGGCCGGACCCTGCAACATCGCCTCGACGGAACCGTCGTCGAGGTTCGCCACCCATCCCTTGATGCCGAGCGCGTGCGCCTGCCGCACGGTTGCGTGGCGAAAGCCGACGCCCTGCACCATGCCGCGCACTCGCACGTAGTACGTTTCGATCCGCTGATCCAGATCCGGGGCCATGCCGCCTCCTCCTCACAAACTTTCAAGCCGGCATTCTAGTCGTGTCGCGGCGAGCCTGCTCGCCCAAGCCGCGACACCCGGCGCGCGCGCCACGTACAATCCGTCGACTGTCACGCGGGGAATGGAATCAGAATGACCGAACAGAATCGCGATCTCGTGCTCGTGACCGGCGCTTCCGGCTTCGTCGGCTCGTCGGTGGCGCGCATCGCGCAACAGAAGGGTTTCAAGGTGCGCGTGCTGGTGCGCGCCACCAGTTCGCGCCAGAACATTGAGGCGCTGGACGCGGAAATCGTCGTCGGCGACATGCGCGACGAAGCGTCGATGCGCAACGCGCTGCGCGGCGTGCGCTATCTCCTGCACGTGGCCGCCGACTATCGCCTGTGGGCGCCGGACCCGAGCGAAATCGAGCGCTCGAATCTCGAAGGCACCGAAGCGACCATGCGCGCGGCGCTGAAGGAAGGCATCGAACGCATCGTCTACACGAGCAGCGTGGCGACGCTCAAGGTGACCAGCTCCGGCCAGTCCGCCGACGAAACCTCGCCGCTCAAGGCCGACCAGGCGATCGGCGTGTACAAACGCAGCAAGGTGCTGGCCGAGCGCGCGGTGGAGCGGATGATCGCCGAGGACGGGCTGCGGGCGGTGATCGTCAACCCGTCCACGCCGATCGGTCCGCGCGACGTCAAGCCGACGCCGACCGGGCGCATCATCGTCGAAGCGGCGCTCGGCAAGATTCCCGCCTTCGTCGATACGGGCCTGAACCTGGTGCATGTGGACGACGTCGCGGCCGGCCATTTCCTCGCGCTCGAACGCGGCAAGATAGGGGAACGCTATATTCTCGGCGGCGAAAATCTGCCACTGCAGCAGATGCTCGCGGATATCGCCGCGCTGACCGGCCGCAAGGCGCCCACGCTCGCGCTGCCGCGTTGGCCGCTCTACCCGCTCGCGATGGGCGCGGAAGCGGTCGCGAAGATCACGAAACGCGAACCTTTCGTCACCGTCGACGGCCTGAAGATGTCGAAGAACAAGATGTATTTCACGTCGGCGAAGGCGGAGCGCGAGCTCGGCTATCGTGCGCGACCCTACCGCGACGGCCTGCGCGACGCGCTCGACTGGTTCAGGCAAGCGGGCTATCTGAAGACCTGACCGGCCCTGAACTGGCCAATCCGGCACAGCCGTAAGCATTTTGTTACAAGTCCCGCCTCTGCGACGGGTCAAAGGGCGCGCGCAGCGGGTAAAATCGCGGGTCTTACCAGAGAAACCTCGCATGAACCTTCACGAACAGCTCGGCGCGCTGGAAATGGGCGTCGATCAGCTCATTCAGGCTGTCGTGGCCAAGCAGGCCGAAAACATTCCAGAGACATCCGCGCAAACCGGTGCGCCGCAAGCGCCGGCGGAGCCTGTTGCGTCCGACATTGCGCCTGAATCCGCGGCGAAAACGGCTACGGCCGGGACGGCGGCAACCGTCGTCGAGGACGATGCGCCGGCGTCGGACGAGCCCGCGACGGAACCCGCAGCCGAACAACCGGCCGCGCAGCTCCAGCCGACGCTGCAGATCAACCGGCCCGCGCAGGACGAGATCACGATGACGATCGGCGACCAGATGGTCGCGCTGCGCCCGGACCAGATCGGCACACTGATCGAGGAATTGTCGAACGCTCGCGCCTCGATGAGGCTGGAGCAGCCGCCCGGCATTCCGCCGGGCTGGCGCTTCGTATCGACGAAAAATCCGGTGATGGCAGTGCAGAAGCAATCGAACGGCGACCGCTTGTTGGTCATGCGTCACACCGGCCACGGCTGGGTGCCGTTCACGTTCTCGCCCGATGTGGTGATCCAGCTCTACATGATGCTGACCAACGCGTGATGTGAAAAGCGGCGCCAGGCGCCGCTTTTTTTCGTCTGCTCTCAACAAGCGTGCCGCGTCAACGCTCCTGCACAGGCGCCTGGACGCGCGCCTTCCACTGACCGCCCTTGCCACGCCAGTAGCGCACCGCCGACGCGAACGTCGCGCCGACATAGAACAACGCCACCAGCGGCAGAAACGGCGCCCACAACGGCGAGCGGCGGTAGTAGCGAAGCATCGGCGCGTAGGCGCAGCACATCGCCGCCCACGCGAGCCATGCGGGCCAGCCCAACGGACCGAGCACCAGCGCGGCAACGGGCGGCATCAAATAGATGATCGTCATGCCGGCCAGCGTGCCCGCCAGCAGCAGGGGCGAATAATGCAGCTGCGTAAAGGCGGTGCGCGCGATCATGTTCCAGATTTCACGCCAGCTATCGTATGGACGCAGCGACACGCTGCGCGCCGCCACGTCCAGCCGGATCGGATGACGCCCGGTGCCACGATGCTTGATACGCGCGGCGAGGCTGCAATCGTCGATCAGCTCGGCGCGAATCGACTCGATGCCGCCCGCTTCCTCGAGGGCGCTGCGCCGCACCAGCATGCAGCCGCCCGCCGCCGCCGCGGTGCGATTGCGCGGGTTGTTGACCCACGCGAACGGGTACAGCTTTGCGAAGAAAAACACGAAAGCCGGAATCAGCGCCTTTTCCCAGAACGAGTCGCAACGCAGACGGACCATCAGCGAGACGAGGTCGCGCTTTTCCGCATCCGCGCGGGCGACGAGTTGCACGAGCGCGTCGGCGGGATGGCCGATGTCGGCGTCGGTCAGCAGCAGGTAGTCGGCGGGCAAGCCGAGCGTGCGCACCGCCTCGATGCCCTGCGACTGCGCCCACACCTTGCCGGACCAGCCCGGCGGCAGCGGCTTCGCGCTCAACACCGTCAGACGGTCCGGGCATTGCAGCTGCAACGCGGCGGCGCGGGCGGCGTCGGCGGTGCCGTCGGTGCTGTGGTCGTCGACGACGATCACGTGGAACGCCCCCGCATAGTTCTGCTGAAGCAGGCTCGTGACCGCCTCGCCGATCACGTCGACTTCATTGCGGGCCGGCACCACGGCGGCCACGGCGGGCCACGTCACACGCGGCGTGACCGTCAGCGGCGCAGCCGGACGCGCGCGCCAGAAGCCGCCGCGCGCGAACAGCAGCACGCACCAGATCAACAGGGAGAGACATGAAAGAAGAAACAGAACCACTGGCATTAAGCACTACCCTCGATTGAACGCGCCTCTACGCCGACTCGCCGCGACAGCCGCATCACCATGGTGCGCAGCGCGACCACGCACCAGTCAAATGTGTTGAGCACCGGACGTTGGCGAAACACGTCGTAACCCGCCTTCTCGATCCGTTCGAGAAAGCGCAGGCCGCCATGCACGGCCGCGCACAGTTCGATGCCCAGCCGGCCCGGCATGCGCAACGCGAGCGGCGCGCCGCGCACCAGTGTCTGCCGCACGAACGACACCTCGTAGGCCATCAACGCGCGCCAGGCGTCGTCGGCCACGCCGTTGGCGATATGCGCTTCGGTAACGTTAAAGCGCCGCAGATCCGCAAGCGGCAGGTAGACGCGATCCTTTTTCCAGTCGGCGGCCACGTCCAGCCAGAAACTGATCAGCTGCGACGCCGTGCAGATCGCGTCGGCGTCGGCGAGATTCTCCGGTGTCGCGGCGTCTAGCAGATGCAGCATCAAATGCCCGAGCGGGTTCGCCGAGTGACGGCAATAGTCGAGCAGCGCGGCCCGGTCGGCATAACGGCTGGTATCGATGTCTTGCGCGCAGGCGTCAAGCAGATCATAAAACGGCGCGAGCGGCAGTCTATACTGTGCGACCACGCGGGCGAGCTTGCCCAACAGCAGCGGATGGACCGGCGCCGCGCGCCGCTGCGCCACCGCGTCCAGACCCGCGCGCAGATCGGCGAGGCGGGCGTGCCGGTCGGCGGCGCTGCAGTCGCTTTCGTCGGCGATATCGGCCGCGGTGCGCACAACCTGATAGATAATGTCGATAGGCGCGCGCAGCGCCTTCGGCAACAACACGCTCGGGATCGGAAAATTTTCGTACTGTTCGACGTCCATCCAGCGAGCCTCGAAACCATTCTGTAATGCGGCTCGCGATGCGCGCCGCAGGGATCACGTAGTTTAAGGGTTCCGTCAAACCGTTGCAGCGTGCCAACATGACGGCACGCACCTTGGACGCGGCGCCGCAAGGCAAGCCGCGTGTGCGGCACACGCCCGGCACAAGGGGCGCGCCAAAAGCAAAGCTGGCCTGATAGCGTTAGAATGCGCGTTTGGTTTTGCTGTACCGGCTCGTCGCCGGGGCTCAAGACGTCAACTAATTAGACGATCGCGGCGATAAAGTCACGCTTATGGACTTCTTCGCAACCCGCGTCAGTCGGAGTTCGCCCACTTATGCGAGTCATCCTTGCCCAGCCCCGCGGCTTTTGTGCGGGTGTTGTTCGTGCAATCGAGATCGTCGATCGCGCGTTACAGCAACACGGCGCGCCCGTGTATGTTCGTCACGAGATCGTCCACAACCGGCACGTGGTCGACAATCTGCGCCAGAAAGGTGCGCGCTTCGTCGAAGAACTCGATGAAGTGCCGCAAGGCGCCGTGGCCATATTCAGCGCGCATGGCGTTGCTCAAACGGTCGAGCGCGACGCAGAGGCGCGCGGCCTCGACGTGCTCGACGCAACCTGCCCGCTCGTCACGAAGGTCCATGTGCAAGGACGCCAATATGTGGGCGCCGGCCGCACGCTGATCTTGATCGGTCACGCGGGCCACCCTGAAGTGGAAGGCACGATCGGCCAGATTCCGGGCACGGTGCTGCTGGTGCAGAGTGAAGCCGAAGTCGCGCATCTGGACCTGCCGGCCGACGCGCCGCTTGCTTATGTCACGCAGACCACGCTGTCGGTGGACGACACGCGCGGCATCATCGACGCGTTGCTGCGCCGCTTCACCAACATCGTCGGTCCCGATACGCGTGACATCTGCTATGCCACGCAAAACCGCCAGGCGGCGGTGCGCGAACTGAGCAAGCAGGTCGACGTGCTGCTGGTGGTGGGCGCGACTAACAGTTCCAACTCGAACCGGCTGCGCGAGATCGGCAGCGAAAGCGGCGTGGCGAGCTACCTCGTCGCCGACGGTTCGGAAGTGAAGCCGGAATGGTTTGCCAACGTGCATACCGTGGGCATCACGGCCGGCGCTTCGGCGCCGGAAGAGATGGTCAAGAACGTAATCGATGCGTTGAGCGCATTGGGGCCTGTCGATGTCACGACGATGGCGGGCCGTGAAGAAAAAGTCGAATTCAAGTTGCCATCGAAACTGATGCAACCACTCGCCGCACGCGAAGTTTAAGGAGGACGTCTTGTCTATTCCGCTGCTACAGAAAGTCCGGGTCGGCGCATACATCATGCGTCAGCACCTCTCCGGCAACAAACGCTACCCGCTCGCCCTGATGCTGGAGCCGCTGTTCCGCTGCAATCTCGCCTGCAATGGCTGCGGCAAGATCGACTATCCGGATCCCATCCTGAATCAGCGTCTGTCGCTGGAAGAATGCCTCGGCGCAGTCGACGAATGCGGCGCGCCCGTGGTCTCGATCGCAGGCGGCGAGCCGCTGCTGCACAAGGAAATGCCGCAGATCGTGAAGGGCATCATCGCGCGCAAGAAGTTCGTCTATCTGTGCACGAACGCGTTGCTGATGGAAAAGAAGATGGACGACTACGAGCCGAACCCGTACTTCGTCTGGTCGGTCCACCTGGATGGCGACAAGGAAGCACACGATCACTCGGTGTCGCAGGAAGGCGTGTACGAGAAGGCCGTGGCCGCGATTCGTGAAGCGAAGCGCCGTGGTTTCCGCGTGAACATCAACTGCACGTTGTTCAACGACGCCGTGCCGGAACGCGTCGCCGCGTTCTTCGACACGCTGGGCCCGATGGGCGTGGACGGCATCACCGTTTCGCCGGGTTATGCGTATGAGCGCGCGCCGGACCAGCAGCACTTCCTGAATCGCGACAAGACCAAGCATCTGTTCCGCGAAATTTTCAAGCGCGGCAACAACGGCAAGAACTGGTCGTTCAGCCAGTCGGCGATGTTCCTCGACTTCCTGGCCGGCAATCAGACCTACGAGTGCACGCCGTGGGGCAACCCGGCGCGTACCGTGTTCGGCTGGCAGAAGCCGTGCTATCTGGTCGGCGAAGGCTATGTGAAGACCTTCAAGGAACTGATGGAAACCACGAACTGGGACAACTACGGCACGGGCAACTACGAGAAGTGCGCCGACTGCATGGTGCACTGCGGCTTCGAAGCGACGGCCGTGATGGACACGGTTGCGCATCCGCTGAGGGCGCTGAAGGTCAGCCTGCGCGGCCCCAAGACCACGGGCGCGTTCACCAAGGACATCCCGCTCGACAATCAGCGCCCCGCCGAGTATGTGTTCTCCCGCCACGTGGAGATCAAGCTGGAAGAGATTCAGCGCACCGGCAAGGGCAAGAAGGTGCAGACGGCTACCGCCGCGCACTGACGGTACGACGGGCGGTTCCAACCGCCCCAGGTCGCGCATAAGCAAAAAAGCGCGGTGGCTTGCTGGCCACCGCGCTTTTTCTTTACAGCCCTGAAAACCGCCTGGCCTTAACCCGCGCCGCGCGCATTATGCGCGGTCAGAAACTTGATCAGCCCGTCGATCCCGCCTTTGGCGATCTGGTCGGCGAACTGCGTCTGATACACCTGGATCAGCCACGCGCCCATCATGTTGATGTCGTAAATCTTCCAGCCGGAGGGGCCCTTGGTAAGCCGGTAGTCGATCGAGTCGTCGCCGCCGTTGCTGATCACGTGCGACTGCACGACGACATCGGTAGCGCCGGCCGGCAGGTTCACCGGCACGAACTTGAACTTCACGTCCTGGTCGCGCAGCTGCGAAAGCGAGGCGGCGTAAGTGTGCACCAGCAGCAGCGTAAACTGCTCGTACAGCTGCTTTTGCTGCTCGGGGGTCGCGGTCGACCACGGCTTGCCGACCGCGATGCGCGTGGTGCGCTGGAAATCGGTGGCGGGCACGAAGCGCGTCTGGACCAGTTCGGTGATCTTCGCCATGTCGCCGCCGCGCGCCTGGGGATCGGCCTTCATCGCGGCGACCGTGCCTTCGACGGCACTTTTTACCACCGCATCAGGCGAGCTTTGCGCGTAAGCCGCCGTGGACACCATGGCCGCGGCCAGAAAAGCAGACAGATAACGTTTCATACGGTCGCCAGAATTTGAGAGAAGTAAGCGCAGGCGGGCTTGCGAGCCCGGGGCGAAAGCAAGGTAGACCAGTATAGCGACATTGCGTTCCCGCCCCTGATTAGCGTCACCGGGAGCCACACTTGCTACCGAAGTCGGGTTGCAGCGCCCAGGCTCTGTATACTTGTGCACTTTCGTCAAAAACAACATCCGTGATAAGGCCACGTTCGCCTACATGCTGAAGTCATCTATCGTCCGTCTCGTCGCCTCTTCGGTGCGCCATCCGTTGCGGATCATCGCACTGTCGATTGTGCTCGCCATTTTGAGCAGCTTCTACGTTGTGCATAACTTCAAGATCAATACGGACATCAGCCGTCTCATCGAAACCGACAAACAATGGTCGGCGCTCGAGAACGCGCTGAGCCAGGCCTTCCCGGATCGCGGCCAAACCGTGCTGGTGGTGGTCGAAGCGCGCGCGCCGGAATTCGCCGATGCCGCCGCCAATGCGCTGACCGCCGCGCTCAAGAGCAACCCGAAGGAGTTCGTCGCGGTGTCGCAGCCCGCCGGCGGTCCGTTCTTCGAACACAACGGCCTGCTCTTCCCGTCAACCGACGCGGTGATGTCCACCACCTCGCAGCTCGTCCAGTCGCGCCCGCTCGTCAACGCCCTCGCCCACGACCCGAGCCTGACCGGCCTCGCCGGCACGCTCACCACGAGCCTGCTGCTGCCGTTGCAACTCGGCCAAGTGAAGCTCGGCGACATGAGTCACCTGCTGTCGCAAAGCGCGAACACGCTCGACCGCGTGCTGGCCGGTCAGCCGGCGGCGTTCTCGTGGCGCGCGCTGGTCGATAAGAGCATCGCCACCGATCCGGCGCGCTCGTTCGTGATCGTGCAGCCGGTCGTCAACTACGATGCGCTGCAGCCGGGCGCAATCGCGTCGCAAGCGATCCGCGACACCGCCGCGTCGCTGCACCTCGACTCCCGTTATGGCGCGACGATCCGACTGACCGGCGAACAGCCGCTCGCCGACGAAGAGTTCGCATCGGTCCAGGACGGCGCCGTGCTCAACGGCATCGGCACCTTCATCGTCGTGCTGGTCATTCTGTGGCTCGCGCTGCGCTCGGGCCGCATGATCGCCGCCGTGTTCATCACGCTGTTCGTCGGCCTCGCGATCACCGCCGCGCTCGGCCTCCTGATGGTCGGGGCGCTCAACATGATCTCGGTCGCCTTCATGGTGCTGTTCATCGGGCTCGGGGTCGATTTCGGCGTGCAGTTCGGCGTCAAATACCGTGAGGAGCGCAACCGCGACAACCGGCTTTCCGCCGCGCTGATGCATACCGCGCACAGTATCGGCGTGCCGCTGACGCTCGCGGCCGTCGCGGTCGCGCTGAGCTTCTTCTCGTTCCTGCCGACCGCGTATCGCGGCGTGTCGGAGCTCGGTCAGATCGCCGGCGTCGGCATGTTCGTCGCGTACTTCACCAACATGACGCTGCTGCCGGCGCTGCTGAAGGTCTTCAACCCACCGGGCGAAACCGGCTCGCCGGGCTTCAAGCAACTCGCGCCGGTCGACGATTTCCTCGATCATCACCGCAGACCGGTGCTGATCGGCACGCTGATCGTCGTGATCGGCGCAACGCCGTTGCTCACGCATTTGCGCTTCGACTTCAACCCGCTGCATCTGAAGGACCCGCACACCGAATCGATGGCGACACTGCTGTCGCTCAAGGACTCGCCGGAAGCCGCGGTCAACAACGTGCATGCGCTGGCGCCCTCGCTCGCCGAAGCCGACCAGCTGGCCGCGCGCGTGCGCGCGTTGCCGGAAGTGGGTCGCGTCACCACGTTGAGCACTTTCATCCCGAGCGATCAGCAGCAAAAGA
Source organism: Paraburkholderia sediminicola (assembly GCF_046026895.1). Classification (GTDB taxonomy): domain Bacteria; phylum Pseudomonadota; class Gammaproteobacteria; order Burkholderiales; family Burkholderiaceae; genus Paraburkholderia; species Paraburkholderia sediminicola_C. Next base: position 9,261 of record NZ_JAQQEU010000082.1, read on the forward strand.
TGATGCTGATCGCGAGCGCCGCGCAGCAACTGTTGCCCGCGCTTCAGCAGCAGCCCGCGCCGCAGGCCACCGACGCGGTGCGCGTGGCCGCGCTCAAACGCGCATCGAACCAGCTTTCGCTGGCCGCCGAGGATCATCCTGGTCCGGGCGCCGCGGAAGCCCAGCATCTATCGGCGACGCTGCAAAAGCTGGCCGCCTCCAACGCCGCCACGCGCGATCGCGCGGAGACCGCGATGTCCGACACGCTGCGCATCGCGTTGAAGCAGCTGGAAAACCTGCTGCAGCCAACCGAGATCACCCGTGAGAACGTGCCCAGGGAAATCTCCGCCGCGTGGGTCTCGAAGGACGGCCGCGCGCTCGTCGACATCGGGCCGAAGGTCCAGCCCGGCACCGATCCGAACGACGACGCGATGCTCGCGCGCTTCGCGCATGCGGTGAAGAAGGCGGTGCCCGGCGCGATCGGCGGGCCGATTTCGATCCTGCATTCGGCCGACACGATCATCAAGGCATTCCTGCAAGCCGCCGCCTACGCGCTGCTGTCGATTGCGATCCTGCTGTGGATCGCGCTGCGGCGCGTCAGCGACATGCTGCGCACGCTGGTACCACTGCTCGTCTCGGCGCTCGTCACGCTGGAGTTGTGCGTGGTGTTCGGCATGCCGCTGAACTTTGCGAATATCATCGCATTGCCGCTGATGCTCGGCGTTGGCGTGGCATTCAAGATCTATTTCGTGATGGCCTGGCGCAACGGGCAGACCGGCCTTCTGCAATCGAGCCTGACGCATGCCGTGCTGTTCAGCGCGGCGACAACGGCAACCGCGTTTGGTAGCCTCTGGCTGTCGCACCATCCGGGCACGTCGAGCATGGGTCGGCTGCTGGCGCTGTCGCTGTTTTGCACGCTGATCGGCGCGGTGGTGTTTCAGCCGGTGCTCATGGGCAAGCCGCGCCAACGTCGCGCGAAGCAAAAAGGAATATAAGCATGAATTTGCGTAACACCGCGCTTGCGCTTGCCGCCACGGGTCTGATCAGCGGTTGTGCAACCGGCCCTGACCGCAAGCCCGGCGACCCGTTCGAACCGGTCAACCGGGTCGTGTTCAATTTCAACGACGGCGTGGACCGCTACATCGCCGAGCCGGTTGCCAAGGGCTATCAGAAGGTGACGCCGCAGCCGTTGCGCACTGCCGTCAGCAACTTCTTCTCGAACCTGGGCGATCTGACCAACGCCGCAAACGCCCTGCTGCAACTGAAGATCACCGACGCGACGGAAGACATCATGCGCTTCGCGTTCAACTCGGTCTTCGGTCTAGGGGGCCTGCTCGACTGGGCAACGCCCGCGGGCCTGCCCAAGCACCACCAGGATTTCGGTCTGACGCTCGGGCACTGGGGCATTCCGTCGGGCCCGTATCTCGTTCTGCCGCTGTTCGGGCCGAGCACCGTGCGCGACAGCATGGGCCTCATCGTTGATGTGAAGTTCAATCCGTTGAACTACATGGAACCGGCGGTGCGCAATCCGCTGTATTTGCTGCAGTTCGTGAGCACACGCTCCGACCTGCTCGGCGCCACCAATCTGTTAACGCAGGCCGCGCTCGACAAATACTCGTTCGTGCGCGATGCGTACACGCAACAACGCCGCGCGCGTCTGCGCGGCACTAGCGAGGACAACGCCGCGCCGTTGCCGAATTACGACGACCAGGGCGACTCCGGCGCGGAGTCGCCGGCCGCTGGCGCACCGGCCGCCGGTGCACCGGTCGCGCTGCCGAACTACGCGGACCCGGGCGACGCCGCACAAGCTCCGAACGCGGCCTCTGGCGCCGCCACCGGCGCCCCGGCCGGCGTGCCCAACTACAGCGATCCGGGCGACACGCCTGCCAGCGGTGCGGGGGGCGCAGTGCCGGCGACACCGCCGGCTGCGGCACCAGCAGCCGCGTCGGGCACACCGGCGCCGCCCCCTCAAACCGCACCGGCTGACGACAAACAACCGGCTTCGGCACCTGTTGCGCAATAGGGATGGAGGAAGGAAACGCGCTGGAGAAGTACGAAAGCGCTGCGGGACGCCCAGAATGGGTGTCCCGCGAAGGTTAGCTAAAAGCTGGTAAGACTGAACAGAATCCCATACCACATCGGCACGCGCTAAGGCGGGACACCGCCGCCCAGCGGCGCTCCCGAGCCGATCAACTACCTCAATGCAGGGCGTCCGCCTCAGCGCGCGCCGCCAGCCTCTCATCTTCGACGGCCACCGCGCCTTGCGGCACCCGCCGCGAACTCTCGCGATAACGCGCAAACGCCTCGTCTGCAAAACGGATCTGCGTGCGGCCGTGCGGCGCGGGCTCGCCGTTTTCGTCGAGATTGACGAACACCATCTTCTCGACGGTCAGGATGCTTTTACGCGTGATCTTGTTGCGCACTTCGCAGCGCAGCGTGATCGACGTGCGGCCAAAATGCGTGGCGGTCATGCCCAGCTCGATGATGTCGCCCTGGCGCGCGGAACTGACGAAGTTGATCTCGGACATGAACTTGGTCACGACACGCTGATTGTCCAACTGACAGATCGCGTAGATCGCCGCTTCTTCGTCGATCCAGCGCAGCAGGCTGCCGCCGAACAGCGTTCCGTTGGGGTTGAGGTCTTCGGGCTTGACCCACTTTCTGGTATGGAAATTCATTTGGCACTCCGTGTTTGGGGCTCCTGGTCGGCGGGTCTGCGCTCGCGAACCTAGGGTTAACACCGATATAGTACCAAATATAGGGGTTTTCCCTAGTATTTCAACGGCTGCTGAATTTTCGCGTGACGATCAGCGCTGAAAACCACGTGCCACTCGGGCTACCGGCTGCCCGTCAAAGCGCCGTCATCATGCGCAGAGCCCCGGCCTCGGCCAGCGCCTGTCGCGCCTGCACCAGCGAAGTCCGCGCGGCGCGGGCGTCGACCGCGACCTGGAGCAGCGCGCGGAGTTGCGACGGTTGTCGCAGCAGCTCGCGCAGAATCGGCCCGAGCGCCGTGCTGCCGTCATCGCGCAGGCCAGCCGTCGCGGCGGACGGCAGCGTGCGCCATGCCGGGTCGATCACCGCGCGGCACACGGCGAACGGCAGCCCATGTGCGGCGGCCGTCGCACCGGCGATGTGCGACTCCATATCCACCGCCAACGCGCCCGCTGCGAGATGCAGCGCGCGCTTGTCATCTGCGGTCACCAAGGGCACGGTAACCGCCGCCATTAGGCCGCGCCGCAGACGCACCGCGAGCGGCCCTGCGGCTATCGCGGCGGCAAGCCTGTCAGCCCATTGCCGATCGGTTTCGAGCCGCCCAAACGGCCCTTCGATGGCGTTCGCGACGATCAGCGAGCCCGGTTCCAGATCCGGCGCCAGTCCGCCCGCCGTCCCGAAACTGACGATGCCCGCGCAGCCGCGCGCGACCGCCGCACTCAGCGCCCGTTCGAGCAGATCGGCGCGAGCCGCGTAGACCACCTCGACGCCCTCGCCGCGCGCGATCCGCGCTTCAAACGCCATGCCCGTTACCACGATCACCGGCAGGCCACTGCGGCCGGCATCGGCTGACGGCGTTGTCGAAAGCGGCATCCGTTACATCCCGACCGCGACGCGCGTGAGTCCGTTGCGCTTCAAATGGCGGAAGCGTGCCAGCGCCCACAGCGGGAAGAACTTGCGATAGCCGTGATAGCGCAAATAGAACACGCGCGGGAAACCGGTCGCGGTGAAGCGCGTTTCGTCCCACAAGCCGTGCTCGCGCTGTTCACGCTGCAAATAGTCGATGCCGCGCGCGACAGCTTCGTGTTCGACCTCGCCCGCGGCCATCAGGCCCAGCAGCGCCCAGGCGGTCTGCGAGGCCGTGCTCGGCGCGCGCTCGTAGCCGCGATAGTCAAGCTTGTAGCTCTCGCCGCCCTCGCCCCAGCCGCCGTCCGGATTCTGGATCGACAGCAGCCACTGTGCGGCGCGCTTCATGCGCGGGTCGTCGTGGGGCATGCCGGCGGCGTTCAGCGAACACAACGCGGTCCACGTGCCGTAGATGTAATTCAGGCCCCAACGTCCGTACCAGCTGCCGTCCGACTCCTGCTCCTGCAGCATGTACGCGAACGCGCGTTGCGCCGGCTCGCTGTTCTGCGGCAATTCACCGAGTTGCGCGAGCATCGAAAGACACCGGCCCGACACGTCCGCAGTCGGCGGATCGAGCAACGCGCCGTGGTCGGAGAATGGAATGTTGTTCAGGTAGTACTGGGTGTTTTCCGGCTCGAACGCGCCCCAGCCGCCGTCGCTGCTTTGCATGCCGACCACCCATTCGCGCGCGCGCGCAATGGCTTGGCGATCGACCGCGGATTGCGTGAGCGCCGCCGAGCGCTGCATCGCCATCACGACCACCGCCGTATCGTCGACGTCCGGATAGTGCGGGTTGTTGTACTGGAACGCCCAGCCGCCCGGCCGCACGTTCGGCCTGCGCGAGATCCAGTCGCCGCGCACGTCGAGAATCTGCAGCGGACGCAGCCACGCGAGTCCGCGTTCGGCGGCCTGCTCGGCATGCGCTTCGCCGGTTTCGAGCAGCGCGTGCGCCGCGAGCGACGTGTCCCACACCGGCGACAAGCACGGCTGGCAATATGCTTCGTCGTCCTTGATAACGAGCAGTTTGTCGAGCGATTGGCGAGCGATCGCGCGATTCGGATGATCGGCCGGATAGCCGAGCACGTCGTACATCATCACCGAGTTGGCCATCGCCGGGAAAATCGCGCCGAGGCCGTCTTCGCCGTTCAGCCGCTCGTCGACGAACGCCACCGCCGCACGCACCGCGCGTTCGCGCGTGGCCTTCGGGAACAGGCCGTCGAGCGCCCGCACCACCGCGTCCACGCCGCGGAAGAAGCCGAACCAGCCGGCGTGCTGATGCGGCGCCCGCTCGTTCATGCCGGTGTTGACCGGCGCGCCGCGAAACAGCTCGTCGATGCGCACGCGGCGCGGGTTGCGCGCGAGCGGCCGCTTCGCGTTGAGCACCAGCAGCGGCACGATCACGGTACGCGCCCAGTACGACACCTTCGACAGATGGAACGGGAACCACATCGGCAACAGCATGATCTCGACGGGCATCATCGGGACGGCGCGCCACGACACCACGCCGAACAGCGCGAGCAGAATTCGCGTGAAGACATTCACGTGTTCCGCGCCGCCGTGGGCCAGAATCGCCTCGCGCGCGCGGACCATGTGATCGGCGTCGGCCGGGTCGCCAATCATCTTCAGCGCGAAGTACGCCTTCACGCTCGCGCTGATATCGAGCGCGCCGTCGGCGAAGAGCGGCCAGCCGCCAGTGGGCAACTGGATGCGGCGCAGATAGCGCGCGATCTTCTGCTCCAGTTCGAGGTTCGGCGTTTCGCCGAGATAGTGAACCAGCAGCACGTATTCGGCGGGGATCGTCGCGTCGGCTTCGAGTTCGTAGACCCAGTGGCCGTCCGGTTTTTGCGCGGCGAGAATGGCGTCGGTCGCGCGCGTGATCGCGGCGTCCAGCGACGCTGTCGACGCCACGGCAGCCGGCTTTTCGGCTTGCGGCTGCGCTTGGGTCGCGAGCGCCGCGCCAGCGGATTCAGGCAGGTCGGCGTCTAGCGCCTGGGCTTGAGATAAATCGTTCATCGGCGTTCCATCGGTTCATTCAGCAACGTATCCGCGGCCTTCTGGCCGGAGCGGATCGCGCCTTCAATCGTCGCGGGCAGGCCGGTGGCCGTCCAGTCGCCCGCGAGCATCAGGTTGTTCCAGCGAGTGCGCGTGCCCGGACGCAGCGTTTCCTGGTCGGGCAACGCGGCAAACGCCGCGCGTTTTTCCATTACGACCTGCCAGGCCGGCATCGGCGCGGCAGGCAGATTGGCAGCCTGGGCCACCTCGGCCCAGACGCTGCTCGCGAGGGCTTCGTGCGGCACGTCGAGCAGACGCTCCGCCGCGTTCACCGTGACCGACAGGCGGTCGTCGAACGCGATCAGCCATTCTGCCGTCGAGTTGAGCAGACCGGTGACCGGCGGCACCCCGAACGGCGGCTCCACCGCGAAATGCACGTTGACGGTCGCGGCGAAGCGGGTGGGCGCCCGCAGACCCGGCACGAGGGTCGGTGCGATCTCCGGCGGCAACGCGAGAATCACCGCCTGGTTGGCGTCGAGCGCAATGTCGCCGTCGACGAAATTCAGCGCCTGCACGCGGCTACCGTTGGCGGCGAAGACAATCTCCCTCAAGCGCGAACCCAACTGGATGGTCGCGCCGCCGTGTTGCAGCAAGCGCAACGCCGGATCGACGAACGCGCTGCCCAGGCCGTTGCGCGCCACCAGCGGCCGGCAGGCGAGGCCGCCGGCCAGCAAGGCCTCGCGTACCATCGCGCCGGTCAGCTCGGCCGACGCTTCACGCGGCTCGACGTTCAGCAGCGCGTGCAACAGCGGCCTGAGCAGCCGGTCCCACAGCGGGCCGTTGCAACGCATGGTCTGCGCGACGCTGCGCCCGGGCTTGGCGAAAAGCAGTGGCACGAGCGCCAGATAGTCGCTTGGGCCGGTATTCGGCACGCGCGCGCTCGGGTCGAAGATCCACCACGGCACGCGTCCCGGCGACAGTCGCACGCTCCAGCGCGCCCGCGTGGCGAGATCCACGAATGGAAGCTCGGGCTGCTGCGGGCCGACGAGTTCGTCGGCGGCGCCGATCGCGCGCGCATAGTTGAGCGTCGCGGCATTGCCCGACAGCACCATGTGATTGCCGCTGTCGATGGTCGCGCCCAGCTTCGCGTCGTAATACGAACGGCAGCGGCCGCCCGCCTGGGCCGCTGCTTCATGCAGCACAACCTGGGCGCCGCGCCGCTGGAGCTGCACCGCGGCGGCCAGACCGGCGAGGCCCGCACCGACCACATGTACGAGCTTCGGCATCAGCTCAGAAGAGCGCGTAACGCGCGACGATCCACAGCATGCGCAGCTTCGGCTTGCTGACCTTCGTGCGAGGAATGTCGAAACCGCGCTCCAGCGTGCGTTCGAACAGCAGGCGATAGACGCCCGACATGATGCGCGGCGCCCGCACATGGCTGCGCGGCTCGCGATCCATGATCGCGTCGGACGCGGCGAAGTGTTGCCGCGCGCGCTCGGCGAGCGACGCGCACACGCGCGGCAGCGACGGATCGTCGGCGATCTGCGCGGGGTTCGTCACCGCGATGCCTTCGCGCGCCAGCAGCTCATGCGGCAGATAGCAACGGTTGATGCCGGCGTCTTCGTCGATATCGCGCAGGATGTTGGTCAGTTGCAGCGCGCGGCCCAGGTGGTGCGCGAGCAGCCGGCCGGGCTCGTCCTGCATCCCGAATATCCTCACCGAAAGACGGCCCGCCGCGCTGGCGACACGGTCGCAGTAGAGGTCGAGCGTGGCTTCGTCGGGCGCGCAGATGTCGGTGGCGGCGTCCATCGCCATGCCGTCGATCATCGCGTGAAAGTCTTCGCGCTGCAGATGAAACGTGTGAATGTGCCGCGTCAGCGCGCGCAACGAAGCACGCGGCGCGCCGGCGTAGCACGCGTCGATGTCGGCACGCCAGCGTTCGAGCGCGGCGGCGCGTTCGGCGCGCGGCATGTCGCTGTCGGCGATGTCGTCGACAGCGCGGCAGAAGGCGTAGACCTGATACATCGCATCGCGTTGCGCGGCCGGCAGGATGCGCATGGCGAGATAGAACGAGCTGCCGGACGTGGCGGCAGCGGCGTCGATTTCTGTATCGTCCACGACAAGATTGGAAACAGCCAAGACGTTCTCCGCTGGAGGCGCCCGCTGAAAGGCGTTCAAAGAGGGTTGATGCCTACCCGCAGGGCAGGCAGCACTCGCGCGCGGACAGGCGCGAAATACCCGGCTGGGAAGCCGGAAACGGCGAAAAGTATATCAACGTTTGCAAGACGCCGCAGTTTCGCGGGTGAATTGGGGCAGGAAGGAAAGCTTGGCTGCGTGGCGGACGACGACCGGCGGTGTGCGATGCGGCGTGTGCGTCGCGTCGTGTGCTTTGGCGGCGAGACAGACCGTTCCGGGCGGCACAGTCCGCCGCCGATTCCGCACCTTGCCCCACGCCGTCAGCCAAACGAGACCGAGCGATTGCGCCCTTGCCGCTTCGCGCTGTAGAGCGCCGCATCGGCTTCGTTGATCAGCACGTCATACGCCGGCACGCCCACGCGCGCCGCCGCGCCGCCGACGCTCGCCGTCACCGGGACGCTCGTGCCCTGCACCTCGACCGGCGTATCGGCAATCACGCCGCGGATCTTCTCCGCGACGCGCATCGCGTCGGCAAGCGGCGTACAAGGCAGCAGCAACGCGAACTCCTCGCCGCCGAAACGCCCGAAAATGTCCTGCGCCCGCACCACCTCCGCGACACGCTGCGCCATCACGCGCAGCACCGTGTCGCCGACGCCGTGGCCGAACTGATCGTTGATCTTCTTGAAGTGGTCGAGATCGAACAGCAGCATCGACATGTCGCCGCCATAGCGCTGCCAGCGCGTGAATTCATCGCGCAGACGCGCTTCGAAGAAGCGGCGGTTGGCGATGCCCGTCAGACCGTCGCGGTCCGCGTATTCCTGCAGCTTGGCGACAGCCTCCTCGCGCTCGCGCTGCACGATGCTCACGTGCGTGACATCCGAGATCGTCACGCACACGGCGACCACTTCGCGATCGCGCGTGAGCGGCATGAAGGTGACGTCCTGCTGCATGAAATCGACGCCACCGGTAATCGGCCGGTCGTGATCGAACCGGAACAGATACGGCCGCTGTTCCCACGAGCTGAACGCAAAACTGCCGAGCTGAAACACGCTTTCCAGCTTGCGCGACAACCACACGCGCGGCAGTTCCGGAAAGTGCGTGAACAGCGACCTGCCGACCACCTGTTCCGACGACAGCCCGCTGTGGTCCTGCATGAAGCGGTTCCACATGAGCACGTTCATCTCACGGTCGAGCACGAAGATGCCGAAGCCGACGCGCTCGACCACCAGATCGCTCAACGAATCCACGGACACGGTCATAGGCTCGACAGCAGCGCGTCGAGCGCCACGCTCATGTGACGGATGGACTCCTCGGCCATCAGCACCACGAGGTGCGCGCGAAACGTGTGGTCCTCCAGCGCGAAATTCACCTCGACCAGCAGCGCGACTTCCCATTGCAAGACACCGGGCTGGAACACGTCGTCGAGGGTCATCGCTTCGCCGAGCAGGCCCGGCGCGGAGAATACCGGCGTACGGCCGAGCTGGTCGAGAATCGACGACACGCACGCGCCCGTCAGCACGTTGGCGACGTCGAACATCAGTTCCGTTTGACTCACCGCCTCGTAGCTCGAACGCGCGTACGGATCGCTGACGAGCGAGCACAACTGCGCGATGCAGTCGCTGCGGCAGATCACCAGCGCCTCGCCCTTGATGTCGGAGCGAAAGCCCTGGCGCACCGCGCTCACCGTGTCCTCGATCCCGGTCATCTGGCGCAGCGCCTGCGCCGCCTCGCTGACCGCCACCAGCTTCACGCGCGGCACGGACAATTCGATGAACGAATCGAGCAGCCGCGCAAGCCGCGTCGCGGCCTGGCCCATCGCCAGATTGGCGACCTCTTGCAGCGCATCGCGCTGGTCTTCAGTGAGGATTGGCTCAGACATACAACCCGTACTCCTTGAGGATGGGCAGTACCGCCTCGGGCGTCACAGGCTTGGCGATGAACGCGGCGGCGCCGAGCGCGCGCACGCGCGCCTGGGCCATCGGCTGAACGTCAGCGGAGACGACGATCACAAAGGTGTTCAGATCCTCGTGCTGCAATGCTTCCAGCACCTGATAGCCGGTCATGTCCGGCATCGTCAGGTCGAGGAACATCACCGACGCCTTGCCTTCGCGATACAGAGCGAGCGCTTCACGCCCGTTCGATGCGTAGGACACGTGGACCTCCCAGTCCGGCGGCAATGCCCGGGTGAGCACCTTGCGGGCAAGCAGCGAATCATCGGCGATCACAATGGGCAAAGGCATGGGGGGCTCGGAACAGCGAGATTATCTGTTACGCATTAACGGCGAATCAGGACGATTTCTTTAGCGCAAGCGCTGTCGACTCGCGGTAAAGGGCGATGTATCGGGCTGGGACGCAGGTTGCCGAGGGCGAACGGGGAGCGGGCGCGGTGACGCGCCTTTGATGGATCGGACGCGCCCGTATGGATATGAGTACGCACCTTGGACGACGGCTATGACCGGCATGTTCGAAGCCCACCCCGTAGATCGATCTGCGCGGCTTCGTGGATCAGGCTGGCCCCCTGCCGCGCGTGGTTCCGCGCGCTCCTCGGCGCATGCGTAGTGACGCATGCTCTGGAGGCCCTCGCGGCGACGCCGTCCGAACATGGCAGACGGATTTTTATCGTGGAACATATTCTCGAAGCAAAACCGCGCAAAGGCAACTCGTCAAATTGTTATTCATTAAACACATTTTCCCACGGGACGCGGTTTCTAAAAATGTTTCAATAGCTCTGAAAGACTTTCTTTGCCATTTATACTTTTGACTACGTTTGCGCTTCCGGATTCGTCGCTGTTTAAAGAACAGACGAATGCCCGCGCCAGCGCCGGACTCTGCGCCGAGGTAACTTCTACCGCCGCCCTGTGTATGCTTCCTCTGTATGTAGCCGGTTGCCGGCCTTTTGGTCCCGAATGATTTTGGCATTATCGAAAATGACACCAGACCGGTTCGACCCGCCTCGCGCGAGCCGCTTGTTCCGCGGTTCCCGCCGCTCGCGCCGCACGCTTGCTCAAGCGGACGGGGCGTCGTTTCCCGTCGTGCCGGAGCAGAATTTCCACGTCCGGCGCATCACGCTGATCGCGCTGCTCGCTGCGGCGATCGTGCTGCCGTGCGTGTATGTCGCGGCAATGGCGCTCACCGATCTGCGCACGCGCGAGGCCGACGCCACCGACATGACGCTGCGCACGGTGCGGATCGCGGAAGAGCACGCGCTGAAAGTGTTCGACATGAACGAGACGCTCGACGCGCGCATCATCGATCTGACCGAAGGTCTGGACGACGACGGCATCCGCGCCCGCGAAGCCGAGATTCACGACAAGCTGCGCACGATGGGCGGCGGCTATCCGCAAGTCGCCGCGGTGTCGATCTTCGGGCACGACGGGGACTTGCTCGCCAGCAGCCGTTATTACCCGTCGCCGATACTATCGATCGGCCAGCGCGACGACTTCGTCGGCATTCGCGGCGGCAAGGATCTCGAACACGTGTCGAAGGTGATGACCGGGTACGTGCCCGGCGAACAGGTGTTCAACATGGGCGTGGAGCGGCGCGCCGCGGACGGCGCGTTCGCCGGGGTGGTCTCGGTGGCGCTGCGGCCCAGCTACTTCGACGCGTTCTACCGCGAACTGCTCGGCGGCGGCAGCAGCACGCCGATGATCATGAGCCTCGTGCGCACGGACGGCGCGATCCTCGCGCACTATCCGCGCAGCCCGCGCGAGCCCACGGCGATGGCGCCGGGTTCTCCATTCGCCGAAGCCATCGCGCAGGGGCGGCGGGCCGGGGTCGTACGCATGCGCTCGAACGTCGACGGCGACAATCTGATCCTCGCGTTCCGGCATGTCGGTTCGTATCCCGTGTACGTGCTGTGCGGCTATCGCACCTCAGCGATCTGGGCCGCGTGGTATCGGCACCTGAGCGTGCTGATCGTGTCGATGTTCACGCCGTCGATCGCGCTGTGGTGCGTGATCTGGCTGTCGCTGCGGCGCCTGGGCGCCGAAGAGGAAGCGTGGGAGCGCTGGCAGGCCGAAGCGTCGATGCGCCGCTCGATCGAATCGGCGTATCGCCAGTCGCGCAAGATGGAGGCGCTCGGTACGCTGGTCGGCAGCGTCGCGCACGACTTCAACAACCTGCTGATGATCCTCTCGTCGAACGTGCAGATCGCGCGGCGGCTCGGCGTGGCCGGGCTCGACCGCGAACTGTCGGCGATGGAGCGCGCGCTCAAGAGCGGCCAGTCGCTGACCCGGCAATTGCTCGGCGTCGCGCGCAAGCAGCCGTTGCGCACCGAAACGCTGTCGCTCGAACGCTGGCTGCCGGCGTGCCGCGAATTGCTGCGCGCTTCGCTCGGGGCGAAGGTGTCGCTCGTGATCGATCCCGGCGTCGAGACCTGGCCGATGCGCGTCGACGTCGCCGAACTCGAACTGGCGCTGATCAACGTGGCCGTCAATGCGCGCGACGCGATGCCGAACGGCGGGCGTTTCACGTTGCGCGCGAGCAATATCACCTTCCGTCACGAGGACGGCTTTCCGCTGACCGGCGACTTCGTGCAACTGTCGCTCGAGGATACCGGCGTCGGCATGGCGCCCGACGTGCTGGCGCGCGCCTTCGAGCCGCTTTTCACGACCAAGCCGAAAGGCATGGGCACCGGCCTCGGCTTGCCGCAGGTTTTCGCGTTCTGCGAGAGCTCGGGCGGGCTGGCCGCGATCGACAGCGCGGTCGGCGCGGGCACCTCGGTGCGCCTGTATCTGCCGCGCGCCGCCGCCGAGCCCGAGGCGCCCGAACCGGCCGAAGCGAGCGCCGACGTGAGCGCCCCGGCGCAGGGGCTGCGCATCCTGCTGGTCGAGGACAACGCAGAAGTGGCCGCCGGCACCGAAGCGCTGCTGCAGATGATGGGCCACCAGGTCACTTGCGTGTTCAACGCCGACACCGCGCTGCATCTGTTCGACGACGCCAATGCGCGGCGGGCGCGCACCGGCGAGCCGCTGCCGTTCGATCTGGTGCTATCGGACATTCATATGCCGGGGAAGATGAACGGCATCGATCTGGCCGAGGCGATCCTGGCCTTCGACGTGAAGCTGCCGGTGATTCTCGTCACCGGTTACGCGGAAGAACTCGACCGCGCGCGGCGGGTGGATGTGAGGGTGCTCTCCAAGCCATTCGATATCGGTTTGCTGGAAAAGCTGCTCGAAACGATCCAGCGCGACGTGGCGCAGACGGGCAGCGATCCGGCCACGCATCCGGCAACGTAGGGCAGCGTCGGCGGGCTGGTGCGGGCTCTCCGGGCGTCGACAAGCTCACGCGAGCCGGGTGTCATTTACCTGCGGTTGTAAAAGCGTGGCGGCGCGGCAGCGCATTTTATGCGCGGGTTTGAGCAACCGGCTCCGCGCTGGCTCGCGTGACGGGGCGCGCGGCCGCGTGACCCGGCTCCGGCATGATCGTTGCAGCGCAAACCTACGAGGAGGGCGGCGCGTTCCAGCGTTGCCCGTTCCGCCTAAAACGTCGGGAGACAGCCATGCAACATACCGTGATTGGTTTATTCGACACCTACACGCAAGCGGAAGGCGCCCGCGACACCCTCGTACAAATCGGGCTCGCCCGCGACACGATCGAGTTGCAGGCGAATCCGGAACCGTCGGTCGACTCGGCCACCGGTGAAGTCGCCAACGCCGGCGTGCTGGCAAATATCGAACGCTTTTTGTCGAGCCTGTTCACCAGCGGTTCGCGCGAACCGGAAACCGCGCGTTACGCCGAAGCCGTGCGGCGCGGCGCCGTGCTGGTGTGTGTCCACGCAACCAGCGAAGCTCATGCCGAACTCGCCCGCGATACCCTGGCGAGGCTGGGCGCAACCGACATCGGCGAACGCCTGCCCGACTGGAATGTGCAAGCGCCGGCAAGCCGCGATCATTCGGTGCTCGACGAATTGGGCATCGGCGCGATGACGCCGGGCACGCCGCGGACTTCGAGCACGACAACATCGGCTACGCCCGGCATGACTAAGCCGAGCGCAACAACTACCACCACAACCACCCGGCCGGCCGGAACGGGCGATCCGTTGCATCCGGTGCCGCCGGCAACCACGCCCGCCGAACCGTTCGTGCCGCCGCCTGTCAACGAGCGGCCTACCGTCGATCCGGTCAATGAGCCGGTGATCGATCCTCTCGTCGGCGATGCAGGCCGCAGCGCGATCGCCGCCGGTTCGGTGCCGGGTTCCGGCGCGGTGATGCAGCCGTCGGAAGTCGTCTCCGAAGCGGGGCAGCCGACCGCCGGTCTGGGCGGCCAGATGCCGAACGAATATCTGGAATACGAAGAAGATTTCCGCTCGCACTATGACGAGCAGTACGCGGCCGACAGTGCGCGGTATGAAGATTACGTGCCGGCTTACCGGTACGGTGCGGAAATCGGCCACGACGCGCGGTTTCGTGATCGTCCATGGGACGACATCGAGCCGGAAGCTCGGCGTCATTGGGAAAGCACGTCGCCGGACAGCACCTGGGAGCGTTTCAAGCTAGCGGTGCGTCACGGGTGGGAACGGGTGACGGGGCATCACCACGTATAGAGAGGTAAGCGCGGCGGCCGCCCTGCATGAAAGCTGGATGCCGCCGATGCCTCGCATCATCCCGCGCGGCAAGCCGGTCCGCGAGCCATGCGAGGCATGACGGGACGTCGGTCATGCAGCCGTGTGCCGCTTGACCCAGGCGACGTAGCGGTCGACGAAAGTCTGCAGAAACTTGCGGGTACGGTCGTTCACGATCTCGCCTTGTTCGTTGATGACCGCCGGGTCGTGTTTGATGAATACCTCGGGCTGCCCCAAGGTCGCGACATCGAGATAGGCGAGCACATTGCGCAGATGCTGCTGCGCAAGCGCGGAGCCGGTTGCGCCGACCGAGGTGCCGATCACCGCGGCGGGCTTATTGCCCCATGAGTTCGTGCCCCACGGTCGCGAGCCCCAGTCGAGCGCGTTCTTCAGCACGCCGGGGATCGAGCGGTTGTATTCGGGAGTGACGAACAACAGGCCATCGGCCGCTTCGACACGCTGCTTCAACTGCTTGCCGGCCTCGGGATAGTCGGCGTCGTAGTCCTGGCTGTAGAGCGGCAGCGAGGCGATGTCGATGAATTCGAAGGTGAAGTCGGACGGTGCCAGTGAGATCACCGCACGAGCCAGTAGACGGTTGAACGAGTCCCGCCGCAGACTGCCGACGACCACTGCAATGTGATGGGCCATGGTTCGCTTCCTCGATGTCGGGCGCTCGACGCGCAAAGGTACGAACTGCCCATCTTAGGCAAAAAGCCGCGCGAGCGGGGCGACTGGAGAAGCCAATGTCACTGTCCCGGCGCACCTGAAAAGCGTCGCGCACCAGCGGGCGGTGGATAACCTGGCGGTCCGCAAAGTTATCCACAGAATCGCTGAATAACCCTGTGGATAACTGGCACTTTTGCCTTGTCAATCAAGCATGGCTCCGGTCCATGACGTTTTGAGGCAAACGTGTGCTGCGGGGTTCCTGACCGGAGGCAACCCGGAGCCGCCGGCAGCAGCGGATAGCGGCGTTGCTATGTGCGCCAGCGCTCATTGAACGTCGCCTCGCGGCGATCACGAGCGGACGAACGGACAATCGGGATAAGTGGATTACCGTTTGCGGCTCGATCTGCTCTCGGCGCCCAATGAAACGATTTTCAGGAGGACATAACCATGAGTTCCAACTACGCAGGCAAATCCCACGACGAAGCGGTGGCTGCTCGCAAGAAGGAGAAGCAGCGCGCGCAGGAACAACCAGGCGGCGAGTTGGCCGTCGACGGCACGCAAGCGGACAAGGTGCACAGCAGCGGTGAGTTGTCCGAACGCGGCAAGGAAGTGTGGCGCAAAGGGAGCGCGGGATCGATGGAGGCGGGAAGATCTAGCCGTCTGTCGCGGTGCGGACACGGCGCCGCACATCGTCTGGCCAGGTCCAGTTCGGCCTCGACGCAAAAAGGGCGCCGTTTTCCATCCGGCGCCCTCTTTTGCTTCGAAACTTCTTCGATGACGGACTTTCGTCGTCGGCACGAGATTCCGTGCCGTGCCCGTCAACCGGTTAGTTACCGAAGAACACGTTGCAGTACGATGCCGGGCCGTTGCACTGAGCCGGAGCCGCAGCGTGGGCTGCGCCGGAAGCGGCTGCAAACAGGGCGACGGAAGCGATCAGGGCGGACAGAATGCGTTTCATGGTGCTACTCCTCAGCGTTTGGTTCGCGATCAGGTGCGATCGATGGCTGAAGAATAGCGATCCAGCGCCTGCTTACAAATACCGAAGACGAGAAGACATTTTTTCAATTGTGGAAATAATCTGTAAGGGGTTTCGAGGCGTCGGGACCTGCTGAAGAACGTCTGTTTACCACCTCTGCCAGTGGGCGGACAGGACCGAACAGCGACAGTTTTTGATTTCAGTTTTTGCAATAATTATTTGCTTCTGTCGCAACGTGTCATAAAGCGCCCACGCGCGCGACCAAGCTCATCCGGTTATCGCTTTGTCGACGGGCATATGTTCAACACCAATTCGCTTGCGCAGGAACGTGAGGGAGAATGGCCAACGCACGCGCATCCCGCGCCGGGACACCTACACGTTCATGAACTACCACGTTTCAGGAGACCACGCGCTTCAGCCGCGGGCGCGTCGGCGGAGCATGCCATGGCGCAGGTAGGGACTGCGGCGCTCGACGATCCCGGTTACCTGACGCAATTGCGGCGCGATCTGGTGCGCTTCGCCCGATTGCAGTTGCGCGATGCCGCAGCCGCCGAAGACGCCGTGCAGGAAGCACTGGCTGCCGCGTGGACGCAAGCCGACCGCTTCGCGGGGCAGTCGGAACACAAGACCTGGGTGTTCGGCATCTTGCGGCACAAGCTCGTCGACACCTTGCGAGCCCGGCAACGCACGATCAACCTGTCGGCGCTCGAAACCGAACTCGACGGCGAAGCGCTACTCGATCGCGAACTGTTCAAGGACAACGGCCACTGGTCGCGCGAAACGAAGCCGCGCCCCTGGCCGACGCCCGAAACCGCCTTGCGTCGGCAACAGTTCTGGACCTTGTTCGAGATGTGCCTGGAAAATCTGCCCGAGCATATCGGACGCGTTTTCATGATGCGCGAATTCCTCGATCTCGATACCGAGGCCATTTGCGCCGAACTGCAGATCAACGCCAACCACTGCAGCGTGCTGATCTACCGTGCGCGGCTGCGCTTGCGCACTTGCCTCAGTGAAAAGGGCCTGGCCAGCGAGGATGCGAATGGGGAAGTGTAAGAACATCACGCGCCTGTTATCCGACGCGCTGGACCGTTCGTTGACGACCGGCGAATGGCTGGCGATCCGACTGCATTTGCCGATTTGCAGCGGCTGCCGCAACTATCGCAAGCAGATCCGCTTGTTGCGTGTGGCGGCGCATTCGGTGAGCGGGATCGAGACGGTGGATGGGGCAGTGCGCGACGAGTGAAGCCTGACGTGGGTGCGCGGCTCAATGTCGGCGCCACCGCGGCATCGCAACCGTGCATCCACGCGCAGTTCATCGTCCATGCATGCCACTGCGGCGTCAACGCTCGCCAGCCGGCGTGTCCCGATAGCGTTCGAAAACCGCGCGTGCGACGCTTCGTCGATCGCGACAGGATGCGCATCCGTACGCGCCGGATGCTTCTCCAGCTGCGCGCGCGTGCGAATCGGCCGATGCTGGAAATTGCCGCCGCAATTCGGACAGACATTGCGCAGCCGGCTGAGCGCGCAGACTTCGCAGAACGTGCATTCGTATGTGCAAATCATCGCGTCGGACGCGTTCGGGGGCAACGACTTGCCGCATCCTTCGCAGGACGGCCTGAGTTCGAGCATGGCGGCGACTCCGCTTTTCTGAGGGCGCGAGGCACGGGCTGCGCCTCGCTTGCTGGCAAGTGTAAGCGGCGCTTGCCGCCCGGAGAAGGCCGCACGGCCGTCACATCCCGTCGACGTCCGCGCGGCGGGTGCGCGTGGTCAGGTCAACATGCTCCACAACACGAGCGTTAGCGCTAGGCCGACGACGGACACGATCGTCTGCAACACCGACCAGACCAGCACCGTCTGTTTCAATTGCAGCCCGAAATATTCGCGCACCATCCAGAAGCCGGCGTCGTTCACGTGGCAGAAGAACACCGACCCCGCGCCGATCGCAAGCGCCATGAGCGAATTGTGCGTCGCGCTCAGGCCGGCGACGACCGGCGCGACGATACCAGCCGTCGTCGTGGTAGCGACAGTCGCCGAGCCCGTTGCCTGACGCAGCGCAACGGCGATCAGCCAGGCGAGCAGAATCAGCGGCAGGTGCGCACCCACCGCGATCTTGCCGATGGTCGTGCTGATGCCCGCGACCACGAGTGCCTGCTTCAGCCCACCGCCCGCGCCGATGGTCAGCAGCAGCGCGGCGATCGGCGGCAGGCTTTTGCGCAGAATGCCGCCGACGCGCTCACGCGCCATCCCACGCGACCAGCCGAGCGCCACCACCGCGAACAGCACGGTGAGGCCGAGCGCGACGAGCGGCTCACCCAGGAAATTCAGCATGTTGAACAGGAACGTCTCGGGCTGAAGCAGCAGTTTGGCGACCGTGCGGCCCAGCATCAGCGCCACGGGCAACAGGATCGTGATGAGCGAGATCGCGAAGCTCGGCGGCTCGGCAGTGTTTTGGTGCGCGCTGAAGAGCTTGCCCAGTTCTTCCGGTTCGGCCACATGCATCCGTTTGGACAGCCAGATGCCGTACAGCGGACCCGCGAGAACAACCGCGGGAATCGCGACGATCAGGCCGAGCCCCAGTGTCAGGCCGAGGTCGGCGTGCAGCGCGCTGACCGCGATCAGCGGACCCGGATGCGGCGGCAGCAACGCGTGCAGCGTGGTCATGCCGGCCAGCGCGGGAATCGCGATGCGCAGGATCGGCTGCTGCGAACGGCGTGCCATCACGAAGATGATCGGCACCATCATCACGAGGCCGACTTCGAAGAAGAGTGGCAAGCCGATGATCAGCGCGACCACGGCCATCATCCACGGCAGCGTGCGCGGCGTGGAGTGCTTGAGAATGGTCGAGACGAGCCGGTCGGCGGCGCCCGATTCGGCCATCAGCGCACCGAGCATCGCCCCCAGCGCAATGATGATGCCGACGTCGCCGAGCAATGCTCCCGCGCCTTTGCTGAATGCGCTCGCGACTGCTTCGAGCGGCAGGCCGGCGGCAAAACCCGCCGCGAACGTGCCGACCAGAATCGACAGAAACGGCGCGAGCTTTAGCGCGCTGATGAAAATGATGATGAGCGCGAGTCCAAGCGCACATGACAGGATGAGTTGAGTATCGTGGGATGCCCACGGCGTGAGTGTTGTCGTCACAGTATCCCTTTAATCGAATGACGCAGCCGCGGTCTTGCGGGGAGGACAAATTGTAGCGGCCAGTGGCGGCTCGAAGCGCCGACGCGCGCAGGAGGCGGCCCAGCTGCTTCGCCCGCAAGCGTGATTTGCTTATGCGAATTTATCGGTTCGCCCCGGTTTGCAGACGAACTATTGTCGGAGCCAATCGGTCCGTTTCGCGTCCGTCTTCTTAACGAGCCTCCCCATGTCTCATCATTCCCAACTTACGCGCCGCGCGTTCCTTGCCGGCGCGGGCGCATCGCTGGCCGCCGCCGCGTTGCCCGTCATGCCCGGTTTCGCTTTTGCCGCCGACGCGCACGCCAAAGAACTTCGCATCGGCTATCAGAAAGCGGCCAGTACGCTGGTGTTGTTGAAGTCGCACGGCACGCTCGAGAAGCGGCTCGCGCCGCTCGGCGTCGCCGTCAAATGGACCGAGTTTCCGGCCGGCCCGCAATTGCTGGAAGGGCTGAACGTCGGCGCCATCGACTTCGGCTATGTTGGCGAGGCGCCGCCGGTATTCGCGCAGGCAGCCGGCGCGAATTTCGTCTACACCGCCTATGAAATTCCGACGCCGCACGCCGAAGGCATCCTCGTGCATCAGGGTTCGCCGATCAAGACACTGGCCGACCTGAAGAGCAAGAAAATCGCGCTGAACAAAGGCTCGGACGTGCACTGGTTTCTGGTCGCCGCGTTGCAGAAGAGTGGCGTGCAGTTCAGCGAGATCCAGCCTGTCTACCTCCCGCCCGCGGATGCACGCGCGGCTTTCGAACGAGGCGCCATCGACGCATGGGCGATCTGGGATCCGTTTCTCGAAGCGGCGAAGCGGCAGTCGAACGCGCGCTTACTCGCGGATGCCGACGGGATCGTTAGCCACCATCAGTTCTTCCTGAGCGCGCGGCCGTTCGCGCAGCAAAACGGCGAGGTGCTTGCGATCGTGATGGACGAAGTCGGCAAAGAGGGCGAGTGGGTGCGAGGTCATTACAGCGAGGCTGCTGCGCAGCTCGCGCCGATTCAAGGACTCGACGCGGGGGTGATCGAAGCGGGCTTGCGGCATTACGCGCATATGTACAAGCCCGTCGATGCGAAGGTACTCGCGGAACAGCAACGTATCGCGGATACGTTCAGTCAGCTGCGCATCATTCCGACCAGGATCGTCACGAAGGAAGCGGCGCTGCCAGCCAAGGTCTAAGGCGCTGACGGCCATGTGTTGACCGCGTTATGTGATGCACCTCCTTGCGACGCTCAGGAGAACAGCGCCGCAACGTTCTCCGGTGGGCGGCCAATCACGGCGCGCCCGTTTCGCACGACGACCGGACGTTGCAGGAGGATGGGGTGCTTCGCCAATGCTTCGTATAACTGAGCGTCGGTCAGTGCGGGCTCGGCGAGTTTGAGTTCTTTGTATTCGGCTTCGGTGTCGCGGATCATCTCGCGGACTGGACAGCCCAATTGAGCGTTGAGTTGTTTGAGTTGTGCGACGCTCAACGGCTGTTTCAGGTATTCGATGACTTCAGTCGTTTCGTTGGCGGTGTTGTAGGTGCTGGTGATTAATTCGCAAGTGGCGCGGGATTTGGAGCAGCGCGGGTTGTGGTAGATCGTGATCATGGCGGTGAAGGTGAGCGTTGTGTGTTGCGGGGGGATTTTTTTGCTGGGGGGATTTTTTTGCTGGGGGGATTTTTTTGCTGGGGGGATTTTAGTGTTGGAGGTTGGTCTGGGGGCAGCCGCTCGCTTTGCGTTGAGGACTCTTTGGTTTTGAACGATTAGGGTAGACGGGGAAGACGGTAGATCTGTTCCAGATAGGAATCTTGCGGCAGAGGGATTGCTTTTGTTGGCGTCGGGGATTTCTCAGTCGGTCTGCAGGGCTGGATAGTTCACATTCGGACTACGGAACAAGTCAGCGCTACATATTTTACTCAGACTATTTCGGTTTTTTGGTTTTTGCACCGCAGCCCAGGTCAAGTTTGGCGGAGATGCGTGTCGAGGTGAGGGTGTGTTCGGAAGGTGGTGAGAGTCGGGCCGCTCAGGGATCGGCAGGAAAAAGTGGGGGCGTCGGAAGCCGTGCAATGCTCGCCTGCGCTACGGAGGCGGTCTAACGCGGTTTATGCGCATAAACCGTATACGAAAAGGTGGCCGGCAGCCGACACGAATTGATCGCGCACCGTGCTCGTCGATGTCACCGGGATAGAGGTGCGTTGAGCGAGAGATCGCCGTTGCCGTTGCCGTTGCCGTTGCCGTTGCCGTTGCCGTTGCCGTTGCCGTTGCCGTTGCCGTTGCCGTTGCCGTTGC
>NZ_JAQQEU010000083.1:0-30599 GCF_046026895.1 Paraburkholderia sediminicola
TCCACGGATAGCGGGCAGTTGTGGAGCGGCTAAAGCAGGTCTTTACCCGACATGGTCCGCAACCGTCAGGCATGCGCAACATGCATGAGTACCCATCGACACAGGCGCCGGGCGTTCACGACTTGGGCAGCGACTGGGCCGTGCTGATAAGGTTTTGAGGCACCACCCGGATGATGCCCCTGCGCGGGCTGTCGATGTCCGCAATGAGCATGAACGACAGCGCCACCACCATGGGCATGATCAGCAAGAACCGCTTCTTCGCGGTCGCGCTGCGCGACCCGTAGCCAACCAGCAGGTTGCTGAACACGCCCAGCACAATCATCAGCGACCACGACTCGAGCGGGACACGGTTCCGCCATGCAGCCTGCGTGTATCCCTGCGTATTGATCACATCGTTCATGCCGGCAACGGCCAGCGCGGTGACGGGATTCGGTTGAGGCGCTGCACCGTTACGGGCGGCCGCCCATAGTTCCGTCTGCAATTCAGCCGTTTTCGAGTTTATTTCGTCCAGTTCGTGCGGATCGCGAGCCTGATAAAACAGAATGCGCTGCTCAACGTATTGCGCCAGAAGCGAGCGTATCGTTGCTGCTTCCGCGGCGGGCAGAAGGTCCGCGCGAAGGAACTCAGTCCCGATCGCGTTGGCCTCTTCTTCCTCGTAATTCTTGCGCTGGTCATATCGCCCCACGGCCATTGACAGGCTGAAACCGATCACGAGGGCGAGCAGGGTCAGGGTGGCAGACTTGACTACGTCGAAGTCTTCTCGAGCATCGCTATCGAGTGGCTTGCCGCGTCGCAGTAACACAGCGCCGATCCATGCGGCCATCGACATCAAAACGAACGAGGTGATGAAGAAATAACGTGGAAAACTCACGACTTGTTCCATTCCTGGCTCCTCTATGATTCTTGATAGTGTTGAGGCCACGGGTTGCACCTGTCTATTTCCCGAATGTCTCCAATAATAACGGTGGGACGCAGAAGTATATGCAGTCAGCGCCACCGGTGGTAATGGCAACCCGGCAACGTACTTGCGCGATACGGAGAACCAAAAGGGCGGCGGCTGATTCCCAAATGTCCGCTCGCCCCCTCGACAAGAGGCGGTCGCACCATCCCGACAGCGGCGTTCACGAACCCGGCGATGAGTTCGTAGGCGGTGAGGTCCCGGTTACAAATGTGCTTTCTGACCGAGCCATTAAGATAACTATGCCAATCGATGAGCCAGGGCCGCCTCTGTTGTGATCTCATCGCACACTCGTCATTCCCGTCTGAGTATTCATTTGTTCCCGAACGCCCCCGCGATCTGCCGCGCCCGCTTGACGTCATCGCCATGCGGGTAGATCGAGGTCGTGGAGATCGAGGGATGACGGAGGTTGTCGCGAGCGATGGTCAGTTACGAAGGTCAAGCCCGAAGCCGCGAAGCGGTGCGCCAGTGGCGTAGCGGGCCAGACGCAGGGCGGCACGCGGGAGTCCACGGTTTTGCAGTACGAGAACTACGGACTGAACCTTGCCGCGGCCTATTACAACGAGCACGGCACCAAGCCCAGTCCGATCAGCGTGGCGACCGTGCTGAACAACAACCGGTTCTACTATACCGGCGCGCTGTATTCGATCAACGGCTTCACCGTCAGCACGTCGTTTAGCAGCGGCCGCAATCCCGCGCATGCGAGTACCACCAATTTCGACATGATTTCCGGCGGCTTCGGCTATCGGTTCACACCGGCTTTTGAAGTGACTAGCGATGTGTATTACATCAAGGGCGAAAATAAATCGGCAACAAATCGATCAAACATGTGGTCGGGGCGAACTATCGTCTATCCAGGGCTATGTCGTTGTATGCGCAAGTGGGGCTATGTCGACAACCGCGCAAGATGAATCAGTCGATCGAGTATGGATAGCCTGGCGCACCGGGCACCAATACGACGGCGGCGATGGTCGGCATCAGAAAGCGGTTCTGTCGGCTGCCGCCAGGCCCCTTGAGGCTGCTTTTGCGCAATCGAACTCCTATGATGTCGAAGGTGCAAGCCGTTCTTGAACGGACACAATCAGCAGGGGGCATTCCATGATTCGACCTGAGCAGCGGGTATCGGTTGTGACGGGCGCGACCGGCGGGATCGGGCGCTGGATCGCGCTCGGCCTCGCGCAGGCCGATCATCATGTGGTGCTGGTGTGCCGGGACGCTGAGAAAGGGCACGCGCTTTCCGCCTGGATCAGGGATCGCGCGCCCGCCGCGAGCACGGAACTGAGGCTCGCCGATCTGAGTTCGCTGCGCGCAGCACGACATCTCGGCGAGGAGATCGCCGCCGCCCACCCAAGACTAGCCGTGCTCGTCAATAACGCCGGGATGTTCACGGCGCGGCGCACGACAACCGTGGAAGGCCACGACATCGTGATCGCGGTCAACCATCTCGCACCGCTCGTTCTAACCGATGCGCTCGAAGGCGCGCTGCGGGCGGGACGTCTTTCGCGAATCGTGAACGTGGGTTCGTCGACCTCGGACCGCGCGCGCATCGATCCCGACAATCTCGAACTCGTGCGGCATTGGGGTATGGTGCGCGCCTATGGCCGTTCCAAACTGGCGATGATGATGTCGACTTTCGTGCGGGCGCAACGACTGCGCGGCAGCGGCGTAGTGGCGAACGTCGTTCATCCGGGGATGGTGGCGACTGGTCTGGTCCGCGAACGCGGCGCAATCGGGTTAGCGTGGCGGCTCATGGGTCCGTTCCTGCGTAGCGGGCAACAGGGCGCCGACACGCCGCTACAGGTTGCCCTGGCGGCCGATTGGGAAGCGGTCAGCGGCGCCTATGTGAAAGACCGTGCGTCGGTTCGTCCGAACCGGCGAGCCCTGGACCCAGTGCTGCTGGATCAGGTTGACGCCGCATCGAGGGCATTGGCGGCATGCAGCACCGTCGTGGACGCGCTGCCTTAACGGCTGGGCAGAAGACGCGCGCCACTCAATCCAGCGCATGCTCCTGGACCGGCGTCTCATCCGTCGGGAGTCCGGGCGGCGGCTGCCTTCCCGGTTGCGGCGTCAGGCGGCCTGGCGCCCGCCAGCGTGCGAGCACACCAAGGATACGTATGTGCATGCTGCCGGTACGCGCCAGGGCGTCGAAGCCGCCGCGCGCCGGTGAAGCGGTTTCGGAGGCGGCGAACAAGGTGGGTGCGTGCCGCTCCTGCAGCGTCGCCTGGTCGGTCAGTTGCCCGCCATAACCGAGCTTGCGTATGGCTCGCGCGACAAGGCCCGGCATGAATCGAGCACTGATTGAAAACAGGATGGCCGTGGAGGTCACCGGCATTTCCGCGCGCCCGCTGATCAGCGCAAGGCGGATTGCCTCGGCGACGACCTCCGGCTGGTAGACCGGCGGCATCGGCCGCCCCAGTTGCCCCATGTGAGAGATCGCGTGATCGAAGAAAGGCGTGTTCACCGCGGGCGGGAACACACTGGTCAGGCGCACATGGCTGCCGTCCTGGGCTAGTTCCGCGCGAACCGACTGGCCGAAGCCGCGGACCGCATGCTTCGCGCCGCTGTAAGCGGACAGCAACGGCATGCCGTGAAACGCGACCGCGGAACAGACGTTGACGATCGAGCCTCGATCGCGCGGCAGGAATCGCCGCAAGGCGACACGGGTGCCGTGGACCGTGCCCATGTAAGTGACCTCGGTGACGCGCTGGAACTCCTCGGCCGGGGTATCCAGGAAGCGCCCGTAGGTGCCGTTGCCGGCGCAGTTGATCCACGCGTCGATGGGGCCGAGCGTCCGCTCGATGCGCGCGGCTGCCGCTTCCAGTGCGCCGAGATCGGCCACATCGGCCTGTTCCATGGCGGCCATCGCGCCGTGGCGGCTGACATCGTCGAACGTGGCCTGCAGGCCGGCCCGCCCGCGAGCAATCAGGCCGACCCGCCAGCCATGCTGGGCAAACAGGTTGGCCGTGCTGCGTCCGATCCCCGAAGACGCGCCGGTGATCACAATCACGGCCGTCGCGGCCTGTGGGTCTGGACAGGCATGACGGCCTGATCGCATCAGGAATTCGGAGGGGCGAAGCATGCGTATCTCCCTGTCGGTCCTGCCTTTGGAGGCCGGCTGACCCGCGCTTCGGCGATGGGGAAGGGGTAGGACCCGGCGGCCATTCTGTCGAGATTTGCCAATCTCCGACTGAGAGTATTTCATGTCGGAAGCTCGCGGTATTGGACTTTAGGCCCATGGGCGCGCGTAGGGAGAGCTGGGCAAAGGCGCGAATCGGATCGCGCGGCTTATCCACAGAAAATGTTCATATCCTTATGGCCAGGTTCTGGTCAAGGACGCAAAGCGCTTGATCGCAGAGCGATTTCTTCATTGGTACAACGAACAAGCGCAGGCGGGCGGTGGGCGGCACGCTTGTCGATCTGGATCAGTTCGCCCGCACATGACCCCGCCATCGGTCGTCAGGACCTTCGTGCACCATGAACACGATCCGCATAACTTGAAATAATTAATCTATGGTCCCTCCCATTTTGTAAGAGCAATATGAGAATGTCGTGTTTCAGCAAGATACAGATGTCGTGTTTTGCGGCGGATGCCATGCTCGGCGTTTCCGGTCTGATTGCGGGAGCCCGCCATGCGTGCAACTGAACTGTTGACACTGAACATGCGCGAACTCCACCGTTTAAGGGGTTTCCACAACGATCAACCTCCTGTTTCGAACCCAGGGTACAGCGTCATCCCTCCGTCGATGAAGAGCGTCGTGCCGACGATGTAGTCCGTGAAGTCCGACGCCAGCCAGACCGCGGCTCGGCCGATCTCCTCGATCTCGCCGATGCGCTTGTAGGGCACGAGCTTCATCAGTTCGGCATAGGCCTCGGGGGTGGACCATGCCGCGTGGTTGATCGGCGTTCGGATCGCGCCCGGCGCTATGGAATTGACGCGGATGCGCTTCTCGGCGACCTCCTGCGCCAGGCTCTTCATCAGCAGCATCAGCCCGCCTTTGGAGGCCGCGTAGTTCACGTGGCCGGCCCACGGAATCACCTCGTGGACCGAACTGGTGAAGATGATCTTGCCCGCTGCCACCGAGATTCCCGGCCGCACACCGCGGCGAAGGAACTCGCGCACTGCCTCGCGTGCGCAAAGAAAGGCGCCGCGCAGATTGACATTAATCACGGCGTCCCATTGCCCGACACTCATCTCGTGGAACGGCGCGTTGCGCTCCATGCCGGCGTTGCTGACAAGGATATCGATGGTGTCAAACTCGAGCACCGCCGCGGCGAACATGGCTTGCACTTGCGCCTCGTCGGCTACGTCGGCCAGTGCGGTGATAGCGCGCTGCCCACCGCTGCGAATCTCCTCGGCCACCGCTTCGGCGTCCGCCGGGTTCGCCACGTAATTGACTATCACGTTGGCACCAGCACTGCCGAGCGCCACAGCGATGGCGCGGCCGATACCGGAATTGGCACCGGTAACCAGCGCGGTCTGGCCCTTGAGCAAGTCTAGCGACCTCATGACCGGGATCACAGGCTGCGGTAGGTTCCTGTTGGCGTAGTAACTCTGCATGGCATGTTCCTCCGTTCAGCTGCCGAGCAGGCACGGTGTCATGCGGGCTTCGCAGCCGCGCCTGCGCGCGAGCGGCTAGACCAGTTTCACCTGCAGCGGGCTCAATGCTATTTCAATAGTCATTTCCAAGGTAGCTTACCGTCGAATTCCGCGGAGTCCATGGGACTAAGGTCCAATGGCGGTGGTGCTTCGAAGGTTGTAGCCTGAGTAGGCGAGTCATCGGGTCTGCAGTCTGCGCACCAGTCCGACGCAAGCTTGGCCGCTGCCCATCTCTCAGGCTTGTCGGCGGCATGTACGACCGGACCGCACGCCCCCCGCGCGGCTGCGGCCGGGTCACGTATCGGGAGAATGACGTGAATTCGCGACCGCAGGCGGATATTGCTCGCATCCTGCTGATCATCGTGATTCTGTCGCTGCTGATCTTCGGCAGTCTTTATATCGTTCGTCCGTTTCTGCCGGCGCTGATCTGGGCAACGATGATCGTCGTCGCCACCTGGCCCGTGATGATCGGTATCGAAAAGCACGTCGGTGGCCACCGCTGGATCGCCGTCACCGTGATGCTGGTCGGGCTGCTAGTCGTGATCGTGCTGCCGCTGTACGGGGCGGTGTCGACGCTCGCCGAGCACGGCGGCGACATTACCGAGCAGGCCGAGGCACTCTCGGACTACACGCTGCCTCGCCCACCCCGCTGGCTGCATGAAGTGCCGCTTGCTGGCGAACGCTCCGCACGCGAGTGGCAGCGCTTGCCCGAAGCAGGTCTCGGCGGCATCCTTGCGCAAGTGCAGACTTATGCAATCGTCGCCGCGAAATGGCTGTTCTCGCAAGCGGGAGCAGTTCAGTGGCGCGTAGGAGGGAGCATCACCGCGTCCGACTCTTTGAGAGCCGCAACAGGATTGGCCTCGGCCCGCCCCGTGATAATCGCCCGCCTGAATATCGCGTCAAGGTGCTGACGAAGACGCACTGCGATATGAGGAGCACCCTCGACCTTTCGTTCATCGGCTGAAAGGGTTTTGCGCTTTGCCATCAATTGCAGCAGGTCGTAGACGTGAGCCACCTTGATATCGCGTACTGGCATGTTCCCGAGTGGCGAATCTTTCACATAGCGCGAGAGAAAGCGTATGGCCTGCCCGCAGTAGTACTTGCTCCGCCTGTCGCGGTTGTCTCAATCCACTCCTCGCAGACGGCCCAAAAGGTGTTCTTGTTGCGTCTGATTGCCTGCAGTTGCAGCTGCTTCTCGTAGGCCTTGGGGTGGATGCCGGACGCCACCAGTTTGGCCGCGTCGATGCGACGTTGGCGGGCGTCGCATGCGGATTACTCTGGATCAAACCGGAGATATCCTCATGAACTGGAGGCGCAACCGAAGCGAACGCGTAAAGCCTCAACCATTCGCTGTAACCATTTACCAGAAAGCCTCCAGAGCGATCGATGTATTGCTGACGGTACCTTTTATAGACCGACCGGAGTGCAAACCAGGGGACGTGCGGCAGATCATGATGAACTGCATGATAGTTGTTGTTGAGAAACAGCAAGCGCCAGCACCATCCCGCGTCGTTGACGACGGTGCGGTGCGCATGGTCCTGCGCCACGCGATGTTCATGAAACGAGCGGACCGACGCGAGCGACAGCGCGCCATACCCCACGCCGACGATAAAAACCCACGCCGGTATCGCGCAAACCTGCTGCAACCAGAAGGTGAGCGCGGTCAGTGCGGCGAAGTGCGCGAGCCATGCCGGCACGTCGCGCCAGTCGCCGCGTTTGATCTTGCCGAGCGCCTGCGCGTTCGTTGCTGCAATCGCGAATGCGGGGCCCACCAGCAGCCGGCCAATCAGCGTATTGCGGAACGCCAGCAGCGCGCGAATCGCGGGCCCCGCATGCAGCCACATCTGCTGACTGACGAAATAGCTTTCGGGATCGCGGCCCGGATGTGTCAGATGCGGATCGTCGTGATGCTGAAGATGCGAGTCGCGATAGATGGGATAAGGGAACCACACCGCAAGCGGCATGAAGCCGAGCAGCGCGTTGACGAACGGCGAACGGGTCGGATGGCCATGCAGCAATTCGTGCTGCAACGACATGTACCACGTGCTGAATACCGTCAGCAGTCCCGCGCTCAACGGCAGGCCGAGTTCGCGCGCATGGGTCGCCACGCCGAACCAGCCACCGTAGATCGCGACGACCAGCGCCCAGGTCGGCCATTGCGAGCGCCACGTGAGGCTGGTTGCCTGCCGGGTGAGGGAAGTGCGTTGCGCGTCGTCGAGATAAATCGCCATGGGCGGGGTCGGTCATCAAGCAGATTCAGACCGATCCTACGGACCAACGCGTGACGCCAGAACCATTTTATTGAGCAATGCATCTGCTCGATCGTGCAAAGGCGGCGAAAGCGGTAGCGGCGCGGGGTCAGGCTCAATGGGCATCCGCCACGCGGCATGCGTGATCCATGAGCCCTTCGGCCGAGCCGCTGCCGTTGCCGACTGCGGTGCCGCTGTTGACGATCAGCCAGCCGTCCTTGTCGGCGTCCGGTCCGGCGCCGGTCACGAGGATAGTTTGCGTCGCCATGGCCGCGGCGCCATGATGGTCGCGCGCGACGACGCGGAAAGGATTGCTGGTCCCGGCGAGCGATGTCACGCGTCTGATCCGGTAGCGCTCGCCGTCGATCGTCTGCCAACGCCATTCGTCAGGCGTGTCCTTCGCGTGCCCCGCGAGCACGGCGCTGACGTCGCGGCGCAGGCAGTCGATATGGATATGCAACTGGTTTTGCGTGCGGCTATATTCGGAGTTGATTTCGAGGCCGAGCCGATCGTCCGGCAACGCGCGCCCGACGGCAGTCTCGACGTAATGCCGCGAGCCCCACGCGTCGACCCAGTAATCTTGCGCACGCGGCGCCAGCACGAGCGGGCTTTCGATGCCGGTGATGCGGTCGGTCGGAATCAGCAGATACTGCGAGCGGCCGACGATATCCTTCAGGATCACATAACGTTTGTCCAGATCGACCATCGTGCATTGGCCCGGCGTGCCGGTGGCCTGCTGCGACGGCACACAGCGTATGTCCACGATCTTCCACAGCGCGTTGGAATCGACCGTGGCGAGGCGCGCGCAGGCGGTTGCACTGCATAGGACGGCTAACGTGGCCGCCAGGCTCACGGCGTGGCGTATGACAGTTCGCCGCGCTTGCGGCTGAGTGTGCGGCTGAGTTTGCGGGTGGGCGGGGGTGGATGTTCGTGTCGTCATCGGCACTTTGGCTGGCGGTTTCAGAGAGGTTGTCGTTGGCGTCAAGCGCTACGGGCGGTCAACACGGCAGCGCGATCTGCGGCGTCAAAGCACCGGCGCCGGCAGGCCGCCAAGACACTCCTCGACCGCGACGCCGATCGCCAGCAGCCGCCGGTCCGAGCCGAGCGGCCCGTCCAGTTCGAGGCCGACCGGCAGCCCGCTCGCGCTCATCCCGGCGGGCAGCGACAGTCCTGGAATGCCCGACGTGCTGGCCGGATCGGTATTGCGCAGGAACGCTAGCATCGTGTCGATCGGCGGCGCGCCGTCGATCGAGACCGTCGACGAACCGCTCACGTCGTCGATCGGCACCGCGGTCAGGCGTGTGGTTGGAAACAGCAGCGCGTCAAGGCGCTCGGCGGCGAACGTCGCGGCCATGTACTGCTGCAGGCGCGGCCGCCAATGGTTCAGCGCCGCCGCGTATTGCGCGCCGAGCACATCCGCGAGCACGCTGTCGTAGATCGCGCGCACATCCGGGCTCGCGATGCGCGCGGCCAGTTCGGCCACCGTGCTGACCGGCGCATGGTTGGCGACGAGCCAGGCGAACAGGTCGTCGCGCGCTTCGTGAATCGCAACCGGACCGGCGACCATCGCATTCAGGTGCTCCAGCTCGCTCATCGCCACCGGCACGAACACGACGCCGGCCGCTTCGAGCCGCACCAGCGCGGCGCGCGCCACGTCGTCCACCTGGCGTTCGAGCCCGTCCCACAGCGGCGCGGGCAGGCCGATGCGCAGGCCGTTCAGCGCGAGCGCGGGCAACGCGCCGGCCGAGGTGATCACGCCGTCGAGCAGCGCGAGGTCGGCGACGCTGCGCGCCATCGGTCCCACGGTGTCGCGCGTATGGCTGATCGGCACCACGGCGTCTGGATCGTGATAGCGCCGCTCGGCGCCGCCGTTGCCGACCGACGGCCGGAACCCCGCGGTCCCCGTCAACGCCGCCGGAATGCGGGTCGAGCCGCCGGTATCGGTGCCCAGACCCGCGGGCACGATCCGCGCGGCGATCGCCACCGCGGTGCCGCCCGACGAGCCGCCCGGAATCAGCGAGGGATCGTAAGGATTACGTACCGGGCCGGCATGCGGGGCAAAATTCGTACTAGTGATGCCGAACGCCAGTTCGTGCATGTTCGCTTTGCCGAGCACGATCGCGCCGGCGTCGATGAGCCGTTGCACGGACGGCGCGTTGGTCGACGGCACGAAGCCCGCGAGAGCGGGCGTGCCCGCCGAGGTCTGCAAGCCCGCCGTATTGATGTTGTCCTTGATGACCACCGGCAGGCCGGCGAGCGGCAACTGCGCCTTTGCCGAGGCGGGCAGCGCGTCGATGCGCCGGGCGGCGGCGAGCGCGCCGGGGAGGTCGAGCGTGGTGAGCGCGTTGAGGCTCGACAGCGCGGCGGCGCGGGCGAGCAGCGTGCCCACGTAGTCGGTGGCGGCGAGGCGCCCGGACTGGATCGCAGCGACCGCTTGCGTGGCGTTCAGCGCGAGTTGTTCATCGACGGTCCAGGCCATGGGCGCGTCTCCTTATCGTCGGGTGCGTTGCCGGCGCGAGCGTGATGCGATGAGCGGCGCGATGCACGCGGCGCTCGGGCAACGCCGGGCGCGCGATCACGGCAAGTTCAGCGGAAATGGGGACGCCGGGCGGCCGCATGAGCCGGCGCACGCGTAGTGCGCGCGCGCGTGCCGCGCTTTACGCGGGCAACGCCCATGCGACTTCCGCAAGCATGGGCTGCGGGCTTTGGCAACATCGGTCGACGTGTCGGACATGGCGGCATGCAGAGGGCGTACTCGTGATGCCGCCTATTCTGGCACAGCCGTCCGAAAGCCGATGCCGGACGATGCAGCGGCCGCCGCTAGCAGGCCACTGCTTTCAGCTTCGCGCGCAACGCTTTCACGCCGCGAGCGCCGCGAGCCTTGGCCACCCCGACGATCGGCTCGAAGCACGTCACTGATGATTGTCGATCCACATACGTCCCCATCGGAACGCATAGGCGAGCGCATGTTCTTCGTCGAAGAAGTAATCGAGCGCATCGAACGAATACGCCTTGCCGTTGTTCGCGGAGGTCTTCTCGATGGTCAGATTGGCGGCGAACAGGCCATTGGGCAGCAGTTGCGCGACGGGCGCGACCTCGTAACCCTTGTAGCGGAAATGTGACTTCATGATGTCGACTTCTTATTAGTGTGCCCGCATGCGTTGCAAAAAAACCAGTGCGTAGGACGTAACCCATATCGCCGGACGTTCGATGAGTGGGCGGGTCGGGTCAAGCGTAGGGCGCGCCGCACAGCGAGTGAACCAATCTTTCGTCGTAAGCTAATCAGCGGGGTTCGGGAGCGGTCTTCAGGAGCCCGGATCGGATCGTATGCGCAGTGTCGATCACACTATCAGCGCGGCGGCCGCGCGGTCTGTTATGTCCCGCACGGTTCGCGCGAATGCCGCTGCCGTGGGCCGCGAGAGCGGTCCACGGGCATCGTGCGCGAGGGCTGGGTGAGAGAGGCGCGAGCGGTGTGCGGCGGAGAATCAGACCGCGTGCAGCAGGCGCGCGGGTGGCGTTTCGCCGAGCGGCTGGCCGGCCGAAAGCGGGTTCGGCGCGCGATGTGCATTGAACGCCAGCGCGAACTGCGCGGCCTGCTGGCCGACTGTCGCGAGCTGATCGACGACCTTCGGGTCTGAGCAGGTGTCGACGGTATCGAAGCGCGTTTCGAGCGTGTTGATGCCCGCGCCGAACGGCGTCGGCCAGCCGCGCAGCGCGTGGACGATCGAGCGCAGCGAGGTCAGCACCGAACCGGCGGCCTGCCAGCCATATGCGGTGACGATGCAGCCGACCGCGCGGCCGTCCAGATACGGGCGCTCGTCGGCGCGCAGTTCTTCGAGCGTGTCGAGCGCGTTCTTCACGAGGCCGGACACGCCGCCGTGATAGCCGGGCGTGGCGACGATCAGCGCGTCCGCGTGACGCACGGCGTCGATCAGTTCGAGCTGTTCTTCGGTGCGGTTCGGTTGTTCCGGCGCGTAGTGGGGCAGGCTATGCAGAAAGGTGCCGCCGAACAGGCGGGTGTTCGAGCCGGCGGCCTCGGCGCCGCGTAACGCGAAGCCGAGCGCGCGCTCGGTCGACGAAGCGGCGCGGGTCGTGCCGCCGATGCCGATGACGAGCGGCCGGCGGTGATGATCGAATCGGGTCAACGAGAGGCTCCTTCGGTAGCGGCTCACGGCACGCTGGCGCGGGGCTGCGCGCAGGCGGGCCGGGCCGAACCGGACTTTGAAGTGTCATCTTAATGACGAGCGGACGCGGGACGAAGCGACTTTTTGTTCTAACCATATAACCGCGCGCGGGCGCGTTGCGCTGCAAAGCACGTGAAGCCGCGCCGGATAAGCATATGGCGAACCCTTGTTTGGCCGCGTGACGGCCGACGGTTATGCTGGGTTCGTCTCCTCCATGACACTCCTTGACATGGGACTCGGCCTCGCCGCCTCGGTGGTGAGGCCTTTTTTTATTGTCGTTGCCGCGGCACTGGGGCGGGCCGTTTTAGAAAAATGCGCCTTTTCGCGTGCTACGATGGTCCGCGATGATTTTCGGCGAGATCCGGCAGGCAATGACGACCCTATACGACACGCTCGGCGTGCAAGCGCACGCCACCGACGAAGAAATCAAGCGGGCCTACCGCAAGGCCGCGATGAAGTGGCATCCGGACCGCAATCACGGCGCTGAGGACGTGGCGCGCGCCGCGTTCCAGGAAATCAAGGACGCGTACGCAATCCTCTCCGACGCCGAGCAGCGCAAGGTGTACGACGCGGTCTACGCGGAGCAGATGCGCCATTGGGAAGCCCAGCGCGCGCGTCAGCAGCACGCGCAGGCGCAGCGCGCGGCAGCGGCACGCGCGGCCGACGAAGCGGCGTATGCGGAGATGGTGTCGGTCGCGATCCGTTTCGCCGACGAAGGCCACAATCGCGATGTGCTGTTCGGCGTGCTGCTCGGGCGGCAATGCGAGCCGCGCCGGGCTGCGCAGATCGCAGACAGCGTGGCGGCGCTGCAGGCGTCGCGGCGCGCGGCGGCGAAGGCCGGGGAGGCTGGCGA
The DNA here is from genome assembly GCF_046026895.1 of Paraburkholderia sediminicola. Lineage (GTDB taxonomy): Bacteria > Pseudomonadota > Gammaproteobacteria > Burkholderiales > Burkholderiaceae > Paraburkholderia > Paraburkholderia sediminicola_C. The sequence continues at coordinate 12,842 of NZ_JAQQEU010000083.1, forward strand.
TGCAAGTCATGCGACTGATTCCGCCCATGCCGTTGATACCGCCAAAGATGCCGATATGCGGCCCGAGGCCGACGTGTTCGCAGTAAAGAATGCCGCCCGCGACGCGTCCGCCCATCGCGGGAAGCACGCCAACCACGCGAACCACGCGAAGCAAGACGAACCCACCGCCGACGCGCATCCCGCCGGCGCGCTCGGCGGTCTGTGGTTTCAGTTTCTGAACAGTCTGCGTTTTTGACGGATCATGCGGGCTGGCCGCTGATCCGCGTCAGCTCGCCCGCAAGCTCGTCGATATACGGATCGTTTATGCCGCAATCGGCTAACGCGCTTTGCAGCTTGAACACGTACTCCGCGTTCGTGCCGAAGAGGCCGGCGGCGACGGCCATCGAAGGCGCGATCGCGGCGGCGCGCGCGTCGCCTTCGTATTGCGAGTCGCCCGGCTCGGCGACGAACGCGATTGCGCAGACTTCGGTGCCGTCGTCGAGCGTGACCGGCGCCCAGGTCGGACGATAAGCGCCCGTCACCATTTCACGGATCCAGAGAATCCGCAGTTCTTCTTCGAGCGTTGCGCCGCACAGCCGCAGCGCCACGCCTTGCGTGCTGCCGCCCGGTTCGAGCGAGAGCATGCGCCCCGGCTGCTGCGGCGTGCCGCGCCCGGCGATCAACCGGATACAGAAACTGCGATGCCAGCCGTGCAGCGTCGCGATGCGGCGGCTGTCGAAATCCGAAATCGGATTCCACATCAACGAGCCGTAGGCGAAGACCCAGACGTCGCCGTCTTGTGGACGCTGCTGCATGGTCTGCGCGAGCGAAGCATCGATTTGCGCCTGAGTCCACAGCATCTCGCTCGGCAGAGAATCAAAACTTTCCAGGTATGCGCCGGAGCTGATGGCGTTTCTGTTTAGCATCAATGGGTCCCGTGATGAACGGCGCCGCGCGCCGACGTAAAAAACTCGTTGAAGTATGAGCGCGAGAGGCGGCGGAATAAATCGGCCCGCGGGAAACAGTGCGTCGCCTGATCGGCGCCAATGGGTCGGCGTCGGGGTGCGATGTTCGCCGGGCCCTTAAGTGGCGGCCCCGGGCATGGCGAACGGGGGCAAGGCGGCCAGCTCGTCACCCGCAGCCGTGTCTGCCGCCTCGCCTGTGGCCGACAGCATAATGTAAGCGTAATCGTCGCGCTGACACACTTCACGGCATGCGGTTCGCAAAGTTGCCTACCCGTGAATTGACTTCCCCTGGTGCAATTCCTGTGGCGCAAGTATTTAAGACGTCGTAGTGTCACGGGGGCGCAAGACTGGGTCGGCAGAATGTCACCCAGAAGCAAAAAAGAAAATACGGGTACGGGGTAAGCGTGACCAGAAAATATAAGGTGCTATTTCTTTGCCGCGATAATTCAGCATCCGGCGTGATTGCCGAAGCTTTGCTGCGCGAACTGGCGGGACACCGGTTCGAAGCGTTCAGCGCTGGGCCCGAGCCGGCCGCACGGGTGCATCCGCTCGCGGTCGCGCAATTGCGCTCGGGCGTATCGGCGCGCGACATATTGAGCCCGAAAAGCTGGCTGGAATTCACCGGCGAATGGGCGCCGAGAATGGACCTCATCATCGCACTGGACGAATCCGTCGACGAACATCATGCGCCCGTGTTTCCGGGCGCGCCTTCGTTGCTCGCCTGGAGCGTTGCCGATCCGCTCGTGGACGGCGTGCCGGACGACGAGCGCGTGCGGCTGTTCGACAAAATGTTCTGGCAGATCGTGCGGCAGGTCAGTGCGCTTATTGCGTTGCCGAAATTCGACACGCCGCGGGGGCAGGGCGGCGGTATCGGTAACAAGGCTTCCACAGCATTGCCCGCTAGCGATGCGCGCTGCACCGATAGCGGCCTCGCGAGCCCGCCGGTCGAGGCTTCATTGGGCACCGTAACGGTCAACCCGGTAATCGTCTCAGCGGAAGACCGGGCCACCACGTGCGACTCGTGAGTGTCGCAAGCCGTTGCTTCGCCTGAGAGGCGTCCCGGAACCTCAGGCCGCGCTCATTCGATGTCTTCTTTTCGCGGCGTTCATCGCTGCGTCGAGCGACCTCGGCCGGCAGCCGCGGTTTATCGGATTCATGCCTTTTCGCTGTGGATTCCCGCGTCACGTCTATTCGTAACTCGCATGGCCAGTCGCAGCTAGCTGACACGTGATTTTGCTACTCCGGCCGGCTATGCAGCGCGGCGGCGCGCACGAGCGCTGTCTGCAAAGAAAGGTATGTGCCGGCAATGCGCAAGCAGCGGCGCCTCGCGTGCGCACGTCAGCGGGCATGCGAAACCTGCGATATCCGACAGGAAAATGCGGGGCTGACCGGTTGAGCCAACGGCTCAACAGCCTGATGGCTTAACGGTTGTGGGAACGCGCAAGCGGACTTCCCGCGAACGGATCGTTTTTCCAGTCCACGTGTTTTTTCGGGTGCGGAGCAGGGGCCGGTTTGGCTGTCAATTCAAAGTGGTCGATTGATTGACCTGCGCTGATTGCCTGTTTCAGCCATTGAGGCATTTCACCCTGGCCGTCCCAACTGTCCCCCGTTGCGCTCCGGTAGCGTTCGGCCTTTTGCGCCAACGGCTCGGACGCCAGCGCGGCAGCGAGGTCTTCGGGTTTGATGCCAAACTCTTCCATGCGATGGCGGAGATACGCAATCATGCTATCTCGCTTCCTTTCGTCCATAAGATATTCGTCCTTCTAAAACGTCCAGCGTTCTGTCAATTACAGACTGCAAGCTAAAGTTGCGGTGCGTCGATCCCGTTTGAAAGGGGCCGGCCCGCGGTGGGGTTGTCGATCGAAGGAAATCCATGAGCCGCGTTATAAAACGTTGCTCCATAAATCGCGCTACAGCTTATGCCCAATCCGGCCGCCTATCGGGCTGGCCGTGGCGGGCAGTGAATATGCCAGCGATTCGCCGCAGGGCGGACAAGGCTGGACAAGCCTCGCGGCCGCAACGGAAAGAACTGAGGTGACAATGCACTGATTGCGAATGGCTGGTTTCACGTCCACGCTCCGTCTCTCGCCGGTGTTTCGCGCGCGCCGCTTTTTTACGTTATGGCAGCATCATAACGCACTGTGCAGACAACGCACGCGCCGCTTCAACTGATTTTCTTCACGAATGCGGTTTATCGAACGGAATAGGCCACGCCGCCACCAGCGGAGCCCCGGATTGAATTCCCAGGCGGGCGAGCTATAAAGAAATTGCGGAGCACACATTCGCGCTGCCAGCTTGCGGCGACCGATTTCACCTACCTTGGAGAAAGCGTCCGCCATCGGCTGCAAGTGTGGCAATTACTTAGTCGTTTGGTTCGGTGATCCGTCGCGGCAGTTGTGCATCGACATCGACTTGTTCCTCTGCCCGATTGGGCGAGCTGGCTTTTCGCGGATCAATTCTTTAGGAGGACGAGAACTGCTGCGCCGGATTCGAGGAGTCTGGACATGAAATTACGTTTATCGATGGTAGTCGCGAGCGCGTTGCTGTTCCTCGTGCCGAGAACCGCCAGCGCAATGGAACTCGACGGCCAGCCGGGCGCCGGCGCGTCGGGCCGCGCGCTGATGCAACAGAACGCGAACGAGTCGGCGCAGGCCACGACGGATATGTCGTACGGCGAAGCGGCTCAGGGGACGGACACTCGCACACAAGCTGTGCAGAACGTGTCATACGGCGGCGTGGCCGCGGGGCAATCGGACGCGGGGAGCGGGCGGCAGGGCAAGCCATGCTCTACCGGACCTCAGTGCAGGATCTATTTTGGTCAATGACGGATCCGCGAGTGGGGGCGGCGCTCGACAGAAAGCGCCGCGTCCCACCCGGTTTTCATGCAATGGCGACGACCGGCAGTGAGTGACCGGTGCGCTCGCCGAGACGGTCCACCATCTCGTCGACATGCTGTTTCTCCACTTCGGCACGCTCGGTGTAGCTGCGGAATTCGTCCAGCAGCGCGCGCCACGACGCATGCCAGCGTGTTTCCCTGATGCACACCCCCGACGGATCGGCAATACGCAGCACCCCGTTGTCCGGATAGAAGGTCAGGATGACCGGCATGCCGTCGATGACGCAAGTGGCGGTGCAGGGGCGGGTGGTGAGCATGTGGGATGTCCTCTGATGAGCGGATGATTGGCGAGTGAATTGCGTTTAGCGCTGACGGCCTCCGCAAGCGATGTGCCTGAAGTTGGCGCGTTACCGCTTCTTGTATCGACGGGAATGCGCTTGCGGAGAAGCAACGCTCACTTTCTTTCCGGATTGCAACTGCGAGCGGATCATCACGATCTGCTTTTTCATGCCGATCCATGACGGGGCAAGAGTGGTATCCGAGGAGGCTGCGTCTGGGGGGCGGAGCCGGCATGGTATGTGCTGCGGGTCAATCAGTTAATGCAAATCCGCACTACTGGAGGCAGGAATGCGAAAAGCCGAAAACCGCGCATACGCGAACAGCCTGGGCACTGCTCCCGACGCAGCCGATGCCGCATCCGCCACGAGCCACCCCAAGAGCCACCCCAAGAGCCACCCCATCACGCGAGCGTTCGATACATTCGCAAGTTCGGTGACGCGGCTCGCGGGGTCGCCGGTCGCTTTCGGCGTTGCGGCGATTACCGTGCTCGTCTGGGCTCTCACCGGGCCGCTGTTTCACTTTTCCGAGGGCTGGCAACTGGTCATCAACACGGGTACGACCATCATCACGTTTCTGATGGTATTTCTGATCCAGCAAAGTCAGAACAAGGACAGTGCGGCCGTGCATCTCAAGCTGAACGAGTTGCTCGCTTCGCATCGTGCCGCGAACAATCAGCTGATCGGAATCGAGGATGCCTCCGAAGAGGATCTTCGACGCCTCGCCGCCGCCTATTTGCGGCTTGCAAGCAAGGCTGCCGACTGCGCGGAAAGTGTCGACGTGGACGCTTGCATCGAACAGCCATCAAGGTCGCATCAATAAGAAAACGGCTGTCTAGTGAAGCAGTGGGCCGGGCCCTTCACTTTCTCGACTTCGACAGCCGGTGTCCCAGGCCGAGATTGGTCGCAAGCTGCCACGTGTACACCCGCGAATAGCTCACGCCGAAGCGTATTTTTATCAATTCGCGCAGCCGGGCGTTGGTCCACGGATGGGTGGGAAAGCCGTGTTCGCACGCCGAGCCGTTCAGTGCGGCGGCGATCCACGCCAGCGCCGCGCCGTCGAGCGAAGAAGTACGCCCGCCGACGCTGATCTTCTGCAGCGCTTCGAGCCCGCCTTCGGCGATGACGGAGCGGTATTTCCTGACGGTGTCGGTGGACAGGTGCAGGGCTTCGGCCACCGCGGAGACCGATGCGCCTTCTATCAGCATTCGGCCCGCGTTCATCCGGCGTACGACGCTTGGCAGCTCTTCTGTTCGGGAGGGCATGTTGAACCTTCCTGGCAAGGCCGGGCACGAAAACCACGGAATGCTCGCGCATTCCCGACATGATTCATCGACGTCTCACGGCGTACGGCAAGCGCGATCGCGAGACGCCGCAAACGCATGGCGAAACGTCGTGGATGTTCAGGGTCGTCGCCAGAACCGCTTGAAGCGTCGCGCGCGGCTGGAATGACGGCGAAACCCGATTGCTGATCAAATCCGCATACCAAACTACTAATAATCGCTTTTTCCGCTCCTGGACGCTTTTATAATAAAAACAATTGCCACGCGGACTTGATTCGATAAGTCTATGACGCATTCCGGCATTCCCCGGCCGCAGCTTCGATCAACCCCGGTTAATAAATCATCGCTGGATTTACGGTGCGCCGCTCCTTGCTATTCCAATATACGTTTGCTAGCATCCCGTAACAGTTTGCAATAGTCATAACTTTGCCAGTTCAAGGTCCGCACAACGCCGAACGTGCGGCAGCCAACGTCTCTGCGAGGATCGCGTTATGGCTTGCCATCTACCCGCCCGCTGACGCTCGAACGAGCGCGGCGCGCCAAGCAGCGTGGTCCTTTGCGCCTCATTATCTAAAAGGCTCTCCTTCAGTCGCTTTAGGCTGTGGACATTGCTTTTCGCGATTTTTGCATAATGAGTATCGTGCGAGGACTGCCTTTGTCTTTTAAAAGACGGAGGTCAGTATGAACAAAGGAATTATCCGGATTGGCGGATTTTCGTTGGCGGCTGTTTGGCGGGTTTTGCCGAAAACAGATTCGCGCGATGTGAAGCCCATTACGCGAGCGGCGGCAATAAACCGCTCGGCCTTGCCCCTGCGCTCGATCTTCAGTCCGACGTCCAGGGGGCAGTCCACTGATTCGATCGCTCAATCTGACTCTGTCGGCCCGACCGGCGGGCCGCACCTTTTCCGGATGAACTTTCCGTCCTCGTGAGGCTGGACCCGTATTCCGGCTCCGCGTGTTGCCACGTGTTGATCGTGCCTCATCTTCCGCCGCCCTTCAGGAGGCAGATTTTCGCTGACCGCACCACAACGTTCGGCGAATGAAGATCATGAACTGCGCATGACCGCAGATCGTGCGCCCGTCATTCAGCGGAGAAAACGGATGGATGCCAATCTCACAGTCCGACTGATCGACACGCTGCTTTTCACGGCGAAGAACCGCGGCGTGCTTCCGTATTCGCGCTTTCACGCGCTGTTCCCTAGCGCGATGACGCTGTCAGCCCGACACGCCGTGCTCGACGAAGCGTTGCGGCACATCTGCGACGAGCATGAGGTCGACTATGGCGTCCTGTTCGCGCGCGACAACGGGCTTCCCGGCCCCGATTTCTTCAAGCGATACCGGGTGAACCGTCGCGTCGAATACGCCGCGCTGGTCGGCGATCCGCGCTACCACCACGCGACGTTCAAGCAGCAGCGGCTGATTGCAGCGGCGGAGCGCGCGCGCGTGTACGAGCACGCGGCGCGGCGCGTCGAGGATGGGATCACGCTCGCGACGTACGCTTAGCATGCCGCGACGGCTAATGATTTGAGCTTCACCAACGGTGCAATCAAAAGGAGCGTTTCATGGCTTGCTGCAAGACATCCAGGTCCGATTTGAGTCTTCTGAAGTCCGTCCCGGTAGCGCTCGCGATTCTGCTTGCTGCGGCTTGCCCCGCGGTGGCCCAGGAGGCGGCATCGGGGCCTGCGCCGCAGGTCGTCGGGGCGGCGGCACTGCTGCACGTTCAGGCGCGCGTCGTCGAAATCGATCCCGATTCGAACAGCGTCACGCTGCGCGGACCGCGCGGCAACCTTGCGGTCATCGACGTGAATCCCGCCGTGGCGGACGTGAAGAAGCTGCGCGTCGGCGACATCGTGAACATTGCCTATCAGAAGGCCATTCTGATCGGCGTGGACAAGCTCGCGACGAGCGGAATCCGCTCCCGCCTCGACACCCAGCTCACGCAGCCCGCGTCGGGCGGCGTCGTTGCGTCGGCGCGCCGTGTCGAGGTGGTGGCGACGGTGCAGAAGGTCGACCGCAAGCATCGCACGGTCACGCTGCGCGGCCCGACCCGTACCGAGACGCTCGACGTCGCCCCGGACATCTCATTGGACGACATCAAGGTGGGCAACTCGGTTCGGGCCGTGTTCGTTGTCGCCGCCGCGGCGTCCGTGTCGCGCGGCGGTGAAGAAGTCAAGTGACGACGAGGTGGGAGGCGTAAAGTGATCATGTAGCACGGCGTTTCGCGGCATGGTGATGCGGGCCCCAATCACCGTGTAGCTGATGCCTGGCGCCGTTTCCTGCAACGCGCGTCGTCGACGCGGTCATGGCGTTCGGTAAAGGAGTATCGAATGGAACAAAAACGCGTGAGATCCGCCGACGAAGAGGAACGCAGAAAAGTCATTCGCGGTAAGGTGCGCATCGGCCTTGCCGCATTCGGCACGCTGGCGGCGGTCGCTGGAATCGGTGTGGTGATTAACGGCGGCCTCTATTTCAACACGGCGAAGGTGCTGGTCGGTGTCGCCATCATTGTGGTATCGACCATCCTCTATGTCTCGATGCTTTTTGTTTCGCGTAACGACTAGGTGGAAGCATTGGCGGGCCGGAATCTGGCTGCCGGTGGTTGCAGTAAGCGAATTTGCTAGCCTCATGCCGCGTTGCGTGGCAAATTGGTTGCGGACCGATGACTTCCCGGCCGGGGAGTTTTGCATGCACGATTGGGTTGCTGCTGTCGGCATTTCTTCAACGCGACGGAGAAAAACATGACACACGCATCCGCGGCGAATACCGGTCAGCGGGCCCCTCTGTTGGAAGCGCTGCTGACTTTGGCGGAATATCTCGAGTTGTCGCTCGACGCGGGCGCAAGCCTGATCGTCATGCGTCACGCAAGCGATACCGCGACTCTCTATCTGGGAGACCCGTCGGGCCCGCGAGAGGATTTGAAGCGGCGCGGAACGGTGACGGCATCGCTTGCCAACGAAATCCTCGACGCGACTCGGGCAGGAGTGAACGTGATGGAAATCGAAGGTAGAACCTACCGATTCTTCCGCAGCTTTACGCACATGGACGAAGTGGCTGCGGTCGTGTTTTCTCCAACTTGATGGACGGGGGCTGGGTTCATGTAGTGTTCAAAGCGCGTCGTGACAGAGCGCCATCATCCTCTGAACCATTGTGCTTGCTTCGTTGAGTTCCATCTCACTGGTGAAGAGCGCATTCACGCTGGACAGCCGAACCGCCACGCCGGCCTCCAGCAGATCCTTGCTGGCGATTTTCAAAGCCAGTTGGCCGATGCGGACCCTGTCCAGCCAGTCCATCTGCACGCGATTCTTGCTCAGCCACTGACGGCAGCACTGAACAACATGGTCCACTCGCCATTCGTTGGTCAAAGCGTAGGACGCTGCCGCAATCGCGACGAGGAAACATAGCAAGTCGGGACGCGCGCTATCGCGCTCGTTGAATTCGGGTTTGTTCATGTCTGTGCGCTTGCCCGCTGCGGTTAAGCAAACCCATCACATATGGGCGAGGGTGGACGATTCAATATCGACGACGTTCGATACCGTGAAGACTCAGTTCCAGGGAGCCTGGATGAATCATTGCGACGTTACAAGCTTAACCTTACAAATCAAACGTTCTATGACCAAAGCGGGCAGCTTGCGTCCGACGCGGTCGCGTCAGGCACGCGGAATTGTCACGGTTTCCGTCCGTGAATTAATTACCTCTTGAGTCGCGACACGGGAATCAGGCGATGGCGAAGCGATGTTAAATCGTGTGCCTGACGGTGATGAGTGCCGGAGGGCCTCTGAGCGTTCATTCAATGTTGTGACTGCCGGTTGGAAGAAAAGCCCGTCCGTGCAGGTGGAAAACCCTATCGATTACAGCGAGGTGAAGTCCATGTCCAAGATGAAAGCCGTGCAGGTGGAAGCAGCGGGAGGTCCGCTGAAGCTCGTCGAACTGGATGTTCCTCAGCCGGCCGACGGTCAGGTTCGCATCAAGGTTCAGGCATGTGGAATTTGCCACAGCGATTCGTTGACCAAAGAGGGGCTATGGCCAGGCCTGCAATTTCCCCGGGTCCCCGGCCATGAAATTGCCGGCACTATCGATGCCGTAGGAACTGGCATAGAGGGATGGAGCGTCGGGCAACGAGTCGGCGTCGGCTGGCATGGCGGCCATTGCGGTCGGTGTGGCCATTGCCGCCAGGGCGATTTTGTTCTTTGCGAAAAGGCGCAGGTGCCGGGGATTAGTTACAACGGTGGTTATGCAGAGTTCGTCGTTGCTCCGGTGGAAGCGCTCGCGAGCATTCCGGATGATCTGTCCGACGCTGACGCAGCGCCACTCTTGTGCGCTGGGATTACGACCTATAACGCGTTGCGCAATAGCGGTGCGCGGGCGGGTGACGTGGTCGCGATTCTTGGTATTGGCGGCCTCGGACATCTCGGTGTGCAGTTTGCCCGGAAGATGGGCTTCAATACGGTCGCTATCGCCCGTGGACAAGACAAGGCTCCGTTGGCGAAAGAACTCGGCGCTCATCACTACATTGACAGCACAACACAGAATATTCCGGAAGAACTCGGGAAGCTGGGCGGAGCGAAGGTCATTCTCGCGACCGTCACGAGCGGCAAAGCAATGAGCGCGGCAGTTCGCGGGTTGGGTTTGAATGGCAAGATGATTATGGTGGGACTGTCGGAAGAGCCTGTCGAAGTTCCGATTGCCCAGTTCATCATGGGCCGTAATTCGGTTCAGGGGTGGCCGTCAGGAACCTCCGCCGACTCTCAGGATACCCTCGCGTTTAGCGCCCTTTGCGGAGTCAAACCCATGATCGAAGAGTTTCCACTCGAGCGTGCGGCTGAAGCGTATGACCGGATGATGAGTGGCGCGGCGCGCTTCCGGGTGGTTTTAAGGGTGACGTGACGCCGGTAGGGTTGGTTGTTGTGGCCGGCTCTGTCGACTTGCGTCATGAGCCGCTGCGTCATGATGCAGGGAGCACATAACTTGCCTTTTTAAAGTGCGAGTCTGTCCGTGCATTTCATAATCGATGCCGCGTTCCGGACTCGGTGCGAACGCTGAGTCGATGTCTTGTTTCTCCGGGAGAGGGTGTGTAGAAGGAGCGCGGCCAGTCAGGAATCCCCGCAAAACGATATATACTGTTTATACCGTATATCGGTCAGGAGATTTTCTATGAGCGACCCGATTGCCAGGAAGGCAACGAAGAAGAAGTTTCATTTCCCCAAAAGCGCCGAAGAGGGGGGAGCGAGCGAAGAAGGCGTAGAGGCTGGGGTGAGCGCAGGCTTGAAAAAACGAACTCCAGCCGCAAAAAAGGCGCCGAAGCAGCAAGCCGCTGATGTTCCTGACGCTGTGTCGGTAGGGCCTGCGGCCGAGAGCAAAGTCAAACGCACAAAGAAAGAAAAAGTAGTACGGGATAGCTTTACGATGCCGAAATCGGACTACGAGAAAATTGCGGCGTTGAAGCAGAAGTGTCTGGCGGCCGGAGTGTCGGTGAAGAAGAGCGAAATCTTGCGTGCCGGATTGCTCGTGCTCGAAGCGGCCGCGCCGAAACGTCTGTTGGCGGCAGTGACCGCGGTCGAGCAGGTAAAGACGGGACGCCCTGCTAAATCCTAAGCGTTTGACTACGGTTGTCCCGGCGTTGGGAACCGCTATTGGAGTAGCGGACCGGTGCCTGTCCAGAATAGGCCGCATCTTCGAGTACAGTCCCCAAATGGAGAATAAAAGCTTGCGCTCGCTGGCGGCGGCTTGGTGGTACTGACGGACGGCGTGACGGAAAAGCCAGTACGTCCGCGATGCCTCTGGTCGAGACGCTCGTCGCCGGACTGGCGACCTCCGTTATCTTGACCCAGCTGCAATGTCTGATCTCGTTGTTAGGTTCAGCCGTCAGTGCCTCAGCAATCTGTGCTGCGAGTGGTCCTGAAATTTCACAATTTTGTGGCGTCGAACACTGCGATGCCGTTCGACCGGTGCTTTGCGCGGCATTCGTGTGGAGCAGCTATGGCGACGGCAAGACCCTGCGCGATGCGTTGAGCAGCATCGACGACATGCGTGTCCCGGTGTGGTCGAGGCTTCGTGGCTCTGAGTGACGTGGTGGGTCACTCGTTGCAGAGGAATGTCTTCGCCCACAAGGTTCGCAGAATTACGGCCCGCTCACCGGCCTGTTGCCCGGTTCGGGGCCGTCGTCCGAATTGTTGTGGCGCCGGCTACGGGCTCAAAAAGCCGCTTATTGTGGAGCGATGTCCCGTTGGACACGGTGAATGTGTTGCTCTACGTAGAATGCCGCTGCGTCGGCATTACCGGTCACGATTGCTTCGTAAATCAGACGATGTTCGGCGACGTATAGGCGAATCCGCGTCGGGTCGTAGATGCCGTCATCCTTCAGCCGTTTCCATAGCGACTGGTCCATCGTCGCGGCAATTTCCTCTGCAATCTTCGTAAGCAACGCATCGCCGGTCATGACAGCCAGTTGCCGATGAAAGAGCCGGTCGCTGTTGTTCCACAACGCGCGTTCTTCCTCATCGGCAACATCAGTCAACGTCTCCATCTGCGAAAGATAGTGCTCCGCAAGTCGGTCCCGTTGCTTGTGCGCGGCGGCACGGCGCGCGATGGCCGGCTCGAGGATGAGCCGCACGTCGAGTGTCGCCGACGGACTGAAGTCCGAAGCCAATTCGCCTTCGCCATGCTTCTCCGATGCCGCGGAAGCCAGCAATTGGGCGGCCGTCGACGCGACATAGGTGCCCGAGTTGCGCTTGGTTGTGACCAGTCCTTCGTTTTGCAGCGCCCCGATGGCTTCACGAACGGCTGGCCGCCCGACGCCGAATAGAGATGCCAGTTCACGCTCCGACGGCAATCGGGCATCGGGCAGAAAGCGGCCGGAACGAATCTCCGCTCGGATCTTCTCCGACACCTGCTCGTAGATCTGTAGCGGGCGGAAGTTACTCTCGAATTCTAGGCGGGCGGGGGCCATGGGTAAGTCTTGGCGAGGGCGATGTGGTTCTTCAATATACCACTTTGCCGCCCGAGATATTCATGGATCGCTGGGTTGAGCCCGTCCGCGCGCGTCCTTTGTCGGCCGCCATTCCGTCAAATTGGTATCATTGTCAGCCGAAACACTTGAGTCAGTGAACCATTCAGAGCTAAGTGGTTTCAATAATGACCAATAACTGAAAGTTTGACTTGTTTCTGGTCGCCAACTGGTATAGATTTTGGTCCGCGATATCGTCCCCCGTGGACATCTGAAGTTGCGGCAATTGCAGCAGACTGGATTCATTAGCAGCCAATTGGCGCGTCCCGCCAGCATGCGCAACGGTCTTACCTTCATCATCGGCGAGCCAGAACATGACCTCTCTCAGTACCCGAAATTTCGACGCCCGAGCAACGGCTGCACTGCTGGACTATCCCTCGCTGGTGCGCGCTCTTCGGGAGAGCATCGTCGAATACGGCGCAGGACGCATCGTAAGTCCGGAGCGCATGGCCATCCCGCTGCAGGCAGGCGGTCTGATGCTGTCAATGCCGGCCAGCGCCGAAGACATCGCCATTCATAAGCTGGTGAGCGTGTGCCCGTCGAATGGCAAGCGCGAGTTGCCGACCATTCATGGTCAGGTCGTCGCGTGCGACTCGCATACAGGTGAAATGCTGTTCGTGCTCGACGGCCCGACCGTGACTGGCCGTCGGACCGCGGCCGTAACCGTGCTGGGCATCCAGACCCTGCACGGCATAGCGCCGCGCGAAATCCTCATGATTGGCACCGGCAAACAGGCGTCCAATCATGCTGAAGCGTTAGCAGCTACCTTCCCGGAAGCCCGGCTATTCGTAACGGGCACTTCGCAAGCAGCCGCGCAGGCGTTCGTGGCGCGGATGCGGGCACTGGCACCCAACCTGTCAGTCCTACATGGCGACTTGATTCCCGACAGCGTTGAAGTCGTGATCACGCTCACGACCAGCAAGTCTCCCGTTTACACACTGTCGGCCCGAGCGGGTCGTCTTGTTGTCGGCGTGGGTGCCTTTACGCCTGACGCAGCGGAAATTGGAAAGGCAACGATTGACGGCAGTTTCGTGGTCGTAGACGACCCAGTCGGCGCGAAGCATGAAGCGGGCGACCTCATCCAGGCCAACGTCGACTGGAATCAGGTTTCTCCGCTAGCGGAGGCACTGGCTGGGGAGCTGAAGTCGGCTGCGCCCATTCTGTTCAAGAGCGTCGGATGCGCTGCGTGGGACCTGGCCGCATGCCGTCTTGCCCGCGAGGCGCTCGGTTGAGCGGAGCCGTCACGCGTGTCCTCGGTGTGGTGTTCTGCGCTAGTCCGTTCGGGTTCGTTGTTTGACTCGCACGCCAACCGCCGGAGAAAAGCCATAGGGACGAGTTCGATTGGTTCTATTTAATACCAACAGCCGTTCGGTCTTTTTGAAATTAGATTGTGTTGGGACCCAACTGCGAATAATCTGGTCCTCCCTTAGTCCACTTGGAGTTCGGTATGCGCTGTCTCGCAACAACCACGGCCGCTCTGCTGGCCGCTAGCTTTGCCGTATCCGCAACCGCCCAGGTCGTCGTCACCATCGGCCATTCAGCCCCGCTTACCGGGCCCCAGGCACCGAACGGCAAGGATAACGAGAACGGCGCCCGTCTGGCCATCGACGAATTGAACAAAGGCGGCGTGACCGTGGCAGGACAAAAGGTGACGTTCAAACTGGACTCGCAAGACGACCAGGCGGACCCGAAGATTGGCGTGCAGGTTGCACAGAAGCTGGTCGACAGTGGCGTTGTCGCGGTGGTTGGGCCGTACAACTCAGGCGTCGCCATTCCCGCGTCGCGCGTTTTCAACGCCGGTGGCGTGCCTATTCTGCCGGTCGCGTCGAATCCGGCTTTGACGAAGCAGGGCTTCAAGAACATTTTCCGTATCGGCGCGAGCGACGAGCAACTCGGCGGCACGATGGGGCAGTTCGCAGCGAAGACGCTGAAGGCAAAAACGGCGGCCGTCATCGACGACCGCACCGCATATGGTCAGGGCGTCGCGGAGCAATTCATCAAGGTCGCCAAGGCAAACGGCATCCAGATCGTCGACCAGGAGTTCACCAATTCATCGGCAACCGACTTTCTTGGGATTCTCACCAGCATCAAGGCCAAGAACCCGGATGTGATTTTCTTCGGTGGATACGCAGCGCAAGGTGCGCCGATGGCCAAACAGATGCGTCAGCGCGGGCTTCGCGCCAAACTGCTGGGCGGCGACGGCATCTGCTCGGCGGACATGGGTAAGGTTGCCGGCGATGCCGCCTCCATTGTCTATTGCGCGCAGGGTGGTATCGCGCTTGAGAAGTCGGCCGCGGGCCGCGAGTTCCTGCAGAAGTACAAGACGGCCTATAACACCGACACGCAAGTCTATGCCGTCAGCTATTACGATGGCGTGAAGATGCTTGCCGATGCGATGGTGAAGGCGGGGACGACGACCGACAAGGCGAAGCTGACGGCTCAGCTCGCGAAGGAAAACTTCAAAGGTGTCGCCGGCACATACTCGTTTGACGAGTTTGGTGACCTCAAGGGTGCGCCGACCACCGTGTACGTCATCAAAAGCGGCTTGCCCGTTCCGTACGGCGAGTAAAGCATCAAACCAACCGAGTTCTTCGAAGCAAACATGAAAATTTCACGCACCATCTCGACTGTTGAAGTCCATACCGGCGGAGAAGCATTTCGCATCGTCACCAGTGGTCTGCCGCGTCTTCCTGGCGACACCATCGTCAAGCGGCGCGCATGGCTGAAGGAGAATGCCGACGACATCCGCAGAGCCTTAATGTTCGAACCGCGCGGTCATGCGGATATGTACGGTGGTTATCTGACTGAGCCGGTCAGCCCGGAGGCGGATTTCGGCATCATCTTCGTGCACAACGAAGGGTATAGCGACCATTGCGGGCACGGCGTCATTGCGTTGTCCACAGCGGCAGTCGAGCTGGGCTGGGTGCAACGCCAGGTTCCCGAGACACGCGTCGGTATCGACGCACCGTGCGGATTCATCGAGGCTTTCGTGCAGTGGGACGGTGAGCATGCGGGCAATGTTCGGTTCGTCAACGTGCCGTCGTTCATCTGGAAGAAGGACGTGACGGTTGAGACGCCGTCGTTCGGTTCAGTGACAGGTGATATTGCGTTTGGCGGTGCGTTCTATTTTTACACCGACGGCCAGCCACACGGCCTTGAAGTTCGCGAGTCGTCGGTCGAAGAACTCATCCGGTTCGGCGCGGAGGTGAAGGCGGCCGCCAACATGGCGTTTCCGGTTGAGCATCCGCATATCCCTGAAATCAACCACATCTACGGAACCATCATTGCTAATGCTCCACGGCACGCTGGTTCCACACAAGCCAACTGTTGTGTCTTCGCGGACCGCGAGGTTGACCGGTCACCAACGGGCTCTGGAACGGGTGGCCGGGTAGCGCAGCTGTATCTGCGCGGACAGTTGGGCAAGGGCGAGACGCTGGTGAACGAGTCCATTATCGGCACCGTGTTCAAAGGACGCGTTCTGAGCGAAACGACCGTAGGTGAGTTCAAGGCTGTCATCCCCGAGGTCGAAGGCAACGCTTTTGTTTGCGGCTTCGCCAACTGGATAGTGGACGAGCGGGACCCGTTGACATACGGGTTCCTCGTCCGATAAACCGATTGTCGTGGTGGTGCTCACGACGAGGTGCCAAGTCCGACGGTGTTTGCCTGGCGGCGGTGGACTATCTGGCAGTGGGCGCGTCATCGCCCGCGTGAGCGGCTGGAGGAACCGATGCGCGCCGCAAGAACACCACCCAACACGCCGCCGATATGGCTCTGCCACGACAAGCCGGGATAGAGGGGCAGCACGCCGAACAGCATGCTCAGACCGAAGCTGCTTACGACGAACAATGCGATGAGTATCGGGACGAGTTTGCGGGTGTAGTAGCCGCGGGCAACCAGGTAGCCGGCATAGCCGAATACCAGCCCGCTCGCTCCGATGTGTATCGAGTCAGGTGCACCGAATAACCACGCGCAGAGGCCCGCGCCCAGCATCGCGCCCGCGGTCGCCTCCCAGAAGTTCGAGATGCGCGGCCATAGGCACAGCCAGCCTAGAACGAGCAAGCCGCCTGTGTTGGCGGAAATGTGCCCGAGGCTCGCATGCAGCCACGGGGCAAACAGGATGCCTTGCAAGCCGCCGAGCGTTCGTGGGACGACGCCGTGCCGGGTCAGATTCAGGAAGGGCAAGGCGACCGACAGGAAGAACACCGCCCACATCGAGCCGACGAAAAGCGCGAGCAGCGCGACGCGCGCCTTGAGTCGCGCGGCAAGTGTGTGCCTGGCGGCGGGCGTGCCACCAAGCCGTATCGTCGGTTGCGGCATTGCGCGTTACTCCGGACAGTGGATGCCGCGTCGCGGGACAATTGCTTCCGCAAGGAGGTCCCTGATGTGCTTGAGCGCAGCGTTTGAGTACAGAACACTCACTTTACCGGGTAAAACAACCATTGGCATCGCAGTCGTCCGGTCAAAGCCAGACGCGAGAGAGCGTTGCAGGGCGTAGGCGCGGCTTCGCCGCTAGCGGGGCGAGAAAATTGCAGCGTCAAGATGTCCAGACTAGTCGAACCCTTCGGCCGGCTCGTGCCAGTGCATCAAGTTGCTTGCAGAGTGCGCCGGTGGAAAACATGGTTTCGTCCAAGACGTTTTGCTTCATACAACGCAGAGTCAGCAAGCGCCAGTAATTCGCTCGGGCTGATAGTTTCGGCGTCGCTCGTGTGAGCGACCCCTATACTGAGCGTCAGAGCGCCGAGCGGACTTCCTTCGTGCGCCACCGCCAGCCCTTCGATATTGGCTCGAATTCGTTCTGCCGCTTCGACTGCCACGGTATATGAGCAGCCGCCTAGCGCGACGATAAATTCTTCGCCGCCATATCGGGCAAGCAGGTCACCTTCCCGTATTGCGCGCTTGATGTTATTGCCGACATTCTTCAGACACTCGTCGCCGGCCGGATGCCCATATATGTCGTTGTACTTCTTGAAGAAGTCGACGTCGATGAACAGCACGGCCATCTCTGGAACGGCCGCAGCTCCAGGTGCCGGTTGAAAATATGCTTTGAATTCGGCGTCAAAATAGCGTCTGTTTCCAAGTCCGGTAAGGCTGTCTACATAGGCCAACTGCTTGAGCTGCTCTTCTTCTGCGCTTCGGCGATGTTCGGACAATACGTGGGCATTGATGTCCCTGACGGTGAATGCCATTGCCGCAAGTTCGTCAGTCGGTTCGGCGGGCATCGCGGCAATGAAACTGCGGACCCATATGAACGACTGGTCTCTCCGCCGTAACCGGTACTCCACTGACTCCTCCATGTGCTCCGTCGTGGCTACGGTCATCGCTTGCTTGACGCGCCACCAGTCGTCCGGGTGGACCAT
>NZ_JAQQEU010000084.1:0-30295 GCF_046026895.1 Paraburkholderia sediminicola
TCACCGGCCCTTCGGGCCTTTACGAGATCAATGGCAGGTTCGAAGGCACAACGGTCACCGGTGCATCTGTGACGGCCGACCAACGCTCGGCTGATCCGGCCAACTGCCCCGTCCTTGTGGGCAGTGAGCGGGGGCCCGGTCTATAACCCGAGGAAGAATGCGGCAAACAATTATTGACCTATGGTTGGAAAGACGTCTCAATCCCTTGACTGTCATACCAACGACCATCAACGCGACCGACTCGAAATTCTTTTAATGCTGTTTAGGCTGGACTGGTTGCGGTTCATGCAGTCGAGTGAGTGTCAACGCCAATCAATTTGTACCACCCGAGCTCTATAGCCCTGCATCCCGGAGTCGCTCGCCTCTTGTTAACTACTTTGCCTTTTCGGCCCACATACCCCTCATTCGGCCGGCATCGCATCTTATTTCTAATGTAGGCGTGCCGCGAAAGTCGGCGCAGCATCGGCGTCATACGTATCGCGCCATCATTAATATTGAAAACTCGCGGGTTTTAGCATTTGTGAGCAAGAGCACCCGACAACGACAGCGACGTATAACCTCGTCAAGACAAGCTTCTCTGAAGAGCGTATGCAGCGGTGATCACCGTCAGCGCAATTGGCATCAAACGTGGAACCAAGTTCGCTGGGGAGTGGCGTAAGCGGACGCTGTGGACGTAACGGCGAAGATGCGGCCCGCATTCGTCAAGGCTGATCGATTGCAAACTAATTGGATAGACGTCAAGACCGATTCCGCGACGCGTAAAATCGTTCAGCTGATAACATACGACCAGCGCGCCGACTGACACCACGACATTAAAAATCGATCCAAGAAACCCGGGATCTCGAAATATTAAAACAAGCACCGCTAAATTAATTGCCAGACACCACAACAGCCACGAACCGCGATGTGTATTAACGGAGCTGGCGACTGCAGCCACTTTCGTTGATGCCTCGTACGCTGACTGGCCGATATCAGGCTTTCCAAGGCTTTCGCATATGACTTGAAGACGTTCACACTCACGCAGGAACTGCACACGCATTCTTTCGCTTTTCGGCTTTATTGACAATAGCATCAAGCGATCGACCACTTTTGCGACCTGAACTCTGTCAACCGCGCCGGGACGAGTAGTTCTTGCAATGGAGTGCAATATAGCGTGAGTAGCCACAATTTCCTCGCGCAATCGATCCACTGCTGTGCGCAAATAGGTGAGGTGAAATGATGTCGGGATTGCAAATAACGCCGCTGTAGCGGTTATTATCGTTGACATCGTGATCGATACTTCCTTCGGCTGGATAAAAATGCAGAACATAAAAGCAAACGGAGCTACCAGCCCGATAAAATCAATAATATCAATTGTGTCCGCTGGCCTCTCGAGAAACTGATTTGCGAAAACTATCATAATCAGTCCGGCCAAAACCGCTTTGTCGACATGCTCGTTGAAAAACAATTGCAGCGCCAGTGCACTTACCACGGGAGTAAAGTAGGATAGACCGATAATCGATGCCCGCGTCTGCACATTCTGCGAAGGAACAGAAGCTAATGCGCTAGTCCAGAGGATATGACCGAGACAGAGTACTACCCCTCCGAGCCAGCCACCGTATATCAAGGCCGCCTCGGAGGGTCGCAGAGAAATTCCAAGATCTGAGAAAACACCAGCAGCATTAAAAATCAACAAAAAAGATAAACTTACAAAGCACCCAAAAAAATAACTGAATGAACGGGCGGGAGCGTAGTCTGCTCCTCGGTGAATTCGCACTTCGAATGACCGGAACAGCAAAGCAATTAGCAGAGCGGCGGCAAATGCAAAAAATACCGATCCGTGCGCCGTGAGGGTGCTCGGAGCGCTGTGCACTGCAATTAATACAACGCCAGAAAATGCGAGAAACAAAAGTCCAAGCCTTCATGCCCAGTTGCTATCACTCCCGCCATGAATCTGCGCTCGTTTCCTAGAGATAGATAACACGAAAAGGAGGCAGGGCCAGCTATATACAACTGCATGTGAAACAATGGGGGACCCATTTAGCATGGATTGATAATATGCGAGAAGATAACCTGGCACCAGTACTGATGCGAATAGAGGCATACTGCCGGCGCGCCGAACCGTTTCTACCAAGTTGTAATTTGAGCGCATGACTTTCAGGAGCCAGTCAAATGCGAATCCCAGCATGGCAGACACGAGAATTGGAACAATAAGTTCCCATGCTGAGTCAATTTTCGTAAGATTAATGCGGTTGCTTAAAAACGGAAAAGAGTAGCGGCCCGACGCGATCCCCGCAACAACTGCGGCAGAACTCCACACTATTACTGTCGCCCATGCAAGTAATTGTGGTCGAGTAGCGGGTAAGGGAAAAGTCTTCATGCGGAACTCTTTCGACCCGTAAAAGTCGCCAAGAAATAATGGGAGTAATTGGTTGAATCTCTGACAAAATTAATTTGCGTGTTCAACTCTAGATTTTTGCCTATCTCTATAAAATAATTATGCGTAAATCGGGCTGATTTATATGGCGGCGTCTGCCCATATTTGTCTCGAAAGAGTTGTGACTCGACCTCAAAAGGCTTATCGCCATAAAGTACCTCAAACATTACCCCGTTGCGCGACACTCTAACCATTTCCGCAATTGCATCTTGTCGCCTTTGCCACGAAGGAATGATTCCGAGGGTGTTATTCAACATCATTGACCAATCGAAACTATTGTCGAGAAACGGAAGCAAAGTCGCATCGCCTCGTACGAATTTGACTTTATCTGAAGAAGTCTGCGTTACCGCAATCCTAAGCATACTCTCCGACATATCTATGCCGACGTAACTGCATCGAAGCTTCACTAAATGCTCTGCCTGCCTAGCGGGACCACATCCAACGTCGAGAATCCGCGCTCCCTCTTCGATCCGAGAGAGAACCGCCATGAGTTGCAACGGGTAGATTGGTACAGCATCGAAATAATGTTCCGCTACTGCCTCCCAGATTGGGTCGAACGACATGCACCGATGCGCAGGCGTAGCGCCGAGGACTTTCACGAGCCGCGTATTAAGTCGGTTCGACATCATCTGCTCCATTCCATTTTGATCCGGGCAATTTGCGCGGAACATGGCGCATCCGCATCGGTGCCCTCCCGGCGTCTAGAGGTCATTTGTTTCGCCAGTGGCAGGTCGGATTCGAAAATTGGAGAATATCTCTCAGAAAACACTGCCGGGAACCTAAAGTCCCACCATTCCGATGGAAGTGGTAATAATGGTCTGGAATATGCAGTGGCAGCTTCCATCATTGCGTTACATAATAAATGGCGATTAATCTTTGCATTGTTCGATATTTTTTCATACGTTCGGCTCGATGGATTATCATAAGGATTGTATGGCAAGTGATCAAATCGAGTGCCCATATCTAAAGCACGCCCGTCCTCGGTCTCCAAAGTTATATCGATCGCCATTCCTCTCGGATGCCCTCCTTTACCGGGGAGGGCAAGCATTCTTGTTTCATCTGTAGTCCAGTGAGGGTTCGCTTTTACGATTTTGGTTTCGTGCATTGCGACCTGCACGTCGACAGGTCGCAATCCATCTTTCAGAACAAAGAAATTACCCGTTTCCCTAAAGCATTCAGATGCCGCCAAGACGACGATGTCGGCAAGATCTCTGTGAAGCCATAACTTCGCCTCCGGCCTATAGAGGCTCGTTTGGAATATGTTCTCGGGGTGACAGGGGTCGGCGTAAACGAGGTCTATGCGCAGCGGGAATCTACTGCACAGACTATCCATGGAAACCAAATCGTCAGGCGAAATGGTTTGGTGCTCGTTTGAGGCCACTTGAATTGCTCCCTTAGTACAATCGCGCAACTGCAAAATTGGATAGTCTGTGCCTGTCTCGTGCGCAAGTTATTTTTACTTAGTTCGGCAAGATCGCATGACCGCAGGGAGCGCTTGTTGGCAAAGAACCTGCCAAATTCGAGCGCATGCGCAAAAAATCTCAAGCTCCCGGGCGACCTCGATGTGGCGCCGAATCGAACCTTAGGAATCGCGAAACGTGAAAAGCGGCGCGTGGGTGAAGGGTAGCCGCCCACTTACGTTTTACAAGCGACTGCCACTCGTCGCAGATGGTCGCTGGTTATTGGAAACGGTCTGCAGCAGCCAAACACTCCGTACCCATGCTCGTCTGAAAGATTAAGCCGGTATGTGGCCCATCGCACACGGCAACGTTCATACGAGGCATCGACAAAACGATCACTTTGCTTACGGTTGCCTCAACCATTCTTAGATGGCCCGGCGAATCCCTGTAGTTAGTTTTTCCACAGAAGCTGGTTTGCAATGAACGACCATCGGGACACGATGGAGATCGATTTATATGGTGCTTGCTGAGCGTTGTGGCCCGTGAATGGAGTCCCGGCAGTCGTGCAGTCGATACTTCAACGCGAACCCTGCGCCTGACGAAGTGTCGTTGGCTTTAGTCATAAAAGGCTGGAGTAACTGAGGTAGGTTGTGATTCTTGCGAGCGTAGCGGCAGATAGCGAGAGTGTTTCGCTCATGTCAGCACTCCTCAAATGATCGGATAGGTGGAAGGCGCGAACGCTCCGGCACTCTCATCCGATACGGCCACGCTTTTACTGTAGGAACTTGTAGACGGCATATCAAGCACTACATCGTTTTGGGCGAGGGCACAGCACGATGCGTGCCGACAGGCTGCTGGGGAGCGTTTCACTAATATACAGCGAGGCACGGTCCGTAGGAGGGAGAATCGCCGCTGTTGTGGCGAAGGCGCGTTGAACTGCGCACTCACCGCCAACTGGTGCGCGAAGTATGCGGTCAATGCGCGAAGGTCCGTTGTCTGGGCGAAGCCGCCAGTTGAATGGCCGAATCACTGTTCGCGCCGCCGACCGCTGTTGGCCGCACTGAGACCTTGCCTTGCCGCTAATTTATTGTCGCAACGGAGACAGATTCGCGGTCTACGCGAGCTCAATATCAGCGAATGGGAGTGCCAGCCCGAAACGCAAGTAGCGTCGAGCCGGAAGCGTGTTTCGTGCACCGGGCGGAACGTGACCCGCCTGGCGACCGCTTGGGAAGCGCTTTCAAAATAGGCATAAAGTTATCAACAGAGTGCCGCGCCGAAGCTACGCGTTTGCAGTGAGTGCTCAGCCCCGCCACGGCGGCATTTCCTGTTTTGCCCGAGAGTTGCCAGGAGATCGCGGGCATCTACTACGTCCCTGAAGGGACGCGTGCAGGAGGTATGCGCATGGATGCACCGAACATGGAATTCGTGCTCGTGGGGAGCCTTGAAGAGTTGAAGGAGAAGGGGCGGCTGGTTGTGGAAGGTCGCCATCGTCCGATCCTCGTCATCTACGACCGCGGGCGCGTCTTCGCCCTCGACAATCGTTGCCCGCACATGGGCTTCCCGCTCGAGCGCGGCAGCGTCGAGGACGGCATCTTGACCTGTCATTGGCACCACGCCCGCTTCGACCTCGAAAGCGGCTGCACCTTCGACCTGTGGGCGGACGATATACCGAGCTGCGCGGTCGAGGTCCGCAATGGCGATGTCTGGGTAACGACCACGTTCGGTCATCCCGATCCCGCGGCGCACTGGCGTCAGCGGCTTGCGGACGGCCTCGCACAAGACCTCGATCTCGTCATCGCCAAGGCAGTGCATGGTCAACTCGCGGCCGACCTGCCGATGGCCGATATTGTGCGGCAGGTAGCGCTGTTCGGGGCGCACAACCGCGACGGCTGGGGCGTCGGTCTCACGATACTGACGGCACTGGCCAATCTCGTCCCCATGCTGTCAGAGGACGAAGCCTATCTTGCCCTGTTCCACGGAGCGCGCCGCGTGGCGGCGGACTGTGACGGCGAGGCGCCGCGGCGAGAACGTACGCCGCTTGGAAGCCGGCCGGAGCCGGCCGCCCTCAAGCGCTGGCTGCGCCTTTGGACAAATGTGCGCCATCGCGAAGCGGCTGAGCGCACCCTGCTGACGGCGATTGCGGCCGGTGCCTCGCCAGCTGTGCTCGCCGATGCCCTGCTTTCGGCCGAGACCGAAAGAGCGTTTGCCGACACCGGTCATTCGGTCGACTTCATCAACAAGACCTTCGAGTGCCTCGACCTGATCGGTTGGGAGCACGCGCCAGCTTTGCTGCCTACTATCGTCGGCCAGATGGTGGCCGCCCGTGGCGCGGAGGAATCGACCGCCTGGCGCCAGCCCGTTGATCTTGTCGCGCTGTGTGAGGAATCGGCCAGCCAAATGCGGGAACTGTTCACTGCCGCGCGCACCTTGCACGGATGGTCGCACCACGCGGCGCTCGCCCAAGAGTTGCTCGGAGACGATCCAGCGAAGATCATTGCTGCGCTGAAGGCGGCGATCCGCGCAGGCGCCGCTCCTGCTGACATGGGACGATCCCTCGCCTACGGAGCGGCGCTGCGGGTGGCCCGCTTCGGCAATGCCAACGAGCACGCCGACTGGGAGACGGCGCACCACGTCTTCACCTACGCTAACGCGGTCCACCAGATGCTCAAGCGGATCGGGACCGCCGACATCGACAGTCACGTCACGGCCATGCGCGCCATCATGCACGGCGCCATGGCGCTCTACCTCGCTCGCTATCTGAATGTGCCCCCGGCCCGCATCCCAGGCGAGGACAGCGACCAGCCCGACGACCTCCCTGCCGATGTGGAGACAATCCGCACCGCCTTGCTCGATGCCTTCGACAAGCAGCGACAGGTCGATCTTGCGGCAAGGCTGGTGGCGCGACATCTCACGCTCGGCCATTCGCCACAAGCGCTGATCGCTACGCTTGCGCTTGCGGTGCTGCGCGAAGATGCAGGCTTCCATGCCTATCAGATGCTGGAGGCTGGCGTCCGGCAGTTTGCCGAGTGGGGCAATACTGGCGAGGGCCGGCACGTCCTCATTGCGGTCGCCCGCTATCTCGCAGCCCATTCACCGACCGAACGCGGGGCGCTGCAGACGGCAGACATCGCCCGGCGCTTGATGCGGGGCGTCGCTATCCATGAGGGGGCTGGAGCATCGTGACAACGCGTGCCGGTGATCGATGCTTGCAACGGCTCGGCAGACGATTCCTCGCGCGCCCGCCGTCGTGCGGCCAGCACGGTCGCGCCAGGATGACGAAACCCGACGGTAAAGAAACACTCCCCCGGCACGGTATTGCGTGAATTCGGCCGCGCCTCGATCATGCGGACGGTCGCACGCCCATACGGAGCGCAATGGCGTCCGATCGCCTCGACAAAACCGATCATTTTCGCCGCGCCGGCCAGCGCATCAGGATGCAGGTACATCGACGTGGTGCCCGCGTGGGCGGAGCAACCAGTCGATGTCTCTCAGCGTACTCACTGCGGGCTGGTGCTCCTCAAAAGCCCCAGGGTAAGCCGACCCTTCCGATGTGCACAGAGCCAAAAAAACGCGCGTGCACACCAGCCCGGCATGCCTAGCCGCCCGTCGCCGTCAGCACGGGCGCATCGGTCACGATCGACTTGAGTTCGCTTACCGTAGACGAGAGCGCGCGAAGATCGGGGAGCGGACGATTCAGTACCGCGTCGTTGCGCAGCGCGGTTTCAAGCGACTCGGCCATGTCAAGCAGCCGCGCGTCGCCGCGAAACGGACCGACGAGTTGCAGGCCGAACGGCATGCCCGCGTGATCGGTACCACAAGGTAGCGACAGGGCCGGGTTCGTTAGCAGCGTGACCACGTAGGTGAGCGCGACCCAGCGGTAATAATTGTCGAGCGGGCGGCCATTGACCTCGGCGAGATGCCACTGGGACCAGGGAAACGGTGAGATCGACGAGGTAGGCGAGACGATCAGGTCGTAGTCGTTGAACTTGGCCTGGAAGCGGCGGAAAATCTTCGTCTGCTCCGCATGCGCCCACACTGCGTCGCGAAGCGACATCGCCTGCGCCATTTCGTAATTGGCGCGCGTGTTCGGGCCGAGCAGCGATGGATCGCGCTCGTAGGTCTCCCTGAAACTGGCGAGGAAGCTCTGCGCGCGGATCACGTCGAAGGTGCGGTCGGCCTCGCCCATGTCGAGATCCACTGGCTCGCACAGCTTGACGTAGCCAGCGATCGCCGCCATCTTCGCACGGAAGGTCGCGCGCGTCGCATTGTCGACAGCGCACACGCCGAAGTCCTCGGTATAGCCAATGCGCAGCTTGCTGACGTCGAGTGGCGCGCCATGCCCGAATGCTGACCCGGCGATGGGATACCCGAGCGGATCGTTGTGATGCAAGCCGGCCTGGGCGGCCAGCTGCAGCCGGGCGTCCGCGACGTTGCGCCCCATCGGACCACTCACGTCGATCGGCGTCCAGCCGAGCACCTTGCGGTCGATCGGCACGAGGCCCGGCGAGGGCCGGAATCCGACCACGCCGCAAAGCGCCGCGGGAATACGCAGCGAGCCGCCCGTATCCGTGCCCGTGCAGAGCGGCAGCATACCGGTGGCGAGCGCGGCGGCCGAGCCGCCCGAAGAGCCGCCAGCGTTCAACAACGGATTGAACGGATTGCCGGTAGCGCCCCAGACCACATTGCGCGTGTTGGCCCCCGCGCCCATCTCGGGTGTGTTGGTCTTGGCGGTCACGATAGCGCCCGCGGCGCGCAGGCGAGCCACGAAGGCGTTATCGCGCGCCGGCACGTTGGCGCGAAAAAGCGGCGAACCGTAGGTGGTCAAAAGGCCTGCCGTTTCCTCCAGATCCTTGACACCGAGCGGCAACCCGTGCAGCGGGCCGAGCGGCTCGCCGCGCGCAACGGCCGACTCCGCGCGCCGCGCTTCCTCGCGCGCGCGCTCGAAGCAGGTCGCCGCCACGGCGTTGACGGCCGGGTTGATCGCCTCGATCTGGGCGATGCAGGCATCGAGCAGTTCGACCGGGGAAAGCTCGCGGCGCCCGATGAGTTGACGGGCCGTCACCGCCGGCATGGAAACCAGCGAATTGTCCATATGTTGTGTGTTCCTGGAATAAGCGTTGGCTTGGTTGAGCGTTCCGTTCCATCGACAGGAACGCCTACGTGCTGCCGCCACCGGTTGGCTCACCTGCGCCCCTAGGAGCAGACGCCAGGCGCACCGCCTGGGTCGCGCTAACCGTGAGCGACCTCCGTCGGCGCCCACTGGGCGACACAGGCGACGATCGCGTTGCGCGTGTTTTCGAGGTGTATCCGGCTCTGCTCGCGCACAGACAGCGCATCGCCCGCCCGGAAGGCGTCCAACAGCTGCGCGTGCTCGCGGTTGTTATTCTCCATGAGGTCTCGCTTGACGTGCATCGCCAGCGACACATAGGGACGCGCAACACCCGAGAGGTTTTCGACGATCTCGAACAGGCGTGTTTTCTCCTGACTCCCGATCAGGTGCCGGTGGAATTCCACGTTGAGCAACGCCCATTTTTCGGACGACGGGGTAGCGATCATGGTTGCGTGACATACCGTGGCCGCCGCGAGATCGGCGGGCGCGAGTTGCCGGCAGGCCCGCTCCGCGAGCATGGGCTCGAGCAGCATGCGCAGTTCGTAAATCTCGCTCACGTCTTCCGCAGTGAGGCCGCGTATGACGACGCCCCGGTTCGGGTCGATCGACACCAGCCCCTCGGCACGCAGATCGCGAAACGCCTCGCGCACAGGCGTCGTGCTGACGTCCAGGCGCTTGGCCACCTCTTCCTGTCTGAGACGAGTATTCGGCGGATACACTCCCTTCAGGATCTCCGCTCTCAATGTTCCGAGAACGTATTCCTGGATGGTCCGATAGGGCCTGCTCAACGTATCCTCCTTTTGCCGCGTCGCCGTGTTAGTGCATGCCCCGCACTATAACCGACACCGGCGCGCTGGCGGCCCGTCAGACGGATGCCACTTCGGGATGCCCAGCCGACACGGACGAGGCTGGCCATTGCGCCTGCAGCTGGCTTTCGACCCAGGCCGCGATCTGCAGCGTGCGCAGATCCGCGCCGAACTCGCCGACCACCTGGAACGCAAGCGGCAAGCCATTTGCGGTGCGCCCCGACGGCACAGTCACGGCTGGGCTGCCTGTAAGGCTCCATGGTGCGCAGAAGATCCCGTCGCCTGTGTCCGAGAGTCCTGCGGGTGCCTCGCCCGGCGCCGACAAGGTCACGAGCGCGTCGCATCCGGCAAGCAGCGGCTTCGATTCGCGACGCAACCGCGCCTGCAGCGCGATGGCAGCCTCGTACTCAGCGGCAGGCGTTGCCGCGCCCGCCGCGATCAACGTATGCATGTGCTCACTGACGAGCTCAGGATGCTTGGCGGCGGTGGGGCCGATCGCGCGCTGCGCCTCGACGCACGCAATGACCTGCACCGCGTCGACCATCGCCTGCATATCCGCGCCGTATTCAAGCTCGACGAGTGTGGCGCCGGCCGCGCGCAGACGCTCGAGCGAGGCCTCGAAGTTCTCCCTCTGAGCCGGCTGCACCCGGTCCCAGAAGGGCGTGCGTAACACGCCCAACTGGGCTGGAGGACTGGCTGGGAACCATGCAGCCCATGCATCGAGGCTCGCCAACACGTCCGGCCGGTGCTCGACGAAGAGTGCATGCGCGAGCGCCACACCCTCCACCGTCTGCGCGAAAAAGCCGACATGATCGAGCGAGCCGGACAGCGGATGTACGCCATCGCGGGACACCTTTCCGAAACTGGGCTTGTAGCCGACGACTCCACAATAAGCGGCCGGCCGGATGACCGAGCCGACTGTCTGCGTACCGAGTGCCAGCGGCACTATTCCTGCGGCCACAGCGGCCGCTGAGCCGCTCGACGACCCGCCCGGCGTGTGCAGCCGGTTCCACGGATTGACCGTGGGTCCTGGTTCACGCCAGGCGAACTCGGTCGTCACCGTCTTTCCGAAGATCACGCCGCCCGCCTGTCGGATGGACTCGACGATATGCGCGTCCGAAGACGGCTGGTGTCCGCGATAGATCGGCGACCCGTAGGCGGTCGGCATGTCGCGTGTATCGATCAGATCCTTGATGCCGACCGGCAGGCCGGCGAGCGGTCCGTTGACTGCGGCATCCACGTCATAGGTGTCGGCTCGCGATGTGAACGCGCGGAGCCAGGGCTCCAGCTCGTCAGCACGCGCCTTTGCGGCCGAGAGCCGCGCGCGGGCAGCCTGGGCGTCGCCGCGGCTGGCAAGGAGGGTATTCAGCAACGATTGTTTTTGCATTCTGGTGATAGCTTTACTGTTGATTGCGCGAATTGCGCGAGGAAACCGGATCGATTCGAGCGGGCGCCGCCTTTGCGCGAGCGCCCTCTCCCGTCCCCGTGCCTATTCGTGCGCTGCTGCCGCCGCAAACGAATTGTCCACCGCGCCCGCATAGGTCACGCTGCCCGGCTTGATGTTGCCGAGCGACTCCTGCAGGGCCAGCGCGTTACGGAACGCCTGCTCGGAAATCTCGGGCGTCGCTGCGTAAATCGCCTGGTCGATCATGCGCTGTACAGCGCTGTCGACCACCTTCGGATCAAGCGTCGGAAACTCGGTCCGCGCAACAGCCTTCGCCGTATCGGGCGAGTGCTGGATCAGCGCTTCGGCCTCGCCGATCGATTTCACGAACGCAGCGACCATCTGCGGCTTGGCTTTGATCGTGGAAGCGAGCGTGTCCATGCTGGAGAACACATAGCCGCCCGCATAGGCCCTGGGGAACCCGTAGACGATCCGGTAGCCCTCTGACAACCCGGTATCGACCTGTGGCTCGTAAAGCGCCGCCGCTTCGTCGCGCCCCGCGCTGACCGGTGCGAGCTCCGTGCCGATCTGCACGGTGTCGAGCTTCACGTTAGCGAGCTTTCGCTCGCTGACGAGGCGCTGCAGAAGATAGGTACTCGTCGTCGGCGGCAGCGCGGTGGCCACGCTCTTGCCGGCCAGATCGGACACCTCCTTAACCGGCGAGCCCGGCGGCGCGATGATCCAGACGGGCACGCCTGCAACCACGTTCGCCACGTTGACGAGCGACGCGCCCTTGAGGTTGGCAAGCATCGCCGTCATCGGGTCCTGCAGCGAAAAGTCCGCGTGACCGCCGATCACCGCAGCCACTCCGGCTGCGCCGCCGCCGGCCGTCACTTTCTGCACCGTGAGACCGTTCTTTGCAAACAAACCTTTGTCGAGCGCTACGTAAAGCGGCAGATACTGAATCGACTGAAAGGCCTGATAGACGACTACCGGCTCGGCAGCATCCGCCATGCGGGCCCCGGAAGCGGCGACCGCCGCCACAAGGCAAGTGCCCAGAAACCTCACCGTCTTCTTTTCCATGTAATCACCCTTGCTTCCGTAAATTGAACAATCCAGCTCAGAATCGATGCCATCAACGTGAGAACGATAATGCCCAGCCAAACAGTATTGAGGTCGAACAAAGAGCCAGCGACGAACACTTCATGACCCACTCCCACCTGCGAAGCGATGTATTCGCCCACCACCGAGCCGATCAGCGCGAAGCCGATGTTCACGCGCAGCGTCGAGAAGATCCACGGCAGTGCGCTAGGCACGATCAGTTTGCTAAAGATCATGCTCGGCTTCGCCTTGAACGAGCGGAACAGATTCAGCAGGTCCTGATCCACCTCGCGCGCTGCGGCGCACGCGGAAATCATCGCGACCGCGAACGTGGAGATGCCGGCCAGCCAGACCTTCGAGGCCATGTCCGAGCCGAACCAGATGACAATCAGCGGACCGAGCGCAATCTTCGGAATGCTGTTCAGAATGACCGACAGACCTTCGGCCACACCGGAGACCCTCGGCACAAACCAGAGCAGCAGCCCGAGGCCGATACCGAGTCCGCTGCCGACCACGAGGCCCATCAACGTTTCGAAAAGCGTCGCCAGCGTGTCTGGGACGAGTGTGCCCTGCGGCGAAAGGCCCAGCACCGCAGCCCGGTAGATCCCCTCGGGCGAGCCGAAAAGGCGGCCGTTGACCCAGCCGAGCGTAACCGCCAATTGCCAGACAGCCACAATCGCGACGACGAGCGCGACGACAATGCCGGTCGTGCCAAGCGTTTTGGAACGGCCGCTTGCTGCGCGCTTGCGCGCGACCGTTGGTGAGATCGCGACGTCGCTCATGCCGAAGCTCCCGCGTGCTGGATTGAGTGCCCGCGCAATCCGTTCCAGATGCGCGAGTGGTAGGCACGGAACTCGGGCGCTTCGCGCGCCGATACCGCGGTGCGGGGCCCCAAAGTGGAAAGTCTAACGTCGATGTTGTCCTCGATGCACGCCGGCCGGCCGCCAAGGAGAATGACGCGGTCACTCATCGCGATCGCCTCCTCGATGTCGTGCGTCACGAGAATTACGCTGGTGCCGTTTTGCTTGCGCAATTCCATGACGTCGTCCTCCAGCGTCAGGCGGGTTTCATAGTCGAGCGCAGAAAACGGCTCATCGAGGAGCACGAGCGTCGGTTCGACGAGCAGCGTGCGGGTGAGCGCTACGCGCTGGCGCATGCCGCCCGAAAGCGCGTGCGGATGCGTGTCGGCGAAGGAATCGAGGCCGTAACGCGCCAGCATCTGTCTCGCGCGCTCGATGTCCTCGCGCCGAACCTTGCGGTAAAGCTCGATGCCCAGCACCGCGTTTTCCAGCACCGTGCGCCATGGCAGCAGCAAGTCCTTTTGCAGCATGTAGGCGATGCGCCCCTCGCCGCCATCGGCGCGTCGACCGATTTCCACGCGCCCGGATTGCGGCGTAAGCAGCCCCGAAATGAGATTGAAGAGCGTGCTCTTGCCGGCCCCGCTGCGCCCGACGATCGACACGATTTCGCCACTGCCAACGCTGAAATCCAGCCTATCGAAAATGGGCACGCTGTCGCTGTCGGCGGTCTGGAACGCATGACTCAGTTCGCGAACCCGCAAGCGATCACTGGGCTTGGCCGCAGGCGGTGAGACGTCCGCCCGGTGCGGCGAATAAAAATTAGGTGAACTCATGGACATCCTTAGAAGAAACGCAACTGCAAGCGTGATGCAGCAAGACCACCCTCCTTCCCGACCCTCGCCGCTGCGGTCTCGTAGACCGGTGCGGCGCCGACACTGAAACTGCGCATCAGGGACAATGCATAATGCACATTCCAAAAAAAGTCGCCAATGAATCAAAAAAACAGAACACGCCTTGCCGGCGCAAGTGCGCATTGACTCAAATTATTTGTTACCGAGTCGGGGACGTTGCCTCATGTAATTTGCTCGACTGTCAGACCGCTGGCAGAAGCGACATATGAGGAGACGACCCAGCATGACGACACGACGGGACAGGATTTCGCATCTGCTCGCGTAACGGAACATCGCCCAACGCCGTCATACTCAATCCCGCTGTAAGTGACCCAAATGCCACTTGACCCCTCCACCTTGGGCGCAGCCAGCTTATGATGACGGCCGTGTAACACCAGCAGCATGCTGATATTCGCGATGTTCTATGCGATCCTAACGCCCGTCCACATGAATTGGTTTTTTAGCGCACCTGTATAGAAAGTGTCGGTTTTGTCCTCTCCGAAGTTGCACCGTGTGAAACCCATGCCTCGAGCCAAACCCAAACGATTGCCCGGCAACTTCACGCTGGCGCTCGTCGCCACTGTGATCGTCGCCAGCTTGCTGCCCTGCCGCGGGCACACCGCCGTCTCCGTCAACCTGATCGCAAACATTGCAATTGGCCTGCTGTTCTTCCTGCATGGCGCCAAGCTGCCGCGCGGAGCAATCGTGGACGGTGCGAGGCATTGGCGACTGCACCTTGTCGTCCTGCTCAGCACGTTTGTACTGTTTCCGCTGCTCGGTCTCGCGCTGAGGCCGGTACTGGCGCCGCTCGTCACGCCGGCACTGTACATGGGCGTCCTGTTCCTGTGCACGCTGCCTTCCACCGTGCAATCGTCGATCGCCTTCACGTCGATCGCCAAAGGCAACGTGCCGGCTGCCGTGTGCAGCGCGTCGGCCTCCAGCCTGATTGGGATTTTCATCACGCCGCTGCTCGTGAGCGTCACGCTTACGAAGCAGAACGCGGGTTCGAGTGCGTCGCTGAATGGCATCTGGGATATCGTGCTGCAGATCATCATGCCGTTCATCGCAGGCCAGTTGCTGCGGCCGTGGATCGCCGCTTCGCTGGAACGCGGCATGCCCGTGCTGCGGTATGTCGATCAGGGCTCGATCCTGCTGATCGTCTACACGGCTTTTAGCGAGGCCGTGAACGAGGGCTTGTGGCACCGGACACCCGTGGCGGCACTCGGCGGCCTGGTTGTGGTCGACGCCGTGCTGCTGATGGTGGCGCTGCTGGTCACGGGCTTTACCGCCAAGCGGCTCGGATTCAGCAAGGAAGACCAGGTTGCGATTGTGTTCTGCGGATCGAAAAAAGGCCTGGCTTCCGGCATATCGATGGCGAAGGTGCTCTTCTCGGGCCCCACGGTCGGGGCCGTCGTGCTGCCGCTGATGCTGTTCCACCAGATCCAGTTGATGGTCTGCGCCGTCCTCGCCCAGCGCTGGCATACACGCAACACGTGTGGTGAAGCCAAGCCGCAGGCCGTGAGCGAACCTGCCGCTGTTGATGTTCGCTAATTTTGCCAGCGGCAAAACAGCATAAGCCTATTGGAATAAGAGGGAGGGCGCGTGAACCGGCACCCGATGCCTCTACGACCATATCGCCGGGAAGATGCCGGTACGGCGGGACGGGGAGGCGAGCGACGTCGCCCAAACATATCTTTACCTGATGCAGCAGGGCTTTAGCACGGGGCAGGTCATCGTTGTCGACGGTGGCCACGTGCTGGTTTAACGGACGGCAACTCGCCTCCTTCGCGAGTTGCCGCCGGCGAAAGGCCTGATTCGCATAGCAGGGAACCAGGACTAGCAATCGTTCGGAAGGTGCTTTGGCCGCCGATGAGTTGACGGACCGGGTCTGCACCCGACGGTCCGGTACTCGGACGTAGCCGATGTTCGAATGTCCACGCGAAAGCGCGTGGCCAACGGCTGTAGATGGGCCGATCTGCGCCGCACATGTTGGACCGTAGTCGAGCGTGCCCCCAACCGCGCCTACCTGCCCGCGTGAACGCGACTTGTTTTCTTCATCGCGTAATCTTGCGCGACCACCTTGCCAACGTGACCCAACGGGACCGAGCCCCCATTTCGGTAAGATGGCATGAATATTGCTTACTCGGCGACGCGACGGTCCGTCCCCACAAAGGTGCATTCCCACGATTACTCACTTCCGTGACTGTGCGATTGACAGCCGGTCGCGAGAGAGGCCGTGCGCACCTGTTCGCTACGTTCCACCGAAGGGGCAATCCATATCCGGCGAAACTCCTCGGTTAATAAAACAGCGGCGCCGCACCAATATTCGCACCGAAAACGTGCGCTCACGCCCACCCATGGAGCATCTAATGAAGTTGAAGTTGAAGTTGGCTAGTTGCATGAGTTTCCTGCTGTCCGCGTGTTTCGTTGCCAGCACGGCGCACGCTGAAGAACTGACCGGCACCCTCAAGAAAATCAAAGACAGCGGCGTCATGACTCTTGGTGCGCGTGAATCCACGGCACCCTTCAGCTACCGCGTGCAAGGCACCGAGTTCGCGGGTTATTCCTACGACATTATGATGAAGGTCGTGGATCGCATCAAAACCGAACTGAAAGCGCCCAATCTGCAAGTCAAGGTCATACCGTTCACGGCGCAGAACCGCATCCCGCTGATTCAAAACGGCACATTGGACCTTGAATGCTCGACCACCACGAACACTCCTGAACGCCAGAAGCAAGTGGCCTTTTCCGACAGCATCTTCGTGATCGGCGAGCGTCTGATCACCGCAAAGACGTCCGGCATTCATGATTTTGCCGACCTCAGAGGGAAGAACGTGGCGACCACAGCGGGCACCACGACCGAGCGCACGCTCAACAAGCTCAATGATGAGAAAAAGCTAGGCATGAATATCATGGCTGTCCAGGAAAACAGCCAGGCCTTCCTTGCCGTCGAGTCCGGTCGTGCGGTCGCCTTCGCGATGGATGACGCCATCCTCTACGGCGAGCGCGCCAAATCGAAGGATCCGAGCAACTGGGTAGTCGTGGGCACGCCGCAAACGCGTGAAGCCTATGGCTGCATTATGAGCAAGGACGATGCACCCTTCAAAAAACTGGTCGACACTACCGTAGCCGGCCTGATGAAGTCCGGCGAAATCATGCCGATCTACAAAAAGTGGTTCGAGCAGCCCATTCCGCCTCGGGGCAACGCGTTGCAATTCGCCATCTCCGACGACGTAAAGAGGCTCTATGCGAACCCCAACGACACCGCTCTCCAGTGACGCTTAACAGGACGCGGTAGTCGTCAGACGGGCCAGCCACGCGGCCGGCCCGGCGCTCTCAATTTCAGCCCACGCCAACTATACGAATGCCGACGGCACGAAGGTCCATGGCACAGATGTGCCGCGGCGGGGCATACGCTGACTTCGACTTAAAGGAACCATGCACTACAACTGGCAGTGGAACGTATTTCTCCAAACGGCCAGCGGCAATCAGACATATCTGGACTGGCTCCTCTCCGGCATGTGGACCACCATCCAGATGGGCGTGCTGGCCTGGATCCTCGCTTTCTGTTTAGGTTCGGTCCTGGGCGTCATGCGCACCCTTCCGAACCGTTTCGTGCGCGCCATCGCCACCGTCTACGTGGAACTGGCGCGCGGCGTGCCGCTCATCGTCCAACTTTTCATGTGGTACTACGTGGCGCCGAATTTCCTGCCCGCCGCCTGCCGCACTTGGCTGTTCGCTCAACCGCCCGCCACCACGGCCTTTCTCACGGCCACAATCGGACTTGGCTTCTTCACAGCCGCTCGAGTGTGCGAACAGGTGCGCGCCGGCATCACCGCACTACCCCGCGGACAGATCAATGCCGCCCTGGCAATGGGCTTCAAGCTGTCGCAAGCTTACCGCTACATCCTGTTGCCCATCGCCTACCGCATCATCGTCGCCCCGATGACCTCGGAGATGCTCAGCATCTTCAAGAACTCATCCGTCGCGGCGACCGTCGGCGTCGTGGAGCTCTTCGCACGGGCGCGCCAACTCAACGACTACACCGCACACGGCTATGAATCGTTCATTGCCGTCATCGGCTGCTACCTCGTCATCAACACAGCGGTCATCACGTTGTTGAGCCTGGTGGAGCGACGGGCGCGCCTGCCCGGGTTCATGGGCTCGAAATAGGAGGACTGATGCTGAACTTCGACTTTTCCTCTCTCACGCCCTCAACCATCGCCACGCTGGCGTCGGGAATGGTGATCTCGCTGCAGGTGGCAGGCACGGCGCTGGGCGTCGGGCTGGTATGGGGCACGGTGCTGGCGATGATGCGCCTGTCACGCTTTCGCGCGCTGTCGCTCGTCGCAACGGTCTACGTCAATCTCTTTCGGTCCGTGCCGCTGGCGATGGTGCTCCTGTCGTTTTACCTGATCGTGCCGCAGGTGCTGCGAAGCCTGTTCAACACGGCCACGGATACGCGACTGCTCTCGGCGCTGGTGGGCTTTGCACTTTTTGAATCGGCCTACTACGCCGAGATCATCCGCGCGGGTATCCAGAGCGTGCCCAAAGGGCAACTCGGCGCCGCCCTGGCATTGGGCATGAAACCGCTGCAGGCCATGCGCATCGTGGTGCTGCCCCAGGCGTTCAAGAACATGCTGCCCCTGCTGTTTACTCAGCTCATCGCGCTGTTCCAGGACACGTCGCTCGTGTAC
This sequence comes from Paraburkholderia sediminicola, assembly GCF_046026895.1. Taxonomy (GTDB): domain Bacteria; phylum Pseudomonadota; class Gammaproteobacteria; order Burkholderiales; family Burkholderiaceae; genus Paraburkholderia; species Paraburkholderia sediminicola_C. The sequence goes on from NZ_JAQQEU010000084.1 coordinate 18,605, forward strand.
GTCATATCGCTTAGCGACTTCTTTACCGGTGCGGAGGGAATCGGCGAACGCGATGGCCGCATCGAGGAAATGATGATCGTGGCGGGGGCGGTCTACTTCATCATCTGCTTTTCGGCGTCCACGCTAATCAAGCGCTTGTCAGCCAAAGGACAACTCTCATGATCGAGATGTATCGCGTATCCAAGTGGTACGGCAAATTCCAGGTGCTCACCGACTGCAGCGCCGCAGTGAACAAAGGCGAGGTGGTCGTGGTTTGCGGCCCTTCTGGTTCGGGTAAATCGACTCTCCTCAAGACAGTCAATGGATTGGAGTCCATCCAGGCGGGCAAAATTCGCGTCAATGGCGTTTCGGTCAGTGCCCAGGACGCCGACTTGCCGCAGCTGCGCTCGCGCGTGGGGATGGTGTTTCAGAATTTCGAGCTATTCCCGCACCTGTCGATCCGGGACAACCTGACCATCGCGCAAATCAAGGTCCTGGGGCGTTCGCGTGACGAGGCCATCGCCCAAGGCATGCGCTACCTTGACCGTGTGGGCCTCAAGGCCCACGTGGACAAGTACCCCGGTCAGATCTCCGGCGGGCAGCAGCAGCGCGTAGCCATTGCCCGGGCCCTGTCCATGGATCCGTTGTGCATGCTGTTCGATGAGCCCACGTCAGCGCTGGACCCGGAGATGGTTGGTGAGGTGCTCGACGTGATGATCGAACTGGCCAAGGAAGGCATGACCATGATGTGCGTGACTCACGAGATGGGTTTTGCCCGTAAGGTGGCTGACCGCGTCATCTTCATGGATCGCGGTCAGATCATTGAGGACTGCCCAAAGGACGAATTTTTCGGCGACCTGGCGGCGCGCTCGGACCGAACGCGCCATTTCTTGTCGAAAATATTGGCCCACTAACGCTCATCACGCACTTGTCATGACTGCCCTTTTCGCCAGCCATCCCCGCCCGTCATCACCCGCCGATCGGTGCACTCCAGAGGCCGATATCGACACGCCGGCATTGTTGGTCGACCTCGACGCACTCGAAGCCAACATGACGGCCGTACATCAACGCATCGCGGCCGCCGGCCTGCGAGTGCGACCGCATGGCAAGGCCCACAAATGCCCGGACATCGCACAACTGCAAATGACGGCTGGCGCCTGCGGCATCTGCTGCCAGAAAGCCAGCGAGGCCGAGGTGTTCGCCGCCGCGGGCATCAAGGACATCCTCATCACTAATCAACTCGTGGGTCGTGCCAAGGTCGAGCGCGCGGCGCGATTGGCAACACGGGTCCGTCTCGGCGTCTGCGTGGATCACGCGCTGCAGGTCGAGCAGATCGGCGACGCGGCGCGCCGGCACGAGGCGCGCATCGAAGTACTGATCGAACTTGATATCGGCCATGGCCGATGCGGCGTCGGCACGTCCAGCGCCGCGCTCGCGCTGGCGCGGGAGATCGAGCACTACGCGCCGAACCTGTTCTTTGGCGGCATCCAGGCCTTTCGAGGCTCCGCGCAGCACATGCGCGAACCAGAGGCACGCGCGGCCGCCGTGGCTTTCGCTGTAGAGCGCGTCAGCGCGATCAAGGACGCCCTCGAGAAGGCCGGCCTGAACTGCCCGACCGTAACCGGCGGCGGTACCGGCACCTACGCACTCGAAGCCAGCTCGCAACTCTATACCGAAGCGCAGCCGGGCTCCTATGTGCTGATGGATACCGACTATGCCGCCAACCGCCACCCGGCCGGCACGCCATCGCTGCAGCATGCACTCTACGGCCTGTGCACCGTCATCAGCGTGCACGAGACGCATGCCGTGCTCGACGGCGGACTCAAGGCCTTTGCCGTGGACCAGGGTCTGCCGCGCATCGTCAAACCCGGTTGGACGGTCAAGACCTTGTCCGACGAACACACCGTGGTAGTGCCCGATGCCGAAGCCGAAGCGCTGCACGTCGGCGACAAGGTACGCCTCATACCCAGTCACTGCGACCCGACGGTCAACCTGCACGATTGGCTCATCGGTGTTCGGCAAAACACCGTCGCTGAAGTCTGGGCCGTGGCGGCACGCGGGGCACTCTTTTAGCAGCAATGACGCACAGTCGCTTACGGCGACTTTCCGGTTAGCCTGAAGTTGCTGCACCCTCGACGCAAAGTATTCTTTTGAATCAATCGGTTGCGGTTGATTCGGTGTGGGGCTGCTGCCTACACGGCAATGGTCTTCAGCAGTTCGAGGGCCTGGAGTTGTTTGGCATCGGGTGCCGTATCGAGGGTGAAGGTGGCTTCCTGCGCGGGCGCACCTGGGTGATGGCAGGTATTACGCACGATGGTGCTAAGGTGATGTAGGAGTGAATCGAAACTGTGCGCGGGGGTGCCATCTTCTAGCGTCCTGCTCGAGACTTTACGCAATGCGCTGGCCGAGCGCCTCGCCGGGGCGACCGGATCGCGTTGCGCCTTGGCCGCCTGTTCTTCGTCGGCGAATAGCAGTGGGCGCCAGGCCTGCATCATGTGCCACTTGACGTAGTAGGCAAGCATGCACAGTAGCAGGTGGGCACGCACCCGGTCGGCCAGGCGGTGATAGATCGGCCGCACCTCGAGGTCGACGGTTTTCATTGAACGGAATGCCTGCTCGACCTGGCTGAGTTTCTTGTAGTTGCGCACAACGTCGTCGCTGTCCATGCGTTCGCGAGGCACCGCGGTGCGGATCACGTAGATGCCATCGAGGCTGGCTTCCTGGGCCACGCGTGCCTCGTTGACAGCGTACGCAAATGACGCGTCACCGATTTCCAGATCAAGGTGCTTGCCGACCTTGTAGCGGTTGAGCACCTTGCCCACGCACAGGCCGATGCGGTCCTGGCCCTTCAGACGCCCGGCGGCAACCCGCTGGCGGATCGGTTCGAGCAGTGCCACGGTGGCCTCCAGCAGCGCCTGGCGCTTGTGGGCGCGCATCTTCGCCAGCTCGGGGTTGCGGCAGGCAACCAGGCGCTCGCCGGGATAGTCGACGTGGGTAAATTCGAACAGGTTGCGCTCATCAAAGAGCCCGAACTGCAGCGCGCCATCGCTGGCCAGCACGCGCAGGCTGCCGGACTTCAGCGCGGTGATCCACTGCAGCCCGGCCTCGGCCCTGAGCGCATCGATATGGGTCTGGGCGATCATGCCCCGGTCGCCCACCAGCACCATCTCGTCGATGCCGAAGCGCTCGCGCAGCTGCGCGACCTGTGGCATGAACGTCTGTGCATCGGCCGTGTTGCCCTCAAACACCGAGATGGCGACGGGCACGCCACGCCCATCGGTAAGCAGTCCATAGTTGACCTGCAGCTTGCCGCGCTTGCCATCACGGTTGTAGCCCAGGGCGGCCAGTTCGCAGGTGCTGCCTTCGAAGTAGCTCGAACTCAGGTCATACAGCACGATGCCACCCGGTTGCAGGTGACGCTGCGCGAGCTTGCCCTGGATCGCATCCTGGCGCTCCAGCAGCCAGTCCATCGCGGCATACAGCGCCTGCTCGTCACAGGCGTCGCGCTCAAACAGTTCCGGCAAGGTGGTGGTGTCCCACCAGCGCGTGGTGGCGAGCTTGCTGTCGGGGCTCAGTACCCGTGCGGCGATCATCGCCAGCACGCGCTGGCGCTCGGCACAGGGGCGTGTGCAAAGCAGCTGCGCCAGCCCCAGCCGCTGCATGGCCAGCCAGACCGCCTGCACATGACCGTGATGACATGAAGCATCAATCTCCAAGAGGGACGCTGGCGCGACCAGCTTCTCGCCACGCAGCACCTGGCGGATCAGCTCGATCTGCGCGACGGGCAGCGAGGAGAGATTGGCGAGGGTGCGCTTCTTGACGGTCTTGCCGTCGCGGTAGGACTCGCGCAGCAGCACGGTGGGCGGCGAATCACGGTTGGGAATGACGTGGATGTGCATGCCCACGTTATGTACCCATCATTCATAATTTCAAGCATTATAAGTATTAATTACATGCCTACATTTTCGCGCCTGGAAAAAGCCCGGCGCCATGATGGGCCGGGCTTTTCAGGTCACAAGGTGGGGGTTTTGGAGAGGCAACCTGAGGTTAGCCGCCTGCTCGACGCAAGCGCTGGCCACGTCCAGTCCGACGCCCCTAAGCGATGATGACAGGGAAGATACGACATATCACGCAACGTCCCCGTAGAATCGCAAGACGGCAGCTACCACGGTCGATAAAGAGCAAGTTTGACAGGGCTGTTTCTCCACTCACGAAAGACTGGAGCCTGCGATAGAACAAGAAAGAGTGCGTATTCCACGCAAATCGAGCAGCCGTTCCACAGGAGTCCAGGCGCGTAATCCACGTCAAAGCGAGCGCGTGAAGCTAACGACGCGGAGATGGTGCGCTTTTCTCTGACTCCTGTTTGCTGTTGGCCCGCTATGCCTGGGCGATCGGCGGCACGCGACCGATACTGTTGAAAAAGTCAGGGACCGTCTTTATCGCCATGTTTTCAGGGGTCGCCTTACCCTTGACCGGCGGGCGCGACCGGTTTGTGGGCCGATCTGAGAGGTCGATTTTCTCGCGCGGGAACTGAAAAAACCAAGGAGCGACTTTTTCAAATGTGAGGGACTTCCCCAACCTGAGGCGACGTTGAAGTCGCACGGCATCGAGTGCCAGGATTGAGGTGTCAGCCATCAATCTGAACAGGAGAGGAAGTCATGGAGGGACCAGCTTACTACCGTCGGTATCGACCTGGCAAAGGATGTGTTTGCCGTTTGCGTTCTCGATGTCACGGGCTCAGTTATCGAGCGGCGTGTACTGCGACGCGACGCCTTCATGCGCTGGGCCGAACGGTTAGCACCGTGCCGCGCCGCGATGGAAGCGTGCGGTTCGTCCCATCACTGGGGACGCTGGTTTGCAGCTCGCGGTCACACGGCCCGGCTGATTCCGGCCGAGTTCGTCAAGCCGTTCAGGTTGGGTGGCAAGAATGATGCAGCCGATGCTGAGGCCATCGCCGTTGCGGCGCGGCAGCCGACGATGCGTTTTGTGGCGATCAAATCCGTCGAGCAGCAGGCGATCCTGGCGTGGCATAGCGTGCGTGCAGGCTGGCACGAGGAACGGACGGCATTGCTGAACAGCACGCGCGGGCTGCTGGCAGAATTCGGCGTGGTAATTGCTCGTTCTGCGGACCGGTTTCTCGGCGCATTGCCCACCCTGATCGAAGACCCCAGGCTGCCTGACCCGGTGCGCGCTATGTTGCTCGAAGTGCGCGAACAACTGGCCGCGCTGAACCTGAGGCTCGCTCGCTGCGACCAGCAGATCGCCTCTCACGCCCGATCCAGTGACGTTGCAAGACGCGCCGGCGAATTGCTCGGTATCGGTCCGGTGACCTCGAGCGCGCTGGCCGCCACGGTGCCTGACGCGAAGGTCTTCAGAAATGGCAGACAGTTCGGCGCCTGGCTGGGCTTGACGCCGCGACAGCACAGCTCGGGCGGCAGGACCCGGCTGGGGCATATCAGCCTGCGCGGAAACGTCTATCTGCGCACGCTGCTCGTTCAGGGCGCCCGAAGTATATTGCAGTCGGCGTTGCGTGCCGACCCCACGCACGCAAGCCGCCTGCAACGATGGATCAGGCAGCTCCATGAACGCAAGGGATATCACAAGACGCTGATTGCGATTAACAACAAGCACGCACGGATGCTGTGGGCCATGCTCGCAAAGAACGAACGTTACGACGCCGATGCGTGGCAACGACATCCCATGCATCCGCCGTTACCACCCGGAGCGGCATGACCCGGTTAGCCTGAGACTCAACTCCTGCTCGACGCGATAGCAAGACGAGGTCGGACCGAACGGGAGAAGAACCCGACGATTCTGTTGGCGAGTCATTACCGCATGAGACTCAATGTCCCCTGCCTGTTCGCCGGTTTTCAAATAGGGTTCTCCTGTGCGGCTCATATCGTGGCCCGCCCGACACGCTCGGACAACAAGGCCGTTTGCAACGACGCAGTCTGTTCCTCGTATCGCCTGAACGTCGACAACGGAAAGTGCTATGACAACCCCATCAACAGGGCCACCTGCGAGGTTGGCGCGGCGCATCCGCACGCGCAAAAAATTCAACCCCGACCTTGACTCTCGGGGGAAGTCCTTGCAAACAGTATCGACCCATTTCCGCCTCTCACGCAGCGTTTTTCGACCGTCCGTTCCCGCGCGCACACGAGACGGTCGGTTGCCCAATGCGCCGCGATCAACGGCCCTTCTGCTACGGCTCTTCCCGCCGCGTCAATATCGACCTGGGGGGCAAAAGAAAGGTGCAGAAATGCTCAGCAGCGTCAGCCTGAACGGCCGACTGCTTCGACATAGGGGTTGGACGGGGCTGCACATCCCCGCCCAACCCTCTACGATTAGACGGCTAAAGCCGTCCGCCCTTACATCCCCGCCATGAATGACGGGGTCTTCCGGGCGACTGGATAAAGAACGTCCCCAAACTCACTGACCTACGGACGCGGTTGCCTCGTCTTCGGGTTCGCTACTGCTAAGACGCAAAGGCGGACCAGCCACATGGCGGGCGCCAGCCATGACGCAGGTGCCGCCCATTCGGCATGACTGGCAAAGCCGGGCAACGTGTTCGTGACTGGTAACAAGAACGACGTCGCTGACGCGCGAGCACGCCGGCATGCCGACGGCACCCAGCGACTTATGTCGACGGGTTGCCGTGCGTTCGCTCGCAATGTGGCAGCTTTACATCTTCACGATGTCCAGCAGCTTCTGCTTGCCTCCCACGTATTGATACCTCGAGATCACGCCGTGCTTGAGGTCGCCCTTGGAGTCGAACTGGGTTTCGCCGAGCACGCCGTGGTAATCGGTGGACGGCATCATGGCCAAGAGCTTGGCTGGATCGGTGGAGTTGGCGCGCTTCATCGCATCGACAATGATGTACACGGCGTCATAGGCAAACGGTGCGTAGACCTGGATCGGTTGATGGAAACGGGCTTCATAGCGCTTCTGGAAATCCGCGCCGCCGGCCATTTTCTCCAGCGGCATGCCGGCGATCGAACAGATGACGTTGTCGGTCGCGTCGCCAGCCAAATCCGACAACTTGGTGGTACATGCCCCGTCGCCGACCAGCACCTTCGCGGCAATCGCCAGTTGCTTGGCTTGCTTTGCGAACGGACCGGCCGTGGCATCCTCGCCGCCGTACATGATGACGTCCGGATGCTCGCCCTTGATCTTGGTCAGGATCGCGCGGAAGTCGACCGCCTTGTCGTTGGCCTCGTCGTGCGAGAGCACCGTCACGCCGCTGGCCTTAATTTTCGTTTCGAACTGGTCGGCCAGACCCTGCCCATACGAGGTCGCGTCGTCGACGATCGCCACCGATTTGGCCTTGAGCAGCCTTGATGCGTAGTCGGCCAGCGCCGGGCCTTGCTGCGCGTCGGTGCCCACGACGCGGTAGGTCGTCTTGAAGCCTTGCAGCGTGTAAGTCGGGTTGGTGGCCGCCGGCGAGATCTCGACGATGCCGGCATCGCTGTAGATCTTTGAAGCCGGGATCGAGGTGCCGGAATTCACGTGACCCACCACGGCGACGTCTTTGCCGTCCACCAACTTCTGGGCGGCCTCCGTGGCTTGGCGCGGGTCGGCCGCATCGTCTTGCGCATCGAGCTCCAGCGTGATCTTCTGGCCGCCGATCGTCAGGCCCTTCTGATTGATCTCTTCAATCGCAAGGCGGGCGCCGTTTTCGCTGTCCTTGCCGAGGTGGGCTGTACCCCCAGTCAGCGGTGCGACGTGACCGATTTTGACAACTTCATCCGCAATTGCGCCATTTGCGGCATTTGCGGCATTTGCGGCATTTGCGGCATTTGCGGCATTTGCGGCATTTGCGGCATTTGCGGCATTTGCGCCGAGAATGATCAAACCACTTCTAAGACTTAACGACAATGCGTGGCGCAACGTCATAAACATTATTATTTTCTCCAGCGTACGAGTTGACATCAATAGATAAAGGTACCAGGCTCCGTAAAGCAAAATCCGGGCCTCGTCGCTTCTGGAAGACGTTTCCGACTCAACGGCCAATCGAGATGTCACTCGACTCGTGCCAACTGGCTTCGTATCGATGGAGCCCGGCCGCCGCTGATCTATGGACGGACCGTGTTGAATGTGTAGATCCAATAGAAACCGATCGGGCAAGCCCTGCATACTATGGGAGCACAACGGCGGTGCGAAGCCGCTTGATGTGGTGCGTATATTCCGAATTTCAGTGCTTCAGCGGCTGAACAATGCGTCGTCGGAAGCACTCGATACGCGAACTTCAGGCCGCGATGGACAACGCGCGGCGCTATGTACGGCCACCAGCGAGCAGGGCGTGGGCAATCGGTCGAAAGCTTTCGCATCTCCAATCCGACATCGCGCTGGCGGGTTCAAGACACCGCACCTCGCAGGAACGTGTAATGCTCGACATCTCGCCGACCCGGCCATGGAGAGACAGTCGAACATCAGCGCCGAACGACCGAAGCTCGGCCGAACAACGGTCCTTCGCAGCGACATCGCGACCGTCCCTTGATGGCCGATCACTGCCTCATGCAAACGGCATGGACCGCCCGAATCTCGCACGGTCGCGATCGGCAGCACGCGACCCTGAACAGACATTCAGCTTTCCCGAATACAGTCATTCATCTGGTAGCCGGCGAGGCTACGTCAGTACGATCGCGTTCAACGACTCCCTCAATCTCAGCGAGCCGATTCAGCTTACGAAGTATGCTCGTTACCTGGTACACGAGGCGTGGGCTGCTGCCAATGGCCCCCCCCGGTTGCATGAGCAGAAATCAATCCAGTTCGCTGTAACGCCCCCAGCGCGGCGTTGTAGTCTTCGTGCTTCTCGAAAACGCTGGGCACCATCTCGGCGCGTGTTTGGGTCATTGGGTCGTCACCCACACGCGGCGTCCCGTCCACATTTGTTGAACACCGCAAAAATGTACCAAGTAGGGTGATTTCGTCGCGTCGTAAAGATGCAAGTAGGTCGGCGTAGTACAGAAAGTCGTCGGCGACGATACTCTTATCCCGCACCTGTCCGGCATAGACCGAGGCAAGTAATCGGAGATTCAATCGACCGGCACCTTCTTGGGCGGCACGCCAATATCGGTACAGGATCGACACCGATTCGTCGATGTCGTCTGTAGTTGGGGATGCGCTACCGCGACGAATTTCGTCCAGAAGAATCTCGCGAGCAGCTTCCTTGCGTTTTTCCATAACCGCGGACAACGCTGAGCCAAGGACGGCTCCGCTAGCGCTAGCAATAGCGCTGGTAGTCGCAGTGAGGGCGTCGCTAAACAAAGCACCAATCAAATCTGAAAGATCTGACATAGCGTAGGTGTTGGAGAGTCTTTTAGGTGAGCTTCGTGAACAATGCCCTGAGTTTCCGCGCGAGATCCGATGGTGCTTTTTCGACGTCGTAGATTTCAGACCACGAGTAGACGTGCTGGCCGGCAGCCTTGGCGCGCTTGTAGTGGCTGCCGGTATCGTTTGTGACGACCACGGCACCTTGTGAGAGTGCTGCGAGGAAGGCATCAGTACGGTTTTTCGGGATGACTTTGCCGGCACGGTGCGGGATATTGGTTGACCGGATGGTCTCGCCCATTTCTTCGGTAGCCCACATGCCGTGATCAAACCCAGAATAGGCACCCCCCGCTTCCGCAAAGCCAAAGATGCCGCGCTCTGTTGCAGCGACCAGAAGCGCCCGACACAACCGCTTCTCGGCCAGAGGGACTCGCTCGTTTTCGATGGCCTGCAGGTACTCTTCCGCCAGATCAAGCGTCACCGACAACACGAATTCGCTGCCTGCCACCGCCACGACAGGATTAATGCCCGCCCGGATCAAGTCGGGCAGCACGTTGTTATCGAAGTAAAGGTTCATGTCGCCGCGCCTCATTTCGTTTCATCTATTTCTTGAGAATCGCCACACATACCGGCGTCGATTGTCGCCGATCTTTACCTTGCAGTCGAATGTCTCTAACTGGGCGACGGCAGCCCGACGAGCGCGTCGAGACCCCGCCGCGCCCGGGCGACCGTTTCAGTGCCAGAAATCGATACGGCATAAGGAAATAAACGTGCACCCCAATTGGGCTGGCGTTAGGCATTCGGACTGCTGCGACTGGTCTGCTTCTATTTTCGGCTCTCCCGGTAGCAGTGGTGTCGCCACTCCGCTAGCCGCTTCGTGAGCCGGCGTTTCTGTCACCGTCAGCCTTCCCCATGACGTTAGGGTGGAATTGCGGGGTCGCCGCCAGTCGCCGGCTCTGGATATAGCGATCGACTGCATATAGTGCGACGGCCATCAGTGCCCACGAGGTTGGAACCACCCAGGGCGGGAACGTTTGTATCACGCCCGCATTTGTACATTCCAGACATAGAAGTGAGATACATACATCCAATGTGGCCCTCAAGTCGAAATCCACTCACACAAAATTCGGCAACCACTCCAACATTTAGTGTGGCAACCAGCGCGACGGCGCAGCTCATGGCAATGCTTTGTATCCGCAAAGGGCGTGCTCGCCCCACTGATAGGCCCCGATAATCGCCGAGACGGTTATGCCCACGGCGAAATTCATGCAATCAAAAGGACCCTCGGGTAGCAAAACGGCAAGAACGACTGCGCGAGACAATTAAAGGTAGCAGCGTATCGGGATGAAAAATCGAGGTTTGATCTGCGGGGAACGACACAATCTCATGCAGCGCAGACAACGGCGCCCTGTTGTCAACGGATGTGTTGTAGAAGGGGCGGTGGCGGCGACTCCCCATCGAGCCCTTGAAGCGCACGATAGGCTATTTCTTCTACCCGACTACAACTCTCCTACCCGACTTTAATGCCGAACGGGAGGTGTCTGGTGACGATACGCGGCAGATTGACGCTGCCAGTCAGGTGCCTGCTTCTGAAGAGTCATCAGTCAAATTTCATCGTCGCTACGCTCTGTTTATTGTTTCGCTTGGCACGACGACCAAAAGACGCGAGGCAACCCGCTCGCGGAGGACCAATGAGGTGTAGCCATGGATCGCAGGGACTTTCTGAAGAATGCCGGCATCGGCGCATCGATCGCCGCAACTGGGATACTACCTGGAGAAAGCAAGGCTGTGGAGAAGGGCCGTCGTGACCCACACGACGGCCGACCGCCAAACATCTTGTTCGTTCTGGTTGACGAGTTGCGTTATCCGCGGGTATTTCCGAAAGGGATCGGTAGCGCGGGCGAATTTCTGCAAACATATATGCCGCGAACTTATTCGCTATGGGCCGGCGGAGTGAAGTTTGCGGGGCATTACACGGCGGCTGTTGCATGCTCGCCGGCACGCGGGACGCTTGTGACAGGTCTATACTCGCAACAGACCTGGCTGCTCACCACGATACTCGATGCACCTGACACTCAGGTGTCGATCCAGCCGGTGCTCGGACGCGAGTATCCGACCTACGGAAAGCTGCTTCGCAACGCTGGCTATCGAACCCCCTACATTGGAAAGTGGCACCTGTCGGTGCCGCCTAGCGTCGCGGGCCGTCTCGCGGCATACGGGTTCGAAGGACTTACTTACCCGGATCCGACAGGCAGCAACCTTCAAGGCACTGTCGGCGACGAGGCGCAGGGCTATCTCAGCGACCGTGACATCGCTTCCCAAGCGGCCACGTGGCTAGGCGCGCGTCGTCCGGCCGAACGCCCGTGGTGTCTCACAGTGGGATTCATCAATCCACACGACAAAGAGTTTTTCCCCGCAGGAACAGAGTTTCAAACCTTCACC
>NZ_JAQQEU010000085.1:0-29020 GCF_046026895.1 Paraburkholderia sediminicola
AGAACCGGCATTCGCGTTCGTGACCAAACACGCAGACGTCGTCAAGCTATCGTTCGTGAACATCGTTGACGACGTCGAGTTGCTTGAACAGCACCTCGGCAGTTTGCAGGCAGACCGCTTGGCATTCTTCTCAAGATCGGGACGCGCCGCAGCTGCAGCAATCCAGCATGGACGCTAGCACTCAAGGTCAATCATTCAGAGCCAGATATTGATGAAGAGACTGAATCGCGGCGGCACCTTCTCCAACTGCGGCCGCAACCCTCTTTACCGAGCCACTGCGAACGTCACCAACCGCGAAGATGCCGGGTCGGCTGGTCTCCAGCGAATGAGGAGGGCGGTCGGACGGCCACTTGTCGATTGCATCGGGGCCTGTTAGCACAAAGCCGTTCTTGTCGAGCGCAACGCAATCGCCGAGCCACGCGGTATTCGGCTGTGCGCCAAGAAACAGGAACACGTGCCGCACCGGCTTGTGTTCAATATGCCCTAGCCGGTCCCATTGGACAGATTCAAGTTGTGACTCGCCGTTCAACTCGACGATCTGCGTCCGTCGATGAACGGTGATGTTCGCAGCCGCATCGATCCGCCTGATCAAATAGTTCGACATGCTCGCGTTGAGTGCGTCGCCGCGAATCACGATGTGGACGTGACGCGCAAATCCCGCGAGAAAAACGGCTGCCTGGCCGGCTGAATTGCCGCCGCCGACGATAATGAGTTCCTCGTTCGCGCAGAATGCGGCTTCCATAAACGTTGCGCTGTAATAGACCCCGCGTCCCTCAAACTGCTCAAGGCGGGCCAGCGGCGGCTTTCGATAGCGAGCGCCGGTAGCAATGACGACAGCGCTGGCATACACGTGTTCGTCGCAACCAAGACGGATGTGAAAGGGCGGCGCGTCGCGGCATTCGATGCCGAGTACTTCGATGGGTACACCGACTTCGGCGCCGAATTTGCGACATTGAGACAAGCCGCGGCCAGCAAGCGCCTGTCCCGAGATACCGGTCGGAAATCCGAAGTAATTTTCAATCTTCGAACTGGTACCCGCCTGGCCGCCGGGGGCCTTGGTGTCGAGAACCGCGGCCCGCAATCCTTCTGATGCCGCATACACGGCGGCCGCGAGACCTGCCGGTCCCGCGCCGACCACGACCACATCGAACCGCTCACCATTCAACCTGTCGGGGCTCAGGCCGATCGCGTCAGCCACGGCCCGGTTGGTCGGACGCTTTAACACGACGCCCTGTAACGTGACGAGCACCGGTATGTCAGCGTCCGTCGCACCATAACGCTCAAGGAGCGCCTTGGCTTCTTCATGCTCTTCGATATCGAAGTAGGCCGAAGGCTGACCGTTGCGGCTAAGAAAATGGCGCAAAACGAGCGTGGCCGCCGAAGCCGAACTGCCAATGACCAGAACACCGCCGTTCTGATCCTGGATGAACGCAACGCGTCGCAGGATAAACGCCCGCATGATCGTTTCGCTCAACTCCGCTTCCGCGATGACGAGCGCGCGCAGCGATTCCTCGTCGATGACGATCACTTCGCAGTCGCAGGTGGCGCGCGCGGTCGCCACCGCAGCGCGGCCGGCCAGTGTTCCGACCTCGCCGGTGAAGCTGCCGGCGCCGTGGACGCCCAGAACGTGGAGACTGTCTCCGAAGCCTCTGGTCGCCTCGATTGTCCCGGAGACGATGGCGAACATGGGAATGTGCCGATCACCTTCGGAGAACAGCACGTCGCCCGCTTTCAGTTTGCGTCGTTCGCCGTATCGCTCCAATTGCGCAACCTGTCTTTCATCCAGCGTTGGGAAAATTTGATAGTGACGGCTGCCGCCTGACACCAGTTCTTCCAATCTGCCTGAAGATTTATCGCTCATGGGGGCGTTCCGAATGGGGGGGGGCGCATTGCGACCCGGGTGAGCCCGTTATCGGATACCGCGTCGCCGCGAGACCATCAGCAAGACTGGAACAGATTACGGAGCCGCGATATCCGCAGAGATTGTGCGCCCGAGTTCCATGGTCAGTAAAGTGCACGAGAGAGTACGGACTGCGTGCATTGTGCTCGCGGCGAGAGTCCCGGGGCGGCCACCTGAGGTCGATCGCCACCGGGGCTCGAACAACCGGCCTTTAATACAGTGCCGGCGCGACCGAAGCGCCGGAGGTCCGCCGGATATTGTCGATGCTGTACGCGCCGGCTCCGAAGGCAACCACCTGGAGCAGGCCACCGGCCATCGCGAGGTTGTTGAGGAAGTGGAACATCTGATTCTGGTCGCCCAGCGCATGGTGGAAGATCAGCGCAGTAACGATCGAGTACACCGCCAGCAATGCCGCGATGAAGCGCGTGCGGTAGCCGACGACCAGCAGCACGCTTGCTATCAGTTCGAGCGTCATCGAGCCGAGGTAGTCCAGCATTGGAGCGGGTAAGCCAAGCGAGGCGATATAGCCGATGATGAGACCCGGTGCCATGAGTTTGCCGAAGCCGCTCACGAGAAAGCTGCCATGAGAGCGGCGCTCGCGCATCAAGGCCGATTTGGCAGGGTGGCGAAGGCCCTGCGGCGGATTCACGCCGACTTTGCGCAGCCGCTGGACGTTAGCCGTCTCGCGAATGAGCTGGAATGAGCGTGCCGGCATTCCATGCCAATTTCAAAGCCGTCACGCTCACCTCTCCGATCCAGTACATCAAGTCGACGCGCCTTCACCAGGCGCGCTTCGTTCGCGCTTTCACCAGCAGCGAAGATCGATGATTTTGTTGCGTCTCATTGACAGTCGGCTTTGCATGGAGGAACCGAGGCGATCGTGGGGGTGGGTTCAACGGCGCTTCAGTTGCTCGCTGCGCCGGGGCCCGGCAAGCAAAGCGCAACTTTGTAGCTCGACGACCTGCGTGCGCTTTCGGCCAGCATTGCTACGCGTTCGCCCCTTTCTGGCCAACGGCAGAAAGGGGCGGACGGCGACCGTGCAAAGCAACGCACGCCCATGCCATGGAACACGAAGCCCGCCGCGAAATAGCGGCGCAGGCCCTTACGCGAACGCGGCGCGGCGCGCTGCCCCAGGCGGCGCGAACGGTGCGCCGCCGCTAGCGTCGGCGTCGTCCACCTGAAAGGCCGCGGCGGCGCGTTGCAGGCTCACGGCCTGCTCCTTCAGCGACTGCGCCGCGGCCGCCGCCTGCTCAACGAGTGCCGCGTTCTGTTGCGTCATGCTGTCCATCTGCGTGACCGCGAGATTCACCTGGTCGATGCCGGCGCTCTGTTCTGCCGCCGCCGCCGCAATCTCCTGTACGACGCCGGTCACGCGCATGATCGCGTCGCGCGCTTCGTCGATCGTCGAGCCGGTACGTTCAACCAGCATTGCGCCGCTGCCGACGTTGTTCACCGCATGACTGATCAGCTCGTGGATTTCCTTCGCCGCGATCGCGCTGCGCTGCGCGAGGCTGCGCACCTCGCCGGCGACAACCGCGAAGCCGCGGCCCTGTTCGCCCGCGCGCGCCGCTTCGACCGCCGCATTCAGCGCGAGGATGTTGGTCTGGAACGCGATTCCCTCGATCGTCGCGATGATCTCGACCATGCGGCCCGATTCGCTCGAGATGCCCTTCATCGCCGCGACGGCTTGCGTGATCATCTCGCCGCCGCGGTTCGCGATATTCGCTGCGCCAGCGGCAAGCTCGCTCGCGGTTCGCGCGTTGTCCGCGGTCTGGCGGACCATCGACGTCATCTGCTCCATGCTCGACGCCGTTTCCTGCAACGAAGCCGCCTGGCCCTCCGTGCGCGACGACAGGTCCGCATTGCCGTTGGCGATCTCGTTCGCGCCGCACGCGACGTTGTCGGACGCGTGTTTGATCTGGCAGATTGTGTTGGTCAGCGCGTCGCGCATCCGCTGCATCACGTGCAGCAGGCTCGACGTGTCGCCCTCGCGCGTGCGGATCGCCACTGTCAGGTCGCCCGATGCAATCGCGTCCGCCACGTTCGCCGCGTAGGCCGGATCGCCGCCGACCGTGCGCGCGATGCTGCGATTCGTCACCGCGACGAGCGCCACGAGCACCGCCGACACCGCCACGAACATCGCGCCGATCAGCCACAGCGACGCCATGAACGCAGCGTCGATGTCGTCGACGTAGGCGCCGGTCGCGATGATCCAGTCCCACGGCGCATAGCGCACCACGTAGCCGATTTTGCCGACCGCCTGCGCCGACACTGCGCCCGGATGCGGGAATACGTAGTCGACGAAGCCGCCGTCCGGCGCCTGGGCGGCCGCCGCGAAGCTTACGTAATGGTGACGGCCGTCAGCATCGGCGGTGCCCGCGAGGTCCTTGCCTTCGAGTGCCGGCTTGATCGGATGCATCACCATCTGCGGCTTCGAGTTGATCACGAGGAGGTAGCCATCTTCGCCGTAGCGGATGCCGCGCAGGCGCTCGAGCGCCTGCTTGCGCGCATCCGCCTGCGGCAGCGCGCCGCTTTGCGCCAGCGCCGCATACTCCGTCACGATGCTAAGTCCGACGTGCGCGACGTTCGTGAGGTCGTGCTTACGTTCCTCGATGCGCGTCTCGCGCGACTGCCATGCCGCCGACACTGAGATTGCGAGCAATGCGGCGAGGCTGACGATCAGCGGCAGCCACAGCTTCTGAGTAAAACTGAGTTTGTGCATCCTGGGTCCTCGTCGCAACGAATGAAAATCGCGCAGATGCCGTGCGGAGCCGCACGTGAGCGAGCGCGCCGGGCGGGGGCGGTGGACTGTCCCGCGTCCAGGCGCTTCCTGCCTGAGTTATCGGCGGATCCGAGCGAAGTCTTATCCTGTGAAACCCTTGGCCCATCTATGGCCCAACCCGATGCAACCGACCGTTGGCTCGGCCGCCATCCGGCACGGCAAGCAACGAGAGGTGATTGGAGCCCGAGCCAACTGCCTTGACCGCCTGCATCTTGACGCCCAGTTCCGGCCGTTCGACATCGATTTCCAGCTCGTCAATAATGATGGCTGTTGATCCCCAAACAGCTTGTGGCCGTGCCTTCTTTCAGCGAGAACATCTATGAAACCATTGCTTGCCGGCAGATGCCTTTGCGGTGTTGTGCATTACACAGTGAGAGACGAATTCCTCTATGCGCAGAACTGTCACTGTTCAAACTGTCGGCGTGCGACCGGCTCGGCGTTCAAACCATTCGCGGGGGTCGAGCGTGACAAGTTTTGCATCACTCAGGGGAAGGACAGCCTGCTGATTTTCGGCGACGAAAGAGCCTCGCACGACGTGCACTGCAAGATATGCGGAAGCCTGATGTTCTCGGTGGTTCGTAATGGGGAGTTCGTCCACGTCACTCTGGGAACGCTCGACGACACGCCCACTATTCGTCCGAGTGCACACATTTTTGTCGGTTCCAAGGCGCCGTGGTATTCCATAAACGACCAGCTACCGCAGCACCACGAATTCGGGTAACGACTGCGCAGTCGGATGGTTCAAGGGCCACTGTGAAGACTTTAGCGAGCATCCTCGGCGCGATGATCCGTTCGACAGCTGCAGGCGAAGGCGGCAAGCGGGCACGGGCGGTACGCATCTCGCCGATCGTCTTGCCCGCCTTCGTGCCGCAAACAGCCTATGCGGGGCAGGTGCACTTCGTCGCTGAGGCAGCGTCGAGCGCCGCGCCGGATCGATTTTCTCGTGAAAGGCGATTTGCCGCGCCAGAGCGGACGGTCATCCACCAGCCCGGCACGCGCTCCTTTGCGATCGACATGCCGCTGGCACGGCTCATTCACTCCTGGCAGTCATTCCACCACCGGTCAGCGGAGTCTTATCCGCGTTGCATGCCTGCAAATACGGGCGTTGCACGGCGGGCCCGCGCCGCCAGGATCTGCCTGATTGCCGCCAGCGACTGTTCGGCCGTCGCGCTCGGCGTGGGCCGACGCTGCGCGCTGAAACGTGGTGCGCTCACCCCAAGTGTCCGGCATACCAGCGAGAGGTACGGTTTCGAGGGGCCGCACCGCCGCGCCGCGGCCACGATGGCCGCATCGCCCACGTGCTCGCGCAACCACGCGAGCGTGCGACGGTCCCGCTCGTTTTGCACACGAACCAGATGCTCCATGACACCTCCAGAACTGGATATACAAACATACTGTATATATATACAGTAAAGAGGCGATTTTCAAGCTGACATTGAGAACCCGTCGCCGGCATCGGTACAAATGTGCCGCAGTGTGGGACGGCTCGGCGAAGCCGGCGGTGCTCAAAGCTCTGGCGCCTCAATTCGGTAAGCGGAACGCCTCATGGCGCGCGGGCAGCGTGGGTCGCAAAAGTCACGACGCAAGGATCTGCTCGTGGCTCGGCTCTACACGCAGATGTCTTGCGGAAACACGATCGCCATGCGCTTCCGACTACTGTGCTGGAAGACTGGTACCGGTTCATCCTTGGGCTGCGACTGTACTATCCGGGGCATCGCCGCGTGCGTGCTGGTTTGCGCCCGTTCATAGACCTGCTTGGGGAGGTCGATGACCAGCGCATGTGAATGTCCGCTCTCCCTGATCCCGACCGACCGCTCCGAACGTTGCAGCAAAGATCACTCATCCGAGTTCGAATGAGGTAATCCCGAACACCCGCGCAATCGGAATCGCCGGGGGTTCTTTCGTATACATCCTTGCCGTTTCGAAGGTGCTCACCATACCGTGTCGTTCAGCAATGGCGATGGCCGCAGCGTTGTTCTCCGGCACATCGATCGAGACCATCTCATCCGGACAGCAGGAAAGCAGGGCAGTGAACAGTTCCTCGCCAATGAGTTCGTCGTCGGCAAAGAGCGGGCCGATCTTGCGGCCCTGACGGCATGTGCGCAGCACACCGTAGCCCCGAATCCGGCCTTCGCGGATCGCGGCGAGCGCGACGACATCAGGTTGGGCAATCCATGCAGTCAGGAAGTTTGAGCGGGGCGCGGGGAACAATTGCCGGTCATACTCGGCCAATTGATTGAATGGCACGTCCGAGAGACTGCATGTTGCCGCGCTTCCCGAACCGCGTGCGGCGCCGCGAAAGCGGATATTGCGATGCGCAAGCCGAAACCCGGACCTTCTATAATTCGCCTGCTGCGCGACGACTCCGTCAAGGCCGATGTTGCGCTCGCCCAGGTGGGCCATGGCGTGTCGCCAGATTCGAAGCCCTAGTCCTTGGCCTCGGCAATCCGGTCTGACGATGTACAGGCCGATAAAGCCGAAATGCTCGTCATAGGCGACAGCGGAGATCGAGCCGATCGGCTCGCCGCGCAATTCGCCAACGAAAAAACCGCGTGGGTCGGCGGCCTGGAAGCAGGCCGCATCGTGGCAACCAGGGTTCCAGCCTTCCTGTGCCGCCCACTCGATCGCCAGTGCGACCTCGTCGGCCTTCATGGGGCGAACGATGTATTCCCGTTGCTCATCCGCGATTCTGTTCACGACGCCTCCATGACCGGCTCATGCCGCGCGTCAGGTCTGCACCAATGGCTCTTCCACGGCCTTCGAGCGTGCATCGCGCAGGTTGGCATTATGAACCGGACGTGCGGCCTCCAGTTGAGAGGCAGAGATGGCGGCGATGACAAGCGTTATCGTCGGCCCTCTCCGAAGGCCATTCGAAACACCGAGATGCCCTCCATCGGATCCAGTTTTTCGCGCCACGGTGCCAGTTTCAACAAGCGCGCCGTATCTTCGTAACCTGCAAGCCAGCGGCGCTTGATGCCACTCGACGAAAAATCGATATCCCTGTTCAGGTCGTCGTTATCGAATGCCGGCGCGTCGAGTTCCAGGACCTGCATCGTCGTGCCACATCCCCAGGCGAGGAGTTCCTGAACCTCCGGATCATCGCGTTTTTCTTCGGCGACGTACTGACCCAGTTCGCGAATCACATGACGAAGTCGATGAATCTGCTTCTGTCGGTCAAGATGGCTTTCGGCACGACTCGAATACTGAATGTCGCGTTGCCGGCTCATCACCTGCAAGATTGATTCGGGTTCTGGACCTCTCGAAGGCCATAACTGCACCGAGAAAATCACCGAGTCGCGCCGCGGCCGGTCGTCGAGCACCGCTTCGAGCGGTGTATTCGAATAGATGCCGCCGTCCCAGTACGATTCGCCTTCCAGTTGCACCGAAGGAAAGCCGGGTGGAAAAGCGGCGGATGCCATCACGTGCTCGACGTCCATCGGTGCGTCGCGATTGGTGAAATACCGCATACGTCCGCTTTGGACATTGACTGTGCCGACGGTCAACCGCGTTGCTTTCTCATTCAGGTAATCGAAATCGACCAGCGAGGAGAGGGTTTCACGCAGTGGTCCCGTCGAATAGAACGCCGCCCGGTCGGGACGAACATGCGCCTGAATGTCGGCCCAGGACTCTAAACGTGGGGTGAAGAACGACGGCACGCCCCGCGTGACAGTAGCCAGGTCGCGCAGCCAGTTCGAGAGTCCCGGCAGCCAGCCTGCCGCCTCGACGCCATGACATGCCACGCCGTTCCAGAACTGGGTCAATCGCGCGATTCGGTTTGCGGGTTGGTTGCCTGCGATGATCGCGCCATTGATCGCGCCGATCGACGTGCCGATCACCCAGTGAGGTTCGACCTTGCCGTCATGGAGCGCCTGATACACACCCGCCTGGTAGGCGCCGAGCGCACCGCCTCCCTGAAAAACCAGGACGATCTGACCGGGAATATCCGATGCGCCGTCGCGCTCGCCGTGCGTGTTGCCGCCCATACTCGCCCTCCTGGACTGACGCTGCAGTGGCGGTGATTTTGCCACGGGACGCGCGGCGCAACGGGAAAGCTGGATTGCGGAGAGCGACGCGGCGGTGCTTGAAGGGTGCGGCCGGGCGATGGGTCACGCTGAGTATCGGGCATCGAGGCTGCGAACCCGACGCTAGAGCCGACCGGCTTCCATGAGCGCGAGCATCTGGACGGCCGCATCACCCGCGCATTCGGCGATCTCCGCTTCGCTGGGGCTTTTCAAGCCGAGCAACGCGTCGTCGAAAAGCCTGGCTTTCAGGAGTGCTGCGAAGGTTGCCGCGGCGTTGTACTTGTCCCTGACTTCCCAGCCCGTGACAGGCAGCCATCGGTCAAGGTAGCTCGTGAATAGTGCATCGCGCGTACCCGTCACTTCCTCGCGGTAGCGGCGCGCCAGTTCGGGGAAGCGAGGCGCGTCCCGCGTGACGACGCGATAAAGGGCCAACTGTTCGTCCGAAAGAGCGTGCCGTAGATAATCCCCGCCCGCAATCGGCAATGCGACGGCCGGAGGTTCGCGAAGCCAGGCTGGCTCAGCGGGTGCGGTGGGTTCCGACAGACCAGCCGGCTGCGTGCCGGACGGCGAGCAGGCCGCCTGCATCACCGCACTGAACAGATCGTCTTTGCTCTCGAAGTGACGGTATAGCGTCTTGATGGACACACCGGCGTCCGCGGCGATGCGATTGACCGAGCTTTCGGCATAGCCGTTTTCAAGGAAGGCCCGCAGCGCGGCGTCGACGATCAGCGTTCGCTTGCGCGACATCAACGCGGCTTTCGGATTGTCATCCGACCAGGTCTTGACCATAAAGTGTCCCTCTTTTATCCGCTTGACGAATGATACGACAGCGCTCACTATACAACAAACGACAGCGATCACTGTCGTGTGTGCCGGGTCGATTTCACCTTAGGGAAGGCTCGGTTTCCATGTGAACTTTTTTTGATGGACATCCTGATGAGCAACTCCCTCACACAACCGCTGCGGTTACCCGGCGGCGCAATTCTCGCAAACCGCCTCGCCAAGGCAGCCATGAGCGAAGGCATGGCCGATGCCAACAATCATTCGACACCGCGCCTTGAAGCGTTGTACCGGCGCTGGGCGCGCTCGGGGGCGGGACTGCTGCTCTCCGGCAATATCCAGGTCGACCGGTGGCATCTCGAGCGCCCGGGCAACATCGTCATCGACGACGACAGCGGGCAGGAACAACTCGCGCGACTCGCCGCGGCTGGAACGTCGGAAGGTGCCCATTTCTGGGCCCAACTCAGCCATACCGGGCGCCAGGTGCAAGACGCGATCAATACCTCGCCGCTTGCGCCTTCTTCGGTGGATATCGACGTCATGCGGGGCGCCGGGTTCTCGTTTGCCACGCCGCGTGAGATGACCGAAGAGCAGATCCAGCAGGCTATCGGGCAATTCGCCTTCGCGGCCAGGAAAGTCCGCGAGGCCGGTTTCACCGGTGTGTCGCTGCACGGCGCGCACGGCTATCTGATTTCGCAGTTCCTTAGCCCGCTTGCCAACAAGCGCACAGACCGCTGGGGAGGTTCGCTTGAAAACCGCTTCCGTTTCGTGCTCGAGGTCCTGGCTGCAGTTCGCCGCGCCGTGGGTCCCGACTTTCCGGTTGCGCTGAAGCTCAATTCATCTGATTTTCAGAAGGGCGGATTCACCAATGCCGAGTGCATCGAACTCGTGAAGAAGCTCAACGATTCGTCGCTCGATCTGCTCGAGCTATCGGGCGGTTCGCTCGAGCAGCCGAAGATGGCCGGCCTCACGCTCAAGGACGAGGGTGAAGACGTGCCACGCGAAAGTACTGTCAGGCGCGAAGCATTCTTTGTGGACTTCGCGGCAGCGGTTCGTGCGGCGGCGACGATGCCGGTGATGGTGGTCGGTGGATTTCGCACGACGGCAGCGATGATCGAATCGCTTGAGCGCGGTGAACTGGATGTCATCGGGCTCGGCCGTCCGATCATTGCCGATCCTGAAGTTCCGAAGCGCATTCTCTCCGGTGAAGTTGATCGCGCGCCCAGCCCCGAAGCCGCGCTCCATCCGTTTCATCTCCTGCCGTGGAACAACATGCAACTCGAGCGTCTGGCAGACGGGCTCGACCCGGATTTATCGCTGGAGGGCGCCGACGCCGTGGCGCACTTCACGGAACTCGAGACTCGCAACATGACCGCATTGCTGCAGCAGCGGGCTTGAGCGATAGTCCGATGCGGAGCTGCCCCCGAACGCCGTCTTGCAACACGGGGCGTTCGGGATGCTGCTCAGACAAACTCAGTGACGCGCGCTGCTATTTGTATTCGACCAGTACTTCGCGGTAGGGCTTGCTACCCTCGTTGCGGGCTTTGTGCGTCGCAGGAACCTTTGCACCCTTGCCGATCTCGGATAGCACTTCCAGGTATCCGTTCTCGCATTTGAGTGAGTAAATCGCGCCTGTCGGTACGTCGAAGATGCCGAGATCCCCGCCGTTTTCGTCGAATATATGCAAGGGGGCACCTTCGATCGCGTACCACATGTATGAATGCGTGTGGGTGTGCACCGGTGTTTCCTCGCCTGGCGCGAGAACGAAGTTCCATACGATGACCTTGTCATTCTCAAACACCTTTTCACTGCCGACACCAGCCATGATCGTCTCCTTGAATGTGCAAACATAGTGAGGGGCATCCTGCATTGCAGCAAACGACAGTCACGTTCGGACTTCAAAAAACGTGCTGGTCGGCCGCTGGCCATGATTCGATAGCTGCGGTGCCAGAGAGCCTGTATGCAGAGTAAGCGAATGTCCCACTTGTCGTGGTCCTGGCCGTATGGAAACTTGTCCAGGACGAGGCCGATTTATCATTCCGAATGGTGATCTTTTTTGCGCGAAGCGGCCGAGACAGTGGGGACGCTTTTGCATTCATCGGGACGGCGGGAGGCAATCACCATGTCGGAACCTTTACGAATCATTCACGGGCCGTTCGGACGAGTGGCGCTGCTGCTGCTGGACAAAAGCATGGTCCTCCATGCGCATCGGGTTTCCCACGTCATCTTTAAGGAAGGCGGTCCTGACATACGGTTCGGCGTCCGCAATCGTGAGCATGTTTTGTCGGACAAGAACGTGCTGCTGGTGAATGCGTGGGAGCCGCATTTCTATGAGCATCGCCCGCAATCGCAGCCCACGGTGCTGCTCGCACTTTATCTGGAGCCGGACTGGTTAAGGGATGTCGACCGGCGCTTCGCGTACAGTATTCATCCCCGCTTCTTTCCGAACTCGTCCGTGTGGATGCAGGGCAAGCTCAGCCGCCTTCATTCCGATCTGTTTGATATTCTGACCGACCGCGAAGGCCGGTCGCTTCAAGCGGTCCACGGGCTGATCGCCGACATGACCGGTGAACTGGTCGGTCCATCGTCCCACGGGAAGACACTTTCAGCAGCGGAACTCGTTGGCGGTATCGCGTACGACATCAGGATTCGCCGCGCGATCGACGCAATGAAAGAGGTGAGGGGCATCACGCCCGACTTCGACGAACTTGCGCAAAGGGTTGGGCTATCGCGTCCGCATTTCTTCCATCTGTTCCGCAACCAGACAGGCATGACGCCGGCGACTTTCAGCAGCATGCTGAGGATGGATCTGTCGATCGAAAATGTTTCGCAGCAAGCCCTGGCACTTCAGGATATCGCGCTCAATCTGGGCTTTGACTCGCCGGGAAACTTCACGCGTTTCTTTACTCGTCAGCAAGGCGTGACACCCAGCCAATACAGACGCAACGTCCAATATGTTCCCGCCCAAGGGGGGTGACCGCCGGGCGGGTCTGGTCGATAGAGCGCAACAATCAGGCGATACCTCCCAACTTCAATGCATCGATGGCCATATGTGCGCCGAGGGTAACCAGAACGGTTCCCATCATCCAGCGTTGAGCCAGCAAGAGTCTCGGGCGGCTGGCGAGGAATGTCGCCATACTGCCGGAGCAGATCGCCACGAGGCCATTGACCGACGCGAACGCAACAATCAGCGACGAACCGAGTACCAGCGATTGCCTGAGAACGCTGCCGTGCTGATAGTTGATGAATTGCGGCAGGAGTGACAGAAAGATCATGGCGAGCTTGGGATTCAACAGGCTCGTCGTCGCGCCCATCGCGAAGAGCCGGCGGGGCTTTTCGCGAGGCAGATCGCGAACCTCCAGCGGAGAACGGCCTCCAGGCTTGACGGCCTGCCATGCCAGATAGAACAGATACGCAGCGCCACCTGCGCCCAAAAGGCTGCCTGCATAGGGCACGCTCAGGAAAAACGCCGTGATGCCGAACGCTGCCCCAAACATATAGAAGAGGTATCCGAGCATCACGCCCGCCAGCGAAATAAGCCCGGCCGCTCGTCCTTGTGCAATCGAGCGCGACATCACGTAGATCATGTTCGGGCCCGGTGTCACCGCAAGCAATCCGCCTACCACCAGAAATCCATAAATCGATACCGTAGCGCGCATTTTCGCGGGCTCCATCAAATGGTCATCGTTGGCAGTGTCGGTTCGATGCATGCTTTAGTAAAACGCATTAAACTGAATCTATTATTCAGATTTTCTGACTAAAATGAAAAAACTTGATCTGGACGTGCTCGAAATGGTGGTGGCGGTCGCCGATACGGGATCGTTTGTTCGAGGTGCGGAGTCCGTGCATCGGTCGCCGTCGGCGGTGAGCATGCAGATCAAGGCGCTTGAAGAAGCACTGGGAAAGCCGCTCTTCGAGCGAAGCACCCGCAACGTGACGATTACGACGGAGGGAAAGACGCTTCTGGACTACGGCCGCCGAATGCTTGCGATGCTTGACGAAGCCTGGGCGTCGGTGGTTCGCCCGGAGATGAAGGGTCGCGTCACCATCGGCGTTCCCGACGACTACGCTTCGTCGTTGTTGCCGCAGGTTCTGGCGAAGTTCGCGGTTGCTCATCCTCGGGTGGAAATCCGGGTGATCGGTCTGCCAAGCAGTGCGCTCGCTCCAATGCTGAGAGACAACACGCTCGACCTGGCCTGCATCACGAAAACAAGGGGCGTCGCGGGCGAATTCATCCGGTTCGAGCCGATGGTTTGGGCCGGGTCGCCGGCAAGAAAAGTGTGGAAAGAGCGCCCGCTTTCAATCGCCGTTTTCGCGCAGGGAAGTACCGCACGCGCCAATGCCATTAGCGCGCTCCAGCGGGAAAATATTAAATATCGTATGTCCTACGAGAGCCCGAGCTTGTTGGGCCTGATCAGCATGGTCGAAGCAGGGCTAGCGATAGCGCCCCTTGCAAGATGCAGCATACCGGGACACCTCGTTCAGCTCTCGCAGAACGAAGGGTTGCCGCCACTGAATGACCTCGAAGTCGTCCTTGCCCGCAGTGGGCGGTCCGCGCGACCGCCCTGTGATTTTCTCGCTGAACAGATTCTGGCCGAATTGAGGGGCTGAGCCGGTCACTCGACGGCGGAATATCACCACATAACGGCATGAGAGTGCCGCCTGCAACCGGAGAGAACGCGCGGGACTGGCCGCGGTTTCTCCATGCGGAGAAAGGCTGCCGCGGAAATCGCGTGTTGCGACCTGATCGCAACGGTCGTGTTGGCCTCTCAATCATTGGCTTGTTAATAGCATGCTCTCGGAGCCAACAGGCGGACTCATCAAGCGCCCCGTCACTCGGCGCCCGCGTGCAGAGAGCGTGGATGCGCCATCGAAATCTGTCGGACCGCCGTTGCTTTCCAGTACTCCGTTTCCTAATCTCATCGGACAGGCTCGAGTCGATGAAAGTCGGCGAGCCGTCATCCAGTCTATTGGAGGTCCAAAGTGTCCTTTGGAGCAAAGAGGAGTTTCGTTCAGTCTCCGTGCAGTAGCACGAAGTGCGGCTTAGGCGACGGGCGCCGAAGGGGCTGTCTCGGCCGCATTCTGATGGCACCTTCACAGCGCTCCATTGATTCCACGACGTGAACATCGTCGGCAGCAGTTACAGCCAACGCCAAATGCCCGCTGGCCAACCGGCGAGTGGAAGATGAGCCCAGGTCGCTGCGAGCCAAACGACAAGGCCGCCCAAAAGCGCGTGCAAGCCGAACCCGCCCAGCCGCGCACGGCCGGCGGCGATCGCCGCGAACGGCAGGTAGCTTGTCTTCGACTCCCATGCAGGCCACAGACCGGGCTGCAGCCGCTGCTTCTTCCGGTCCTGTAATGCAGCGCCGACCAGCGCGAGGACGACGATGGCTGCTGCAAGGATGATGTTCCGGGCGACCGGAAACACGGCGATATGGCACAGTCCCCAAAGCGCGAACGACCACATCATCGGGTGACGTGTCACCGCGTACACGCCGCGCGCCGTTTCAGGGAGCGAGGCGGCCCGGCCGCCAGTGGGCAGCGCGGGGTTGCGGATCAGGGAACCCATCAGGAGGATCGACGCGATCAGCATGAGCACAGTCGCAATCGCCCAGAGCCCGTTTCCTACCGGCCATAGTGGCGCGGAGAGCGGCGCCTTTCGGTAAGCCAGAATCAGCCAGCCGAATGTCAGGATCGCAACCAGCGAATAGACGCCCTGGAACCCCACTTCACCCATTGCGCGGACCAAACCCCTGCGCAGCGGATGGGACAGGAGAAAGTGGCTGCCCACGAAGGCGACTGCCGCCGCCACAACTGCATTGATGCTTCCCATTGGCCGGGCTCCTCAAGTCAATCGTCGGCTGACTGTGCAGTGGAGAATACTACTTCGTGTGCTGCAAAGATCGAGTTGATCTTCGCGACATGTCGATTTACTGGATGTCGGCGCTGGCCGCCGCGTGCATGCGTTCGCGCAAAGTCAGAAGCCGCTCGGGTTGATTCCATCGATCCGCCATCCGGATTTCACTTGATACGTTTGATTCTCTATTCGCGTCGCGGCATGTTCCTCGTCGGCGTCATTCCGGCACTATCAATCGGTTTCGCTCCGCGCTGCACCAGGAGTGCAGCGTCCACCGCAGGCAGATAACTGTTGAAACCCGCGTCCACGAGGTTTGCGCGTGCACATTCGAGTTCGCGTCGTGTGTCTTCGTTAGAAGGGTCTTGCTTCGCATGAGCGAGGCCCCGGCCGCGGGCCGCGAACAGCTCCGCCCACGGCAACGGCTCGACGCGCGTGTAGTCTTCCAGGGCGCTGACATAGCTCAATGCGCCAGATGGCTCGCCGGCGCTCAGCATCGCTTCAATGGCGTCGCGGTAGAACCACAAATGGTTGTGGCCAACCGCGCCGCGCCGCAACATCTCGGCGCCTTCGGCAAGCAGACGCATGCGCTCGCCATCGTCGTCGACCGCGCGGCTCAGTGCGCCCACGGCCTTGGGTGCGGAGAATTGAGTTCCCACTTCGCGACAAATCGCCAAGGCTTCACGTAGCAACTGGGCGGCCTCGTGCCGATGCCCGCTATCGAGCAGCACGCGCGCTCGCATTTCCATGTTCTGCGCTTCGAAGCGACGTGCCCCCAGTTGACGGATGATCTGCAACTCGCGCTCGAGATGGACGAGCGCAGCATTCAAGTCGCCCATTTCATAGCATGCAAAAACACCCAGCGTTTCGCACAGCATCTGCGCGCGCGGCTGGCCAACCAGCGCGGCGGCGTGTGCGGCGGCGCTTGCGTCTTCGCGTGCCGCGAATGCCTCGTTGAGGTAGATCCGGCTAAAGCCTGCCATCGAACGATTGGCAACCTCGACGCGGCCGAAGCCATGTTCGCGGCTCAATGCGACGCACCGGCTAAAGTGCTCGAAAGCGGTGCGCATGCGACCTTGCGCGTAGGCAGCATCCGCGAGGCCGCCGAGCGCCCGCGCCTCCGCTTCCGGCAAGCCGAGGCGCTGAGCATAGGCGAGACCCCGCTCGTGCTCGATGCGGCAATCTTCGATTCTGCCGAGCGGAAAGAGGATGTTGCCGCGAAGATGATGCAGGCGTGCGAGTTCAGCCACCTTGTCCAGCCGTTGCGCCACTTGCTGGGCCGCGTCGAGCAGTGAGAGGGCTTCGTCGAGGCCTTCGCTCACTCGCAGACCCTCGGCGAGCCCGAGCTGGGCTTGACAGCGGTCCCCCTCGTCGGGAGCGGCGGCGACGGCCGTCCGGTACGTCGCGATCGACGCTGCGATGTCGCCGAGATCTCGCTGGAGTTCGCCCTTGAAGCAGGTCAAGGCATGGCGATCCGTATCCCTTTGCGCGATTTGCAGACCACGCTCGACTAGGCGGAATGCCGCTTCGGTCAAGTAGGTCGCGCGTTGTGCGATTGCGGCGTCCAGGTAAGCCTGCGGTGCCCGCTCGTCCTCGGCGCGATCGAGATGCTGGGCGCGCAGCACGGGGTCGGTCGTCGCAAACCAGTCGGCCGCACGGCGATGCAACTCGCGCCGGCGCGCCCGCAGCAACGTCGAGTAGGTGCTCTCCTGGATGAGCGCGTGGGCAAACAGGAAGTCTTCGCCCTCGGGTAAGACCAGCGCGTTGGCCACGAGCACGTGACAAACGTAGTCGGGTGCATCGATCAGCCGCCGCAGCAAGGCGAGTCCGAAGCGCTGTCCAATCACCGCGGCAGCCTGGAAAGCCTCGCGGTCTCGCGATGACAGCCTGTCCATGCGAGCCAGCACGAGACTCTGGATCGTCGCGGGGACCGCCTCGGCGCTGCCTTCCTCGGCGTTATGCAGGAGTTGTTCGAGAAACAGCGGGTTGCCGCCGGCCCGTTCGATGCACGCGAGCGCGACGCGCTGGCTCGCATCGATAAACGTGCCGGCAAGCTTCAGCGCCTCGTCGCTGCGCAGCGGACCTAGATCGATGGTGGCGAAAGAAGTGCAGTGGCAACTTGCTCGCCATCCCGCGTCGAGCGGATCGCCGTCCACCCGCGAAGTCATCACCAGCAGGCCCGGACCGTTCGCGATGGCTACGGCGAACGCGGCCAGGTAGCCGAGCACCCGTGGGTCGGCCCAATGAAGGTCTTCCACGACGATCATGGTGGGCTTGTGCCGGCAGACATCCTCCGCGATCGCCGCTGCGACCGCGCGCTTGCCGCGCGTGCGTGCGGTATTGTCCATCGCGTCGTAAAGCGTGCGCCACTCCCCGGTTTGCGTGAGGTCGAGGATGTCATGAAGAAACATGAGCTGATCGCGGCTGACAGCCCCGGATGCGACCACCCGTTCCGCGGCGGCGCGCCGTTCATCCGGGCCGGCCGCAGACGACAGGCCCAACAAGCTGCCGACAATGGTGCGGATCGGGGCCTGGCCTTTGCCCATGCCAAAATCCAGGACGAGGCCCCGGTGACTCGCAAAGCCCAGCGTTTCGACGAACCGGCGCATCTCTTCAACGAGCCGTGTCTTGCCGATTCCAGCCTCACCGCGTACGTAGACGACGTGGCCGGCCCGCTGTTCGAGGCACGCACGGGCCAGGCCCTTGAACTGCTCGACCTCGGCCCTGCGGCCGACAAAAACGCCGCGGCTGGCGCTAACGGGTTCGAGCGCGAGACCGCGTAGACGCCACACGCGCACCGGCGAATCAATTCCCTTGAAGCGCATCTCGCCGACGGCTTCGCTCATCACGCAGTCACCGAGTGCGCGATGGACTGTCTCCGAGAGCAGCGTCTCACCAGGACCCGCGGCGGCGACCAGCCGCGCGGCGAGGTTCACGGAGTCGCCGAGCACCGTGTAGTCCTGAACATCTGCGCGTTCGAGCGGACCCGCGACCACCTCTCCACTGGCAATGCCCACATGCGCCCTGAGCGCAGGCGCTGCTGGCCCACCCAGTTCGTTAAGTGCCTCATGAATCTCCAGTGCCGCCCGCGCCGCGCGCAGCGGATCGGTGTCGTGCGCGAGCGGCGCGCCGAAGATGGCCATCACGGCATCGCCGATGTGCTTGTCGATCGTGCCGCCGTAGCCGAGGACGATTTGGTCGACGAGCGCGGTATAGCGACCGGTCAACTCGCGCAACTCTTCAGGATCGAGCGTTTGCGACAGCGCGGTAAAACCGCACAGATCGGCGAACAGAATCGTGACATGCCGGCGCTCGCTCGCAGGCGCGTTCACAGCGGGCGATGGTGCGCACAGCGTGCCGGCGCGCCGCTCGGCAATCGCCGCCAGCAGGCGCTTGCGGTGGCCGAGCGAGAGGACGCCAAGCTCCTTGAGGTCCGCGTCGTCGAGCTGCTCCAGCATGGCGAGATCGATGTCGTTCGAGGCAAATGCCGGTGCGTATTGTTCAAGCCCCAATGCATGCAGCCATTGACCGATATCCATCGCCGCCGCCTGATCCGGTGTGTTCGAATGTGCACATTGCGTCGCAACGCAGTCCGCCGAACTGCATGTCCGCCGGGCCGCGTTGCATCCACCTTTCATACGAATCGATGCACGCCCTCAGCCGGACGTTGACCGTTGCAAGGTATCTGTGTCCAAGGCACTCCTGACGAAAATACAGTGTACGTCCAGCGTGAAGGAGAGGGATGACCTGCGGCAGTGCGTTTGACACTGGCCGAGGCCGCGACGGATACTGGATGCCGAATCGGGCACGGTCTCGGGCGACGAGGCAATCATTGTTTTGGCGCTCGTCATCCGCAACGATGGGTGACGTTCGAACCCGGCGCAACCGCGGCGCGAGGCGCGAACCACACAGTCCAGGCGAGCTCGTGTCCGCCCTCACGGGAAACACTGTGAAGCCAGCTACGACAGCTTCCTCATCCGAGGTCCGATCCAGCCGGCGCATCCGGGGGCTGGCCGGAGATCTGACGGCCGGCATGGTGTCGATGCTGGTCATGCTCTCTTACGCCATGAGTCTCGGCACGCTGATCTTCAGCGCGGATCTCGCGCGGTACGCCGGGCTTGGCGTTCCCACCGCCTTCATCAGTTGCGTCGTGACGGCGCTCGTGATCTCGTTGATGAGTTCGATGCGCATGAATATCGCCGGGCCCGACGGCAACGCGGCGGCGTTTCTTGCGGGTGTCGCGGCCGGCGTCGCGAGCAGCGTACGGGCTGACGGTGGCACACCTCAGACCGTCCTGTTGACGGTCCTGTTCGCGATCGCGTTGTGTTCGGTGGTGACGGGCGTCATTCTGTACGCGGTCGGCTCGTCCAAGCGCAGTCGTTCCCTGCAATTTCTGCCTTACCCGGTCGTGGGCGGTTTCCTTGCCGGCACCGGCTATCTGCTGCTGGCTGGCGCGTTTCGAGTCGTGGCCGGCGAGCCGTTGAGCTGGCACACATTGCCGCTGCTGATGCATCTGAACTGGCTGGCATGGACGCCCGCCTTCGTGGTGGGTACGTTAGCCACACTGCTGACGCGCGCATGGAAACATGCAGCGGCGTTGCCGATCACCCTTGCACTCGGCATCGCGCTGTTCTACGTGCTGCTGTTCGTCTCGGGCCTGTCGATCGACGACGCCCGCGAGATGCGCCTGTTGCTTCCGCGCGTGGCGCTGCACCCCATTCGGATTCCCGAACTGCATCTGCCAGCATCGCTGGCGCACGGAAGCGTCGACTGGTCCGCCATCGGCGCGCACTTGCCGGAGACATTCGTTGTCACGTCGATCGCGGCCATTACGATCCTGATGAATTCGACGGCGATTGGCACGGCCACCGGAGAAGACATCGATCTGAACCGCGAGATGCGCGCAGCCGGCATCGCCAACATCGCGAGCGGGATGCTGGGCGGCATGATCGGTTACCAGTCGTTCAACCGATCGATGCTCAACGCGCGCGCGGGCGCGACCAGTCGTCTGGCGGGCGTATTCGCGTCCCTCGCATGCCTGTTCGTGCTGGCCGTCTCGCCTGGCCTGGTGGCGCTATTCCCGGTGCCGGTGCTGGTCGGGCTGCAACTCTTCATGGGATTGCGTCTGTTGATCCAGTGGCTGATTGGTACGTACGGCAAGCTCAACTGGCACGAGTATCTGCTTGTACCGCTTATCCTCGGCGCGATTGCGTTCTATGGCGTCGTCACGGGTGTGGTGGCGGGGGTCATCGCCGCCTGTGTGATGTTCGCCCTGCTGTATGGCCGCGTCAGCTGCGTTCGTATGGAGTTCGATGGCAGTACGCGGGCATCGAATGTCGAGCGCAGTATCGAAGCAACCAGACGGCTGCAGGAACTCGGCGATCAGGTGTGCGGAACCTGTTTGCAGGGGTTCCTGTTCTTTGGCACGGCCAATTCGATCCTGCACCGGGTGCGCGAACGGTTGGTCACACAAGGGCGGATGCCCGTCCGTTTTGTCGTGCTCGACTTTGCTTTGACCAACGGCATGGACGCGTCGGTATCGGCCAGCTTCGTCAAGCTCCGGCAACTGTGCGCGACGAACGATGCGGACCTGGTCTTGACGGGGCTGCCGGCACGCTCGCGCGAACTGCTCATGAAGACCGGCACCCTGAACCTCCGGATTCACGAGTTCGCGACGCTGGATGCCGGTCTGGAATGGGTCGAAGATACGCTGCTTGAATCGGACTTACGCGCGCTGCCTCGCGCAGACGCAGATTTCCAGACGATGCTCGCGCCGCATTTCACACCAGTCGCACTCGACAGACTGCTGTCCCTTCTGGACGTTCGCGAACTGGGCGCGGGGCAGCCGGTATTCCGTCAAGGCGAAGCGGGGGACGCTGTGTACTTTGTCGAGCGCGGCCGGGTTGCTGTTTTATTGCCGCTTGCGGGCGGGAGATCCCTCAGGCTGCGCTCGTTCGGGCCGGGCACGATCGTCGGCGAAATGGCGGTGTACACGCAGCAGGCGCGTAGCGCGGACGTTCTCGCGGAAGAGCCCGCGCGCGTGCGGCGTTTGACGCTCGAGTCGTTGCATGCGCTCGAACACGACGATCCGGTGACCGCGCAGCAATTTCATCGCTTCGTAGTCAAGGTCATGGCGTCGCGGCTTGTTGTCGCGGACGAGGCCTTGCGTGCGTTTCATTGACAGGTAGGCCTCGCCAGTGAAAAGGGCCAACGGAAACCGTACCCGCCTCGCCCGATAACTAACGTCAATATTGGTGTTGCTCGCGGTCATTGCGTTGCTCGTTGTCCCGTTGCCGCAAAAGGTCAGGCTCGACACGCACATCGTTACGGTCGCGTCGATTCAACGTCCGCCCACCGGCTCACTGGCCGGTCTGGCATCCGTCATCGCTCGCGGTCGGAGGTGCCATTGACCATCCACTGGAACTGGGCAGGCCTCGTGGACATGAGCGTAGCGTTCATAGTGAATCTCGGATGGGGAGCATGGCCGAATCGCGAAAGCGCCTTTCTCGCCCAATTTCCTGGCTGTCAAGGACCTTTATCCCTCATGCCCGATCGGCTGATTTCGTTAAATAACACTTAGCGTTTCGAGCGATGCCCTGTTCATTATTGAGGCAACCCCAATTTACTGACTTGTCGTATTTTCGCTTCACGAGTGGCAACCTGCTCAGTTCCGTGGGCTACACGGGTCTTCATATCGAGACCGACGACCGTATGCTGCCCGACTCGATGCGCGGTTATGCACCTGTCGTCAACGGTGTTGCCAATACCAATGCACGGGTCGTGGTCAGTCAGAATGGCAATGTCATTTACCAGACCACCGTCGCGCCTGGTCCGTTTCCGATTAACGACCTGAACCCTACCAGCTATCAGGGGGACCTGACGGTGCAGGTGTTCGAGGCGAATGGCCAGGTTTCTACCTTCACAGTGCCGTTTTCCGCAGTGCCGAACTCACTGAGGCCCGGTGCGTCGCACTACATCTTCACGCTGGGTCAGGTGCGCCAGATCGCGGGTTCGAACGCAAAGTTTGCCGACCTCACTTATGAGCGCGGGTTGACCGATATGATCACCGCCAATGGCGGCGCACGACTTTCCACGGATTACCAGTCCGTGCTGGCCGGCATGGTGTTCGGAACGCCGGTCGGCGCATTCGGCCTGAACGCCGCGTGGTGCGATGCACTCGATTCTCAGGGTAACCATGTGAACGGCTGGCAGAGCTCCATCAACTACAGCCATACCATCCAGCAGACCATGACCACGTTGTCGCTCGCTGGCTACCGCTATTCGACCAGGGGCTATCGGGACTTTCTGGATGCGTTGAGTTCACGCGTGTCGCTCGCGCACACTAGGATCATGCGCTGGGTCAAACGCTTCGCGCCGGAGTTCCTCAAGCGCTGGGACCGGTTTGCAAAATCCGCTGGTCGTTCATGGAGAGTTGACGAAACGTATGTGAAAGTCCCTGGCAAATGGGTCTATCTTTACCGTGCAGTTGACCGCGCGGGAAAGACAGTCGACTTCCGGCTCAGCGCCAGGCGCGATGTCGCTGCGGCCAAGGCTTTCTTCGCGCAAGCGATCAGGAGTCAAGGGCTCGCTCCGAAGATAATCACGCTGGACGGTTACGCTGCGTCTCACCGCGCGGTGCCAGAACCGTTTTGTCCAGGTACGAGACCAATCCATGCTGCGAACTCACGGCCAGATTTGAACGACTTCGCATGTCCCATTGTCGCCACGGCTGCTGTTGCAGTTAAAAGGCCCACGCCGGGAACCATCGCGATAGCCTTGGTCGCATGGTCCTGCTTCATCCATTCATGCAACCGTCTCTCGATCTGGGCAATCTGCTGGTCCAGTGTCACCAGCCCATTCCACTGTTCGCGAAGCGTATCAATGAGTACCATCGGCAGGCGCCCGGACAGTCTCTCCAACACGCCCGCGGTAGTCCTGTCCAGCGCGGCACGACCTGTTCCCATCACTTCACCGTATTCGGTCAGCAGGCCCCTCAGGCTGTTGATCTGCATAGTGCGAAACTTCACAAGTTGTTGCCGCATCCGGTGCAGCGCCAGAACGGCCTGCTGCGTTTCCGTCTTCACCGCCACTTCCTTGCTGGGCATCTGCGTGGCCATCCAGATCGCCGGTGCGTCGGCCGAATCGTTCTTGTTGCCCGTCACGAACGCCTTGACGAACTTCGCCGGCATCAGTTTGACCTGATGCCCCATTTCGATCAACCGCCTCGCCCAATGCTGTGAGCCACCACAGGACTCCATGCCGACCAGACACGGGGGGGCGATTGGCAAAGTACTCGAGAAATAACGCTCTCTTGATGGGTTTGTTCACGATCTCGCCGCTGCCCGCGTCGACCCAATGGACCTGCATCACGCTCTTCGCAATATCGACACCTACGACCTTATGTTGCATGATGGCCCCCGTAGTCGCCTGAGAAGATCCTTATGATCTTCCAGTTTTCAAATTTCGATGTCGTCGGATTGCAAGAAATCTACCCGCTGCTTGCCATCGCGATGGGCGGGGGCCGTTCATTTCATTCACTGCGCCCGCTGTTTGGAAGTCAGTCCTTTCTGCACGATGATGCAATGGTGAATACACCGTTTTTTCGCTTGCGCCCGCAATTTGCACCACAGCCGTACAAGACACTGTCGCGACAAAAGCGGCGTAGCGCTGAATGGCTACGCAAGATGGCGGCTGTCTACCCACGGTTGTTCGTTCACTGGCGCGTCGCTGGGGCAACGGTTGGCTGACGGTAGCCGTATGAGGCGAGAGTCTCACGTACGGTTCTGCGAGAGGCTTGAGGTGAAACCCCTCGGGCCTACTTACCACCCCCAGCATCCATGGCAGCGCGGCTCGAACGAAAATACGAATGGACTGTTAAGACAGTATTTCCCGAAGGGCACCGACCTGTCAGTGTATTTACAGGCCAAACTTAACGCTGTGGCAAGACGATTGAATGAGCGTCCGCGAAAGACACTCAACTACGAAACGCCCGCGAACGATTCCAGCATACTATTGCATCCGCCGGTTGAATCCGCCCACCCAGGCTTGACGTTATCTCGTGAATTGACCGCGTTCGCTACTATATCCAGTTCTCACGCGAAGACTGTCGGGAGCGACTCCAACGGTTCGGGAAGTAGCCGCCAATCATTATCCGCGAGAGCGTCGGCGCCATTGCCGACGTGGCGCTCAACTGAGTCCGCGATGTTTCAATAGTTCACGATACCCTCCGAAAGTCTGGATATGATGCTGTCGAAGAGCTAATGAGTCGTCGGATCTGCTCACGGCGTGTTCGACACACAGTTGGTCGCCGGGTCATGGGCTTGGCGTGCCGGGATATGGCTATCTGGTTTATCGTTTGCTGCGCAATGTCGTGACCGTAGCCAAGTTTGATTGGGCTGTTGTCGCTCTGCGAAAACGTACGTCGTTTCGGCGAAATAGGTATGGCGCACGGGCAGGGTCGGTAACTCCAATGTTCGTCAGGTTTTTCGACCTTGCTTCAAGGTGTTCTGGCTGAATGGTCCAGATGGACATCCGGGTGATATCGCACGAGCCAGGGTGGACGCGCAAATAGTGTTCCGTTCTGTTGTTAACTAATCTTTGTTGGGTTTTGTTCGGAAGGGTAGGTATTGCGAGCCGGAGGTAGTTTGCTACAGCGGTCAAACTGAAACGAATGCTGAACCTGACGAAATGCCGTACAACGCCAGACTGAAGACGGGCGAGCCGCGCAAGCGCAAGAAGCCGGGCTACCGGGTAACGAACGCACGCGAGTACAGCCAGAGCCTGAAGAAACGCGGCCAGCTCAGCCCGTATTGTCCGGATGGCGACCTGAAAGCGCTGTTCATCAACGCCCAGCCGTATGTGAAGGGCGTGTCTGGTCGCGAAGCGACCTACACGGACGCCTACATCGAGTTGATCTATACGTTCTACTGGCTGTTCGGCTGGGGCACGCGCCCGATCACGGGTCAGATGGAAGAGTTCTGGGCAATCCGCGGGCTCGACATTGCCGTGCCAAGCTTCGGTCATCGTGTGACCGAAGCTGCGCTGAAAATCATTATCAGGCAACGTTTGTGGGCGGCTTCGTCGCAATCTGGCCAATGGCGAAGCCGTGAGTCTGATCGTCCAGAGCACGGGCATGCAGTTGGGCCGGCGAGTGAATGGCACGAACAGAAATACGGCCGAAAAGCGGCGCATACGCCGTGGCGCAAGGTGAACCTGTCGATCGACCCCGACATGAACGTTCACGCGGTTAGCGTCACGGAAACGGC
The DNA here is from genome assembly GCF_046026895.1 of Paraburkholderia sediminicola. GTDB lineage: Bacteria > Pseudomonadota > Gammaproteobacteria > Burkholderiales > Burkholderiaceae > Paraburkholderia > Paraburkholderia sediminicola_C. The sequence continues at coordinate 25,604 of NZ_JAQQEU010000085.1, forward strand.
GGTGTCCGATACCGAAGCCATGGACGCGGTGCTGGCCGTGGACTGCCCGGTGGATCGGGTCATCGCTGACGGGGCGTACTACAGCATCGAGAAGACTGAAACCTGGTCAGCGTGCGGCGTATTACCGGTGATTCCGCCGCCAGCGCATGCGGTGATTCATGGCGAAAGCCATACCCGATGGCATGATCGCGTCGTGGGGTATATCAACAAAAAAGGAAGCGTGTATGCGTTTAACAAAAAATATGGCTATGGGTTGCGTTCTCGGGTCGAGGCGCAAATCTCGCGTATCAAGCGATGTATCGGTTCACGTCTGCTGACACGCAAACCCGACTCACAGCCACGCGAGGGCGTGATAATCGCCAACCTCGGGAACCTGTGGAACAGCTTCGGAATACTAACTTCTGTCAAGATTGCATAGTTATGCAAACTATATACGGCCTACCCTTACGAACAAGGCCAAGTTGTGGACAAGGCTGGCAACACGATCGATTTCCTGCTGCGAGCCCATCGTGACAAGGTTGCGGCGCGGCGCTACTTCGAAAAGGCGATCGCCCGGAACGGCGAACAGGAGACCGTGCCAATTGATTAAAGCGGATCAGATCTGGCGGCATTGCAGGTGCTCAACGCTGAGCGTCAGACGCCGATCAGGATCCACCAGAAGAAGTACCTGAACAACGTCATCGAGCAGGACCACCGCACCATGAAGCGTGGAACCCGACCCGATGCTGGGCTTCAAGATTTGGTCCTGCACGCATCATTCTGGGCGGCATCGAGTTCATCCACAGGATCTTCTGAAGACGGCGACATCAAGAAAACTGCCGCCCAGCAGCTCTACTCGTTGCCCGCATTAGTAGTTCTCATCATATCGACATCTGTTTGACTCGCCTTCCTTATCGCGACAGAACCTGGATGGGGGCATGGCATGAACACCATTTATCGCATCGTCTGGAATGACGCTCGCAGAGTTTGGGTGGTGGCGAGCGAACTCGTGAAGGGCGCTGGAAAGAAAGCCTCAGGAGGGGTCGATTTCCGGGGAAAGAAGATTGCGGGTGAACCAGAGTGTCTGTGCATCCGCCTTTCCGTCATAGGAGAACATCGTGACGGCACAGCCCACGATAACGCCGCCCGGTGGAAACTATCGAAGCTGGTGGCGGCTTTGCTTGCTGTAGGGTGGTTAGGGTTTTCTGGAAATGCATTCGGCCAATGCACGACTGGAGGTGGAACCATCAGTACGCCGACCACAGGCGGGTGCACGGTGAGCACGGACGGCAGCACAGTCAGCATACTCAGCGGCGGCACTTTCACGGGCTGGATCAACTTCAACGCCAACAATACCGTCCTGGGCATCGACCAGGGAGGCTCCTTTGTGGCGAACTCCGGTATAGCAGGAAACCCTCAACCTGTTTCCGTTAGCGGCACTGGCGCTAGCAACCCCACCTGGACGGTCAATAACAACGGTTCCATGACGGTTGCCAGCACGATTGCTTGGGGTTTGATCAGCCGCAGGACATCGGGCACCCTCATCGTCAACAACACGGGCACCATCCAAAACAACACCACTTCCAACTTGCCCGCCATCGCGAGTTTAGGTGACGGCATGATCATCACCGTGACCAACAGCGGGATGATCTCAGCCAACGCCGGGCCCGCCATCTGGAACGACGGGGCAGGCACCACCACAGTCGTCAACCAGACGGGCGGCACCATCCAATCGCTGGGCAATTACGCCATCTATGAACCCTCGATTACCAGCCTCAGCATCACAAATGAGGCGGGCGCTACAATCACTACATCGTCTACGAATTCCACGATCAACTCCGGCGGTTCGACCACGCTGCGGAACGCCGGCACGATCTCCGTGGCAAGTCCCGCCACAAACACCGCGATGAGTCTTTCGGGTGTCAATGACCTACTGATTCTCGAACCGACATCGGTTATCAACGGTATCGTCCAGGCCAATGGTGGGACGAACACTTTGGCACTGGGAGGCGGCAGCGGATCGGGCACCTTCAACCTATCGCTGATAGGCGGAACAAATACTCAGCAATACCGAAGTTTCAGCACGTTCCAGAAGATAGAAGGCGATACATGGACGCTGACCGGTAGCAATACCAATCTGGCCAACCTGACCTGGAGTCTGGCCGGGGGCACACTCATCCTGGATAACACCGGAACGCTGACCGGCAACGTCGTCAACCCCAGCACGGCGACCGGTCCTGTAAGCCTGCAGGTGGCACGCCCCATCACACCATCAGCGGCCAACGGATTAGCCATCGACATGGAGGGCCCGTTTAGCAACACGATAGCTCTGAATACCGGCGCGAGCTTCACCACCAACAGCGGCCAGTTCAAGGTCGGTGCTGGTGTGACGACATTGACTGGCCCGGTCGCCTTCCCTAACCTCGTCACCATTGCGGGTGGAACACTCCAGGTGGGTGATGGCGGTGCGGGCACCGGAGGCAGCATCACCGGTAATATCACGGATAACGCCGCCCTGATCTTCAATCACAGCGACAATGTCACCTACGGTGGCGTGGTGAGCGGCTCCGGTACGCTCGCGCAATCGGGTACGGGAACACTTACGCTCAGTGGTGCCAACACCTACACCGGCGGGTCGTTCCTCAATAACGGCATACTTGCGGTTTCCAATAACAACAACCTGGGCGGGGCCGCTACCCGATTGACGTTCAACGGCGGTACGTTGCGAACGACGGTTGGCCTCACCAACGTCACTCGTCCGATCACCTTGAACACGACAGGGACCATTGACAACGCTGGGAACAACGACAGCTTCAACGGTCTCATCGACGGGGTGGGCTCGTTAACATCTACGGGCACCGGCAACCTTACTCTGGCCGCCAACAACACTTATAGCGGCGGCACGGTGCTCGCGGCAGGCACGCTGACAATGGGCAACGCCAGCGCGCTGGGTACCGGAATCCTGGCAATGGCCGCGGGCACCACCCTGGACTTCCTCGGCAGCTATACAGTAAACAACGCGGTCACCCTCAGCGGCAGTCCCACCTTCAACGTCAATACCGGCCTGACCACCACGTGGACCGGCAACATCAGCGACGGTACCTCCCCCGGGGTTCTGAACAGGACCGGCGCTGGGACGCTGGTGCTCTCCGGCACCAGTACGTACAGCGGCGGCTCGACCCTCGGTAGTGGCACCGTGGTGGCCACGGACGGTAGCGTCTTGGGCACCGGCGTGATCAGCAACAGCGCTGCCCTGCAGCTGAACTTTGCTAGCAACAGTACACTGGCCAACACCTTGTCGGGTACCGACAGTCTGACCAAGAGCGGGGCTGGTGTCGCGACCCTGAGCGCGGCGGGTTCGGGCGAAGGCGCAGTCTCCGTCAATACCGGCACGCTGCAGTTCAGCCAGAGCGGCGCGTTCAACGCGGTGGACTACAG
>NZ_JAQQEU010000086.1:0-27531 GCF_046026895.1 Paraburkholderia sediminicola
CTTGTCGATGATGTACGGCGCTGAAGGTAGCGTGGTACCGTCCGCGGAAGTGCTGCCCAGACGTAGTTGACCCCTGCTACTGCAGCGTTTCTATAGACTACCCCGCCCGACATCGTCCATACGGCCCCCGCGCTGTCTGTAATCGAACTTGCCGGCGGCATCGCCGTGCCGCTCGCGGATGCAGTACTCGCATGCGCCGTTGCTTTGCTGGTAGCGGCGCCAGTCGTGCCATTGCTACCGTCTTCGTCGCCACCACCGCAGGCCGTCAAAAGATAACTTCCACCAAGGGCCACTAGCCTACCCATCAATTGACTCGTTTTACCATCGCTGATTATTTTCCACTATCGATAAAAAATATCGGAAAAGATACAAATATTTATCTTTAAAGACTTCGAATTAACGAGTCCTGATGGATATGAACTCCAATTTCCCCGATGGCGCCAGTAATGCCATTGTCGAGCTGCGATTCGAGTAGTCTTGCGAATATTTTGGCGTCACATCTTGCTAGCCACCCATCAACTTCTCTTCTTCGGTTCCTGATGTATTGGTCGAGTATTTTACTGGTCATAATCGCCCTCTCTATTTGAAGACGAAGATATGCCGGCTAAGCATTATCGATGGCGTGCGATGCTCAACGAATTTTCAGGAACAGAACGCGGGAATGCGCTTTGCGACCATCGTACCGCCGCGTGACGGGCCGTCCGAGTGCGTTGGCCGCCCACGGGGAAGTGTTGGCCGATTGTGGTGAATATTCGCTGGGCTTTCCACGGCCATTTTTTGGCATCGACGAGTCGTTCGCTAAGTGGCCAGGCTTGAAATCATGACGACATTGCGACCGGGCGCGGCGAGTTGAACGTTTGCGCCGGTTCCCGCGCGACCGAAACCCCGGCGCCTTTTTGCTTTCGCTTCCATACCTCGACCCTGTATCTGGGACCAAGCCTAAAAGAACAATATTCATGATGAGCGGAGGACGCGTTAATGTACCAGCGCCGCGCGGCCGGGTACCCGACCTTCGGTACTCGCGTGCCATGCGGGCGAAACGTGCTTCTACCCATTGATTCAAATTTTCATGGATTCATTATGCTCATCAAGAATGTTGCAGTCAGTCTGCCGTCCAAAGTCGTTACGAACGAAGAAGTTATCGATATGATTCGCTTCCATTCCAAGGAATACGAAGGCGACATCGACCGGGGTATGCGCACCATCAAGACGCTGCTCGACCGAAGCGGGCTGATCAACCGGCGCTGGTGCGAAAGCCATGAGGCGCCCATTGATCACGTAGCAATGGCGACGCGCAAGGCGTTATCGGAATCGTATCTGCGGCCGGAACATATCGAGCTATTTATCTATGTCGGCATCGGCAGGGGATTTCTGGAGCCGGGCAACAGCCATATGATGGCCAGCGCACTGGGGTTCGTGAATGCCGAATGCTTCGACGTCGTCGATGCCTGCATGAGCTGGACACGCGCGATGTCGATTATCGACAGTCTCTTCAAGTCCGGTCAGTACAGAAACGCTATGATTGTGAACGCCGAGTTCAATATGCTGGCCGGCGGCCCACTCTTTCCGGCCAATTTTGCGCTGAAGAATTCGGCTCAAATCGAATATACGTTGCCGTCGTTTACGATCGGCGAGGCGGCCACTGCCACGCTGCTTGTTGCGAAGGAGCCAGATAACTTCAGTTTCGCTTTCCGCGCGCGCCCGGAGATATCGGACCTGTGCACCATTCCGATTCCGGGCTACGAAGGGTTTTGCCACCCGTCGGATCGGATCGGAAAGAATGGCGACATGCGTTTTACATCATTCGGTCATGATCTTCACAAGAATTCCGACGAGCTGACCGCTGTGATGGAGAAACTGCCGGTGCCGAAGAAAGAGATCGACATCGTCTTTACGCACGCATCGTCGAAGGCGGCGTGGCATGGCTTTGGAGCAAAGGCGGGGATCGAGGACAAGATGTATCACATCTACCCGGAAACCGGTAATCTCGTGTCGGCGTCGATCCCGGCTGCCATTTCCATGGCCAAGGAAAGCGGGCAGCTGAAGAGAGGCGACAGGGTGGTGTGCTGGGTGGGCAGCGCCGGCATGTCGTTCAACGTTAGCAGCTTCAAATTCTGACGCTGAGCAAGCAAAGAAAAAGCACAAATGAAAGCCATTTCAGGGGGCATCCGCTATCTCAACCGGGTGGTTTTCGACGCCGCCAAGGTATCGGACTACAGTGTGTTGGCGGTTGGCGTGATCGGTACGATCGGGCATCCGGTGTACTGGCTGTGGTGGACGTTCGTCGATCCTCAGCCCAACGAAAACCTGTTGATGCGCGTGATCGGCACAGCCGCCTGCGCGCTTCTGCTTTTGCGCCGTTACTGGCCCGTTTCGGTGGCGCGCTTCCTGCCGTGGTATTACTTCGCGACGGTAGCCTATACGCTACCGTTCTTTTTCACTTATTACCTGTTGGCCAGCTACTATTCGGTGCTCTGGTCGATGTCCGAGCTGGGGATGATCTTTTTCCTGATCGCCATTTTTCCGTCGTTTGCCGCGTTGTCGCTGAATCTGTTGTTGGGAATCGGTTTTGCGATCCTGTGCGCGAAGATCGTTATTCCGCAGTCCGTCTACGTGGATGCCCATCTGTTTCTCTACACCTATTTGCCGGTGTTCACGTTCGGCATATTTGCCGGCCTCACGTTCAGCTATAGCAACCTGAAGGGGATCGTCGCGCAGGCAAGAAACGGCGCGCTGCGCGCGCTCGCCGGCTCGATCGCGCATGAAATGCGCAATCCGCTCAGCCAGCTGAGGCTCGTGCTGGATCGCGTGGAAGAGGCGCTGCCCGCCACGGCGGATGGCCGCACGCCGCCGGCCCTGCCGCACGACAGAACGGCGTCGCTTTACCGGCATCTCGCGCATGGCCAGTTGTCGATCGAGCGCGGCCTGCGCATCATCGCGATGACACTGGATGAAGTGAGCGCGAAACCCATTCCGTCGGACCGTCTCGTCTATCTGAGCGCGGCGGCCGCCACGCGTAAGGCGCTGGACGAATACGGCTTCGCCGACCCGCAGGAGCGCGCCAAGGTCCGGCTCGCGGTGCTCGAAGACTTTACATTCAAGGTCGACGAAACCGTCTATCTGTTCACACTGTTCAATCTGATCAAGAACGCGCTTCATCATATTGCCGCGCATCCTTCGGCGACGCTTACGCTCACGGTCGACCGGCAAACGGTGCTGGTCCACGACACCGGTCCGGGCATTGCGCCCGACATTCTGCCGCATCTGTTCGAGCCTTTCCGCACCACGGGCAATTCGGCGGGAACAGGGCTAGGCCTCGCCTACTGCCAGCGCGCGATGCATGCGTTCGGCGGCACGATCGGCTGCCGCTCGGAAGTCGGCAAATTCACGCGGTTCACGCTGCAATTTCCTGTCATCCTGGAGCGCGAGGTGGCGGACCATGAGCAGAAGATCATCGGGCGCGCCACGCCATTTTTCAGCGGCAAACGCATTCTCGTCGTGGACGACGATGCTGCTCTGCGGACCAGAACCCGCCGCGAGTTGTCGAAGGTCGGCGCGGACGTGAGCGAAGCGGAGAACGGCGAGGCGGCGTTGAGCGTGCTGCAGCAGTCGGCGCGCTTCGACCTCGTGCTGATGGACATCAACATGCCGATTCTGGACGGCTACAGCGCCGCCGAAAGAATTCGCGCCGACCGTCAATCGTCGAACTGGAACGTGCTGATCGCCGCCTATACGGCGGAGCCCGGCAACGTGACCCGCGCGCTCGCCCGGCGCGCCGGCATGGACGACCTGATCAGCAAATCCTGCGGCGTGGTGGAATTGATCACCACGCTCGAGACGCTCTTCGAAAACGGCAACCGCCATCTTCACAGCGAGCGCTTCGAAGGGTTCGCCGGCAAGACGATCGTCGTCGCGGACGACGACACCTACAGCCGGCTGGTTGCCAAAGGTTATCTGGAGCGATGCGGCGCGACCGTCATCGAGGCCGAGCACGGGCCGGCGGTGCTGGCGAAGCTGGAGGAGGGCCAAGCGATTGACGCGATCGTGATGGACATGAATATGCCGGGAATCGGCGGCGTGGAAACCACCACGCTGATTCGCGCGCGTGCGGACTCGTATGCCGAAGTCCCCATCGTTGCATTGACCAGCCACGCCGACATGGATGCCGTGCAGGCATGTCTAGGCGCGGGCATGAACGAGGTCATGCTCAAGCCCGTTCAGGTCGGCTCGTTCTACGCCGGCCTGGCAAGACAGTTTGCACGGCAGCGCGCATTGCATTCGCCGGCGCAGGCCGAGGCGGCACGGACATCCGCTGTGCAAGCGGCCAGGTCCGAGCCGGTCAACGAAGCACCGCTGCTCGACGAGAAGCACCTCGAAGAACTGGTCGCGCTCGATTTGCTGGACCAGACATTCCTCAACGGTATCGAGCAGATTCGCTCGACCGTCGCACGCCTCGCGGCCAGCGTGGCGGTTCGCGATCTCGAAGCGACGCACGCGGCGTTGCATGTTTTGCTGGGCGTCAGCGGCAATATTGGCGCAATGGCGCTGCATCAGTTCGTGCGGCAGATCTATCCGCGTGTGGTGGAAGGCGAATGGCCTGCGCAGGCCGACTGGCTGGCGCGAATCTGCTCGTTGAGCGACCAGTCGGCGCCCGCGCTACGCACGTATTTCGATTCGGCGAACGCGCGTGGCGATCATCGGGACGTGCTGAAGGATTGACGGCCGCTTGAGGGTAGCGGCTGAGCTTTCTTCCCGCTCAAAACAGTTCGTCGGGCACATCCGCTTCCATCGCGCAATCGCCCTTCAGCGCGGGTGGATTCTGCCTCTCGGCGCAGCGCCGGCGCACCCACTCACCGAGGCGCGCCTGAAACGCCTTGCGATGCGCCGTATCCAGCGCTGCATAGCGTTCGAACTGTCCGTGCGTGAACGCGAGCGTGACGACACAGCGCGCGTCGAGCGAACTGTCGCGGTGCGATTCCACGACCCACGAAACCTGAATAAAAAGACGGGTTCCTTCGTCATAGCTGCTGACGGCCGGCGCTTTCGGCGATTCGAAAATTTCGGCAAGCGCGACTTCTATTTCCTCGACGCGTTGTTCCAGTTCTGACTCATTCATCGGTGTCTCCAGCAAGCAAGGGCTTTCGGAGCCGACCCAAGCAACATGCGTTCCCTGTTGCGCGACCAAATGCCGTGCAAGCCGGATGGGCGCCGGGCATGGCTGATGCGGCGTCAACTGGGTGCCGGGCGGCGCGCAAGGTCGATATTGCGCAATTGGACGATTGGGTCACAGGGAGACGGAGATACGTCATGGATCAGATCCTGAAAAAGGCACTCGTCGCGTTTTCAATGATCGCGTTGGCGGCCGCTGCCTCGGGCTGCCGGCGCGCGGACAACAACGGCAACGATGCGATGAGTGCTGGGAGCAGCGGCGTCATGAGCAATTCGGCGGGGGTCAACGGCACGCCGGGCAGCAGCGACGCGGCGAATCGCGCGAACAGTGCCGCCGGCGCGGCCGCTAGCGGCACGAACGCGGCGAGCAGCGAGGCGCCCGTTGTGAGTACGCCGGCAAGCGCGGCGAGTCAGTAGGCGCGGACTGCGTGATGTGTCGAACGCATTGCGTTGGGTTTCCTCGGGAACGCCGGCGCCACGTCCGGCAGAAGCAAACGCCGTCTGCTACTTGCATCGACCGCGTTACTCCCGTTGAGCATCGCCGAGGAAGCCCGGCAGACCGATCGCGGCGACGCTTCGCGCCAGCTTGATCGCCTCGCGCAGCGAGCGCGCAAACGCTTCGTCGTCGGACGGCAGGGGCAGTATGCTGCGAAACAGGTCAGCCCAGCGGAACTCTTCCAGCGGCACAGTGGTTTTCTCGAATGCCCCTGCGTCGCGTGCGAAAGCCGCGAGGCTTCGGTATTCATCGTTGCCCAGTTCCCAGACGTGGCGAGGCATGTCCGTAAAGCTCACGCGCCTGCCCTGCGCATCGTAGGGATACGTCCAGCGCCGGTCTTCCATTGTCAGCCAGAACTCCTGGAATGAGAGCGACGAAAGATCTTCCTGAAGCACGACTGGCACCGCAGCAATTCGTAGCGCATGCAGCGCGGCGACTATATGGTGATGGTCGGTTACATAGGGTTTCGCTTGCGGGCCCAGCACGACGGGCACCGGCTTTTCGGCAATTGCCATCTGCAGGTCGTGTTCTGACAGGCTTCGGTATTGCTCGATCTTTTTCGCGACCTCGCGCATGCCGTGCGTCATTTGTGTCGGTCGCAATTGTTCGAGGGCGATTTGCTTCATGACGTGCTCCCCCAGATGGACCTCGACCGGCGACGCCGGCGAGATGCGTTTGCGTTGTTTGTATCCTGGCCGCAATCGCTTGCTGCATCCCTAGCAAACCCTATTCCCAACGGCCATGCTACGGCCCACTTCGATCACGGCGGCCGCCGTTAGGAATGCCGCTTGCACGCCCCACCGATTGAAATGGCCGCGTTCACGTCGCAATTTCGCACTCTAGTCCCCGGTCCTTTCAAGGAGGCAACAAATGAGTCAGATGTTTGCTTATCGCATCCACACGTTCGGCGGCCCGGATGTCCTGGAGCGGGAGAAGATTGATGTGCCCGAGCCGGCCAGTCACGAAGTACTGGTTCGCGTGCGAACTGCTAGCGCCAATCCAGTCGATCTGAAGACGCGCGCGGGACAGTATCCGCTGATAGGGGAAGACCAATTGCCCTATACATTAGGGCGAGATTTTGCTGGCGTGGTGAAAGCTGTCGGTAAGGACGTCGCGCGGTGGAAGCCGGGTGACGAAGTCTATGGTTTCGTCGGACAGGGGCAGGGTGCGTATGCCGAGTTCGTGGTCGTCGAGGCCAATGCGCTGGCGCGCCGTCCGGCGAAAGCCGACTGGACGGTGGCGGGTGCAGTACCGCTCGCCGCATTGACCGCATGGCAAGGGCTTTTCGAGCACGGTCGCCTGGATGCCGGCGAGCGCGTGCTGATTCATGCGGGCGCGGGCGGCGTCGGGCATTTAGCGGTGCAGTTCGCGAAGACAATGGGGGCGCAAGTGTTCGTCACGGCATCGGGCGACGGCGTGGAGTTCGTGCGGCGACTCGGCGCCGATCACGTGATCGACTACTCGACGCAAAGATTCGAAGACGCCGCGCCCGATATGGACCTGGTGTTCGATCTGGTCGGCGGCCAAACGCAACAGCGGTCGTGGGCCGTGGTGAAGACAGGTGGCGCGTTGATCTCCACGCTCGCCGAGCCTTCTCAGATCGAGGCGACGAACCGCGGCGCACGTGCTGCGCGCTATACCGCGCGGCCCGACGGAGCGCAACTGGCGGAAATTGCGCGCTTGATCGACCAGGGCCAGGTCGACGTGAAAGTGACGGCAACCTATCCATTCGACGCCGCGCCCGAAGCATTGGCGACGCTGGAGAAAGGGCACGTGCGCGGCAAGATCGTGATTGCCGTGGCGGCCGCGTAGCGCGGATCGCGAGCGCGATTACACCGGCCGATTTGCGCATTTGGCACGCCGCATGCTACGAATTTTTGTAGCAGCCGCGCTGTCGCGTGGTTGCTTCTTTGATAAGGAGAGCATCATGCCGCTGAAGAAAGGAACGTCGAAGGACACCGTGTCTCACAACATCAAGACTGAGACGAAACATGGCAAGCCGCACAAGCAGGCTGTAGCGATCGCATTGAATCAGGCGCGCAAGTCGGGCGCGAAGATTCCCAAGAAAAGCGAGAAGTAGCGGCCCGGCCAAGAGAGTGTGATGGAAGCCACTGGCGAACACATCGAAGAAACCGGCGGATGTGCGTGCGGTGCGGTGCGCTTTCGTGTCAACGCGCGACCGAGGCGCGTGTCCATTTGCCATTGCATGACCTGCCGCCGAATACACGGCAATGTGTTGGGCGGTTACGCCATGTTCGCGCGCAATACTGTGGAGCTTTCCGGCCGCACGCAAGCTTGGCAGAGTTCGCCCGGCGCACGAAGGCATTTTTGCCCGACGTGCGGGTCCGTCGCATTCATGGAATACGTGGGAAGCGACGAACTGGACCTGCCGCTGGGTGCGTTCGACCGCGTGGGTATTTATGAGCCGACCTACGAACTGTGGTGTTGCCACAAGGAGCCCTGGCTGCCCGCGGGTGTGCGCACCGAATATGACAGGGACAGGCTCAGGTAGTGCGCGGGGGGAACGCTATTTGCTGCGTGTGGAAAGCAACCGGCGTAACCGGAAAAAGGAGTCGATATGACGGACACGAAGCAATCCAATACGCAGGCTGGCAATCCGAAGAATGCAGGCAAGGAGCAAGGCCAGCAACAGCAGAACCAGCAGAAGACGCCGCAGCATCAAGGCGGTCAACGGCAGCCGTGATGGATGTTTATCGCGTGTATGCCGCTGACGTTGTAACCGGCGCTCACTCGCGAGGGTGGGCGCCGGCGAATCACTCTCGAGAATCGTCGCGGGACAAGAACCCTATTCCGCTGGATGCCACTCGCCGCTCATAGCCTCCACGGCGATTGACGGCAAGCGTTGCAGGGATGCCAACCATGGCCGATGAGAAAGCCGATAAACCCCCGCGTACCCACAGCAGCAAGGCCACCAGTTCAGACATCGAGCGCGACCAGCAACCGGTGAAACTGGCGGACTGCCGCCGTTGCGCGCTGTGGCGCGACGCCACACAGCCAGTGGGCGGCGAAGGGCCGCGTAACGCGTCGATCATGCTGGTCGGTGAACAGCCGGGCGATGCGGAAGACCTGCAAGGCCGGCCTTTTGTCGGACCCGCCGGCGCACTGCTCGACAAAGCACTCGAAGAAGCGGGCCTGGAGCGTGCCGACGTCTACGTCACGAACGCAGTCAAGCATTTCAAGTGGACGCCGCGCGGCAAGCGTCGCATGCACAAAACGCCGGCGCAAAGAGAAATTGCAGCGTGTGAATACTGGCTCGAACAGGAATTTCAGCAGGTCGAAGCGCGCGTGATAGTCGCATTGGGCGCTACCGCGCTTAAAGCCGTGCTGGACGATGCGCACTCGCGGTTACAGGATGCGCTCGGCAAAACGATCGAGCACGGCGAACACCTCGTCGTCGCAACCTATCATCCTTCGTTCGCCTTGCGTGCGCCGGACCCCGAAACCCGCCGGCGCGTCTATGAGACGATCGTCGAATCACTCCAGACAGCGCACCAACTCAGCCGTCAACACAAAGGGCCCAAGTGATTTCAAACACATGCACTCCCCCGCATGTGCAGCAAACACGCGTCACTTGTGAATTGCCGACCTCAACTGGCGGACGTCCCGGTCCGACACCGGAGCCGCATGGTTTCCCCATGTATTCCTGATGAAGCTCACCACCTGCGCGATTTCCGTCGAAGTGAGCTGGTCGTTGAACGCCGGCATCTTCTGCGGTTTCGGCTGATCGCTCGTAGTCGGGCTCTCGCTGCCTTCAATCACGATTCGCACGACCGAAGTCGCGTCGGCTGCCATCACGAGGGAGTTGCCGGCGAGCGCAGGGGCTTTGCCGGGCTCGCCGATGCCGTCGGCGCGATGACATCGCGCGCAGAACGATAGATAGACCCCGGCGCCGGGACGCTCGACCTCGCCTGTGTCGATTGCCCGCGCGGTCAGGGTGCGCGCGTGTTCATTGTTATCGAACGTGCCGCTCACGCCTCGTGCCGGCAGCGACTTCAGGTAGGTCGCGATCGCGCGCAAATCGGCGTCGTTCAGATACTGCGTGCTTTCCTCGACAACCGGCGCCATCGCGCCGAACGCGGTGGCGCGTCCTCCGTGTCCGGCGCCAAGAAACGTTGCAATGTCCTCTTGCGACCAGCGCCCCAGGCCGCTCGCCGGATCGCCGGTCAGATTGGGCGCAAACCAGTGATCGTTGATGCCGCCGGTCAGGTAGTGTTCGCTGCGTTCGTCGTAGCCCAATTCGTTGTAGGCGGGACCGCGTGGGGTGTGGCACGCGCCGCAATGTCCGGGGCCTTGCACGAGATAGGCGCCGCGGTTCCATTCGGCGCTATGGTGCGAATCGGCGACGTAACGCTCGCGGTTGCCGAACAGATGGCTCCAGAAGTACATCGCCCAGCGCTGGTTGAATGGAAAGGGCAATCTGGTGACGGGCGCACGGTTCGTCGACGCTGTGACGCCGTGCATGAAGTAGGCGTACAGCGACGTCACATCCGCATCGCTCAGTTTTGCGAACGACGGGTACGGCATCGCCGGGTAGAGCCACTTCTCTTGCGGCGTCTTGCCGACGCGAAGCGTGTCGGCGAATTGCTGCAACGTATAGCGGCCAATGCCGAAGGTGGGATCAGGCGTGATATTGCCCGCATAGATCGGCCCGAACGGCGAATTGACGGGCAGGCCCCCCGCGTAGGGCGTTTGGTCCGCCGCGTCGTGACAGGCGGCGCAATCGGCTGCCTTGGCGAGATATTCGCCGCGCGCAATCTGCGCTGCGTCCATTGCGACCGGCGAGTCTCGCGTGACGCCGGCGAACCCGTCCGGGGCGCGCTCGCGTTTGCAACCGCCTAGCACGCTGACTGCACAGCTGACCAGGAGTAAGCGTACTGCGAATGATCGGGCGCGCTTCGCTTTCATGTCGTCACTACCCTGCGCTGCACGGATCGACGAACAACGGCGCGAGCCAGATGAAGATCACGCCGACCAGAAATCCCGTGCCGACCAGCGCACTGCACAGCGCGATGAAGCGCACTCTGACCGCGTCGTCCGCGCGAAGCTGTTCGGTCGTGCGCAGCGCTTCATGACGATGCGGGTGCGGTTCAGCGGAGCGGCCGTCGCGTCGCGCCAGCAGGAACCCGTACCACGCGAAGCCGGCGCAAGGGGCGGCCACGGCCACCGCGACTGCCGAAATCGCGAAGATCCACGTAGTGAAGCCGCTCCACAACGGTGCGGCGCGCGGCGCGCTGACGCCATAGCAGGCGGTCGCGGACAGCACTTCGGAGACGATTACCTGCAGCAGCCAGATGCCCGGTGTTCCGAACAGACCCGCGAGCGCGCAGCCCGCCAATAGCTTGCGACGCGTTGCGAACGGTTGAGAAGACGCGAGACCTGATTCAGGCATGGCTAGCGCCCCCTCAGGATGAACGGCGAAAGGTACAGCGTGGTGAAGATGAACAGCCAGACCACATCCACGAAATGCCAGTACAGACCGCCGATCGTGATCGGCGCCGTACGTCGTTCGTCGAGATAGCCGAGCGCGATCCACAGCGTCATCACGACGAGCACGACCAGGCCGACGACGACGTGCGCCATGTGAAAACCGGTGATCGTGAAATAGAGCGAGCCGTAAAGATGCGCGGTCAATCCATAGGGATGATCCTTCCATTCCTTCATCTGGATCAGCAGAAAGACGATCCCGAGCGCGACAGCAATCAGCATCGCGGCGATCGCCGTGAGCTTGCGGCGCTTCCTGACGAACCGCTCCGCGAGCCACACGAACACGCTGCTAAGCAGCAGAAAGCCTGTGTTGAGCGCACCGATGCCGACCTTCGGCATCCCTCCGGGCGGCCACGCGAGATGGGTTTGCGCGCCCAGATAGAGATAGCTGAAGATCAGATAGCCGAACAGACAGGCTTCGGTTGCAACCAGCGTCAGTACGCCCCACCAGCCGCCCGAGTGTTCGCCCGCGCTGCCCACCGGCAGCGTTGCGTCCGCGTCTTGCGTGGCGAGGCTGGGTCGCGCGCTCGCGGGCGGCGGTTCGCGTTGTGCGAGCGAACGGCGCGGCCACAGCCATACGACGATCGCCGCCGCGCAAGCCGCTGTCATCGCCAGCACGAATGCGGGACTGCGCACGAGCAGGCCGACGAAGAACAGCGCGCTAAACAAGCCGAGAAAGAATGGCGTGAAGGTGTCCTCGGGCATCTTCAGAATGACATCGGCGCTGCCGCTCAGCGGCGACACCCCGAGTGTCTCGCGGCCGCGGTGCAGCAAGTAACCGGTGGTCAGGCTCGAACGCTGGCCGCCTTCATCGAGGCGGTCTTCCCATAGCGGATGGCGCGACGCGATCATGGGTAGCACGGCAAAGTTGTACGGCGGCGGCGGGGACGAAACGGACCATTCTAGGCCCGCGCCATCCCATGGGTTCGCACCGGCACGCGCGCCACGCCAGGCGGAAATCAGCGCGTTTGCGACGAACATCAGCACGCCGGCGCCGAACACGAACGAGCCGACGGTAGTCACCATGTTGCTGAGATCCCAGCCCATCCCTTCGGGATAGGTGTAGATGCGCCGCGGCATGCCGAGCAGCCCGGAGATGTGCATCGGGAAGAAGCCGACGTTAAAGCCGATCAGCACGACCCAGAAAGTCAGCTTGCCGAAGCGCTCGTTCATCAGCCGGCCGGTGAATTTCGGAAACCAGTAGGTGATGCCGCCCAGCACGGGGAACACGTTGATGCCGAGCAGCACGTAATGGAGATGCGCGACCACGAAATAGGTATCGGTGAGTTGCCAGTCGAGCGGAACGGCGGCGGTCATCACGCCGGAAACGCCTCCGACGACGAACATCAGCACAAAGCCCGCGAAGTACAGAAACGGCGTTTTGAAAACGGGGCGGCCCAGCCAGATCGTGGCGATCCATGCGAACACGGCCACTGCGCTGGGCACCGAAATCAGCATGCTGGCCGCGCCGAAAATGGCGAGCGCGAGCGGCGGCAGTCCGGTCGCGAACATGTGATGAATCCACACTTCGAAGCCGACCAGCATGGTGGCCACCGTTGACACGGCGAGCGCCGCATACGCGACAATCGGGCGCCGGCAGAAGGTGGGCAGCGCGTCCGACACGATGCCCATCGCCGGCAGCACGATCACGTAGACCCACGGGTGCGCGAACATCCAGAACAGGTGCTGCCAGAGCATGGGCCGGCCGTCGCTCGACACATCGAAGAAATGGGTGCCGACGTTGCGGTCCATCCATAACATGAAGAACGCGAGGCTGACCGAGGGCACGGCGAACAGGTTGGCGAACGAGGCCGTCAGGGTGCCCCACACGATGATCGGCAGACGGTTGATCGACATGCCGTCGGCACGCATCCTGAACAGCGTCACGACGAAGTTCGCCGCGCCCACCGTGGTCGAGATGCCGAGCAGCACCATGCCGAGCGCGTACACGTCGATGTTGGGGCCGCGATTGTATTCGAGTGACGCGAACGGAACGTAGTTGAACCAGCCGGCGTTGGGCGCTTCCCCGAGCGGAAAGCTGACGTATAGAAAAAGGCCCGCGAACAGGAACACCCAATACGAAAGCGCGTTCAGGCGCGGAAACGCCATATCGCGCGAGCCGAGCATCAACGGCCACAGGTAATTGGAAAAGCCGCTGAGCACGGGCAGCGCATACAGGAAAATCATCGTCACGCCGTGCATCGTGAAGAGCTGGTTGTATTGATCCGGCGTCAGCAGCGATTCATTGGGCCGGGCCAGTTGCAGCCGCATGATCAACGCTTCGACTCCGCCGAGCAACAGAAAGCAGAATGCCGTGACGATGTAGCGCAGCCCGATCTGCTTGTGATCGACGGTCGAGAGCCAACCGCGCCAGCCAGGCTCGCTTTCCCATAGGTCACGCAGGCGGCGCTCCGCGGCGGAACCCTCCGGCACTTCGCCGACTTCCGGTTCGCGGCGGAACGTGATGGTCGGTACTGCGGCCAGATCCTCGTTTCCAGTGGCAGGCATCATGGGGTCCCGTCAGTTGAGCGTCGCGAGATAGGCCGCAAGGTCGCGGCTGTCATTCGGACTGAGCTTGATATCCGGCATCAGCGACTGCGGTTTGATCTCCTGAGCGTGCGCAATCCATTCCATCATGTTTTGAGGTGTATTCGTCAGCGTTCCGGCGGCGATCAGGCGACGGGCCAGCAGGTGGGTGAGGTCGGGCGCCTGCACGCCGGCCGCGTTGCTGCCGCGCACCGCATGACAACCCGCGCACCGCTCCACGAACACATGCTGGCCGCGAGTTGCGTCGACGGTCGCGGGCAGCGTGGCGGGCCGTGCCTGCGCGTCGTACCAGTTCGCATAGTCTTGCGGGTTCTGCGCGACCACCTCGAATGCCATGTGCGCGTGTTGAGCGCCGCAGTACTGCGTGCACTGTCCGCGATAGACGCCCGGCTTGTCGGCCTCGATCCATTGCCGATTCACCTGGCCTGGAATGGTTTGGGTTTTCCCGGCCAGGGACGGCACCCAGAACGCGTGAATGACATCGGCGCTTTTCAGCTCCACCAGCACCGGTTCGCCGACGGGAATGTGAATTTCGTTCGCGGTGGAAAAGCGCTGCGGACTGCCTTCGCCGTAGTCCGCTTTCCACCACCAGTCATACGCGGTCACGGTGATGGTCAGTGCGGGCTCGCGTGATGGCGAGGCGACCACGGCGAGGACCCACAGCATGTAAATCAGCGCCGCAAGTAGAAGCATGGTCGAGATGACGGTGCCGGCCAACACGGCGCGCCCGCCGCCGCGCTCCGTCATTCGATGTCCGGTTGCGCCGCGCCTGTGAAATACCGCGGTCATCAACAGGATGCCCACGATCACGCACACGCCGACGCATAGCGCGGCGAGGCTCCAACCGAGCACGAGCACGGGCCGCGCGGCGGGGCCGGCACTATGCAGGAAGTAGGCGAGTGGGGTGTTTTCCGGCATCCAGGCGCCCGCTCCTCATGGGTATCTCGCGCGTGCGGCGAGCGTCGCGCCGTAAGGAACGAAAAGGGCGGACAAGACCGGGAGCCTGGGACACACGGCAGCAGCGGACTCGTGCCAATGCCAACGCATGCGCTCACTCCTAAGCGGGGTCAGTTGGAAACGGGCGAGGGCGAGTAGACGTATCACAACATGCTACAAATACGCGACCCCGTTTTCAGTCGGATAGCGAAGGGGGAGCAAAAGATGTACCTGACAGTCAGTGCGCGCGAACGTCTCCACACGTCGTGTTTCAGCTCGCATCTACGCCCGCCCGCTTTACTTATCGTGATGGCCGGGAAGGACCGCGCCGAGCACCTGCTTCGCCGTCTCAACGATCACGTTGCCTTCGTCCGGGTCGCCCTTCATCAGCGTCGATGCGAACGCCTTGGCCTGAGCGAGCGTGATATGCGGCGGCAGCGGCGCGATGTTCGGATCGGCCTTCACCTCGATGACGACCGGGCGCTTCGCCGCCAGCGCTTCATCCCAAGCCGCGGCCATCTGTTCGGCGTCGTCGACGTAGATGCCCTGGAGTCCGATCAGCTCGGCGAACTTGTGATACGGCACGGAGGGAATGTCCTGCGACGCCTCGAACTTCGGGTCGCCTTCCATCGCGCGCTGTTCCCACGTCACCTGATTCAGGTCCTGGTTGTTGAGCACCATGCAGATCCAGCGCGGATCGGACCAGCGTTGCCAGTACTTCGACACGGTGATCAGTTCGGCCATGTTGTTCATCTGCATCGCGCCGTCGCCTACCAGCGCGATAACGGGCCGCTCCGGATAGGCGAACTTCGCGGCGATCGCATAGGGTACAGCCGCGCCCATCGACGCGAGTCCGCCCGATAGCGAGCACATCATGCCGCGCTGCACTTGCAGATCGCGCGCATACCAGTTCGCGACCGAGCCGGAATCGCTCGTCACGATCGCATTGGACGGGATGCGCTTTGACAACTCCCAGACGGTGCGTTGAGGATTGACAGCGTCCTCGCCGGGTTGGCGGGCGCGCTTTTCCAGCGTCTTCCACCAGTCCTCGGTCCAGCCTTCGATCTGCTCGCGCCACGCGCGGTCCTTTTTCTCTTCGAGCAAAGGCAGCAGCGCGCGCAAGGTTTCGGCGCTATCGCCGACCAGATTCACTTCCATCGGATAACGCAGGCTCAGCATGTCCGCCTTGATGTCGATCTGCACGCCGCGCGCGTCGCCTTCTTTTGGCAAAAATTCCGCGTACGGAAAGCCGGAGCCGATCATCAGCAGTGTGTCGCAACGCGTCATCAGGTCGTAGCTCGGTTTGGTGCCGAGCAAGCCGATCGAGCCCGTGACCCACGGCAGATCGTCGGGCAGCGCGGCCTTGCCGAGCAGCGCCTTGGCCACGCCCGCGCCGAGCTTGTCGGCGACGGCGATCACTTCCTCGGTGGCATGCAGCGCGCCCGCGCCGACGAGGATCGCGACTTTCTTGCCGGCATTGAGCACGTCGGCGGCTTGTCTGAGTTGATCGTCATACGGTACGAGCCGCGGCGCGCGATAGCCCACGCCCGAATGCAGCGTGCCGTGTTTGCGCCCCGGCGCTTCATACGGGAGATCTTGCAGGTCGTTCGGCAGCACGATTGCCGTGACCTTGTGCTCGGCCAGCGCGGTGCGCACCGCGCGGTCGACCAGATGGCGCACCTGCGCGGGGACCGTCGCCTGTTCGACGAAAGCGCCCGCCACGTCCTTGAACATCGACACGAGGTCGAGTTCCTGCTGATAGTGGCCGCCGAGCGCGGCGCGCGCCTGTTGACCCGTTATCGCGAGGACCGGCATATGGTCCAGCCTCGCGTCGTACAGACCGGTCAGCAGATGCGATGCGCCGGGGCCGGATGTGGCGATGCACACGCCCAGTTCGCCAGTGAACTTTGCATGCGCCGAGGCCATGAAGGCGGCCATTTCTTCGTGCCGGACCTGAACGAATTCGATCGCGGCGCTGGATTTGTTTTTGTCTTTTTCGGCCGCCGCCTGTGCGCGGCTGAGTGCGCCGAACACGCCGTTGATGCCGTCGCCGGGATAGCCGTAAGTGCGGCGCACGCCCCAGGCATGCAGTCGCTCGATGACGAAGTCGCCGACGGTTTGAGCCATTGAAGTCTCCCGAATGTGCCTGACGCATGAGTGATATGCGTGCAGTGGCGCAAACATCGTTCCGCACTATTGCGTTCCGTAATGTGGCGAGATGGGGGATTCGCTTGCGGCGGACCGCCGTTCGGCGCGCGCTTTGACCTTCGGTTGCGGTCGTGAAGTGTGATCGCAGCGCGAATGAGCAATGCGACAGGCAATGCAAGACATTCCGCCAGCCGTTGAAAAATTTGCGGATTGCCCGGATTCGCGCACACGGTCGGTCGCGGGCCCGGTGCTTGCTCACAACCTAGGCGAGGCATCGTGAAACCCCTCGCCACGCGGTCTGCCGTGCGTACGCCGCGTGGGTCGGTTCGTAATCTGGAGGCTGGAGGTTTGACATGAGCGACACGCAACGTTCCGCGCCGCCGTTTCCCGCGCAGCAGCAGAATCGGACGCCGGGCAGGACGGCGGACATGCAACCGCAGCCGGATCATGGCGAGCGGTCATATAAGGGCTCGGGCCGCCTCGCCGGCAAAGCGGCGATCGTCACCGGCGGCGACAGCGGCATCGGCCGCGCGGTCGCCATCGCGTTTGCCCGCGAAGGCGCTGACGTGCTGATCTCGTACCTCGACGAGGACGACGACGCGCGCGAAACCGCGCGCTGGGTCGAAGAGGCGGGCCGCAAGGCGGTGCTGTTGCCCGGCGACATCACGCAGCCTGCGCATTGCGCGGCGATCGTCGACAAGGCTGTCGAGGCGTTCGGCCGGCTCGACATACTGGTCAACAACGCCGCATACCAGATGAGCTACCCGTCGCTCGACGCGATCAGCGACGAGGAATGGGACAAGACCTTCGATACCAACATCGGCGCGATGTTCAGGATCACGCGAGAGGCGGTCAAGCACATGAAACCGGGCTCCGCGATCATCAATACCACGTCGATCAACGCCGACCATCCGAATCCCGGACTGATCGCCTATGCGGCGACCAAGGGCGCGATTCAGAACTTTACCGGCGGCCTTGCGCAGTTGCTCGCCGAAAAAGGCATTCGCGCGAACTGCGTGGCGCCGGGGCCGATCTGGACGCCGCTGATTCCATCGACGATGCCGCCGGAAAAGGTCGAGAAATTCGGCCAGCAGGTGCCGATGAAACGCCCCGGACAGCCGGCCGAGTTGGCGCCGGTCTATGTGATGCTGGCATCGGACGAAGCGAGCTATGTCTCCGGCGCGACTGTCGCGGTCACGGGTGGCGCTCCGATTATTTGAGGTGGTGGACAGGCCACGCGCGGCTTGCGTTCCACGCATTCGATACGCCCGGCACGCTGGCCGACTGCTTCTTTGCGGGGCGTCTGCGCCGGTTCGGAGCGTGGGTGCGATGGTCCGTGATGGCGCTGTGGCACGCCGCTCGCCGTGTGTTCGCGATGGATGTGCCGCCGGACGAGCGCCGCTGCCATGTTCAGCAGGGCGGCCGCCCAAGCGGGACTCGGCAGCAAGAGGCAATGCCAGAGCTAGCGGCTACTGCCCAAGGTCGTCTCTGTCATCCCGCTGCCGAGCGACTGAAACAACGCCGCCGTATCGCTGAACTGGTCGCCCTGTGCACGGGTCCGGTCGATCGCTGTCTGCAATGCCTGGCGTTGCGCGTCGAGCAGCGCAGTCTGACTGATGCCGCCGACGTCATACTGCTGGCGCGCGATCACGAGACTCGCCCGTGCCTGCTGGTCGGCGTCGTCGCGGGCTTGCAATTCGCGCGCATTGCCCTGCAAGGTGCTCAGCGCATCGGCAACCTGCTGCAACGCCTGCAACACGGTCTCCTGATAAGCCGCTAACGCCGCGTCATAAGCCGCTTGCGCCGCACGTTTTTTCGCGCGCAATTCTCCGCCGTGGAAAAGAGGCTGGGTCAGATTGAGGCCCACGTTCCAGATGTTCAGACCTTTTACGACGTCGCTCACGCTGGTGCGCTCCGAACCGATCCCGGCCGACAGGGAAAACTGCGGATACAGATTCGCCGTCGCCACCCCCACGTTCGCGCTGGCCTGATGCAGCAAGGCTTCCGATGCGCGAATGTCTGGCCGTTCGCGTGCCAGCGTCGAAGGCAGTGTGACGGGAATGTCGCTGGGCAATCGGAGCGTATCCAGCGTGATGTCGCTGAAGTCCGCCTTCGACGGCGCGACGCCGACCAGAATCGCGAGTTGATGATCGGCCTGTGCGAGTTGCGTGGTCAGCGGCGGCAGCGAAGCGCGCGTTTGTTCAAGCAGCGTGCGCTGACTGTGCACGTCGAGCCGAGCCACACCGCCGGCGGCGTAGCGCGCCTCGATGATGGCCAGTTGCCTTGCCTGTGCATCGGCAAGGCGTTGTGTCAGCGTGATCTGCTGTTGCAACGACGCGCGCCGCATAGCGGTCAACACGACATTGCCGGCGATGGAAAGCCGGGCGGCATCGAGTTCGAACGACTGGTAATCGACCTGCGCGAGGCTTGCTTCGAGCGCGCGCCGATTGCCGCCGAAAACGTCGAATACATACGACACGCTGACCGAAGCGTTGAACAACGAAAACGGCCCCGGCGCTTCAGGAAGCGGAATACCGAACGCAGCTGGATCGACTTTCTGCCGCGAGCCTGAGATTTTTGCATCCACCACGGGAAACTGCGTCGCGCCCGCCTGCGCCGTGTAGTTCTCGCGCGCCTCGAGCAGTTTGGCGCGCGCTTGCCCGAGTGACGGGCTTTGACGCAGCGCCTGATCGACGAGGTGATCAAGCGCATCCGAATGGAATTGCCGCCACCACATGGGCAACGTACTGTCAGCAACGCTAAATGTTTGCACCGATCCCGACGCGCCTTCGCCCGGCGCGCCACGTTGGGGCAGTGGCTCGCGCGTATAGCTTTGCGTGTCGCGCGCCCCCGGTGCGTGAAAATCGGGGCCGACCGCGCAACCGCCTAACGCGAGCACGCACGCGATAACGAGTGGTTTCATCGACGTGTCCTCCTAGTCCAGCGTGCGCCGGTAGAAGCGCAGGGCAATGGCCATCACGATGGCCGTAAAAACCACCATGGGCCACACGGACGGCCATAGATCAGTCCAGCCGTTGCCCTTGAGCAAAATGCCGCGAATCAGCCGGTTGAAATAGGTCAGCGGCAACAGGTTGCCAATGAACTGCGCCCATCGCGGCATGCCTGCGAACGGAAACATGAAGCCGGACAGCAGGATGTTGGGCAGAAAGTAGAACATCGTCAGCTGCATCGCCTGCAACTGATTCTGTGCGAGCGAAGACAGCGTGATGCCAACCGTCAGGTTCGCCGCGATGAAAAGCAACGCCGACAGATAGATCGCCACCACGCTGCCGACCAACGGCACATGGAAAACAAAGCGCGTTGCCACAAGAATGATCGTCGCCTGAATGAGGCCGATCGCAACGTAAGGCACGATCTTGCCCGTCATCACCTCGATGGGCAGAACAGGCATTGCAAGCAGGTTTTCCATCGTGCCGCGCTCGCGTTCACGCGTGATGGCGAGGCCCGTCATCATCACGAGCGTCATGGTCAGGATCACGCCCATCAGGCCGGGAACCACGTTGTATTGGGTAATGCCTTCCGGGTTGTACAGGCTGTGAACCTGCACGCCGAATGCGTTCGGCGCGCCGTTCAGATGCGCGAGCGGACCGGTGATGTCCTTGTCCGCCACCGGTTGAATCAGGCCCGGCAATGCGGCGAGAGCGGTGTTCGTCGCGGTGGGATCGGTTGCATCGGCTTCGACCAGCAACGACGGACGTTCGCCTCGCAGCAGTTTTCGCGAGAAATCCACCGGGACATTCAACACGAATTGCACGCGGCCTTGCGCGAGCGCGCGTCGGCCCGCTTCTTCGTCCGGCAGGGTTTCGACGATGTCGAAATAGGCCGAGTTCGTCATAGCGGCGACGAAGCTGCGTGAAAATTCGCTCTGGTCGTGAATGATGATGGCTGTCGGCAGATGCCTGGGATCACTATTGATTGCGAACCCGAACAGCGTCATCTGGATGATCGGCAGTCCCACGATCATTGCAAACGTAATACGGTCGCGCCGTAGTTGCAGGAACTCCTTGAGGACCATGCTCCACCAGCGCGTCAGTGAAAATGCGATTGCTCTGCTCATGATGGCGCTCCGAAGTTATCTTTCGAATGGCTCATCAGATAGATGAACACCTCTTCGAGTCCTGTGCTGATCGGCTCGATTCGCAGCGTCGTGCCGGCAGTGGCTTGCCTGATCGCTTTTTCCAGCGCTTCGTGATCGCTGCCGCTGACATGCAGCGCGGAACCGAAAACAACGGTCTGCTCAACGCCGGGCGTCGTGCGAAGCCGTTCGGACAGCTCGCTCAGATGTTCGCCGTGAATCGACCAGGTCGCGAGATTCTGTGACGCAATGACTTCGCTCGCTGTGCCTTGCGCCAGCAACCTGCCGTATGCAATGTACGCGAGCTTGTGGCAGCGCTCGGCCTCGTCCATGTAATGCGTGCTGACCAGTACTGAGATGCCGCGCGCCGCCAAGCGGTGCAGCTCTTCCCAGAAGTCACGTCGCGCGGTCGGGTCCACGCCCGCCGTGGGTTCGTCGAGCAGCAACAGTTTCGGCTCGTGCAGCATGCATGCGGCCAGCGCAAGACGTTGCTTCCAGCCGCCGGACAGCGAGCCGGTTAGCTGATTCGCCCGGCTTTGCAGCCCGAGCGATTCGAGCGAACGATCGACGGCTTCGCGCCGGTTGCGCATCTGATACATACGCGCCACGAAGTCGAGATTCTCGCGGATGGTCAGGTCTTCCCAATACGAAAACCGCTGCGTCATATAGCCCACGCTGCGCTTGATCTGCGCGCTCTCGCGCTGGATGTCGTAGCCAAGGCAGGTGCCGGTGCCGGAGTCCGGCGTGAGCAGTCCGCACATCAGGCGGATCGAGGTGGTCTTGCCGCTGCCGTTCGGGCCGAGAAAGCCAAAAATCTCGCCGCGCGCGACTTGCAGTGTCACGTCGTTGACCACGTGCTTGTCGCCGAAGTGTTTGTTCAGGTTATGGACGTCAATCGCGTAGGCGGGCGTATCGGCGTTCATTTCAGCATCACCGTCACGGGCTGCCCCGGATGAAGCTTCGTTGCGTCCGCGACGGACGGATGCGCTTCGATCATGAACACCAGCTTCGCGCGGCTTTCGTTGCTGTAAATGACCGGTGGCGTGTACTCGGCATTGTTCGACACATAGGTGATCTTCGCTGACACGTCGGCTGCGCAGCCGTCGCACTGTATCCTCACGTCGCGGCCCGGCGTCATTGCGCCGACCAGCGTCTGCGGCACGAAAAAGCGCACCTTGATGTTCTGCGGCGGCAGCATCTGCACGACCGGGCTTCCGGCAGGCACCCATTCGCCGGCGCGATAGAGCGTGTCGTAGACGAGGCCGTCAGCGGGCGCGGTCACACGCTTCTGGTCGAGCTTCCACTGGGCCTGCGTGACGACCGCTTCGGCTGCCGCGACCTGGGCGTGCTGGGCGGCAATCTGTTGCGAACGGCCAGGCAGGCGCGCGACTTCGACCTGACTGGTGAGTTCGCGTACTTGCGCTGCGGTGGCGTCGGCATTGGCGCGCGAATCGTCGAGTTGCGCCTTTGAAATGCCGCCTGCGCGGAACTGCGCCTCGTCGCGTGTCAGTTGCAGCGATGCCTTGCGCGCATTGGCGACGGCCTGGGCACGTTGGGCGCGATTGACGTCGATTTCGGGCACACGCTTGCCGGTTTCGATATCGGCCAGTTGCGAGCGCGCGGCGGCAAGCTGGTGCTGCGCCTGAGCGAGTGCGGCGGTTTCGTCGACCGGGTCGAGCAGGAAAAGCGGCGCGCCGTCCTTGACGGTTTGTCCCCGCACAGCTTGCAACCGTGCCAGCGTGCCCGCTTGCGACGACGCGAGATAGACGTACTCGCCTTCGATATAGCCTTGATACGCGTTGTCGTCGTGGCGGGAACAACCGGCCACCAGGCCGGCGATTAGCAGAAGCGAGGCCGTGATGTGAAGCCGGTTCATTGTGTTCTTCCCGAAGCCAGGCGACTGCGCAAAAGCGCGGCGTGCGTGGGGAAAGCGATTGGCGCGATGATCGGCGCGGGACATGGGATCGAAGTCGGCATCGGCTTCATTGCATTTGGACATGTTCTGCTCGACAGAGGTATTCGGTAAGTAATCCATACTGTTTATCGCGCGCTGGCGGCCTGCGTGTCGAAGATGAACGAGCGTGCCGAAGGGCGGTGAAATGGCTGCAAGACGCAGCCCAGACGAAGTAGAATAGATGATATGTGAATTTGAATTTGAATTCAAACTATTTGCGGAGTCGCGATTTCTCTATGCCCGGCAAACCAGCACAGACCGCCGTGAAGCACCCCAAACGCACAAGCCGCCCTGACGGTGCGGCTACTCGCCAGCACTTGCTCGACACGGCCGGACAGGTGTTCGCGGAGCGCGGGTTCGCGGACGCCACCAGCAAGGAGATATGTGCGCGCGCGGGCACGCCGATGGCGTCGGTGAACTATCACTTTGGCAGTCGGGAGGCACTGTACGAAGCCGCGCTCGTAGAGGCGCATCGGCAGATGGTGGGGCTCGACGAACTCACGGCGCTGACACAGGGACCGGGCGATCCACGGGAAAAATTGCAGACGGTGCTGTCCCGTTTTGTCGGCCTGTCGACGAACGCTGGTGCGCCGTGGGGATTCATGCTGATGCTGCGTGAGATATTGTCGCCATCCCGCGCAATGCCCGCGCTCGTCGAGAAAGCCGTGCGCCCCAAGGCGGCGGTGATGCTGCGGCTCATGGGCGAGGTGCTGCAACTGGATCCGCGCGACCCGGCCGTGCAGCGAGCGGTGATGTTCACCGTGCTGCCCTGCATTGCGCTCATGATCGCGCCGAAGCAGGTGCAAAACGCGCTGCTGCCCGCTGTCGCGAAAGACAGAAATGCGCTCACGGACGACTTCATCCGCTTTGTGATCGCAGGGCTGGATGCGATCGCCGCCGCTCATCGTTCTGATTGAGTCGAACCGGACTGCGCACGCTTGGCGGTCTCTCAGACGCTTCCCGACGCCACCGGCAGCCCTTCGGTCTTCCAGCGCAACATCCCGCCGGCAAGGTTCGCCACCTTGCCGAAGCCCGCTTTGGTCAGCAACACGCTGGCCTGGGCCGAGCGCACGCCGGAGCGGCACACGGCCACCACCGGTTGCTCGCGGTCCAGCTCATCGAGCCGCGCCATCAACTGCGAAAGCGGCACTAACCGCGCGCCCGGCAGGTGGCCCAGGCGATCAATGAACTCCGGCGCTTCACGCACATCGACGATCTGTAGCCCGGCCGCATGCTCCAGCAGCGTCATGGGTTCGATCTCCCACACGCCGCTGAAGCGCAGCGTCAGCGGCGCCCAGTCAGGCGTCTCCTGCGGCAAGGCTTCTGCGTCCGGCTGGCCGCAGCGCAGGTTCGCGGGCACCGCCACGGCTATCAGTTTAGGATGCGGCAAATTCAGGTTGTTCATATGACCGGTGAAGTCGCCGACATCCACATCGCCGCCCAGGCGCGGATTGAAGCGCCGTTCTTCGGCGACGGTCGTGACAGTGATGCCGCGATAGTCGTGTGCCGGGTAGAGCAGGCAGTTTTCGGGCAGCGTCAGGATCTGTTCGCGCACCGACGCGAACAGTTGCTGCGGGCTGCCCTGCTGGAAATCGGTGCGGCCGCAGCCGCGAATCAGCAGGCTGTCGCCGGTGAAGGCCATGCTCTGGTCGTCCAGCACATAGGTCAGGCAGCCGTTGGTATGGCCGGGGGTCGCGCGTACGCTCAGGTAGCGGCTGCCGAAGTGGATACGGTCGCCGTGCCGCAGCGGCCGGGTCACGCCGGTTGCGCCGGCCGCTTCGGCGAGCGCGATATCGCTGCCGCAGCGCTGACTCAGGCGCCACGCGCCGGTGACGTGGTCGGCGTGCACGTGGGTGTCGAGGGTTGCCCGCAAGCGGAGCCCCAACTCCCGCAGCAGCGCAAGGTCGCGCGGCACCTGCTCGTAGACGGGGTCGATCAGCAGCGCGTCGCCGCTGCCGCCATCACCTAGCAGGTAGGTATAGGTGGACGAGGTGGGGTCGAACAGCTGACGGAAGATCAACATGGCGCTCTGAAGAAAGGGCGGCACGGCGAGCCTTTGAGAGCCCGCCGTGCCCGAGTTCAACCAGGCTGCTTGGTGACGCGCAAGTACGGCTTGATGGTCTTGAAGCCGGGGAAGAGTTGGTCGGCTTCCTCGTTGCTGACCGCGCCCGTGATGATGACGTCTTCGCCCTGTTTCCAGTTCGCCGGCGTGGCCACCCTGTGCTTCGCGGTTAGCTGCATCGAATCGAGTACGCGCAGGATCTCGTCGAAGTTGCGGCCGGTGGTCATCGGGTAGGTCAGCATCAGTTTGATGCGCTTGTCGGGGCCGATGATAAACACCGAGCGCACGGTCGCGTTGGTGGCGGGGGTCCGTCCTTCGGAGGTGCCGGCCTCATCGGCCGGCAGCATGTTGTAGAGCTTGGCGACCGCGAGGTCGGTATCGCCGATCATCGGATATTTGACCGTGGCGCCCTGGGTTTCCTCGATGTCGGCAACCCATTTGTCATGACTTTCGACCGGGTCGACCGACACGGCGATCAGCTTGGCGTTGCGCCGTGTGAACTCGGGTTCGATCTTCGCCATGTAACCCAGTTCGGTGGTGCAGACGGGGGTGAAATCCTTCGGGTGTGAGAACAGGATGGCCCATTGGTCGCCGATCCATTGATGAAAATCGATCTCTCCCTGAGTGGTGCGAGCGGTGAAGTTGGGCGCAATGTCGTTGATTCGGAGTGACATGTTGATTTCTCTGCAAAGTGGGTTGTCAAAATGGACATCTGATCCGAGCCTGTCCACGGGTATCCAACACAGGACTACCAGAGCTCAGTGATAAAAATCACCAACTTTTCCCCGACTGACAAATTTCCTCGTGGCGCTGTCACGCCTCATGGAATCGATTAGATACCTGGTTGCCAAATAGCTCAAGCCAGGAGAACAACTGCTTGAGACTGCCGGGCGGCAGCACTACCGGTTCGATATCGTCGTGCGCGACGTTCTTTGAACAGGGGATTGAGATCGAGGATTCGGCTGTGAGTTCCTGATCGATCAAATAGCACCTTGCGCATGTGCGGAGCGAGGACCGCAACTGGCCGAAAAGTCGAGTTCAATCTCGCCCGCGACTGTTCAGCAGACAAGTGATGGCTGCTTTGCGAAGTACGTGCCGCGCTTTTGATTTTTCATTCGCCCGCAGGTTGCGCTCAAGGAAGACTTCCGGAATGCATTTGCTTTGAAGAGTCTGTGCCCTTCGTGTTTGAACGCGCCGCTAAAATGGCGTTGCCACAAACGAAGATGGATATCGTATAAGCGTGGCAGCTCAACACAATCGAGTGAGTTGTGCATCCTACAGTCGCGCAGGAATTTGTTCTTTCACCTGTTCTGATTGGTGCTGCATCAGAGCCGGTTTGCTGCGTCGCGCGCTATGACCTGGAACCGCACACACTCAACTCGCGATCGTGCGAAAACGTATCCAGTTCAGCCTGGTCTCTCGCAAGCACCAATGGCAACTCCTCCCGCAGGAATTCCACCCAGGTCCGGATTTTGGCGTCGAGGTACTGGCGCGACGGATACAGTGCATAGACATTCAGTTGCTGGGCGGTGTAATCCGGCAGAATGCGCAGCAGTTCTCCGCTGCGTAGCCCGCTCGCAGCGCAATAGGCCGGCAGCAAACCGATACCCATGCCTTCGCGCACTGCTACTGCCAGCGCTTCGGCAACGTTGATCCGAAACGTTGCCGGTCCGAGTGCGATCGATTCTTCGCCGTGCGGCCCGTCGAAAGTCCATTCATCGGCGCGAAATACGGGAGTCACGATCTGGACGCAGGGATGTTCGCGGAGTTCCGCCGGCGACGTCGGCATGCCGTTGCGTTTGAGGTAAGCAGGAGACGCGCAGGCGACGCTGAACACGCTGCCCAGGCGCTGCGATACCAGGCCCGAATCCGGCAGACCGGTGGCGAGCGTCAGCGACACGTCGAATCCCTCGTCGAGCAGATCGGGCATGCGCTGCGCGAGCGTCAGTTCGATTTGCACGTCCGGGTAGCGCTTCTGATAACGGCTCACAGCCGGAACGATGTAATGCTGACCAAAACCGGTCATCGCATGAACCCTCAGTTTGCCGGCGGGGCGCGCCTGAGCGTCGCGGGCTTCCGCCTCGGCCTGCTCGACATACGCGAGGATCTGCTGGCAGCGTTGCAGATAGCGCTCGCCTGCCTCGGTCAGCGCGATGCGGCGAGTCGTGCGATTCAGGAGGCGCGTGCGCAGGTGTGCTTCAAGGTCCGAAACAGAGCGCGACGTATGCGCGGTGGTCGAGTTCAAATGCTGCGCGGCCGCAGTGAAGCTGCCCGCTTCGACGACGCGCACGAATGCGCGCATGTTCTGGAGAGTATCCATTTTCCCGTTCCTTCCGAATTCGACCGGATTGTTGCATATATCAAGTGGGCGATTGATTCGTATCCCGTAAAAATTCGTTGCGATATTTTCGGTTTTTCCAACAATTCATGAAAAATATAATGATGCACAGATTGATATAGTCATTTTTTGGAGAGAATTGAAGCGTGCCCTCGTAGTTCCGGTTCTTGCGTTTCTGCTAACAATCGCCGGCTGCGCAGGTACCGGAGGCATCGTCCCGCAGGACCACGCGATCGAGCCGTCCTCGCTCGACGCGGGCAACGCGATCCGCGCGGCCAAT
>NZ_JAQQEU010000087.1:0-27402 GCF_046026895.1 Paraburkholderia sediminicola
CGCGTCTGCATCTCGTCTAGTCGTTTCCGACACTGGCGATGCTTCGATCTTCATCTCTGCTTCCTTCCGGTCTTTTGCTATCAACTTTCCTGCCCCGCTTCCCTAGTGCGCCTTTTGCTCTGACGCAGGTCTCCACGACTTAACGCTGCCGTCTGCAGTACTATCGGGACTCTGACTCCTGCCAGCGTTCACCTCGCCGGCAGGTCTCCCCGCTTGTTTCGTGCCACCATCCCATCGTTCCGTCCTCAACCACGTGGTATGCCACCGCACCGCTTTATCCGCCACGACAGCGTGCTGTGTTAGTTCCAGGCTTCGCCACTTTCGTGCAGGCTCGCCGTCATACCCCGCCGAAACAGGTTCGTTAACCTACGGACCGACAGTTCGCTTCCGGTTGCTCCCCACCCCGCCTCGCGACGACGCAGTTACCTTCAGCTACGGAGCTGTGGCCAACTCCGGCAGGGACTTTCACCCTGCAAATGGCACGCCATCACGGGCGTACACGAAACCGCTCGCGCGGTAGGGGGTTCCGGCTGAGCTCTGGTGGTACCCGGGAGGAAACCAGCTCTGTTTTCATGTCAGGTACGAGGCAAGCCGCCTCGTTCCTCAACAGGAGCAGAGCCATGACTCACACCAGCCAGGGTAGCGACTCGTTCCACGGCTGGGAAAGCTGCGAACGAAGTTCGTGATAGCGAGTGAGCTGAACGATACCTTGCCGCACGTCCTCCAAGACCTGGTTGCCCCGCGGCGCTGAAAGCGAAGCGTGCAGCTCGCGGTGTCGTTCCACCAATGGTTTAGCGACGCGCAGGTTATCTGCAATTGTTTTTGCATCCGGACGCAGAACGAACTGCCAATCGTGCCCAGACGCAGATGGCAAAGTCGCAGCCAGGAGGCGCAGGCCTTCCCTAACGCGCGCATCGAGAACAGGCGACGGCAACCCCACGGCGGCACTCAGTTGCGTGGTCGCAGCTTCAAAACGGGCAACCACGGAACCGATGGCACGGGCCGAGTCGAGCAACGAGGCTTGCCAAAGCGGCGACCATTCAGTTTGAACCACGTGAGCGAGCGGGCTCGACGTCAGCTGCCCCTCTCCCATCACTTTCGCGTGAACATCTAGCAGTTCGGCCGTCTCACGCAGCGTTCGCATAGCAACTGAATCGTGAACCCGAGCGGACGGCCATGACAACTGCAGGACGGGCAAGTCATGCCCGGCGACAACGCGGCCGATTCCCGGGGGCCCAATGAGGACGAAGTCTTTTCCCTTGCTTCCCGCCACGACCGCGGAAAGCTGCGACGAATCAGCCGGTAATGGGCAGAAGGTGTCCTGGATGCCCAGCTCCAGTTCGAAATCTTGGCGAAGCATTTCAATCAGCGTCGGATTGAAGCGCGGAGCGCGCGCTTCGCCGCTCAAGCGACACAGGAACAAGAATGAGAGGCGCGCGATACTTCTTGTCGTCCTTCGCTTCACGTGTCCAGGAAAGAAAGCCCAGCGCCAGATACAAAGTGTTGGAACCACCCTCCTGCAAGTTTGTGCGTGAAGTGCGAAAGAGCTCGACCAGTCGAGTATCCATTTCGTCTTGCGAGAGCCCGACGAAAACCTCCCTTCGCTTCAATGCGTCAATCGCATGGGAACGACGAATGTTTTCGCGCTCCCGAGCTTCGTGGATTGCCTGGCTACGTGGGTCGTTGCCGTCCATTAGGTCGGGACGCGTGAGCAGCTTGATGGCGTGCCCCTCCGCCAGAATATCTTCCAGTTGGCCGGGGTCTGGCGCTTCTAGCTTCAGCGATTTCTTGCCGGCCTTGAAACTGAGGAGATTATTGCGAAGTGACAGGTCAAGCAGCTTCCGTTGCCAACGGGTCAGCCGGTCCTCCGGGCGTTCGACAGCCTTGTCTTCCGAGGAGCGTTCCAGTTCTTCTGGCAGTTCCGGAGCGACCTCGAACTTTCTCTCGAGATTGACTTCTTCCGTCCCGACAGTCCCACGTTCAATCGCCTGCTCGCTGGCAAGCGGCTTGATACGCTGCATTCGCGCGCGGCGGATGTCGATAGCCAAATGGAATTTTCGCCCCGCCTCTTCGGAAATCTGCTTCTCGGCGTCCGCGATAGCAAAGCTGAATGCCGGATAAGGGCGATGCGTGAGCATCGTCGACTCAAACAGCACCATCTCCTTCAACTTCACACGTTTCCGGAGCGCCGTAACATCGTCGATAACTGACGTCGAGAATTCTTCGGGTTTCAGCCAGACGCCCGGGAACGCGTGTCCATCCGTGAAAACGAGCACCGCGTTGAGACCGGCTTGTTCGAGCGCGGCACACGCAAACAGTGCGAGGTCGAGACAGGTCGCAAGGCCCGAGTCGGCTATCTGGCTGGGGCTACGCACCTTCTGCCCAGACTGTTCGAAACTTGCCGGCGGCACCGCATAGTCAATGCCCATCGAGCCGATGGCATTCCAGATGGCGGATGCCAATTCCCAAGCTCGCTTTGCACCTTCCTGATACCCGTTGATAGCCCCTGACTTGCCTGCTTTGTGAAGGACGTCCGCGGCTTTCTTCAGGACCCGCTCTACAGCCTGTTCGTTTGGCTGAACGAATGCCGCGACCATATCGGGGAGAGCCGTTAGGCCGCCCCACTGGTTACGTGGCAATAATTCGACGGTTGTCTCAAACGAAGCAAGCTCAACAGGGCTTTCCGACCCCGCGGTCAGCTTGAAAGTAATGTGTGCCTTTTCCGACTCTGTCAGCCTGCCAAGAAGCGCTCCGTCCAGCGACAGGTCGAGGTCGCTGATGCGCACATCTTTTCCGGTCGCGATGTGGTCCAGGTGCCATGGCTTCGGCTTGAAAAATGACGGCTCGGAGGATGCGGTAAGCAGCAACTCCTTGATGTCAACGGCCGTCTCGTTGGCAAGCGAGAGTTCGTGGACAACCGGAATGGCATTCTGGAAGTCGGCCAGATTTATTTTGCCAGCGAGCGTGGCCTTAATCTGCACGCAACGTGGCTCCTCCGGCATTTCTGCCGGCTCAACAATAGTCTCATCCATCTGGCCCCCAAAAATTCCGCTTGTACGTCTTCTCTCAATTTGATTATGCCGTCGCCCCGTCGCGCCCTAAATGCCGAACAGGCAATCAGAATATGGGCTTTTTGTGGAATCGAGTAGCACCCTTCCGACGGGAGTAGCGCCCCGTCGCATAATCTCATATAGGTGGAGACCCTAGCTATGGCGTATACCGAAAAACCGCGTTTGCTCATCCACATGGCAGTCGGTTTAAAACGAATCGGTTCAGTCAGACGAGCTCCGGAATAACGAATAGAAGCAAAAGGCAAACGATTGCGAAGCGCAGAAAAGATGCTCCTCAGCGCATTCGGGCAATATTCCAAGCTGCCAGCCGGTGCTCATAGTAAAGTTGCCCACTGCCATCCAGCACGGCGTATGCGGCTTCGAGGAGACGGGTCCGGGTGCACCACACGTCGACGTTTGCCACGCGATTTGCGCGTACACGCGAAACTGCACGCCCGGAATTATTCATTTACGTGCTCGGTCGGGGCATAGCACGCAGCTACAATATGCCTACAACTTGCGTGAATCGCCCTTCTTATTGCCCATGACCACTCTGAGCGCGCTGTGCATTCAAGCCGAGCATCTTATTTCTGAGGCGGATGGCGTCAAAGGGCGTCGAGACGCGCTGAATGGTCAATTGGTCACGGCCCGCCAAGTCTACGTGGCCCTCCAAGATGACTTGGTCGAGGCCAGAAAGGAGACGGCCTCGTGGGCTGACGATTGGGCTTCCACGCTGTCGAATGCTGGACTGGACGCTGCCTACGATACCGGGACTGTCGAAGGTGCCCTGGAATTGATTGGCGAAATCGAGGAAAAGGCACGCAAGGTTTGCCAGATTCAGGCGGAGCGTATCGATACGATGATGGCAGACCTCGCCTTGTTTGCCGAGGATGTTGAAGCATTGTGCGGCGCTATTGCCGCGCCCCTAAACGGCCAAGAGCCTGCGGAGGCGGTGCAACAACTTGTCATCAAGGTGCGACTGGCCAATCAAGCTCGAGATGAACGAGAGCGGCTAACTGCTGCGCTGAGGGCGGCGGAGCAGCAGGTCGCGGAGTTGGAGACGACCAAGCAAGAGGCAGAAGCCGTCATTGAGCCTTTGAAGGCGCGGGCGGGAGTATCTACTCGCGAGGCCTTGGCTGAATGCATCGCCCAATCCGATGAAAAGCGTCGATTGCTGGAGGAAAACGCCCGACTAAGGCGCGACCTGACGACGGGCGGAGATGGCCAGTCGAGACAAGACATCGAGGCTGAGATTGCAGCGGCCAACTTGCCGGAGATTGCCACGGATATTGCCGCGCTGTCCGGCGACCTCATGACTGTCGTCGAGCGTCAGGGAACGCTATCCGCTGAACTGGCGACCGCAGAGTCCACAGTAACGGCCATTGGCGGCTCGGATGCGGCGGCGCAGCCAGAGGGCCAGCGGCAAGAGGCCTTGTCGAAGATGGCCGATGCGGCCGAGCGCTACGTGAAGGTGTTCACTGCTGCCCGATTGTTGCGCTGGTCCATTGACCGCTATCGTCAGGATAAGCAAGGCCCAATGCTGGCCAAGGCCAGCGCAATATTTGCGGAACTGACTCAGGGTTCCTTTGAGCGCTTGGTCGTGGACTTCGACAAGCAACCCATGGTGCTGGAGGGGCGCCGCCCTGAAGGCAAGCATGTTGGTATCTCGGGCATGAGCGATGGCACCCGCGACCAGCTATTCTTGGCGCTACGCCTGGCCGCTTTGGAAATTCGCCTGGAACAGGCGTCCAAGCTGCCGTTCATTGCAGACGACCTGTTCGTCAATTATGACGACGCGCGGTCGGCTGCGGGCCTGCGGGCAATGGCGTCCCTTGCCAAACAGACCCAAGTGATTTTCCTGACCCACCACCATCACATGGAAGCACTCGCTCGAGACACATTGGGCGATGCTATCAATGTCGTGCACCTGTAATCAACGAACTATCATCGGCCAACGAACGAAGGGACCTCGCAATGTCGCAAGTCACATTGGATGAACAACGTGTGCAAATCGTGGCAGCCGCAGAGGAGGGCAACACGTTAGTAGTGCAAACCGTAGTGAAAATTGCCGCAGCGGCGGAATATACCGTCAGCTTGGATTTCCAGGCGTTCGTGAACTTGTTGGCGCACAGTAAGCCCACCGCCATGTATCTACTTGCAGTGACATTTGACCCCCAGGAAGACCTCGAGAGTTGGTGGGACATTGACGAAGACGATGAAGATGACAAGGCGTTGATGCGCGATGCCAAGGTCAAGCGGTTCATTCACAAGATGGGCCATGCTGGTGAGATTGGTAGCCTGATGGCCAGCTTCATCGTGGATGGCGTGCTGCACACCCTTTACGCCGATGCCGAGTGGTACACCGAACTGGAGAAGCAGGCCGAGGAACTCAAATCGCAGGTCTACGTCGCGCGGGAGCGCAAGGAAGACGAAGAAGACAAGAAAATGAAGGCGCTTGTTCGTGAGCACGCCAAGACACTCTGCGAGCATCCTAAATTCACCGAGGGCCGCCCCTCCAAAGAGAAGCGCACCTACTTGGCTGAATCGCTGTTTCCGGACCTTGAAACTTACCTCATCTATCGAGTCGTAGACGAGGCGTCGAACATGGCCTGGCTGACGAATAGTAAATAATCCGGGGGCTCGGGTCCAAGGCTATCGCTTCTGAACTGCCCAAGAAGTATCTCGCGACGCAACGTCTTGGTCAGCAATCATTGAAGTTCAAACTGGTCCTTGATGACGGTGAGCGGATGGAAATTGCCATGAGCGAACATCAGCGCATTCTGTACAAAGGTGACCGCAACCTCGATGACCCCGACTACGCCGGGGAGCAATTTAAACGCGCAAAGCTTGCCTACGAGTTTTTGAATGATAAAGCTCAGCGTGCTCGGTACGACCGGGAGCGCGCAGAGCCAAAGGCCTCCGAAAGAGCCAGTGACCGCTCAGATAACGACGCATTCGTCGTTTTGTTGCGTCGACTAACCGAATCAGCAGTGCAACTTGCACGCCAGGGGCGCGATAGAAAGTTTATTTTTGATATGTTGATTAGCGAAGGATGCGCGCCCAACGTCGCCCAGTTCGTCGTCGACCAAGCAATGGAGATTGCAGACGCTCGCAAGACGTTCAACGCTTCGTCTGCGCCTAGTTGTCCTCCAGAAACGTCGCAATCATCTCATCAGCGCGCATCGCCCCCGCCATTGTCGACACGAAGCAAAATGAAACTCACGTTGTTTCTAGGTATTGGTTGTTCGTTTCTGGCCGGCGCTTGGCTCATGAACCTCCCGCCGGCTGGGTCGTCGACGCAGAAACCAGGCCCGTTCGTTGCCCACGCAACGACGGAGGTGGTTAGCCCCGCACAGAGTGTGCCCACGGGGAAGACCAAGGGAAGTGACACGCAAGTCGTCTCAAGCGAAGACCCCCTTGCGGGGCCAGCGCTCGCGGTACCTATTCTCACGGCAGAGAATTCTGCAGTGCCTCCCACTGACGTACCGCGCGAGGCGTGGCAGGTTTGGCGCGCCGACCAAGACGAGTTCGGAGCCAAGCTTTTGAGGTCGATTACCGCCGAACATCCAGAGCTGGCGTGGTTGCGGGAGCCGGCAGTTCTGCTGGCTAAGACCTTTGAGGCGGACCCAACATTCCGGGATTGGCAGGTAAAGCTGCAAGGAGCAACACGGGTTAGGGTGAAATTCCTCGGCGCGCGCGAGTTTGGAGGAGGCGAAGACACGCCACTATGGTGAGCATTGCTCTTTGCGACAACTCCAGAGGACGAATCCTCCTTTCGGTGCGCAGAATGCCGCCCTCAATTAGTGTCGTTGTCGTGACGGTCGACAACGACGGGAAGCTTGTAACGAAGACTACCTTTCATGCAATTGGCGCGTTCGGTCGATTTGGCAAATACCCGCTTACTCGACAACCAGTAGCGCGAATGCCCATATCACCCGTTGAGACCGTGCTGATGCTTCATGACCCAAAGACTCTTTCAGGAGTCGATTACGCTGACATGCGATTCTTTCGTTTTAACGGTGAATCTCTCAATGAAGTGCTCGACATGACTTACTGGTCTGACAACTCACGAGGCGCTCAATGTATCGAAAGTTGGAACGAAACCAGGTGCGGGAAGTTCAGACCGAAGGTCCGTTGGGTCATTAAGCCAGGGCAACAATATTGGTCTCTAGACGTCGAAGATTTCGGAATCAAGGTTGACTCTCGCGGCAACGTGGTCAAACTCGCACTTCCTTATGTGCTCAGATTCAACGGAGTAGTGTTCGAATCCGATGGTCACGGCTGAACCTTCTCGTTGGTTGCCGGGGAATCCCGTTTTATGATGCCCGGCAGCGTTTTGGCAAAAGCACTCGGCATGCCGAGCGTAAGGAAGTCAATCTTTAGCAGGTCGAGCGACTCAAAGTCGTCCTTGTCCTGCTCGATGGCAGAGCGGTCTGCCATTGCCGCGTTCTCGACCGCCGTGCGAGCTTGCCGCTGCTGATAACAAAATCACCCGAGTGCTTCATCCCCCGCGTAGACCATCGCATTTGTTTATTGAATCCGCGGAGGCATACAGATGGGTTGGGAATGACAAGATGCTAAAGGAAGCACGTAACACGGGCACGGGCTTTGTCAATATCGGACAGATGCTGAACACTTTGGTCTCTGCAGGAGCCCGGCAGCCGGAAACGTTACAGGCTCAGGCAGTCTCGTCCGAGAAGCATGTGGGGGATTTGGCGTTGGCGATAACCGAAACGGCGCCGAACGTGCTCCCATTTGATGCAGACATGCACTCCCTTCCCGACTATGTCGATATTGACGACGAAGGGACACTCATGGGAGTCGCAAAAAATGCCGCGCGGAATTATCTGCGGGCAGCCGGAATATCGCTTCGTGACCTGTTGACCGTCGACAGACGTGCCCAAATTGCGATTACTGAGAGGGGCGACAAGAAGGTCAACGAGCGTTTCAGGAAGTTCTTCGAGGTCGAGGAAAACAGTTTACCGGTTCCTCGGCTTCGTTGCAGACTTGAATTTCGGCCGGAGACGGACACTACGGGTACCTGCAGGTATCTCAGCTTCTGGGCAGCAGATGGTGAGACGGATTTTTATCCGGTGCAACGCAGCAGAGGCGTGAAGTGGTTTGTATCGCTTTTCTTGCTTTTGAGCGCATCCGAGACTACGCGTCGCGGTCGCCTGCTGTTGCTCGATGAACCCGGAGCATGGCTACATATACGCGCACAGCGAAACCTCCTCCGGTTGCTCAACGCCGTCGAAGGAGATGTGCAGGTAGTCTATACGACGCACAGCCCGCAGCTTATCGAATATGACAAGCTGTACCGTGTGCGGGCAGTTCAGCGGACGACTGGCCAGCCAAGCGGGCCGACGAAGATAATAGATGCTGCGCATCTTGGAAGCGCGACCAGTGATACCCTCTCGCCGCTCTATACGGCCATCGGTGCTGACCTTTCTCATCAACAGCACATACAAAAGTCCGACAACGTTCTGCTTGAAGAAATCAGCGGCTTTTACTATCTGAGTGCCTTCTGGCAGCTAACCGATGCGCACAACCAGCATATTTCCTAGCGGCGACCGGCGCCGACAAGCTCGTCCAGCTTTCATTCTTGCTGCGGGGGTGGGGTCTTGACTTCATCGTCGCCGTCGACGACGACAAGAAGGGCCGCTCGCTACGCGAAAAGTTGAAGCAAACGCTTTATGGTGGGGACGAGGCACAAACCAAAGAGAACTTAGTGCTAGTCGATGGCTGTCCAGGCATTGAGGATGTATTCAGCCAGTGCGATTTCGCCACACACGTCTTGAATAGGCAGTTGCCGGCTGTGGGGACGCGCAACTCAGATTACGTGAAGCAACTGAAGGTGTCGAAACCTGTCGTTGCGGCTCGGTTCCTGCAGGCCGTCAAGGAACGAAAGCTGACTTGGGAGCAATTGGACGATGAGACAAAGAGGCGCATAAGAGAGGTGGTCGACTCAATCTCCTTGGCGCTCGCGCGCAAGTGACTTGGCTAGGCGAGGCTCAACTAAAGCATTGGTGCACCGTCCTTGAGCCCTTTCCGCTGCCGCCAAGAACGCCGCGCCCAAAGCCCCCGGAAAGCGAACAGCCGTCGCTGCTTGATTGACCTCAATGCGCCAGCTCCACCGGGACACGTGGAACGGCCACTGGAGCAATTGGCCTGACAGTGCGGCCCCGTGGCGATAGAAGCACAGGTGTCGGTTGCAATTCGATGTTAAGTGGTTCGATACCGACGGGACCACGACGCTTAACTATTTCAACGGTAAGGCCACCCGCGGCGGCCTTTAGAGCAAGCCGCAATATCGCGGGCGACGCATCTTGCGCGACAGCGAGCGGCCGCACCATAACGAAAAGCGTGTCCGAAGCCTGAGCGGCAAGATGAAGGCGACGCAGCGATGAGGCTTGGACGTGTTGGGCCCAATACAGGAGCGCGCCGCAACTGCCGGTTCGAAGAATTTGCTCCGCCGACCACAACGCGTCCGCCGTTTTCGGCGCCTTTATGTGCATCACCGTCCGAATTGACACGCCGATGTGGGCTAGGCCAAGGCAGTGCGGTACCTGCGGCGGGTGCAGCAGCGCGACACATCGTGCACCGACTAACTTCAATGCAGGCTGGAGCAGGCGGAGTTCGCCGACGCCGCCTTGCTGCACAAGCAGCTCAACCAGCCCGCCCAGCGGCCAGCCGCCATCCGGAAGCTCCGCCGAGAGCAAAGGGTAACCCGTGTCCAATACTCGGCCGCGACCGCGGGCGAGCTGGGACGCCCGCCACAGCGACGGATGGATGCTTTCAAGGGCGGTCGTGCTCGCAGTCATATTGCCGAAAAACCTGTATGGATGTACAGTATCCTACACCGATTCAGCGCATGGGGGTGACGCCGGCAATTCAGCTTCTCAACCGGCCGAGCCCACGCCAGCGGGCGCGAAGTACATGTAGTTCAGAAACCGCACGGACACTCATGCCCATAGCGGATGCTGCCCAGCTTGGAGGGGGCCATGTTTGAAGACATTGTCGGGTTGCCTTTGCTTACAGACGCGCACAAGTCGGTGCTTCGCTGCTACCTGGCAGTCAGCGACGTGGCATCCCTTTCGCTGCAAGGGGACTGGCTCAGCAATGACCACCTTGTGGAGTCCACCCGTATCTGGCTGCAACGGAACGCGTTGACGGCAAGCTGGCTGGAGCGGATTGAAGTTGTCGCCGAGGCGCGTGAAATCGCTCGCGCGGTCGTAGAGCATGAACTCAACGATGAAGGCGATGCGCGGCCCGAGCAGCTTTTTACTTCTGCAATGACGGTTCAATACGCGTCTCCCGTTGTTGCCAAATCTGGAGGCGATGTAACAGTGCAGTCTCAAATTGACGCGCGGATTCGTTCCAAGCACAGACCGAAGATGGAACCGGACACCTACAAGGGATACAGCATTTGGGGCCACGCGATTCCTCAGCATGACGGCTATGCGGCGAGCGGAACCATCACGAAGGGTACGAAGCTCGTGGAGAGCTCGGGTGTGCTCGCGGCGTGTAGAACAGAGGATGAAGCACGAAGCATTGGCGTCAATTGGGCGCGCGCGTGGGTGGACACCCACGGCTAACCTTCAGTTTTAAGCGCGCGTGAAGCTCTCTGTAGGAACACTTTCCAGCACGCGCCTCAGGCAAATCGCCGATGCTGGACACAACATTGCAAACTGCATACTTGCCCGGATTTCAGCTGGCGCAGTGGTCCGGTCTGCTACGACATAGCCGGCCCGTTGAAAGAACTCGGCGGCGGTCGTCGTCAGCAACCACAATTCAGAAATGTCATCGGCCCGCGCAACGTTCTCGGCGTAAGCCAGTAATTGGCGACCCAGTCCTTTCTCGCGAGCATTGTTCGCTACGACCAGTGACCGCAGCAGCGCACTTGTCCCGAATTTCTCGAGACCAACGCACCCGATGAACCCTCCGTTTGCGTCCTCTGCGACCAAGAAGTCGTTGAGTGCAATGGCGGTGATGTCGACCGCCGGCAACCCGTTCTCTGCGAGCAATGCTTTGATGGCATCAAGGTCATCACTTCGTGCGGAACGTATCTTCATAGTCGACGTTGTCCTTGATGGTTTCGGAGGCGATGTCAGGCGCCCATAGGTTGAGTGTGGCGGCTGACCCGAACAGCCACAAAGAACGCGATTGCTGACAGTATCGAGACGAGAAACACGGTCCATTCGACAGCTACGTAACCGTGAGTGAAGCTCCAGATGCTGGCGGCGGCAATCGGCGCTATCCCCTTGGCGACATTCGACGGGAACGAAAGCATGCCGCTGACTGCACCGTAGCCTTCGGTCCACATCAGGTCCTGCACGATGGTGCCGCGCAGGATGGTCATCATCCCATTCGCGGCCCCATAGCAAAGCGCGAATAGCCACAGCAGCGCGGCCGAGCGGCCAGCACCTATCAGGATAACGGTCGAGAGCGGGAACAGCGTTACGATGATGATGCCCACGGTACTAACATGAACCGTTCGGCCGAAGGTGAACCAGACGGCCCGTGCGGCTACCTGAGCCGGACCGATGAGTGCCATGGTGGTTACCAGCACGGCGTTGGACACGCCGCGCTCGACCATGAGGGGCACGAGATGAAATGTGAGCGCCGCGAACGTCGCGTAGTAGGCTGTGAAGCACACCGCGAGCGCCCAGAAAATTGGAGAACGAAGTGCGCGACGTGCGGCTGCGTCGTTGGCCAGCTTTACCGCGCCATTGGTCGGCCGGGCGCCCGGGTCAGCGCGCGAAGAACGGATTGTCAGCACATGAATAGGCAGACAGATAATCAGATTTAGGGCGGCGAGAACAACGAGTGACGTCCTCCACCCCACCGAGCCAACCAACAACTGGGTCAACGGTATGAAGACCGTGCTGGCAAATCCGGCGACCAGCGTGATGAGTGTGATTTTGGTTCGGAAGCTTCGCGGATAGCGGTGCGTGACGACGGCGAAGACGGGGTCGTAAAACGTGGCCGCCATGGAGATGCCGAGGCCAATCCATGCTACAAAGAGCACCGTCA
The DNA here is from genome assembly GCF_046026895.1 of Paraburkholderia sediminicola. GTDB lineage: Bacteria > Pseudomonadota > Gammaproteobacteria > Burkholderiales > Burkholderiaceae > Paraburkholderia > Paraburkholderia sediminicola_C. The sequence goes on from NZ_JAQQEU010000087.1 coordinate 12,084, forward strand.
GCGACTGCGCGCCGGCCCAGAGCAGCAGCATGGCTGCGGCGATGACTGAGCCGACAACCATCACCCGGCGTCCGAGCCCGTGGTCAATCCAGCGTCCAATGGGATATGCGGCGAATCCGGAAACCAGCAACCCGACCGAAAGGGCGGCATTTGTCGCCGTTCTGCTCCAGCCCATAGATTGCTCCATGGGCACGACCAGCAGGGAAAACGAATAGTAGACGGAGCCCCAGGAGACTAGCTGCGCTAGCGCCAACGCCCATGTAACCAGACTGTCTTTGCTATCTGCCGGTGCGGTGTCTCCGCTGGCGCTCTCACTTCGGCTCGACATTGTGCTCAATTTTTTCAGCCCCTCATCTGGCTCAGTTTGTGGACGGTGCCGCTGCCAGTACGAAAGGCGTCGCAGCAAAAGAATGTTGCTGAAGCAAGTCTGTGCGCGATGACAGCGGCGACTCGCTCATGAACTGGGTCGATGCGGCGCGCGGCAGCCATCGGCAGGGTTATCTGTACGGCGCCGAGAAAGCCGATTCCTTCCCTTTCGCAATACTGCTGAACGCGTAGCGCGACGAGCCGCTCTCTCAGGCGTGCCGACGCCCCAATGACGCCGCCTTTCTCACAATTCGTGGTCAAGGCGACAAAAAACTTAGAGCCTTCGTCGGCGAGGCGATTGCGGACCCGCAGCAATGGGGTCTTCCAGTCACACAGCGGCCACACACGGCTCAGGATTTCCGCATCCGCGACAAGGACAGCGGCCGACGAGCCGTCCGCAGCCAGGAATCGCGCAAGCTCGAGTTTCTCGTCAGCCGCCGCTGTCAGCGCAATCGCTGAGGTCGCATATCCGGTCTGCAACTCAAACGCCCTTGCTACGTCCGTCGGAAGCGACGCGCACCATGACCCCGTCGTAGCGCGACCGCCGACAGGACGTATCGTCGCGTTGGCGGTTCGCCGGTCTGCCTTCAGCATGATGAATCCTGCATCGAGTGGCAATGCCACCCTCCCGACACGGGCAAACGCGCTCCAGTCAACACCCGGTTTTCGCAGTCCATGGCAGCCTCCAAAGATTTCATATTTCCAGAGTACCGGAAATGTTGTAGGATGCAAGTGACGAAGTGATGACGGTCGTATTCCGCAGGTGCTGCAAAGCGCCTTGAATCGGCGAAACACCTCCATATAATTGGAAATGTCAAATAGCAGGGTAATGAGATGACAGTTCACGCAATCAATGGCGACCAGAGCTTTCCGGCGGCCAGGACAGATATTTTCCACACCGACATCGCAGCGCGCCTTGGAATGGAGGGGCAGCCGCCGGTAAGGATTCTGCTGCTCTACGGTTCGCTGCGTGAGCGGTCGTATTCGCGGTTGCTCGTCGAGGAAGCCGCTCGCCTGTTGCAGACGTTCGGCGCGGAAACACGCATTTTCGACCCGCGCGGTCTGCCACACGCGGACGACATCGACGTGAAGAACCATCCCAAGGTGAAGGAGCTGCTCGAGCTGTCCCTGTGGTCAGAGGGGCACGTGTGGTGCAGCCCGGAGCGCCACGGCACCATCACCGGTCTGATAAAGACGCAGATTGACCATCTCCCGCTCGTCAGCGGAGGCATCCGTCCGACGCAGGGGCGCACGCTTGCCGTCATGCAAGTCAGTGGTGGCTCGCAGTCCTTCAACTCGGTTAATCAACTGCGTCAGCTTGGCAGGTGGATGCGCATGTTCACCATCTCCAACCAGTCGTCGGTTGCCAAGGCATTCGAAGAGTTCGAAGACGACGGCCGGATGAAGCCGTCGTCTTACTACGACCGCCTGGTCGACGTTATGGAGGAACTGGTCAAGTTCACGCTGTTGCTCCGCGGCCGCGCCGACTATCTCGTCGACCGCTACAGCGAGCGCGTGAAGGAGGAAAGGCCGCTCGACCGCGCGACCGACCTGGCCTCCCAGGCAATCGCCGACCATTCCCGCAAGGAAGCGCAGGCGGGTAACCAATAAAGGACTGTGATGGCAACCCTGGATTCGAAGTTGGCAGTCAAGGCGCTCGCGGCACTTGCGCACGAAACCCGTCTCGCGGTCTTCCGCCTTCTGGTTACAGCGGGACGCTCGGGTATGAGTCCGGGCGCCATTGCCGAAAAGCTGGGGCTTCCCGCGCCGACGCTGTCATTCCACCTGAAGGAGCTTGCCCACGCGGAGCTCATTGAAGGCAAGAGTCAGGGCCGGTTCATCATCTACTGCGCCAGCTATGACCACATGCAGACGCTCATGGATTTCCTGATGGAAAACTGCTGCGCGGCGGAGCAAGCAGAGCAATGCGGCTGCGCGACCAACGAAACGGAGGCGTAAATGAAGCGATTTCACGTGCATGTTGTTGTCCCGAAACTCGACGAAAGCGTGCGTTTCTATAGCAGCATGTTTGGCGCGGAACCGTCAGTGCTCAAGAACGATTACGCGAAGTGGATGCTCGAGGACCCGCGCATGAACTTCGCCATCTCAGCGCGCGGCGGTGAGACTGGCGTCAATCACCTCGGCTTTTAGGTCGACAGCGACGAGGAGCTGGCTGCTCTTCGCGAGCAGGTGGTTGCCGGCAGTGTCACGGTGCAGGACCAACCTGGCGCGCAGTGCTGCTACGCGAACTCGAACAAATACTGGACCCAGGACCCGGCAGGCGTGCCGTGGGAAACCTATCACACGCTCGGCGGCATCCCGATGTTCGGAGCGGACAGCCGGGAGTCGGCCGCTCCTGGAGCGGGCGGGGCCTGCTGCGCCCCGGTTACCTCGATTCTAGCTGTGATTGAGAAAAAAGTCGGCTGTTGCTGAGTCGCGACGGCAAAAGAAAACGGCCGCCCGAGGATAGGAGGCGGCCGTTGTAGTTGGATACTGATGCGGATGACAAATGTGTTCTGCGCGACTTACCCCACTAAGCGCCTGTTCATGCGGTCACGGGCTTGCACTTCACTTTCCTGGCGGGCTTGCACGCAGCCGAGTCCACTCCTTGGCAGCAGTTCTCGGTCAGAAAGCCAACCAGGTCGTTCATGTGCTCGATTTCGGGTCCGTAGTATACGAAGCGCCCTTCCTGGCGAGACGTTACCAGGCCAGCATGCGTCAGCTCCTTGAGATGGAAGGATAGCGTCGCGCTGGCCAGGTCAAGATGCTCCTGGATGACTCCGACATTGAGACCTTCCGGCCCGGCTGTGACGAGCAGGCGAAAAATAGCCAGGCGCGTCGGCTGTGCGAGCGCGGCCAAAGCTTTGATGGCGTCTTTTTCCTTCATAAGGCTCTGTCTTCAAGGTTATGTGCCGATTCTAACGCGGCGCCGCCGGGCGCGGGGTGGAACAGTCGACCCCAGACTTCACCGCTGCCAGCGACGAACGACAAAGCGTGCCCGCGCTTGCTGCGTCACGACGTTTCCATTATATTGGAGATATGGAGTAATTCGAAACCGCCTAGACCAAACGTCGCCAGGAGAAGTCTGTGACCGAACACCGAGAATACAATGTCCTATTCCTCTGTACCCACAACTCCGCACGCTCCATTCTTGCGGAAGCGGCATTGAATGAACTCGCGAGTGACCGCTTCGTGGGGTACAGCGCAGGCAGTCACCCCGGCACTGCTCCGAACCCTTTTGCACTTGACCTGCTGCGTTCACAGGGGATTTCGACAGACGGGCTACGCAGCAAGAGCTGGGACGAATTCGCTGAAGACGGCGCACCGCAAATCGATTTCATTTTTACTGTCTGCGACAACGCAGCCGGCGAGGTGTGCCCGATTTGGCCCGGTCACCCTGCGAAAGCACACTGGGGCGTACCCGACCCCTCGACGGTCGAAGGCTCTGACGACGCCAAGCGCAACGCATTCCTGCAGGCCTACGTGCAGATGAAGAAGCGCATCGACCTCTTCGCGAATCTGCCATTCGAAAAGCTGGACCGTGTTGCGGTCCAGCAGGAAATGCAGAACATCGGCACGTCGCTGCGTGAGAAGGGAGAGTAACGATGGCAGGCAGTCAAACAGTCGCGAAGGCCGCTCGGCGGGCGCCTAGCGGCATCGGTTTTTTCGAGCGCTATCTGTCCGTGTGGGTCGCGCTATGCATCGTGGTCGGCATCGTTCTCGGCAAGCTGTTGCCCGGCGCTGTCCACACCGTATCCACGCTGGAGTTCGCCCACGTCAACATCCCCGTCGGGATTCTGATTTGGGTCATGATTATTCCGATGTTGTTGCGCATTGACTTCGCTTCGCTTGGCAAGGTCCGCACGCAGCTGAAAGGAATTGGCGTCACGCTGGTCATCAACTGGGCGGTCAAGCCGTTCACGATGGCGTTTCTGGCATGGGTCTTCGTGCGGCAGGTATTCGCGTCGCTGCTGCCCGCTGACCAGCTCGACAGCTACGTGGCCGGCCTGATTCTTCTGGCTGCAGCGCCTTGCACAGCGATGGTCTTCGTCTGGAGTCAGCTGACGAAAGGTGACCCTTACTTCACGCTGTCACAGGTCGCGTTGAACGACCTGATTATGGTGTTCGCGTTTGCCCCGGTCGTGGGTCTGCTGCTCGGCATCTCGAACATTGCGGTGCCTTGGGATACATTGCTGACCTCGGTGGTGCTCTACATCGTCATCCCCGTCATCATTGCGCAGCTTATTCGCAAGACTCTCCTACGTCAGGGCGAGCAGGCCTTCCAGAAAGCGCTCTCGAAGATTGGCCCGTTCTCCATCGCTGCGCTGCTGCTGACACTTGTGCTGCTCTTCGCGTTCCAGGGTGAGCAAATCATTGCTCAGCCTCTCGTCATCCTGCTGCTCGCGGTGCCTATCCTGATTCAGGTGGTTATCAACTCGTCGCTCGCCTACCTGGCGAACCGGCAACTGGGCGTATCGCACGACGTTGCTGCACCGTCCTGCCTGATTGGCGCGTCCAACTTCTTTGAGCTCGCTGTTGCGACGGCCATCAGCCTGTTCGGTCTGAAGTCCGGTGCGGCACTGGCAACAGTAGTCGGCGTGCTTATCGAAGTGCCGGTCATGCTGGTCGTAGTCAAGGTGGTCAACTCGTCACGGCACTGGTATAACGCGAGTCTTGACCGAGGTTAACCGACAGCGGTCGTCCCCGGAAGGCGGCTTTGTCGGCGACCCAAAGTCCTGAACTAAAGCTACGCCGTCAGATTGAGCGCGTACTGCTGAAAGTACGCTGGTTCAGCGACTTTCAGCAGTGTCAGGCGTCCGCCCGAACAAGAGCAACGCGATAGTCAAGACGCAGAAACCTACTCCCGCATAGAACGTGGCGGCTGCGCCGAGGCGGTCCCACAAGGCGCCCGCGATAACGCTGGACACAAGCGTAACAACACCGCTGAGCAGGTTAAAGAAACCATACGCGGTGCCGCGCAGTTGCGCAGGCGCGGTGTGAGCGACCATTGTGGCCAGCAACCCCTGCGTCATCCCCATGTGCAGGCCCCACAGCGCGACACCCACGAGCACGACGCTGCAGTGCGTGCCATGCGCGAGCACCACATCCGACGCAATCAATACAACAAGGCCCGCAACCAGCAATTTGGTGTGGCTCATCGTGTCGGCGAGTTTCCCGAAGGGATAGGCGGACAGCGCATAGACAACGTTCATTGCGACCATAACAAGCGGAACCAGCGCTATCGGCACGCCGCTTCCCATGGCGCGCAATACCAGGAAGGCTTCGCTGAACCGGGCTAGTGCGAATACCCCGCCCACGACGACCACCCACCAATAGCGGGTGCCGAGCTGCTTCACGCTGTCCCAGCGAATCGGATTGACCCGCTTTGTGCCTGGCTCCCGCGTCGGCTCTTCGATGCCAAAGGTCAACAGGGCTACGGCGAGCAGACCAGGAATGACGGCAAGCCAGAACGCGAGCCGGAAGTTATCTGCCCACACCACCATGATGACAACGGCCAACAGCGGTCCGAGGAACGCGCCGATGGTGTCCAGCGACTGGCGCAGTCCGAATGCAGCACCTCGCAGATGTGGCGGCGTGACATCGGCGACGAGCGCGTCGCGTGGCGCGCCTCTGATGCCTTTGCCCACCCGGTCCATGATGCGTGCGGTCACCACGATACCGATGGTTGGTGCAATGGCAAAAAGCGGTTTGCTCAGCGCACCCAGCCCATACCCTGCGACTGCGAGCCACTTGCGATTGCCAAGGTAGTCGCTGAGGGTCCCGGAGAACACCTTGACGATGGGCGCGGTCGCCTCAGCGATGCCTTCGATGAGGCCAATCGTCGTTGCACTGGCACCGAGACTTGCCATCAAGAACATCGGCAACAGACTGTGGATGATTTCGGACGAGACATCCATGAAAAGGCTGACACAGCCGAGCACCCAGACGCTGCGCGGAATTTGCCGAAGAATACTGACCGGCGGTTCGGTTTGCATCGACGATTCTGTTTTCTGAAAGCACAACGTAGATGGTCGGAAGCGCGGTCGGTCAGAGGCACACGAAATGTAGATGGCCCCGCAATTCTGCGGCTTATGCCTCTTTATCCAACTGCTCTTCTAGGAATTTCCGAGGCCCTGACGAGTATGGGAAATATGGTCATTGTGTTGTGACAGCGTTGCGCGAATGTAAGGAGGGCTTTGCGCTCGCTCACGAACAGGCAAAGCGTCCAGCGGACCTGCGCGACAACCATCGGCGCTGCTATGGATGTGACCGTCAAGGTTAACGGTAGGTTATGCAGCGACGCGTTGCCCCATCGCGATAACACCGGCACCGCACAACGCCAAGGCGACGCCTAATACGTCGGTCCAGGTTGGCGTGACGCCATCGACGCCCCAGAGCCAAGCGAGCGCCGTAGCGATATACACCGCGCCGTACGTAGCATAGACCCGACCGCTTGCGGCGGGGTGCAGCGTAAGCAGCCAAACAAAAACAGCCAGACTGAGGGCCGCTGGTAAAAGGAGCCAAAAACTACCTCTACCTGTGAGCCAAAGTAATGGCAGATAGCAGCCGACAATCTCGGCTATTGCAGTCGCGAAAAATAGTCCAAAGGTTCGTGCAAAACTGCCGAATTCCATAATTACGCTCGTCCTTTTTCAGGAAGATGCGACTTCGCGGTATTCGGCCGCTTCACATATGTGGACTCGGCCTGGCAAAATCCCTGCGAGGGCGCGGTCGCGTCGAGTTTAGTTTGGGAAGACAGGTCTTCAATAATCACGCATTCCCTCGTCTGCCCTTTGCAGCACACCTCGTTGCAGCTCTCGACAAAGGCCACCAGACTCGTTTAAGGTGCCGCATTTCCTCCAGCCTTGCGCGCACCGCGTCCAGATGCGCTTTTGCCATGTCGCGCACTTCAACGCAGGAGCGGTCTCCATCCTCAAAAAGTTTTACCAGTTCCCGCACCTGCTCGATGGGAAAACCGAAGTCACGGCAGCGCTTGATGAAGGTCAAACGCTTCAAATCCGAATCCTGGTAGTACCGGTGCCCATTGGCAGCGCGTTGAGCATGTGGCAGCAAACCTATTTCTTCGTAGTAACGAATCGTGGGCACATTGGTGTTCGTCTCCGAAGCCAGTGCGCCGATAGTGAGGCTCGATTGCGACATGACGGCACCCATCAAAAAGTCCTTGCACCTCAAGTTACTTGAGGTTGTATCTTGAATGCAAGCACATTCGCCGAACGTCCGAGAAAGGTTTTTGTATGAAAGTCGCGAAATCGAGAATCGGCGCGGTAGCCGGAACGATTGGTACCGCTGGCGCCGTCGCGGCGGCTTGCGTCGCGTGCTGCGTCGGTGTTCCTATGGTCAGTCCGTTGCTCGCCTGGGTGGGACTCTCGAGCCTTGGTGCGGCGCTGACGGGCTGGTATTTGCCGGTAGCCGGTGTATCCATCCTGGGGCTCGGCATCGTTTTGCTTGTCCGTCGTCGGCGCAGCATAAACCGGCCCACGGTGCACGGTGCGTCCGGCTGCGGGTGCGGCAGCCGGCAGCCAAACCTGATTCTGCCGGGGAATCCGAATGAACAGCGATAAATCGGCCCCTCTGGCCTGCTCTCTGTCTGCGAAAGACTTCAAGGACCGCGCAAACTGGCTGAAGGGCCTCACGGCCAATGCCCTCCTGGCCCACCACGTTGAAGGCCTATGCGCTCGCCTGACCTACAGGGCAGAAGCAGCGGAAGACGTCGAACGGCTTGTGCGTCAGGAACAGCAGTGCTGAGGCTTTCTGCGCTTTCAGGTCACCCGAACCGATGAACATGTGAAGCTAACAATCATAGCACCTGAAAGCGCCGGCGAAGACGCCCGCGCGCTCTTTGCACACCTTATTCCCGGCGAACCGGCATAACCGCCGCCTGACGGCGACGCATCGCCGGGTCTCATCGAGCTACTATTCCTGTAGGCATTGTCCATGAAACCCTTTTCCCGTTATATCGTCGGAGTGCTTTTCGCGGTACTCAGCGCTGCTGCCATCGCTGGCGGAATACCGTTCGAGAAAAAGACCTTTAACGATTTGCGCACTGCCGGCAAGCCGGTTGTGGTGCATGTCTATGCCAAGTGGTGTGAGACCTGCCAGAAGCAGGCGGCTATTACGCCCTCACTTCTCGCCGCCCCGGAGTTCAAGGAATTGACGTTGATGGAGGCAGACTTCGACCAGGAAAAGGCACTGCTCAAAGAGCTGCATGTGACGTACCAGAGCACGTTCGTCGCGTTCAAAGGCACGGCGGAGGTTGGCCGCTCAACCGGCGAGACGAACCAGGGACGTATAGCTGCGCTGTTCCGCAAGGCGCTTTGAGAAACCCGCATGGACTTTGGAATCGGCACGTACAGCCTGGGGTACGCGGCAGGTGTTCTTTCCATCCTCTCGCCGTGCGTCTTGCCTATCGTGCCAATCATACTGGGAACGGCAACGGCCGCTCATCGGCTGGGCGCTCTAGCGCTGACAGCAGGTTTGACCATTTCGTTCACTGTGGTGGGTATTTTCATTGCGACCATCGGTTTCTCGCTAGGAATTGATGCTTCCGCCTTTCGACTTGCAGCGGCAGTCTTATTGGTGGGCTTTGGAATCGTGCTGATGTCGACTAGGATGCAAGCGCAACTGGCCACAGCAAGCTCGGGCATCAGCAACGCAGGTCAGGCCCTGCTGTCCAGGCTCACGCCGACCGGTTTGCGAGGGCAGTTCGTGGTAGGGCTGATGCTCGGGGCAATCTGGAGCCCATGCGTAGGACCGACGCTGGGAGCGGCAGCGACGCTCGCTTCACAGGGCACGGACTTAGCACGAGTGTCACTGCTCATGGCCGCCTTCGGCATAGGCGCCGCTACGCCGATGATTGCGCTGGGCTCTCTGTCGCGGACAATGATTTTGAAGGCTCGCGGCAAACTGATTTCGGCCGGTAGCTCGGGAAAGTACTTGTTGGGAAGCGTCCTAGTCGTTATCGGTGTTTTGATTCTTACAGGCATCGATAAAAGCGCGGAAGCGTTTATCGTACAAATATCGCCTGAGTGGCTCACAAACTTGACCACGCGTTTCTGAATCAGGCAAACGCGCAGGAATCGTGCAGAACATCTATCGCTGGACGCAATGCCTATGGCCTCTTTTTCAGAACAATCGCCATCCGATGCTGCCTGTCCGTCCTACGTCAGGCAGGTGCAATGATGAACGAGGTCCTGCTCGAGTCGACCATCACGTGCCCCGCATGCGGGTGCCGGAAAGAGGAGACGATGCCCCTCGATGCCTGTGTGTGGATTTACGAATGCGAATATTGCAAGACTGTCACTAGGCCGAAAGTGGGCGACTGCTGCGTGTACTGCTCATATGGCACCATCAGATGCCCACCGATGCAGCGAGCAGGGTCGTGTTGCTCTCATCAATGAATCAGGACGAGACCTGCACTCGCCGATTCGGCAATCATTTTTCTGAACTAGGTGCCGGGAAGTACCGGTGCGTCCACCGTAGCGATTTACTGGCTCCTACAGCGTGGGCAAGCGCTCGAAGTCGTCGAAGCGGGCAAACGGCGGCTGCACCTCCGTTACCTCTAGCTCGTCGACGAGCGCTGCCGACATGCCCTCGCTGAGCCAGGCGCACATTTCTGCCAATTGCTCTGGCGAGCCCTGCAGCATCGCCTCTACCGAACCGTCCATACGGTTACGGACCCAGCCGGTGACGCCCAGTTCCCTCGCGCGACGTACGCAGGCCTCCCGATAGCCCACGCCTTGCACCTGGCCACGGACCTGAACCAGTCGGGTCTCAAGCGGTTCGTCCTTGTCGTGAGATTCCATGTGCGTACTCCGGTTGCAGGTTGATGCTCCTGCGAGGCTGGTTCAATGAAGCGGTTCGGCTGCAATAGCATGTTTGCGCATCTTCTCCCACAGGCTCTTCCTGGAAATGCCAAGGGCGTGGGCGGTTTCGGAAATGTGGCCTTGGTGCTGCAGCAGCGCCGCACGGATGAACGCGTTTTCGCACGCGGCCATGTAGCCGTCGAGCGGAGTATCCATATCCAGCGCTGCTACAGCCTGAGACCCGTCTTCCTCAAAAATATCTGACGAAAAGAGCATGTTGCGGGAACACACGATGCATGCACGTTCAAGACGATTCTGTAACTCCCGCACGTTCCCGGGCCATCCATATGTCGCCAATCGCGCTTCGGCCGACGGATGAAACAGTTTCGTTGGTTCGTCAAGCCGCCCCGCAATGTCGCGTACGAAACGATGGGCAAGCCAGAGGACATCGTCGGGTCTGTCGCGAAGTGCCGGGACGCGTACCTGCGACGCCGGTTGCTCGCCTGGGCACTATTGCAAAGTATGATGCGCTGGCGTGCCCTGCAGGCCGTGTCTTGGCACTGTCTCCCGGACGCCTACGTCTACCTCGAGTGCTCGGGTGGGCGCGCGATTCAACGGTGCGGATGCATGTCTACTTCACGCGGCGTCCGTGCTCGTCAATAACCACCTCGCCATCTTCTTTGTTGAACGGAACCTGCTGCGCTTTGGGTAGGATGTCCAGAACCACCTCAGATGGCCGGCATAAGCGCACACCCTGCGGCGTCTCCACGAACGGACGGTTAATGAGAATCGGATGCTTCAGCATGGCATCGAGAAGTTCATTGTCTCCAAGCGACGGGTTGTCCAGGCCGAGTTCCGCGTAGGGGGTGCCTTTCTGGCGCAATGCTTCGCGCACACCGAGCCCAGCCGCACTAATGAGCTCCACAAGCTTTTCGCGGGTTGGCGGTGTCTTCAGATACTCAACGACTGTCGGCTCGAGACCGGCATTGCGAATCAAGGCCAAAGTGTTTCGCGAGGTACCGCATTCCGGGTTGTGGTAAATCGTGACGCTCATGGTTTCGATTCCTCAAATGAAGTTAAATATTGGCCAATCTGGGTTGCCGCCGACCTCGCTGAACGCATCACGCCAATGAGCGTCGCAGAAGCGAAGCCGCACCATTCGCCGTACCCGACCAGCCAGAGCCTTGGCTCCTGAGTTGCACGACCGTCGACTACGTCAACTCGTCCCGCGTCGTTAAGAACATGCAGCGGACGTAGATGGTCGAGCGCAGGCAGAAAGCCGGTGCACCAGATAACGGCATCGGCGTGCGCGTGAGAGCCATCTCTCCATACCACGCCATCGACCGTGAAATGCGAGAACGGTCGCACAGAGTGCAACACGCCTCGCTCGCGCGCCTCGCGTACGCGTGGCACCATCACAACATCCCCCAGACCGCCACTCGGCGCGGGGTCTGGTCGTCCCTCGGAGCGAGCTTTCCACCGTTCGGTCGCACGCTCGAAGAGAACACGTCCGTCGACATCGTCCGACAGGAAAGTGGGTTGTTCCAACGTAACCCAGGTTGCGTGACAGACCTGCGACAGTTCGGCGAATATCTGTGCCCCCGAGTTGCCTCCGCCTACAACCAGGACATCCTTTCCGTGGAACGTATCCGGATTGCGGTAATGCGCTGAGTGCAACTGCTCGCCCTCGAAGCTGCGATGTCCTGGATAGTCCGGCATGTAGGGGAGCCTCCATGTGCCCGTCGCACTGACAACCGCTTTTGCCAGCCATTCACCCTTGTCCGTCGATATGAGCAGTCCCGTACCACGCCGCAATACGGACACCACGTCCACCGGGCGTTGAACCGGAATCTCATAGCGCTTCTCGTATTCAGTGAGATAGCGAATGACATGGTCGCGCGACGGATATTGTTCTGAGGTCGCGGGCATCAGCCAGCCCGGCAATGAACTCCACTGGGAAGGAGAAAAGAGGCGAAGCGAATCCCATGCATCTGCCACGCACCGCCCGGAGCCGGCTGGTCGTCTAGCACGACGTACCTGATACCAGCGCGGCGCAGGAAATAGGCAACGGCAAGCGCGGATTGACCGCCACCGATAATGGCGACGTCGATTGGAGTTGTCGTTGATGAATTGCTGTTCGACATAGCGTGCTGGGTAGCTGATGCTTCGAGAATACCGCCCGGAGAAACGTGAGACATTCCTGAGCGCAAGCCCGCTTTAGCCCTCCGGTGAAAACGGTGAGCCGCCAGTGTTTTCCTCGAACCACTGAAACGCGTCTTCAACACTGATAAAGCTGACCAGCGCGCGCACGGCCTTGAGCGTTCTGACTTGCTCCTTAATGTCGGGAGGTGGGCTGCCATACGCATTGAGTACTGCTTTTCCCGCAAGTACCCGTTCCAGTCTTACGTTCTCCAGCGCGAGCGTAACCTTGAAAAAGCCGCGCGAGATAGTGTTGTTTGTAAGGCTGTCGTCCGCGACGATGACTTGTACCGAGGTATCCGAGTCGGCAGCATCAGCCCACAGGGTCGCGGTATCGGTCAAATCCGTGCCGATGAGTTCGCCAGCACGGGAATAGCCGTCCTGCACGCTGGTGACGGTTTTGTGAATCGGGTCGATGAGGAACGATACATCCACAAGCGTCTCTCCGTCAGGCCAGAGGCTATGCGGACCATGATACACGCTGAGGCTGCGCGCGAAACCGTCCGGCTGGCAGCGCGTTGCTCTGGCACACTGGCTATGCGGGTCGAACACGGCTTCCCCGATACCTACGCTGGTTGAATCTCATACAACTTGAGCGAACATTGCTGACGCCAACACGACATTGACCCACGCGCCGACATCGGACTGACCAGTCTTCCAAATGGAAAAATGTTTAGGCTGCAACGATACACGGGCCGTCTGCTGGTCCAGCCGAATCTCGGCGAACCGACGACAACATTCATCCTCATCATGCGGACGAGGCCCTCCAGAGATACCCAGGCTACTGGCTTGCCTGAGACCTTTGCTCCTTGCTGATTTCCGATTTCCGCTCCCCGGATGAGCATTCAGCGTCGGTGCCGGCGCCGTTTACGCGAGCGAACAGAGTCGGCTTCTGGCACGCATTGTGCGAGAAAAGGTGAAGTGGTTCGGGACCGGGCTTCCCGAGATGTGGAGGGACGCGTGGGCTGAGCCGTTGCATGACGCGACAGAAGAAGAGAGTCCAGTCCGGGTCGCGCCGCCCCCGGAGCTTGATGCGCCCGGCGAGGGAAAGGGTTGGCCCTGGCCCCAACCAAAGACGACGACCTGACCGCTGCCGTCGCGACGTTTCAGCCAGATTCAAGGTCGCCAGCGCGCCCCGGCTCAGCCTTGGCGACATCATCGTCAACGACGAAGTCTGTCTCGTGAAATGGACCGGCGACCCATTTCACGAGTCGGCCGCCTGACGAAACCGTCGACGCCGGTCACCGCGGTCACCTCAAGCCTGCAGGCATGCGCTAGTCGCCTGTCGAGTGAGCCTGTTGCGATGTTGACGCCGCGCGCAGTCCGGCGGTTATCGCTACTGGCCGTTTTCTTTTGGGCCGTTCCGTGGTCTGTTGACGTCGCTATTCGCGCCGCTACGGGTACCCATATTCAGACCATTGGCCTTCCCGCGGTTAGAACGTCCCGTCGGAGGGCTGCTGCGCGCCTCACCGACGCCACTGCTCATGACATCCGGCGAACCGTATCCCCTCTCATTCGGGGTCTTCATCGAGCCGGCCCCGACGCCGGGTGTCGCAAGCCCACCAGTGCTGCCGCCGGCTTGTGCGTATGTTATTGCCGACAGCGTCATCACGAGAGCCGAAGCGCGAAACGTCTTGCTTATGTGTTTCATGGTTCACCTCCGGAGAGGGTATCTCCTGCAAGCGTCTGCCGCTCACGAATGAGGTGCCGCAAGGTGCGTGCCTTGTATTGCTCATTGGTCGCCTTTGCAATTGCGGGCAAAAGGTCAGCTTCGAGGTCAAGCTGGGACCAAAGGGCAAGCAGGCCGCAAGTATCCAGCCGCTCTGAGAACATGCTCGTTCATGCCGCACGCTGCGTGCGGCGTGAACACTCACGCTCTACAATAAGTTTCGCTTCTCGCATCCAGGCCCACGCAATCCTGCCGTTGGGCGGGACGCGGTTCAAGACCTGCCGAATCAGTCGACACGCCTCTATTTAACACTGGAGTTAAAACCGATGAACATGCAAGTTCCCGAGCAGATAGCTACTGCACAGAAGGTTGGCGTTGAGGCGCTTTACCGAGTTTTTAACACTGCTTTTGACGCTTACGAAAAGTTCGTCGCGTTGAATGTGCAGGCGGCCAAAGCTTCAATTCTGGAGAACGAGGCTGTCGCGTCGGAGGCCCTTGCTCTCTCCGCCAAGGACCCGCAGTCATTCTTCAAACTGCAGTCCCGGCAGTCGCAAGCGACCACCAAGAAGGTGCAGGCCTATTGGCAACATGTGAATGAAATTGCCACAGAGACGCAAAGTCAAGTGCTCGCGTCAACTGAAAAGCTGGCCAGCGGGTACGTTCGTGAGACTCAGGTAATTATCGATAACCTGGCGAAGAACGCGCCGGCGCAAAACGAAGTGATTACCGCTTTCTGGTCGAAGGGGTTCGGGGCAACGTGGGACGCAGGCAAAGCACTGAATCACTAGGCCACGGCTGCGGCGAAGGAGGCTGTGGAACTCATCGACAATGCAAGCAAGCCGGTGACCAGGGCTTAAATCGCCAGGCAATCCTCTCATTTACTGGTAGGACCGCAGTCACGGTCCTTTCTTTGGACGGTCCGCGCGATGGGGCACCCGGCGATTGCAGCCGAGCAAGAGTCTTCATTTTTTGTCTTCTTGTTCGTTCACTGACTGCAGACCATCCGCTCGGGCCTAACGACGAGCCGATGCGGATTCGTTTAATGCGGGGACTGCACCTGGCTCACAGGTTCATGCCTATCTGCGCCCTTCCCAGAGGAGTAAGGCCATCTGCGGTTGCGGGCCGAGTTAGCTCATTTAGCCTATTAACGAATGCCCCTTCAAAGTAGACGACTGTCCAGTTGGGCCGTTGTGCCTCTATCGCGCGGGCAATAGACTGGACGGCGACAATCATGTTGGCCGGTCGTGTTGCCTCACGGAAG
>NZ_JAQQEU010000088.1:0-27231 GCF_046026895.1 Paraburkholderia sediminicola
CTTCCCAATACACAGCACCGGTCGATTGCCGCGAATCGAGTTCCTGATCGTCCATCAGCGGATCGAGCCGCCATGTCAGCGTGCCGGCTTTAACGCTCATCGACACGGGGTACGGCGCGTTCGTGCGCGGCGAACGCCAGGTGCGAACCGGCGAAAAGTCGACCTGCTTGGGGCCGAACGTCGTCACACGACCAGCCGGGTCGCGAAGCGCCGCATGCGCCCACATCGCGTGTCCATCGCGGGCGCGTACCTTGAATGCCATCAGCGCTGAGCCGTCGTCGAGGTTGACCCCCAGCCAATCCCATCCGACCGCATTGGCGTCGAGCAAGGTGCTCGACCACTCGTGATCCAGCCACGCCGTGCCGCTTACCGCAGTATTGCCGTTTGATGGACTTCCCGCCGCTTTCGGACGCACCACGCTGCCCGTCACGCGCAATTGCGGTTCACTGTAGTAATAGCTCGCCTGTTCCGGCCGCGGACCTTTGCGGGAATAGCCGCGCTCGCCCTCGATCAATGGCGCTTGCGTCGGCGTCAGCGCGAGATGCAGCGAGAAGCCGTTGGCGTCGACATTGACGTCGTAGTGACCATCCGCTGCGCGAATGATTTTCCAGGCGTCGAGCTTGACGTCGGTATTGCCTGGCTGCGCATAAGCGAGCCCGAAGCCTTGACGGGCAATTCGCTGATCGTGGGCAAGATGCCCGAAAGCAGGATCGCTCAACGCAGCATGAGCAATGATCAATTGCGATGGCGCAAAAGCACTCGGATCGGCGGCATCGTGGCCCGTCGCCGAGCGGAAAAACGTGATCTGAAAACCAAGCGGCTGATTGTCCGGTGTCGCGAGCCAACCCGTCGCGTACCACCATTCGGTGCGAAAGTCCGGGTGCGCGCCGCTGTCCTGGGGCAGCGCGATCGGGTGGTCCGGTGTGACTGCGGCAAATTCGGCGGGTGCGGCGAACGCGGCCGACACAACCAACAGGCCGGCGTAAAACAAACCGCGAAGGCGAGGGCGCAATATCCGGCGACTCGTTGCACCCGCGTCGGGGCCTTGGACGAAAACAATATCGCCGCGTGAGATGCCGGGCAAAATCACCGTGACGCAGAGTGCGGCTATCGCGCGCGCTGAGAGCGCAGTACAAGGCGGGAGTCGGCGCAGAGCGACGCAAGATACAGCGGTCACATCAGCGCGCGTCGTCCCTTCATACGTCGGCCCCCTCGCCAACTCACGCCACACCCATCGCATCACCAATCCTCCTTCACCGCGCGCACCGCATCCACGGACACCGCGCTGCGTCCCGCGATCACCGCTGTCGAGCACGACGAAGCCAGCATCACCAACGCGACAGTCCCCAGCACGGTCCATGGCACGTGCAGCGACATGCTCCAATGAAACGACTGCGGATTGACGACGAACACGAGAATCAGGCTGATCGCAAATCCCAGCACAAAGCCCATCGCAATGCCGCACGCCGTGAGCATGCCGCCTTCCAGCGCAAGGATTGCGAGAACCTGCGTGCGGGTCACGCCGACGTGCCGCAACATGCCGAACTCGCGTGCCCGCGCGAGCGTCTGCGCGGAAAACGTCGCAGCGACGCCGAACAGCCCGATCACGATGGCAACCGCCTCGAGCAGATAGGTGACCGCAAAGCTTCGATCGAAGATCACCAGCGTGCGCGCGCGAATCTCGCCCGGCTGCGACAGGTCCAGCGATGCGCCAAAGGGCAACGCGCGCAGTCCGGCGATCACGCGTTCGACGGGCGTGCCTCGCTGAACGGTCACGGCGACATCGGTGGCGCTCGTGTCGGCGGTGAGGCTCCGGTAGTCGGCGAGCCGCATCTGGATCGCGCCGCTTTGGCGCACGTAATCGCGCCACACGCCGGTTACGACGAACACATGACCGCTGTCGCCCAGTGGCAATTGCACTCGCTGCCCGAGCCGGAATCCATACAGATCGACCATTGCTTCGGACACCCAAACAGGCGTTTCGCCCACTCGAAGTTCGGATGACGGCAGTACCGCACCGGTCATCTGCAGAGTTGCGCCCGGATCGTCAGCGTCGATTTCGCGCGCGAGCACGGCGACGTCCGGCCGCGCAGGATCGAGCGTGAGATGCGACGTGCGGGCAAATGCAGCGGTCCTGATGCCGGGCACGGCCGCCAGCAACCTCTGCTCGTCGGGCCGCAAGCCACCGGTATCGCCGTTCGGCGCCGCACGTACGTACAGATCGGCGGAGAGCAGATGAGCGAGCCAGTCTTCGACGGACACACGGAAGCTGGCCACCATGATCGCCATCGCGACGATCAGCGCGAAGCTCGACAACACGCCGCCCATGGCAATCGCTGCGTGCCCTGGCGCATTCGCGAGACGCGCCATCGCGAGCGTGCTCGCGGCGCCCGCACGACGCCGTGCGGCAAATGCCCGGCTCGCCGCGCCGAATATCAACGCGGTCACGCGCGGCATCAGCGCAATCCCGCCGATCAGCAGCAGCGCGACGGCGGCATAGCCGCCAATCGGCGCGTCGAACCATGGTGGCGCTTGCGTCAGAACGGTGGCACCCAGCAGGCAAAGCAAAGCCGGCCACGGCGTGGCGAGACGGGTCAATGCGCCTTCCTCGGCGCCAGCCTTGAGCGCAGCGGCGGGCCTTGCGCGTGCCGCTTCGAGCGCGGGCGCCAGGCTGCCCACGACCGACACCGCGATGCCGAGCATCAGGAACCCCGCGCTAGCCAGCGGTTCGAAGCCCACCTGCGGCTGCACGCCGGGAAAGTAGCCGCCACCGAGATCGCTGCCGAAAAAGCGCAGCGCGGCGCTCGCCATCGCATAGCCGAGCGCGAGTCCGCCCAGCGAGCCGAGCACCCCCAGCAACGCGCCTTCCAGCAGGATCTGCCGCAGCAGTTGACCGCGCGTCAGTCCCAGCACGCGCAGCATGGCGAACTGCGCGCGACGTCGCACGACGCCCAGCGCCTGGGTCGAAAACACAAGGAACGCGCCGGTGAAGAGGGCCACCAGTGCGAGCACGTTCATGTTGATCCGATAGGCACGCGACAGTCGATCGGTACGGCTTTCGGCGTCGCGCGCTTCAGCGATTACCCATTGCTTGCCGAGCCGCGCCTGCAGATCACGCCTGAAGCGCTCGCGATCGACGCCGCGGTCGAGCTGCAGATCGACGCGCGACAGCTTGCCCACCTTGCCGAATTGCCACTGAGCCGAGGCGATGTCCATGACGGCGAGCCGTTGACCCGGACGCGTCCTCACGAGGCCGCCCGCCACGCGTAAGCGCACGATCGACGTGCCGCTTTGCAGCGCGATGTCGTCGCCGGTTTTGACGTTCAGCCATTGCTGCGCGGCCGATGAGAGAAACACCGTATCGGACGCGAGCGTATCGAACGGCCGGTCCGGCGACGGCACGCCGACCAGATCGGGCGCAATACGGCTCGCCTTGAACACATCGATGCCGAGAACCGGCAACGCGGCCTTGCGGCCCAGGACCGTGACATCGAGTGCGAGCACGGGGCTCGCCAGCGCCACACCGGGTTTAGTCGATAGACCCGGATAGATCGACTCGTCGACCCAGGGCTGCGCGCCACGCACCTGCAGATCGGCTTCGCCCGAAAGACTGCGGGCCGCAGCCGAGAATTCGTTGAAGGCCGCGCTGTTGATCAACTGCACCGCGTAACCGAGCGCGACGCCGAGCGCGATCGTCGCGATGGCAACCAGCGCGCGCCCGCGATGGCTATGCCATTCGGCGCTCAGGAGCCAGCGCGCGAGAACACGGTGTCCCCGCGTGCGTAGCAGGGGACCGAGGTCAGCGCGCATCGTCGGCAGAGCGGGCGGGGGCGCTGCGCGTGAGAGACGACGGGTTGGGCAACGCAGATTTCGCGGACTCCGCGTGCAAGCCACCGTCGCTCAGAATCAGGATGCGGTCCGCGAAGGCCGCCGCCGCTTCCGAGTGCGTCACCAGGATCGTGGCCGCGCCGGTCGCCTTGCTTTGCGCGCGGAACAGGTCGAGCACGTCGTGTGCGGTATCGGGATCGAGATTGCCCGTGGGTTCGTCGGCGAGAATCAGTTTGGGACGATGCACGAGCGCCCGCGCAATCGCGACGCGCTGCAGTTCGCCGCCGGAGAGTTGCCGCGGAAAGTCGTCGCCGCGGCCGCTCAGGCCGACCGCCGCGAGCATGTCGAGCGCGCCGGCCGTGGGCAGTTCGTTGAGCAGCAGCGGCAGCGCCACGTTCTGCGCGAGCGTCAGATGAGGCAGCACGTGAAAGGCCTGAAACACGAAGCCTAGCTTGCGGCGGCGCAGGCGAGTCGCCGCATCGTCGTCGAGCCGCGTGACGGAGTGGCCGTCGATGATCACGTCGCCGCTCTCCGCGCTGTCGAGCCCGGCGATCAGATTGAGCAGCGTCGATTTGCCGACGCCCGAGTCGCCCATGATCGCGACGAATTCGCCCGGCCCGAGCGTGAAGTCGAGGTGCGCCAGCACGATACGGCCCGCGCCGTATTGTTTGCTCAATCCGCGGCATTCGAGTGCGGGAACGGCAACTTCGTCACGAAGCGTCATGCGGTATCCAGGAAATCTGGCCGGCGAAGGCAATCCCCGGCGGGACAGGAAAGTGTGCCTGCTTACGGGCAGGTCTGCATGCAAGTCGTCGAAGTATATGCGGCGTCTGTAAGGAACGCGGAAGCGGCGCGCATCCGTGGTTCGTCGGTTGGGACGTTCGGGGCATGTGAACATGCGCGGGTCTTTTTCCGGCGTCAGCCGCCGCCGATTAGAGTGCCGGACTAAAAAAATTTCTGCTGGTGAACGGCGGAAATTTTGCCCGCAGGGTGAAATCGGCAGTCATGCAGACTCCGATCGTTAGCATGGTATGTTCCACCGCGGCGTTTGACTAAAACCGCGCGCGCGCAAGAGCGCCCAACTCGCAGCCAAATTGCTGCTTCTGTTTGTAAATTTCGTTGTTCGCTCCCGGCTACACGTGATTTGTGCAAACGCACATTTTCCTGCGTTTCGCAAGCGTATGCGTTGCAACAATGTATTGTGATGGGCGTTGCAGCGTTGTTGCGATGCAAAAGTACTCTTATCTTGGTAATCTCCCACCCTTGGTCATTCGACTGCGGGTAAACGTGTAGCGGAAACCCCGCTCGCGCGTCGAATTCAGCGAAATTCAGTTTACAAGTCCATTTCGAAGCTTTCTTTTTTGAAGGCCTTGATGGGGCGTTTTGTACTTAAAGTTTTCGACAGAGCACATGCCATTGCCTCTTCTTAGTCTTCTCATCTGGATCCCTATTGTCGCCGGACTGGTCGTCTTGCGAGCCGGATCCGACGCGGCACGCAGTCGCACCCGTTGGCTCGCGCTGGCCGGCGCGGTCGCAGGTTTCCTGCCGGTGATTCCGCTGGTCGCGAATTTTCGCAACGACGTCACGTCGATGCAGTTCGTCGAGAACGTCCGCTGGTCGCCGACGTTCGACATCGCGTGGCATTTGGGAGTGGACGGGATTTCGCTGTGGCTCGTCGCGTTGACCGCGCTCACCACGATCATCATCGTGGTCGCGTCGTGGGAATCGATCACCCAGCGCACTGCGCAGTACTTCGGCGCGTTCCTGATGTTGTCGGGCTTCATGCAGGGCGTCTTCACGTCGCTCGACGGCATGCTGTTCTTCATCTCGTTCGAAGCGACGCTGATTCCGCTGTATCTGCTGATCGGCACGTGGGGCCATTCGAACCGCTCGTATGCGGCAGTGAAGTTCTTCTTCGTGTCGTTCCTTGGCTCGCTGATGATGCTGATGTCGATGCTGTATCTGTACAGCCAGACGCACAGCTTCGACCTCGCGCTGTGGCGTGAAACGCACCTCGGCACGATGCCGCAGATCCTGATCTTCCTCGGCTTTCTCGCCGCGTTCGGCGTGAAGGTGCCGATGTGGCCGCTGCATACGTGGCTGCCCGACGTCCACCTCGACGGCCCGACCGGCGCCGCTGTGATGATCGGCATGCTGAAGCTCGGCGGGTACGGTCTGCTGCGCTTCGCGTTGCCGATCGCACCGCAGGCGAGCCACTTCTTCGCGCCGATGATGATCACGCTGTCGCTGGTCGCGGTGATCTATTCGAGCCTGCTCGCGCTCGTGCAAACCGACATGCGCCGTCTGCTCGCGTATTCGACGGTGGCGCACATGGGGCTCGTGACGCTCGGCCTGTTCGTCTTCAACCGCATCGGCCAGGCTGGCGCGATCGTGCAGATGCTGTCGTATGGCGTGGTGTCCGGTGCGATGCTGTTGTGCACGGGCATGCTCTACGATCGCACCAGGACCGCATCGATCGCCGAGTACGGCGGCGTCGCCAACACCATGCCGCGCTTCGCCGCGTTCGTGATGCTGTTCTCGATGGCCAACATCGGTCTGCCGGGCACGTCGGGTTTCGTCGGCGAGTTCATGGTGCTGATGGGGGCGATCCGCTTCAACTTCTGGATTGGCGCAATCGCCGCGTCCACGTTGATCCTGAGCGCGGCCTACACGCTGTGGATGTACAAGCGCGTGATCTTCGGCGCGATCGCCAATGCGCGCGTCGCGAAACTGAAGGACCTCGGCAAGCGCGAGTTCGTGTTGCTCGGCGCGATGGCGTTGCTGGTGCTGGCGATCGGTCTCGATCCGAAGCCGTTCACCGATGCGATCGATCCATCGGTCGGCACGCTGCTCGCGCAATCGGAGCGCTCGGCTCATCCCGCGGACGACTCCGCGCCGGCTGACGGCGGCGAGCATCTGCAGGCAGCCGCGCCCGCGCCGGTCGCCACCGCGGTCCGCACGCCGGGCTGAGGGCGCGAGGTGTTGCGCGGATGCAGCACACGCGTTTTGCGGATGCCGCTTCGCTCACGCCTCTTTTCGCATCGACTCGAAATCCCTTGCGTGGTTGCTGCGCGGCTCGGCCTTCAGGTCAAGTCGCGTTTTGTTGCTTTTTCAAGGGGTTTTTGTGGTGCGTCAACTATGCGTCAACTTTTCAGTACTTTGCAGTGGAGTCTTGAAACCCGCGCTTGCACGCAGGTGTGCGGCAACGTGTCGCACCGAGGTGCGACGCAATAGACCATTGCAGAAACGATGGTTTATTGCCACTCGACGTGACCCTATTATGCGAGCGCTTATTAATGGAGAGCGGTCGAATGACGTTCGTTGAAGTCGTAAAAAAGAGGCAGTGGATATGAAAGGAAAGACTCTGCGAGGGTCGATCGGTTTCCTATCCACCGGCCTCGTGTTGCTGCTTTCGGGTTGCAGCAACCTGGATATCCTGAATCCGAAGGGGAGTGTGGGTCTGGCCGAACGTGATCTGATCGCGACGTCCACCTGGGCCATGCTGATTGTCGTCGTTCCGGTGATCTTCCTCACCCTGCTGTTCGCGTGGCGTTATCGCGCGTCGAACAAAAGCGCTGAATACCGTCCGAAGTGGGTTCACTCGACCGGTATCGAAATCGCCATCTGGACGATTCCGACGCTGATCATTCTGTTCCTGGCCGTGTTGACGTGGAAGAGCACGCATGAGCTCGATCCGTACCGTCCGCTCAAGTCGCAGGTCAAGCCGATCAACGTCGAAGTCGTCGCACTCGACTGGAAGTGGCTGTTCATTTATCCCGACCTCGGTATTGCGTCGGTGAATCAGCTTGCGATCCCGGTCGGCACGCCGGTGAACTTCCTGATCACCTCCGACACGGTGATGAACTCGTTCTTCATCCCGCAGCTCGGCGGCCAGATCTACGCGATGGCAGGCATGCAAACGCGTCTGCATCTGATCGCGGACGAAGCCGGCGACTACGCCGGTACCGCGGCCAACTTCAGCGGCAAGGGCTTCTCGGACATGAAGTTCCGTACGCTCGCCAAGTCGCCGGAAGAGTTCAACGCATGGGTTGCGAAGGTGCGCGCGTCGTCGGACACGCTCAGCATGGACCGTTACCACACGGTCTCGGCGCCGAGCGAGAAGGATCCGGTGCGCTACTTCTCGTCGGTCGATCCGAAGCTCTTTCACAACATCATCGCCCGATATAACAACGGCAACGTCATGGACAACATGAAGGACGCCAACTGCGGGCCGAAGGGATAAGCATGTTCGGAAAACTCTCACTAGACTCGATTCCGTACCACGAGCCGATCATCATGGTGACGGCTGCCGGGATCGCCCTCGGCGGTGCGCTGGTTCTGGGTCTGATCACCTATTTCGGCAAGTGGCGCTACCTGTGGACCGAATGGTTCACGTCGGTCGACCACAAGAGGCTGGGCGTGATGTACATCGTGGTTGCGCTCATCATGCTGTTCCGCGGCTTCGCGGACGCGATCATGATGCGTACCCAGCTAGCGCTCTCGTATAACGCGCCAGGTTTCCTGCCGCCCCACCATTACGACCAGATCTTTACCGCGCACGGCGTCATCATGATTTTCTTCATGGCGATGGTGTTCATGGTCGGTCTGATGAACATCATCGTGCCGTTGCAGATCGGTGCCCGCGACGTTGCGTTCCCGTTCCTCAACTCGTTGAGCTTCTGGATGACCGCGATCAGCGTGATCCTGATCAACATCTCGCTGGTAGTCGGTGAATTCGCGCAAACGGGCTGGCTGGCTTATCCACCGCTGTCCGAATTGCAGTTCAGTCCGGGTGTCGGGGTCGATTACTACCTGTGGAGTCTGCAGCTCTCCGGTATCGGAACGTTGCTGACCGGCGTGAACTTCTTCGTGACCATCGTCAAGATGCGTGCGCCGGGCATGACGTTCATGAAGATGCCGGTGTTCACGTGGACCGCGCTGTGCACGAACGTGCTGATCATGGCTTCGTTCCCGATCCTGACCGTCACGCTCGCGCTGCTCGGTCTGGACCGTTACCTCGGCATGCACTTCTTCACGAACGATGCCGGCGGCAACGCGATGATGTACCTGAACCTGATCTGGGCATGGGGTCACCCCGAGGTGTACATCCTGATCCTGCCGGCGTTCGGTATTTTCTCGGAAGTCGTGGCGACCTTCGCGAAGAAGCCGCTGTTCGGCTACAAGACGATGGTGTGGGCGACCTGCGCGATCATGGTGCTGTCGTTCCTCGTGTGGCTGCACCACTTCTTCACGATGGGTTCGGGCGCTGACGTCAACGCGTTCTTCGGTATTGCGACGATGATCATTGCAATTCCGACCGGCGTGAAAGTGTTCAACTGGCTGTTCACGATCTACAAGGGTCGTCTGCAGTTCACGACGCCGATCCTGTGGACCCTCGGCTTCATGGTCACCTTCACGATCGGCGGTATGACCGGCGTGATGATGGCGATTCCGGGCGCGGACTTCGTGCTGCACAACAGCCTGTTCCTGATCGCTCACTTTCACAACGTGATTATTGGTGGCGTGGTGTTCGGCTACCTGGCTGGTATGAACTACTGGTTCCCGAAAGCGTTCGGCTTCAAGCTGAATGAGACGTGGGGCAAGGCATCGTTCTGGTTCTGGCAGATCGGTTTCTGGGTTGCGTTCACGCCGCTGTACGTGCTGGGCTTCATGGGCATGACGCGTCGTCTGAATCACTATGACAATCCGGATTGGCATCCGTGGCTGATGTTCGCGTGGGTCGGTGCTGTCCTGATCGCCATCGGTATCGCTTGCCAGGTGCTGCAACTGGTCGTCAGCGTTCGCGACCGCAACCTGCCGCAAAACCGCGACGTCACGGGCGATCCGTGGGACGCTCACACGCTGGAATGGGCAACGAGCTCTCCGCCGGCGTCGTACAACTTCGCGATCATTCCGGACGTGCGCGAACTTGACGCATTCGCTGAAATGAAGTCGCGCAAGAATCAGCCGAAACCGGTGTATCGCGACATTCACATGCCGTCGAACACGTCCGCGGGTCTGTTTGTGGCGATGTTCTCGCTGGTGCTGGGTTTTGCCGCTGTGTGGCATATCTGGTGGCTCGCGATTATCGGTCTGGTCGGCGCGATCGGTACTGTAATCATTTACAGCTTCCAGAAGAACGAAGGCTTTTACATCCCGGCCGCCACGGTCGCGGCGATTGAAGAAAAACGCGCCGGCGCTGGTACGCAGGTCGCGTTGGAGGTGGATTGATGTCAAACAACACGCTTACGGCTGACTCGCATCACCACGATGCGCATCATGCCGATCACCCGCCGTCGCATTCGGTATTCGGCTTCTGGCTGTACCTGATGACCGACTGCATCATCTTCGCGTCGCTGTTCGCGGTGTTCGCGGTGATGCAGCACCAGTTCGCGGGTGGTCCGACCGGTAAGGATCTCTTCGAGATTCCCGGCGTGGCGCTTGAAACCACGATGCTGTTGCTGAGCAGCATCACGTACGGCTTCGCGATGCTGGGCGCGCACAAGAACCGGAAGGGCGTGCTGCTGTTCTGGCTCGGCGTCACGTTCCTGCTTGGTCTCGCGTTTCTAGTGCTGGAAATGCGCGAGTTCTCGCACCTGATCGCCGAAGGCGCAGGTCCGAGCCGCAGTGCGTTCCTGTCGTCGTTCTTCACGCTGGTCGGCACGCACGGTCTGCACGTCACGTGCGGCCTGATCTGGATGGTGGTGCTTGCCGTTCAGGTGCTGCGTCATCGCGACCTGACTGAACGCGATCTGATTCGCCTGACGTGCCTGAGCCTTTTCTGGCACTTTCTGGACGTCGTGTGGATCGGCGTCTTCACCTTTGTCTATCTTGCGAGCGTGATCTAAATGGACCATAGCCATAACGCACACTCGGGTGAAGGTCACGGCAGCCTCGGCAGCTATATGACGGGTTTTGTGCTGTCCGTCATTCTGACTGTCGCGGCGTTCGGCCTCGTGATGAACGGAATGTTGACGGGCCAGAACGCGTTGTTCGCAATTGCGGGCCTCGCGTTGGTGCAGATCATCGTGCACCTGGTGTTCTTCCTGCACATGAATACGTCGTCGGCGCAGCGCTGGAATGTGACGGCGTTTGCTTTCACGGTGCTGACTGCGGTGATCGTGATCGGCGGGACTCTGTGGGTCATGCATAACGTCAGTATGAACATGATGTCGCGCTAAGCTGCAAAGCGCTTTCGCCTGAAAGAAAGCCCCGCTAGATTGAAGTCTTGCGGGGCTTTTTCATGGTGCCTTGATCGCCGTGACTATGGTGCTGATCAAGTGCTTGCTGCTCGCGAGCTGGCTGGTCGACTTCTTCTATTTCTTTCCGAACGACAACACCGCAGCCGTGCCGGCGACCGAAAGGAATTGCAAACGTAAGCTTGACATCAAGTTAGTCGGGGTCGAATTGTTGGACCCAGGTTCGTGAATCGCGCCATGTTGGCGAAGGCGTTTCGCTCCGCGCGTAAAGCATGCTGGCAAGAGTGCCCATGACCCGTCCCGCCGACATTTACCTTCGCTTTCTGCACTTGACCGAGGCCTTGCGTGGCTTGCCCTCGCTGCCGTCGCTCGACCCACTGGAAGAGCGCATTCTCGCGCTCGTCGCGCGGGCTGGGCAGTCGCGCGAACGGCTGTCGGTGAGGGACATGATGGCGAAAAGTGGAGCTGGGCTCGCCGGCCGTGGTGCATGCGCGCGTGAAGTCGATGCGCGAAAAAGGCTGGATTGTGCTCGCCGATACCGAGGACGCAAGGCGCAAGCAGATTGAGTTGACGCGGGCGGCGTTGCGGCATTTCGATAAATTGTCGGAGTGGGTCGTGAAGGCGGCGAAAAGCGGGTAGGGGATTTGCTGAAACGTCTCCGGCGTGCGAAACGAAAAAGGGGGGGCTCTTTTCAGGGCCCCGTTGTTGAGGCATACCCGCGGTGAGCGCGACCGAGTATTGGCCGGCGCCTAACGAAGCCGGTGCGCTCTGCGACCAGCAGTCGATAGCCGTCGACGGTGTCACGCCGATGCCGGTCGCAGCTTGAATCAAGCTGCGAGTGACGATCGGTGCGATGTCCGGGCCGCTGAAAACGTCGGACATGCGAGCGTCGAGGTAAGTCGAATCGATCGCGGTTACGCAGGCTGCCGACGAGCCTTGCAAACACTTTGAGAAAGACGCGATCAGCGGCGGCAGATAGTCGGCGGCTACGGCCCGCGCCGCGACTGTCGCGGAGACGATTGCGGAGAGGCACAGCGTGATAACCGTGTTCGGATTTGCAATCGAGATCAATCGCGTGCCGCCGTCGGGCGAAGGAACGACGCTGACCGAATCGACTATGGCGTCGAAGCCTTGGTGATTTGCCGTGAAGGCCGTACCGATCAGATCGAAGCCCGTGGTGCTCACATCGTTTGCCGCGAAAATCGGCGCTAAGAGACAATTGCGAGGCTCCGCCAAGCGGCCGGTCATCGGGCCACATGCGCCATTCAACTTTGGACGCCCCAACGGAGGAACCGCCATAGCCCGCGCGCAGCAGGAAGTGGAAGCTTTGCACATGGATCCGCACAAGACCGACCTCTGGACTACCGCGGTCTCACCCGCACGCGAGGTGCTGGTCGGGTTGCAACTCAAGGAAGATCTATGTGCATCCGCCGCCGTCGGAACTCACGCCAGCGGCGAGATAAGCGGATCGGGTCGGCCCCGGCAGCTTAGCCATTCATATGCAGCTTGACGAAATTCGGCCAGTGTCATCCGGTGGCCAGAGTATGCAACGTAACGCGATCGCGAACGCGAATCTGTCGGCCTTCCTTTGCAATTACGCCGCGATTCGTCAAGGACTTCAGCACGCGCGACACGGTCTCGCGGCTGACTTTTGCCATTGCCGCGATAGTCGCCTGGTCGGGGAGTTCGATCAGCGGCGATTCATCCTTTTCCGCATTGTTGATCGCCGACTCGATGACAGCGGAGATTCGGGCATCCGCGCGCGGCAGTCCCTGCGCCGCGTGACGTTCGACAAGATGCATAACCCGAAGGGCCATGGAGTTGATTAACACGCGCGCTACATTGGGCTCGTTGAATAACTCTCGGGCGTGGGCTCGGCTGAAAAGGGCCACAGTACTTTTCCTGACGGCCACGATGTTCCCGTGAAGGGAAGAGTTGACAAGGATCGGCTCTTCTCCCCCCGATTGTCCAGGATTAATCACACGCACCGGGATTTCGCGGCCATCCTCGGAGAGGGTGGAAGTTCGCAATTGTCCCGATATAGCGAGCACCAGTGGGGATCGTGTGTCACCCTGATAGCAGATGTAGTCGCCGGGCCCGAATTCGGCGATCCGGGCCATCTCGCCGGCTTTCTTTATTGTGTCGTCATCAGCCGCAGAAAAAAGGGGTTGCTTTCTCAGAAGTGTTTCCATTCACATGCGATTTTTATCGTTTCATGGCCTTATATAACGGCGCGGATTTTACAAACTTTAACATTTATTGCATTTGGCAGCGTTAGAAACTATTGGATTTTTTTGTAATGTATTGCGCCGTTCGCAGCGGATCAGTTCTACGCTCCAGTACCTGGTATTTTGACCTTGCGCGAACGAAGCCATATCGGCGCCGGCGCACGGGCCGAAGCTCGAAGATGTTGCGATGCTGTGCAAGTAGTGGGGGAGAAACTGGCCGGTGAAGGTTACCTCCACCGCAGTGCCTTTCAGCGTTTGCCTCCGTGTCGCACCGCACGGACGAAGAATTGCTGGCTCGTAGACTATCCGTAGGTTTATGCCCTTTCCGGGGATAACGCAACGGGAGTCACGGCGATGGACTTCGACCGCGTGCAGCAGGTATTGGAAGCCTTGCAAGCGCAATGCCCGCACACCGACCCGCACGGAATTGACGTCTGGAGCCACGCGATCACGCGCGCACGCGAGGCACTTCTGGGGCAGCAAATCAAGGACGATAGCGCCGCTCGAGCGACGGTTCGTGCGCGGGTGCCGGCGGGCACCCCCGGATCATCACTTCGCATTGTTCAGCGCAGCTAGGCCGCCGCACCGGGCACGCCATTGGCCGCGAGACATGCTTACGACAGAATTGCCGACTTAAGTATCATGGTTCGCTGATGATTTGGCGTGATCCTTCCAGATCGATCAGGCTTTTCCGAAAGGCCCTCGTCGCGGGGGGGGGAGCGGTTTGGAGGAGCTACGCGGCGCTGCCCGTTTTCGAGGCAGCAAATTCGGGTGCTTTGCATTCAGGATCAGGGCTCGTCTTGCGACCAGAACTTTCCCCGTGAGCAGCTTCAGTCGCAGCTCGACCGCGGCGCCGAAGTTGGACGAACCGCGTTTCAGTGTGATGCACATCACATCTCCACAGCCGCCGACAGCTAAAATCGGCCCCGCCATGGCGGCGGCACGAGCTTCGCAGCTCCGGTCGAGAAAATCCGCCCGGGTGACTTCACCCGACGGCGTTTGCCGTGGTTAAACGAACCAAACGGACTATTCACACACGATGGCTGAATCTGTGGTGACCTCGCTCGCGGTTGTGGTGCCCGCGTATAACGAAGACGAGGTGCTCGATACTTTCCACGCCCGGCTCAGCGCCACGCTCGGCAAGCTGGAGAATGTGCAGGCGGAGGTCATCTATATTAACGACGGCAGCACGGACGACACACTTTCGGTCCTCCATGCGCT
The DNA here is from genome assembly GCF_046026895.1 of Paraburkholderia sediminicola. GTDB lineage: Bacteria > Pseudomonadota > Gammaproteobacteria > Burkholderiales > Burkholderiaceae > Paraburkholderia > Paraburkholderia sediminicola_C. The sequence goes on from NZ_JAQQEU010000088.1 coordinate 14,477, forward strand.
CAAGGCCGCCGACAGCCGGGTCACCATAGTCAATCTCAGCCGGAACTTCGGTAAGGAAATCGCGCTTGCGGCCGGCCTCGATCACGCCAACGCCGATGCATCGATCGTGATCGACGCTGATCTGCAAGATCCGCCCGAGCTGATCCCAGAGTTCGTCCGGATCTGGCGCCAGGGCTTCGACGTCGTGTACGGACAGCGAATCTCGCGCAACGGCGAAACCGCTCTCAAAAAGGCTTCGGCGTTCGCCTTCTATCGCGTCATCGGTTCGTTGAGCCGGATTTCGATTCCGCGGGACACGGGCGACTTCCGCCTCCTTAGCCGGCGCGCCGTCGAGGCGCTGCGACAGTTGCCTGAGCAGCATCGCTATATGAAGGGGCTGTTCGCGTGGATCGGCTTTCCGCAGACAGCACTGCGATACGAGCGCGATGCGCGCGACGCGGGAACCTCGAAATTCAACTATGTGAGACTGTGGCATTTCGCGATCGAAGGCATCACTTCGTTCTCCATCGCGCCGCTGCGGCTCGCTTCCTGGGCGGGTGTGTGCGTCGCACTTGCAGCGTTCTGCGGTGCGCTCTGGATCATCTATAAGACGCTGATGTACGGCAACCCTGTCGCCGGCTATCCGTCGCTCATGGTGACGTTGCTGTTTCTCTCCGGAGTGCAGATGATCGGGCTCGGCATCGTGGGGGAATATCTCGGGCGAATGTTCAACGAATCGAAGCGACGCCCTCTTTACCTCGTCCAGGATTATCTACCGACCGGCCATGCCGTCGACCCGGCAGCATGGCCCGGCACCCGTTGCGGGCGGCAGGAACACGTTCGGCTCGTCCCCGACCTGGCTTCGCAACGCGAACGCCTTCTTCCCTGAGCGCCCGAGCAGCCGGCTGAGATGTGTCTTATGGCGCATCGCCACATCAACTCATACCGGCCAACGGCGGCCCGAGAAGCCGCCACGTCCGCTTCGCCTCTAACAGGACCATGGTGAATCAGGTAAAACGTCACGCCCACCCGGTGAGAGCCCTCTGTTCCAGCATTGCGCAGCCAGAGCCCGCCATGTGGCTTGCCGGACTGACGATCGGCCTCGTCGCCGCCGTCTGGCTATACGGCTGGCGCATCGCCATCCCTACCAACGTCGGCTGGCTGCTTCAGGGCGGCGATATCTCCAGCCATTTCCTGGGCTGGGACATGTTCCGCCGCGATAGCTGGCGCTGGCCGCCCGGCGCCAATCCAACGCTGGGCGACATTTCTCCCAATTCCGTGGTGTTCAGCGATTCCGTGCCATTGCTGGCGTTGCTGTTCAAGCTGCTGCGGGCAGTGCTGCCCGACCCGTTCCAGTATCAGGGCTTTGTGCTCATCGGTGACTTCATGCTCAACGGCGCCTTCGCGGCGCTGCTCGCCTACCGGTTGTGCAGAAAGGCGGTCCCGTCTCTGGCGATGGCGGCCTTCGTCGCGACCGCGACGATCGTGACCAGCCGCGGGCCGGGCGGTCACGGACACGATTCCCTGACGGCCCACTGGCTGATCCTCGCCGCGTTCGTTCTCGTATGGACCGGCCAGCAGATGGCCACGTGCCGGCGCTATCGCCTGTGGACCGTGCTGATCCTGGTCAGCGCACTGATCCACTTTTACCTCCTTGTCATGGTGTTCGCGATCTGGGCGGCCGACGGTGTCTATCGTTTTGCCGCGCTGCCCACGCACCGTCGCGGCCTGTGGGTGCATGCCTCGACGGTCGCTCTGTTGCTACTTGCCACGATGTACCTCGCCGGCTATTTCTCCGGAGCGCAAGGCGTAATGCCGGATGCAACCGGTTTCGGCCTGTTCTCCGCGAACGTGCTGACGTTCATTGATCCTGGTTCGAGCGCGTGGTATTTCCACTCGTCCACCGGCGTGTCGTCAATGTCTGTCTTCCTGCGCAACATGCCAGAATTCGGAGGCGGCCAGTACGAAGGCAATGCGTACCTGGGCGCCGGCCTGCTGATGGTTGTGGTCATCGGTGCCGCCTACTGGTTGCGCGGCGAAAGCCTCCGGTTCTCCGCGCCAACCTGCGTCCTGTCGATTACCGCGCTGTTGCTGGCGCTTGCCGCGTTCAGCAACATCGTCGCGGTGGGCGGCCATGAGCTGATCCACGTCGATCTGCCGCGTCCGCTGGCCACGCTTGCCGGCCTGGTACGCGCTAGCGGACGCTTCATCTGGGTGCTGTTCTACTTGCTTGTATTCGGCTGCTTTACGAGCGTCGTCAGCCATCTGCGGCCGGCGCTGGCTGCGTCGCTCCTCATGTCGGCCCTCGCGATCCAGCTGATCGATCTCGCGCCGTGGCACGCTTATCTGCGACGCGCGAATCATGATCATCCTGCGGTTCCCGCGGAGGTCGGCGATCCCCGCATCCAGGCGATGATAGCGGGCGCGCATCGCGTGGTGTTCGTGCCGGTCAAGGACATCCCCTATGGCTATGTTGAGTTCACCTACCTGGCCGCGCAGCACAACATGGCCGTCAACTCGACTTATTCGGCTCGACCCGTCCCGGCACTGCTGGCGCACGACGACGCCGCGGAAAAGCACAAGCTGCTCGGCGGCCACGTGCCGCCCGACGAGTTCTTCGTCGTCGCACAACAGGCCGGCATTGCCGAGGCGGCCTGCGGGAGGCCCGGCATGACCTGCCTGCCGCTGGCGGACTCCAGACTCGTTGTCATGCGGGCTCCGAACGGGTTGAACTAGCCGATCTGGAGCAGCAGCGACTCATCGATTACCTGCTTGTCCAACACGGCGCAAGTTGTTCGCCGTCACCCTTGCGGCAGGTCTGGACGTGGATGTTGTCAACAGGAGGATGGGGTAGGACAGGGCGCAATAGACGATCCGGATTTGTGCGGCAAGACCGCGGCACCGGGAAGGCGCCCTACGAACCGTCGACTTCATGCGGGATCGGGACAGCGTTTTCGCGCTCGTCAGGTGGAACGCAGAAATGCCGCCATTTGATAAGTTGATTTTGGCGTTAAGAATGCACAGCGGGGACTCACGCTCCGCCGCAACGCGGCGAGGACACGGCCCGATAGCGAAACGGGTCACGCAAACATCGCATGACCCGTTACGTCAATCTGGTGCCCCCTGTCTGATTCGAACAGACCACCTCATGATTACAAGTCAAGTGCTCTACCAAATGAGCTAAGGGGGCGCAAACTACTGCACGCCTGTCTCGCAAGCCAGACTAGCGTAGTGTTGGTGCCCATGGGCAGGATCGAACTGCCGACCTCTCCCTTACCAAGGGAGTGCTCTACCACTGAGCCACATGGGCATCTACTTTCATGCCGTTGCACTGGAGCGGGAGACGAGGCTCGAACTCGCGACCTCAACCTTGGCAAGGTTGCGCTCTACCAGCTGAGCTACTCCCGCTTTGGCTCCCCGACCTGGGCTCGAACCAGGGGCCTACGGATTAACAGTCCGGCGCTCTACCAACTGAGCTATCGGGGAATTGACTTCATCGAACGGAGCCGGATTATATAGCATTAGTTATGCTTATGGAATTGCGATCTGCGTTTTTTCTGCGCTAAAGCCGCTCGGCCACATCAACCAAATTGCACGGCTGCTTATGCTGGGATGCGAGACGCGGAGGCGGTAACCCTACACCGTCGCCACGACTGTCCCGGGGCGACATGGCGACCCTGGCGACATGGGCGAAACGGTGTTGCGGGCCGACGACGATTTGCGCGCGCGGCGCGGGGCGCTATCTGAAGCAACCCGCGAATCCTGGCTATCTGCAGGCCTCGCGGCTCGCGAAGCAGTTGAAGGAGACCGAGCCAATGCATCGCGGCCAGCGTTTAGGCTCACAATCAGCATCAATACTGCACGGCGATGGTCACGCGGCGGTTAAGCGCACGGCTCACGGGGTCGGTGCCGGCAACGAGCGGGAAGTTGTCGGCGCGGCCGATGGCCGCGAGGCGATGCGCCTCGACGCCGCGCTCGACCAGATAGCGCACCACGGCGCCAGCGCGTGCCGAGGAAAGCTCCCAGTTCGATGCATAGCGCACGTTGGCGATCGGTGTGCTGTCCGTATGCCCTTCCACGAGAATGTTGCCGTTGGGTACCTGCGCGAGCACACCCGCGATGCGGCTCAACACGCCGAAGGAATCGGGCAGCAACGCGGCATCGCCGGCATTGAAGAGAATCTTCGCATTGATGCCGATTTCCATGCCGTGCGCGACGGGCACGATGGTGATTTCGCCACGCACGCGCAGCGGATCGAGCGAGGCCAGCAACGCGCGTTCGGTGCCGTGCGGCTGCACCGCGCTTGCCGGCGCAGTGCTGGTCTGCACGGCCCGGGACTGATTGCGCAGTTCCAGTTCACGGCTCTTCGCCAACTGCATGGCGTAGAGCGCGAGGAACAGCACCATCATCGTGGTGACGAGGTCCGCGTAGGAGAGCAGCCAGCGGCCCGATTGCTCGCCGCCTTCGTCCTCGTCGTGGTCGAGGACACTCAGCGGCAGATCGCGCGCCGCATGTTTATCTGATGACATTTGCATGCTTGAAGATGCGCTCGCGGGTCAATTGACGGGCGCGCTGTCACGTAAGCCCGCCGAAGCGTTCTGGCGCGCCCATGCATTCGCCTCGCCGCGCCCGCGGATTTCGCCCGCGAGACGCGTCGCGATGGTGTGCGGCGTCTCCTTGCGCGAGATCGCGAGCAGGCCGTCCAGATAGAGCTTGCGCAGCCGCAATTCGCTTTCAATGTGCGCGCGCATCTTGCCGTAGAGCGGCAGGAACACGAGATTCGCCAGCGCGAGACCATACAGCGTCGCAACGAACGCCACGGCGATGCCCGTGCCCAGCTGCGACGGCTCCACAAGATGCGCGGTCACCTGAATCAGGCCGAGCACGGACCCCAAAATGCCGAAGGTCGGTGCATAGCCGCCCGCTTGCTGCCACACGCGCGCGGCCGCCATATGCGTGCGGCCATAGGCTTCGAGCTCCCGGTTGAGCGCGTCTTCTAGCACAGCGGTCGAGACACCGCTCGCGAGCAGTTCGAGGCCGCGGCGGGCGAACGGATGAATGCCCTGCCAGTCCATCGACTCGAACGCGAGCAGGCCATTGAGCTTGGCCTGATCGCCCCATTCGAGCACGGCGACGAGGGTCGCCTCATCGACCTGCTGCGGGCGCACGAAAACCGCGCGCAGCCGACGGATCGCATCGAAGAAGCGCGTCCAGGTGTTCTGGATCATCACCGCGCCGAGCGTGCCGCCCAGCACGACCAGGAGCGCTTCGGGCTGAAGCAGCGAGGCGAACTGGCCGCCCTCGAGCATGAAACCCACGATGACGGCCGCGCCGCCAAGCAGGACTCCCAGCAAAGTCAACAGATCCATACTTGTTTCCGGTATGACGTGTGTGAATGCGCGGCGCAGGCGGCCCGGCGCGCCCGAACTTGACGGGCGCGCCTTCGATGCATCCTGCGGTTGTAGCGCGAGAAAATCGGTTGATTACGCCGCGTGCGTCCTGAGTTCGCGCACCGCGCCGACGAGACGTTGCTCGATCTCTTCGAGCTCGATCGGATCGGACTTGATCTCGCGCCGCATGAGCCACGAGATCTCGTTCTTGCGCGCCTCGGACAGCACCGATTGCAGGCGCTCGGAAACCGCGGGATCCTCGATCGACGCCAGCAGCTTCGCGAGGTCGTAGGTATCGAGCGCGTTCACCGCTTCGAACAGCGTGCGCTGATCGACGAAGAGCAGGTCGTCGAGCGTGTTCACCTCGCCCGAGCCGCGGTTCGCGCGCTTCGTGAAATACGACACGCCCTTCTGCTCGACGAAGTTCAGCACCTTCGACTTTCTGAACGCGAAAAGTTCGTCGGCGATCTCGCCATGCGAGAGCTTGTTGAGCAGCAGCTTGCGCTCCACGCCGATCAGCGATTCGAGATCGCTCAGTTCGATCAGTTCGAGTTCACTGTTGATCGAGACATCGAGGTCGTGATCGGCCACCTGTGCGGCGCGGTCCACGATGCGCACGGGGTCGAACGTGACGACCTGGCGTCCCAGCGCGCCATCGCCACGATCTGCGCCGCCCAGGTGCGACGACGCTTGGCCCGATTCCATGGTGATGAGGTTGAGCTTCTCCATGCGGCGCAGCATCGCCATGACGTGCGGACGCGAGTGGCCGGCCACGGCGCGGCACTTCTGCACCACGTCCGCGAGCGCGACGCCCACTTCGCCCGCGTCCGTGCCGCCGCTGCGGCGCGGCCAGCCGCCCTTCGGCTCCGCGCGTTCCGCGCCTGCCAGCAGCGCAAGCACATGCGCATAGGACAGCACGCCGGGCATGAAGTCGGCGTGCGTGTAGGTGGCGAGCAGATCGTCCTTGGCCTTCGCGCGGCGGATCATGGTGCGCACGACATGGCGCAGGAGCGGTGAGACGCGTTCGAGTTCGTCTTCGATGATGCTCGCGGGCACGACGGTCAGTTGGCAGAACGTCAGCGCCTTGGCGGTGCTCGGGCGCGGCTCGGCGCCGAGCAGGGCGCTTTCGCCGAAAAACTCGCCACGGCCGAGAGTGGCTGTCACGACGCGCTTTTCGTCACAACGGGTGGAGATTTCGACTTTGCCGTCAGCGATGACGAAGAGCAGGCGCTCGCCCGCGAAGCCCTCCGGATAGATGACTTCGCCCGGCGCGGCGTTGCGCGACCATGTTTGACTGCGATTCAAGGTGATTCCCCTATGCGGATGTCTTGTCGATCGACTGCGCGCCCCGCACCGAGGCGATCGATCTGGTTCTTGTATGAGTGCTGTTTACGGCTTTGCAGCGAGGGTTCTTGAATCAATTTGCATAGGGACTGCTCGGCGCAAGTATGCGTTATTCACGGCACGATACAAACTTCTGCTGCATAAACCAAGCTGTGGCGATCAAACCCAGCGCGTCGCAGTAAAGGATGCAAGTCCCGGTGATTCACATCCGTAGAACTTCGCGACCATAACGGCGTTGTTTCCGAGTGAAACCTGTTCATTGGCAGTTTCACGCACACGCAGTACCAGTGGGATTGCGGCCGCCCTCCGGACAGTTCAATCCAGCAGAACGCAGCGCTTGTGGAGCAAAGCGCCGCATGGGCTCAGAACCTGGCCGGGCAAGCACTCGTTCTCGATGAAGCCATCCGATTGTTCTCCTTGCCAGGGAGACGGCTTGACTGAAACGCTGGCGTACGATTTCGTCCTAATCCTGACGCCCCCGATAATGTGTCGGGGAAAAGGCGATGCCTACGAGGCCTGTATGGTCGAGCGCGACAAAAAGGCCCGGGGCATGAACTGGCCTTTTTCAATGGCGCCGATACGCCTTCTTGGGGCGGCACGATTGCGCCGCCCCCCAACTGGCGACAATGTGACGCCCGTCGGCCAGGGCCACTATGCTCCCTGGAATGCCGCCAACGCGGATTGCTGGAACATCACACGACAACATCCCACCGCGTAACCTGCGAGTGAGAGGTGGATGTCGGCGATAAAGTGGGCAGCCCGCCTCCACATAGTTTCTTGGTGGCTTGCTGAGTGGCCGTTTGCCGATCCGTTGCGGACTGTAGATGAGGCGCGGAATCGACGTCAGCTTACGACGCAACCAACGGTCTTGAATAAAATCGTGTCGGCCGGCGGCCCGACGTCATTCGCCGTTGCTCAAGTCCACGCGTGTCGTCCCCGGAGATGCAGAGCGACCCGCGCGTGACGAGTGACAACCGAGGGTGAGGTTCGCTGTCCCGAGCTTCGCTTCAGCGGCGGCGGACGGTGTTGCAGCAATAGCGGGCGACGATCAGCGCGAGATCGACATGCTGGTCGGCCTTCAGAATTACGTCCGCGCGATTCGCGATCGCCGTTTCATTAGAGTGGCGATGCGGCGAAGTAGGGGCGCGACAGGTTTTTCCGCGTTTAATGGGTCCATTTAGAGGTGTTGTCTCGAATATGAATCGCTGGCAGTGGCGTTCTATATCGGAAGCTGGGCAATAAGCGGGCTCGACGCCCGCAACCGTCTGATGAATCCGCCGGCGTTTTTCGCTGAATATGCGGTCCATGTCTGCGTGCGGTCATTTTTACCATGGCAAATGTTACAACTAAATAAAATCTTTTTAAAATGGGGACAAAATGCAATAAATGTTAAATTTTTGTAGAATTCACGCCGCTGTTTAAGGCGATAAAATTAACAATGGTCGGGAAACGATGCAAATCCTGCTGAGAGAGCAGCCCCTTTTTTTGGGGGCGAGCGATGACCTCATAAAGAAAGTAAGCGAGATGGTCCGCCTCACCGAATTCGGGCCTGGTGACTACATCTGCTTTCAGGGTGACCCACGATCCCCATTCGTGCTGGTTATATCGGGACAATTGCGAACGTCCACCCTCTCCGAGGACGGTCGCGAAATCCCGGGACGCGTAATTAACCCTGGACAATGGGGTGGAGAAGAGCCGATTGTTTGCAATTCCTCCATCCACGGGAACATCGCGGCCATCAGAAAAAGCACCGTGGCCCTTTTCAGCCGATCCCACGCCCGGGAGTTATTCAACGAGCCCAATGTAGCGCGCGTGTTAATCAACTCCATGGCCCTTCGGGTTATGCATCTTGTCGAACGTCACGCGGTGCAGGGACTGCCGCGCGCGGATGCCCGAATCTCCGCTGTCATCGAGTCGGCGATCAACAATGCGGAAAAGGATGAATCGCCGCTGATCGAACTCCCCGACCAGGCGACTATCGCGGCAATGGCAAAAGTCAGCCGTGAGACCGTGTCGCGCGTGCTGAAGTCCTTGACGAGTCGCGGCGTAATTGCAAAGGAAGGCCGACGTATTCGCGTTTGCGATCGCGTTACGTTGCATGCTCTGGCCACTGGATGACCGTGGCCCAGTCTCATCCGGCAACGGTAAGCCAACTTCCAATGAAAAGACGTCTACTGCTCGCCGTATTCCTCGCCTTTACCACCGGTAAAACAATAGCCGCAAGTTCCGGTACCGCGGATATGCATGCCGGGCGGATCCCCGAAACCAGACGCCAGCCAAGCGACATTAAGGGCGTCGACTGGATCGCGTCGTACGAATCCGGCCCGTTACGTATTGTCTATCAGGCTGAGACCGGATGCGGCGCACCACTCGACGATCCGTACGTAATCGAGCACGGCGCCGATAAAGGCCTGGTGTTCCTCAAAGACCAGCACGATCGACGTGTCAACCAGTACTCAGTCCCCGGCACGCGGATTCGCGCGATCGTCCACGTCAAATACGAGATGACGGTCCTCGACCGGGCGGACCTGGTATTTACCGATCTTCCGGGCCAGAACCTCGTGCTGGTCCACACGACCATCGAGAATGCCGGAATATTCACCAGCAGCGATATTTATCCGCTTGCGTACCGGCACGGCAAGGTAATCGATAGCCACCACCTGATAGATAATCCGAGCTTGGCCAAAATGGTCACGATGGGCGCATCGCTGTATCGCGATGTGGTGCGGCCCGCTCATTAGGGCGATGCACGCGGACCGGAAGACCGCGCCGCCGCGCGCGGCCACAGGCTGACCGGCGCGACGAATTGCCCATGGCATCGACAGGTCACAAATCGGGGTGCGGCAAGCTCACGGTGCTCATACCAGCTTGGAATGCATATCCGACTTGCCATGTCATCGCTGTCCGGGGCAGCCGTGGAATTCGAGCTCGGGTCTTCGTCAGTACGTAATCCAGATCAAGCTCACTGAGCCAAACGCGGGGGTACGTAAGCTCCATAGTACGGACCGGCTTGCGCGGCGCCGCCAGTGGTAATTTCGTACCCTGTTATGAAATGGCCTTGTATGTACTTCGGATTTTTGTCGGCCGGATCTGGAGGATCGATGTGAAAAGCAGCGAAGCCAACGATCGCCGCGTTTCCCGTCGTAACCTGAGCCACAACCGGAACCAACACGTCGATTTTTGTTGGCACAGAATGATAAAGGGTCGCCTTGACACCAGGTTGGATCCATATCGAATCGCCTATGCTCAGCGCGGTTGGGTTTCCAGTTTGCATCAGCCCACGTACAGTCGGCACATCATTTGCATCCGTGAGAAAGGATGTCCATTGACCCGCTTCGCAACCGTTATACGACGCGCCATTACCGATTTGAACCTCATAAGCTTGGCCGGTCGACGGATCAATCGTCGGCGCACCAGTCTGAGCGTTCCAGTACTGGCCGTAAATACATTGACCGATTGCCATCGGGAATGCGCCACCCGGTGCGATATATCCCGGCGCAGAAACTACGGCTACAGCGGTCGCTGTGACGGAACCATTACTTATGCTGAAAAGCGGGGCGAAGAAAAAACTAACAGGACCACCATTAAGTCCTGCCGCGCGAGAAACTGTGACTTTTACCGCCGGAGTGTCATATGTACCAGGCGATATCGTCGATGCTTGCATGCCCGCTGGGGAACCCGCCAAGTTCCAGAATCCGCTTTGCGCCGACGCGGTGGTCAGCTGGATACCGTCTGAGCTATTTAGGCTGATCGCGCTCGCAGCCTTGGCTTGGGCAAGGCTCCAATTCGGGTTCGGGCTACCGGGAAGCAACGAACCGGCACCCGCGAGAGCTGCGGCGTCAGCTGCGTTCTGCAATTCATAACGGGCTAGAAATATACGTCCGAGATCGATCGCGAACGCAGCGGCCGCGAACGCTGCGACTAGCGAGAAAAGTATCGTTATGCTCATCGACCCGCGCTGACGTCGATAGCGTGGAATGTCGCACGCGAACCAACGCGCCCTTACACATTTGACCCGGCGCGGGTGAGTGGGGCCGGCATAATTGCGGCATCGCATATGGTCGGTCATGTGTTATTCGTAATTCATGACGGCGGTCGCATTCAACACTATCGGACCAGTGATGACACTCAATGTGGAACCGAGCACTAAACCGTCATAAGTGTACGAAACCGTGACCTGGAGCGGACTTCCCGAGTTTGTTCCGTTCGGCTGGGTTACGGTGACGGTCGGGGGACTTGCATTGCCGTTTGTTACGAGGCTACCTTGCGCACTAGCGGTCGTGATGGCTGCGATCTGGGCTGTACTGAGGGGCCGAACTTGAAGTACTGTGCCGGCTCTTGCACCTGCACGAGCGGCGTTGGTAATTGCGGCCTTGTCATAGAGCATCAAACTGCCATCGAAGATCCCAAGGACGACCATGATGAGAAAGGGCAGCAAAATAACGAATTCCAAGGCCACGCTACCCGAATCGGACCGGAGCAGCCTGAAAGCGCGTTGTCCCGTCAAGTCTCCGGGATATTTTGTAAAGTGGATTTTTGCCATTTTTTCGCTGCTTATAGGCTACGTGCGTCGCCAAAGCGTCGCTCTGGCAGTTTGCTTATCATATTCTTTGGGTCGTAACACATAGAATTGACTGCCCAAATGGCGCTACTCAAACGAGCATCATCCTGCCCAAACAGTCATGTGAAAGCGCGTGGCACGAACGCCTGGTTCGCTTTGCCTCTTAGCGGACGAGAGGCAATCGCTACCACATTCACGGTAATAACGGCGCGTTAGCCAAAAACTTTAGCTCGCGCGACTGCACAGCGCCCGTAGCAGGCCTGTGGCTCGAAACGCCGCCGCAGCCGTCTAGGTTCGGAAGCATACGAGCGATGGTTTTCCCCTATTCGGCAGGCGATCGCGCGCGAGATTTCGACCTTCCAATGGCTGGCACTTCAGTGACCGAAAGTGGCCCGACTATCGCCGGATGAGCGCGCGAGCCGGGACTGCGTAATAGCGACCGATGCTCCAGGAGCGGAGGTTTCGCGTGCTACTGGGAGACGATCAATGCGAGATCGACATGCTGGTGGGCCTGTGAAACTACGTGGGCGCGATGCAGGAGCAGGGGTTCATCGCGCGAGCGAAATAGGGGGTGCGAATCACTTCACGATAGTGAGCGCCGTCACTGAAAGCTGCTCAGGATCCGTCGAGAATTGAGTTCTCTCAGGTGCGCGACGTTGCTCTCGGAAAGTCGCGCGTCATTTAGTCGGGCCTCGCGCCCGGCTCTTTTTCACGGCGTTACAAGCATATCGGCGGGCGCTGCAGGAGCAGAGGGTTTATCGAACGCGCGACCTTTGACGACCTTTGGCGACATGGAACGCGGAGCGGATTGTCGCCGTGTCGTCAGCGCGCGAATTCCGCATTGCCCAACGGGCATTCTGATTGATTCTGGCGGCAGTAACGCACAGCGGGACTCAGGCTAAGGCAACGCCGGATAGCGAAACGGGCCACGCAAACATCGCGTGACCCGTCGCGTCAATCTGGTGCCCCCTGTCTGATTCGAACAGACCACCTCATGATTACAAGTCAAGTGCTCTACCAAATGAGCTAAGGGGGCGAAAACTGGTGCACGCCTGCCTTCGAGCCAGACTAGCGTAGTGTTGGTGCCCATGGGCAGGACTATGGATATGCAGTATAGCGTGCGTGCCGACGCCCTTTGGAGGGACCGTGACTTTGGCCAGCTGAGTTCGACCCCATAAGAGACGGTCAAATTTCTCCTTGACGGTCGTTCAAGCCTCGTCAAGCGAGGAATTGTTTAACGAACAAGAATGCAACCATGCGCGCAAAGTCGAGGTGGGTGCAATGGTCTTTGTCCGATCGGTATCTGCGGGACGACTTAAACCAATGAGCCGCTTGCGTTCACCGTGGTCTCATCTGCCCGGCGCATCGCCCGCGGCTGTGCAAATCAAGCAAAAAAGAGAGGCGAGTTTTCGCGCCAGTCATGCCGTTGCACTGAGGACCGAAAACGCCTGGGAGGCAAACACGCTAACGAGTAGTACTTA
>NZ_JAQQEU010000089.1:0-26813 GCF_046026895.1 Paraburkholderia sediminicola
TGCGACGCTCGGCAACGGCATCTTTACGCTGGCGGCGCCGACCTCGTCGTTCAATGTGGACCTTGCTCTCGCCAATGAGTCCGCGTCGGCCACGGGCTGGGATGGCACCACGTTGACGAAGGAAGGGGCGGGCAATCTGCTCCTGTCAGCCGTCAATACCTATACCGGTCCCACCCTGATCGATGCGGGAACGTTGACGGCAGGCATCGCCAATACAATGGCCGACAGCAGTGCGGTCACCGTGGCCTCAGGAGCGACCCTGGCGCTGAACGGCTTCAACCAGATCATCAACGGGCTGTCCGGTGCCGGTACGGTGAGTCTGGGTTCGGCGGTGATGACCGCCAATAACACCGGAAGCACCACCTTCGCCGGCCTGGTGTCCGGCACCGGCAGTGTCACCAAGACCGGTCCCGGCACCCTGACCCTGTCCGGCGCCAACACCTATAGTGGCGGAACGACGATCGCGGCCGGCACCCTCACGGCGACCAACGGTTCGGCCCTGGGCACGGGTGCAGTGACCGACAATGCCACCCTTGACCTGGGCTTTACCGCCAACGGCAGTCTGGCCAACACGCTCACCGGCACGGGCCTCGTGCAGAAGACCGGAACCAGCACGGTCACCCTGAGCGGAACCGGCTCGAATGTGGGCAGTGTTGACGTCCAGCAGGGAACGTTGCAGTTCGGCCAGACCGGCCTGTTCAACGCGACGGGCTACGCGACGCAGAGCGGCGCGACCACGGCCGTAGGCGGCGCCTCGCAACTGGCGCTGACCGGTGCGTTCACGCAGGCCGCTGGCTCGGCGCTGGATGTGACGCTGGGCTCCAATAACCCGATCATCACGGCGGGAACCGCAGCGCTGGACGGCGACCTTAGCGTTACTGGCTTCTCGGCCAGCGCGCCGACGTCCGCGAGTGCGCTGACCGGCACCGAATTCACGGTCGTCCATACGACCGGGGGGATCACCGGCGGCTTCAGTTCGGTCAGTCTTGGCGGTGCCGCGAGCAAGGTGGATTATTTGACGCTGGCGGGCCGCAGGACAGCCAGTAACCTGAATTACGACGTCGGCTTCGGCCTGACCTGGCAGGCGGGCGCGACACTCGGCAACGGCGTGTTTACGCTGGCCAATGGGTCGGACACGTTCAATGTCGACGTGGCGCTGTCCAACCAGGCCGCGTCGGCCACCGGCTGGAGCGGCACGGACCTGACCAAGAATGGCGCGGGCACGCTGACGCTGTCGGCACCCAATACTTACACCGGTCAGACGATCATCAATGGCGGCACCCTGGCGACCGGGATTGCCAACACCTTCGCCACGAGCTCGGCGGTGACTGTGAACAGTGGCGCGACATTGGCCCTGAACGGGTTCCCGCAGCTCGCTAACGACCTGTCGGGCACCGGCAGCATCACACTCGGTTCGGCCACGCTGACGGCCAACAACGAGGCAACGAATACGGCGTTTGCCGGCACGATCAGTGGCGCGGGCAGTCTGGCCAAGACCGGCGCGGCGACCCTGACGCTGTCGGGCGTCAATACCTACGCGGGCGGCACCACGATCTCGGCCGGCACCCTGAGCGGTTCCGCGACCAGCTTCGGCAGCGGCGCCATGCTTGACAATGCCTCACTCGTGATCAATCAGCCCACCGATGCGAGCTTTGCCAATCCGATCAACGGCACCGGCACCTTCACCAAGTCAGGCGCCGGCTCCCTCAACCTGACTGGCACCGGCACGCTCTCCGGGGCCACCACCGTGGCGGCCGGGCGCCTCGCCGTGAATGGATCCCTCGCCAACTCCGCGGTGACTGTCCAGAACGGCGCCGTCCTGGGCGGCAACGGTACGATCGGCCGGACTTCCATCCTCTCAGGCGGCACAGTCGCTCCGGGCAATTCCATCGGTACGCTCGCCGTCAACGGTCCGTTCGCCCAGACCACGGGGTCCACCTACCAGGTGCAGGTGGACCCCGGCAGCACCGCCTCCGACCTGATCCGGGTCAACGGCGCGGCCACGCTGGCCCCCGGCGCCACCCTCGACGTCGTCAAGATCGTTCCCGGCGCGTATTCGGCGAACTCGAACTACACCGTGCTCACCGCCACTGGCGGCGTGAGCGGTACCTATACCCTCACTGGAGATGTCAGCGGCGCGTTCTATGCCCTGACCGACATCTACGACCCCAACAACGTGTATCTGAGCGCCGTCCGGGTCCGCAACTTTGTCGATGCAGCCCAGACGCCCAATGAGATCGCCACCGCCGGGGCCCTGCAGAATCTGCCTGACGGGAACCCGGTCAAGAACGCGGTCACCGCGCTGGCGACCGATGCCGAGGCGCGCGGGGCCTTCAACCAGCTTTCCGGCGAGATCCACGCCTCGATCAAGACGGCACTGGTAGAAGACAGCCGGTACATTCGTGACGTCGCGGTCGATCGCGTACGGCAAAGCTTCTGCATGCCGGCTGCCGCGAATCCGATCGCGAGCGCACGCCTGACGGCCCCGGCTGCCCCTGCCTCCACTGCTAATGACGAGTGCGCAGCACACCAGACCGAGCCCATGGCGTGGGCGCATGTTTTGGGCGCGTGGGGGCACGTGAACGGCGACGGCAATGCGGCGACCTTGCGGCAAAACCTCGGCGGGTTCCTGGTGGGCGCGGACACGACAATCGCGCAGCAATGGCGGGTGGGTGTGCTGGCCGGCTATAGCGGTGGGAGCTTCAATGTCGACGACCGCAGTTCTTCGGCTGGCAGCGACAACTATCATGTGGGTCTCTATGGTGGCACGCAATGGGGCAACGTGGGTGTCCGGGCGGGCGCGGCCTACACATGGCATTCGATCAACACCACCCGCTTGCCAGCGTTTGCCGGCTATGCGGACAACCTGAAAGACAGCTACAACGCTCACACCGTGCAGGTATTCGGCGATATTGGCTACCGGATGGCTGTGCAGCAGGTCGCGCTCGAACCGTTCGCCAGCGTTGCCTACGTCAACCTGCATACCGGCAGCGTCAACGAGCAGGGTGGCGCGGCCGCACTGGCCGGCGAAGGTGGCAGCACGAATTCGACCTTCACGGCGGTGGGCGTGAGAGGAGCGATCGATTTCGCATTAGGCAACCGGACGGTGGTGACAGCAAGCGGCACGCTGGGATGGCGGCATGCATTCGGCAACGTGGTGCCGACATCGACGCTGGCATTCGCGGGCGGCAGTCCCTTCGTCGTCGCTGGGGTGCCGATCGCGCGCAACGCCGCCCTCATCGAGGCGGGGCTGGATTTTCAGATCACGCCCAAAGCGTCGCTCGTCGTGACCTATGGCGGCCAGTTTGGCAGTGGCACCACCAGCCAGAGCGTGCAGGGTACCCTCAAGGTCCGGTTCTGAGTGTTTTGTTGTCCCGTGGTGCCCGGAGAAACACAGAGCGGTTACATGCTTCTCAGAAGCTGGGCAGCAGAGCGAGTGTCACGTTACGCTGCTGAACTGCTCGGATTTCCTGGACAGGTCCCGGAGTTAGTGTTCCACGTTTAGACCGCCTCCGATTTCAGGTTGAAGGCGGAATTGCCGGGCGAATTCGCCCGGCGTCAGCTCGTTGAGCGCCATGTGAGGCCGACTCTCATTGTGGTCGCGACGCCATGCTTCGATCTCGCGTCTGGCCTCGGCAAGCGATGCGAACCAGTGCAGGTTCAGACATTCGTCCCTGAACGATCCATTGATCGTGTCGATGAATGAAAAGATTCGAAGACGGGACAACGCCTTACGCCGCGAAGACGCTCATGGACGCTCACATTCGTGGTTTGTAAACGAAACGAAATCGCACGAATAAAAATAGGCGATCCGATGGAGTTTCGAAAGATGTATTGTCGGGACATTACATGCCGTGCGGTTGTCGGCGCGCGCTCGGCGTGGAGTGAAGGTTGCCAACATTGCGCAATGGCCCACGCGGTCGCATAAGGCCGAGGTTCGGTGTGCGCTCGAGGCGAGCAAACAGCAACGCTGCGCTCTCTCGGTGACGGCGAAATCGGGCGTATTCAGTCGTCTTCGCAATACGCAAAGTTTCGACGTGCGCAGCGGTCAGCGCATGCGGAACGCTCCGGCTGCTCTCGCTAGAACAGTTTGCGCTGGCTTGGATCGAATTGTGGATCGGGCGATCTCTGCGTTTGTCGTAGGACCCCCTGATCGTCGAAGTAAAAGTTGTATATCAGATGTTCGATGTTGTTCTCCACGTAACGGTACGACCACACCTCTCTGTTCATTCGCTTGAAGTAGGCGGTTTCGAAAGGGCGGCCAAAGTTGACGAGCACGTCGTTCCGAGTCCACTTTCCCACTTCCGCCCGAAAGAACTCGTTGTCCCGAAGTACTTGCCGAACACTTAGCACTTTGCCGGAAGCGTCGATGTCGGCTGCGGTTGTCGTCATACCCATGGGTTGAGTCGGCCACATCAGGCGCTTGCCGCCGTTCGGCAGATCGTAGGTTTCCTTGGGGGGACCCAGGCGGGCAACGAGTGCGGACTGGTCGGCGCCAGCCTCGACCTGTCGATACGGCTCGGTACAAGCCATGAGTACCAACACCGCGGTACACACGGTCAGGAATGCAAGTCGGTTAAGCATGGAAGTACTCCGCTATCGGTGATCGGGCCTGGCAGCCTCCGTTCTGAATTGCCCCACGGCTTGATGAACGAATGCAGGCGTGAGTTGCTGTCAAACGTATTCGCTGCGCCTGAAACAATGAAGCTTCGATAGCCCTATTGGCCAGTGAGTTGTCGACGCAGCCGCGGGGATTTTCTTGAAAACTTCATTGCTCAACATATCATTGCATAGTGCACGAGAGGCCTATAGGCAATAAAAAAAGACGAACCGGCGGGACTTGATCAATACAACGGCGAAGCCGCAGACTGTTCGAAAGGGTCAGCCGGATGGCGGGCGAGTCGAAATCGCCGACTGGTCTTGCGCTGCTGGCGTCCGCGCCGGAGCAACGCGAGGGAACAATCATGAACGATGTCCCCACAATCAACACCGCTCGCGAGGCAGAGAGCGCGTCGAGCGAAAATCGCAACGCCGTGTTCCGGCACGAGGTGGAACGCGTGGGCACCGTGTGGCAGGCTCGCTCGAAGCCTTTGTCTTCCGGTCGTGCGATCCGCCTGTACTGCGTGCGCATCTGGGACGCCCGAGCGATGCAAGTCAACCCTG
This sequence comes from Paraburkholderia sediminicola, assembly GCF_046026895.1. Lineage (GTDB taxonomy): Bacteria > Pseudomonadota > Gammaproteobacteria > Burkholderiales > Burkholderiaceae > Paraburkholderia > Paraburkholderia sediminicola_C. Next base: position 5,164 of record NZ_JAQQEU010000089.1, read on the forward strand.
CCGAGCCATAAAGCCGCGATGGAACGCAGCTATCCATTGCAGCCGGGTTCGAGATTCCCGCTTGGCGCGACGCTCGTGTCCGGCGGCGTCAACTTCTGCGTGTTCTGCCGCCACGCAACGGAAGTCGAGCTTCTCCTTTACGCCGGTCCGGACAGTCCGGAGCCGTTTCAGGTGATTTCGCTCGCGCCCGAGACCAATCGCACGTTTTTCTTCTGGCATGTGTTGGTGGAAGATCTGCCGTTGCACTGTTCTTACACCTGGCGCGCGCATGGCCCGCATGCGTTGCCGCAGATCAGCGACGAATCCGCTGGCCGCAGGGAGCTTCTCGATCCTCACGCGCACGCAGTGAGCGATCGCCTCTGGAACCGACAGCGCTCCGCGGATCCGGCCCACACCGGTCGCGCGTCAATGAGGGCGATCGTCACCGAACCGGTCCGCACGCCCGACGCAGCGACCCTCCGCACGCTGGACGACGCGATCATCTACGAACTGCACGTCGGCGGCTTTACCCGTCATCCTTCGAGCGGTGTTGGATATCCCGGCACGTTCGCGGGTCTGATCGAAAAAATCCCCTATCTGCAGCATCTCGGCGTGACTCATGTGGAACTGATGCCGGTGATGGCTTTCGACGAGCAGGACGTTCCACCCGTAGTCGCTGCGAAGGGCTTGCGCAACTACTGGGGATACAGCACCCATAGCTTTTATAGCGCGCACCCGCGCTACTGTGTCGAACCCGCGCTTGCACCGCAGGAGTTCCGCTCGCTCGTCGACGCCTTGCATGCGGCGGGTATCTTCGTACTGCTCGACGTGGTGTTCAATCACACGGCGGAAGCCGGCACGACCGGCCCGGTGATCAACTTCAAGGTTCTCGCGAACGACCTCTTCTACCATTTCGATCCGGGCGCCGGCCAGCCTTACCGCGACTATACGGGCTGCGGCAATACGGTGAACTGCAGTCATCCGCTGGTGTGCGCGTTCATCGTGCAGTGCCTCGAATACTGGGTGCGTGAACTGGGCGTCGACGGCTTCCGGTTCGACCTCGCGAGCGTCTTCGCACGCGGCCCGCGCGGCGAATTGATGACGGTGCCTCCGCTGCCGTGGGCGATCGAGTCGTCGCCCACGCTGTCGCGCGTGTCGCTGATCGCGGAGGCGTGGGATGCGGCCGGCCTCAATCATCTGGGGGCCTTTCCCGGCATGGCATGGGCGGAATGGAACGGACGCTTCCGCGATGTGATCCGCCGTTTTGTGCGAGGTGATCCCGGACTCGTGGGGCAGGTCGCCACGTGTGTGGCCGGAAGCGCCGATCTCTATCAGGACGACGGGAGGCTGCCGTTCAACAGCATCAATTTCGTTACATGCCACGACGGCTTCACGCTGAGCGATCTCGTCGGCTATAACGCCAAGCACAATGAGGACAATGGAGAGGACAACCGGGACGGCAGCAACGACAACCTGTCATGGAATTGCGGCGCCGAAGGCGCGACAGATGATGCGCAGATCATCGAACTGCGCCATCGTCAGGCTAGTAACTTCATGGCGATCCTGCTCCTGAGCCAAGGTGTGCCGATGATCCTGGCAGGCGACGAGTTCCTGCGAAGCCAGCACGGAAACAACAACGCCTATTGCCAGGACAACGCGCTGTCGTGGATAGACTGGCGGTTTTCGGATCGAGCTTGCAGAATGCAGCGCTTCACGCGTGAGCTCATCGCGTTGCGCAAGCGACATGCGAGCCTGCGGCACCGGCGTTTCTTAACCGGGCTTCCTTCTAGCGGGCAGATGCATCCCGATGTCGCGTGGCATGGCGAGCGCTTGCACGCACCTGAATTTGGCGATCCCGAGGGCCGTCTGCTCGCTTTCACGCTCGCCGGGAAAGCACCCGGCGAGCCGCTGCTGAATGTGGTGTTCAACATGGGCGATGTCGCGCGTGTGGTTGCGCTTCCCGTCCTCGAAGGAAAGCGGCAGTGGCGGCGCATTGTCGATACCGCAGCCGCACCGCCGCGCGATATCGTTTCGCGCGTCGACGACGCGAGCGTCGAAAGCGGCCCATGTACCGTGCAAGCGCGCAGTGTCGTCGTTCTCGAAGAGGGGTGATGTGGCGGTTCCGGCGATATGCAAAACCTAGGGCCGTGTCGACATGACACGCTGTCCGAACATGACGCATCCGGCCGGGCTGCTGCTGATTCCGCATGAACCTCGCCGTCGGCATTGGCGTCAAAACCTATCCCATCAAAAGCGCCTCATACTCTTCCCGGAACTGGTTGACGGAACTCTCCACCACGGTCACCGCGCCGTCGATCAGACCGCAGCGTCCGCTGCCAGGAAGGATACGGCATAAGTTCTCCAACGCTTCGAGATCAGCGCGCACAGCGCGTCCAGTGTCGAGCCGATTGAGGAGCCGCATCAGCTGAAAGGTCCCGCCCTTGCAAGGCGGGCACTGTCCGCACGAACCCTGGGCAAAGAAGCTCACATACTCGGCGACTTTGCGGACGATGCTGGTGCCTTGCGACACGACGATCATCGCACCGGTGCCGAGACGCGAACGGCGTTGCCGCACCGAGTCGAAATCCAGCGCAACGTCGAGGTCGCGCTTCGTCAGCAGGGTGTTGGACGGGCCGCCCGTGAAGACCGCCTTGAATTCCTTGCCTAGCAACATTCCGCCGCCGTGCTGAAAGACGAGCGACGCGAGGCTCGTGCCCATGGGCAATTCGTACAGACCGGGATGCAGGACGTCGCCCGAGAGCGAGTAGAGCTTGGTTCCGGCCGCGTTCCCTATGCCGAGGTCGCGGTACCACTGCGCGCCATGACGCAAAATTCCCGGTACGTGCGCGAGTGTTTCGGTGTTGTTGACGATGGTCGGCGCGCCATGCACGCCCACCTCGGCAGGGAAAGGCGGTTTGCGGCGTGGAAACGGAAACCCGCCTTCCACGCTGGCGATCACGGCGGTTTCCTCGCCGCCGATGTACAGGCCCGAACTCGGCACGACGCGCAGTGCGACCGGGCCGCCGACCAGCCGCTCGACTGCGACGAACAACGCGTGCTGTTGCCACTGCTGCACCGCTTGACGTGTCGCTGCGAGGCAGAGCGGCTGATGCGGGTTGATGTAGAGGAACACGTGATTCGCACGGGTCGCCACCGCGGCGATGAGCGCGCCCTCGATCACCTGATGCGGCGTGTGCTCCAGCAGAAAGCGGTCCTTGAACGTGCCGGGCTCGTCTTCGTTGCCATTGCAGATGATGTATTTGTCGCCTTCACGGGCGGCGGCGACCGGCGTCCATTTGCGATGCGTCGCAAACCCGGCGCCGCCCATACCGCGCAAATCCGCGTCGGCGATTTCGGCGATGATGGCCTCCGGGTCCTGCAGCGCCTTGGCGAGTCCGTCTCCGCCACCGCGCGCAAGCCACGCATCGAGGTCCGCGCCGACCCGGATATCGTCTCTCAGAAGAACCTGACTAAGCTGTTCCATCGTCGCGCTCCGTGGATCGCATTAGCGGATGCCGCTCGGCGCATCCCCGCGCGCGCTCGGGCGCAAGCCGGCATCGACCCGCAGATCGAAATGAGCGTAGTCCGGAAAGAGCTGCGGTGCCTTCACGTGCAGGGGCAGCCCGGCCAAAGTCAGTTGCCGTTGCCACGCGTGAACGTGGCCGATGCCGGCACGGCTCGCCACGAAGCGTCCCCGCGATTGCGCCGCCGTGTCTCCGGCACGCCTCCCCATGCTCAGGATGTCGAGCAGCGCGTTGCCCATCAGCCGGTTGCGTCCGTGAATGCCGCCCGTGACCTCGCCGACGCAATACAGGCCGGGGACGCTCGTGGCGCCGTCCTTGTCGATCGCCACGCCGCCGTTCTGGTAGTGCAGGGTCGGGTAGACGAGGAAGGGCTCCTGCGCCGCATCGTGACCGCACTTGTGCGCGAGATGGCGCAGCGTCACGAGACGTTTTTCCAGAATGCCGGGGTTTTCCAGTTCGAGCGTCGGGGTGTCGAGGAATACGCCGATCTGCCCATCGCGTTCGATTCCGCGCCCTTGCGCACATTCGCGCAGGATCGCCGAAGCCACGATGTCACGCGGCTTGAGTTCGTCCACGAAGCGCTCGCCTTCGCCGTTGATCAGCCTCGCGCCAGCGGAGCGCGCGGCTTCCGAGATGAGTCCGCCCGCCAGGTGGGGCGGATACGCGATGCCGGTGGGGTGATACTGGAACGAGTCGAGCTCGCGCAGGTGCGCGCCGATTCGATAGGCGAGGACGAGTCCGTCGGCGGTGGCGCCGTAGTGGTTGGACGTCGGAAAGGCATTGAGGTGCAGCCGCCCGGCGCCGCCGGTGGCGAGGATCACGGCATGCGCGCGCACCAGCGAGAAGGTGCGCCATTCCAGGTTGTAAATCACGGCCCCGGCGCAGCGCCCCCGCTCATCGGACAGCAATTCGACGACGGGGCAGCGGTTCCACACGTCGATGCCAGGATCGAGATCCACCGCCTCGCGCAGCACGCGCATCATCTCCAGGCCGGTGTAGTCCCGATAGGAGAGAATGCGCGCGGCCGACGCCCCGCCGGGCTTTTTGCGCAGCAGGTTGCCGCCCATGGGCTGGTCTTCTTCCAGGTCGAACATCATGCCGAGCTGGATCAGCCAGCGAATCACATCGGGGCCGTCCATCACCATCTGCGCTACGAGTTCGGGTTCGCCGCAGAAATGCCCGGCGCGCAGCGTGTCCTCGAAGTGCAGTTGGGGGCTGTCGTCCTCTCCGATGGCGGCCTGGATTCCGCCTTCGGCCATCACGGTGTTGCTGTCACCCAGCCGCAGCTTGGTCGCGAGTATCACCCGCGCACCTTGCTTTGCCGCGGTGAGCGCCGCCGCGCATCCGCCGCCGCCGCCGCCGATGACAAGCACATCGGTGGTCACGAGCTGCGCGCCGGCGATGTCGACGTCGTCGATCAGCGCATTGGCTTGAAGATAGCGGGCAAGATCCTGCTGACAAGGCGCGCCGCGGTCGACCCCGACGCTTAGTGGAACGTGCGCATTGGACCCGTGGTCGGGATGGTAGCCCTTGAGCAGTTCATCGACGGACGCGTCATCGCTGCGTACCAAGGGCGTTAAACCGGGACGATAGCGTTCGCGTGCGGCTTCGTAAGGAATGCAGACGGGCATGATCTTTCGATCCGGTCAGCGCGGCGGCTGCGCGCCCGGCGCATCGAAATCGATCTTCATCTCACCGCTTTCGATCTGCTGCAGCCGCCGCATGAGATTGGCCGGCCGCAGCGACAGCGCTGCAATCATTCTTCGCACGAACAGGCCGAGATGATTCGGCCTGATATGTTCGGGGCAGGCGAGCGTGCAGAGATTACACATGACACATTCGTCGAACACCTCGCTCGACGCGGCCAGCTTGCCGTCCACCGCGAGATTCACGCCGCGCTGCACATCCAGTCCCTTCGGACACGCGCGATCGCAGCCGTTGCAGTGGCGACAGTGAGAGGCTTCAGGGAATATTTCGGAGATCGTGCGCAAGGTCTGCCAGCTGTCGCGGATGTCGTCGATGCGGTACACGTGACGTGCCGAAGCCGTGAAGTAATCGAGGAACGCGACTTGCATACCGTCTTCGATCAGAGTCTCGCAGGCAAGCGCAGTCTTCACCTCCTGCTCGCCGCTGCGCCGGACCATGACGCGGCATGAGCCGCATACCCCCTGGCCCATGCAGCCGACGCCCTCGACGAGCGTCTGCCCTGCATGCACGAAGGCCTGCAGGATCGAGCAATTCGCCGGGGCCTCGAGTTGGCGTCCTTCAATGCTCAGGCAAACCATCTTCTCGCACCCTTTTCCGCCTGGACGAACGCAGGCATCCTCAATAGCCAGGGTTGATTGTCGGCGCTTATCGCATTGCGCCAGCCAGGCTTTCCGCCTCCAGTCCGACGATCAGGTCTAGCTCGCCGCTGCTGAACGATTGCGTCGCGGGGACGCCGGCTGCCTTCAGCGCGGCGGTGTCGAGCCGCGACGCGTCGGACAGCACGACGCGCAGCCGCGTGGCGGCAAGCGCTTCGAGCTTCTGGATGTTGGCGGCGCCGCCGAGCGCCGCGCGGATCTTTTCCGCGCGCGCCGTCTGCTGGGTCGGGCTTTGCGCTGGAATCGCCGCGGCTGCAAGCGGAGCCGCGGCCTCAGCAGCAGGCGTACCCACCGGCGCGAGTTCAGCTTCGCTGCCCGCCGTTTTCAGGTACTCCTGCATGTCGGTCTTCATGTTCTCCGACAGCGGCCCGAAGATCGCCTGCACGCCGTTACCGACGCGCACCACGCCCGCTGCACCGAGCGCCTTGAGCTTGCCGTCGTCGACGAGCGCCGGATTGTCCACCGTGATGCGCAGACGCGTGATGCAGGCGTCCAGGCTCTTGATGTTGGAACGGCCGCCGAAGGCGAGCACGAGATCGCGCGAACGTCCGCCAACCCCGCTCGTGCCGACTACTGCCGCTTCGACAGTGTCGTCCTCGCGGCCCGGTGTCTTGAGGTTGAAGCGGGTTATCACGAAGCGGAACACGCTGTAATAGATGACGGCGTAGATCGGACCGAGGATCAAGACGTACCAGGCGTGAGTCGCCTTGTTGCCGATCAGGTTGAACATCAGGAAGTCGATACCGCCCTGCGAGAAAGTGAACCCCATGCGCATGCCGAGGGTGTTGGCAACGAACTGCGCCGACGCCGCGAGGCACGCGTGGATGAAGTAAAGGACCGGAGCAACGAAAAGGAAGGCGAACTCGATCGGCTCGGTGATGCCGGTGAGGAACGAAGTCAGCGCGGCCGAGACCATGATGCCCCCGACGGCGACCTTGTTCTCCGGCTTGGCGCAGTGCCAGATTGCGATCGCAGCGGCCGGCAGGCCGAACATCTTGAACAGGAACGCGCCCGCCAGGATGCCGGCGGTGCGATCGCCCGCGAAGAAACGGCCGATGTCGCCGTGAACCACCTTGCCGGTCGTCGGGTCCATGAAGCTGCCCGCCTCGAAGAAGAACGGCACGTTCCAGATGTGATGCAGACCGAACGGAATCAGCAGACGCTCGACGAAGCCGTAGACCGTCGCCGCGGTGCGCGGATCCGAAACCGCCGCCCACTGTGAAAACGCCTTGATTGCGCTGCCGATCGGCGGCCACACGATGGACAGGATCCCGCCGAGCACGATTGCGCCGATCGCCGTCACGATCGGCACGAAGCGCTTGCCCGCGAAGAAGCCGAGATAGGCCGGCAGCGCGATCCTGTAGTAGCGGTTGAACATCCATGCCGCCAGGCCGCCCGCCAGGATGCCGCCGAACACGCCGGTCTGGATCGACGGAATGCCCATGATCATGTCGGGCTCGACGCCTTCCGCCTTGGCGATCACGCCCAGGGTCGCCGTCATGACGAGGTAGCCGATTGTCGCGGCGACGCCTGAAACGCCATCGTTCTCGGTGAAGCCCAGCGCAACGCCGATCGCGAAGATCAACGGCAGGTTGCCGAAGATCACGTCGCCTGCGTTCTTCATGAGCGCGAGCACGATGAGCGGCACGTAACCGTGGAAGTCGGTCGCGCCCAAGCCGAGCAACAGTCCGGCCACGGGTAGCACCGCGACGGGCAGCATCAGCGATTTGCCGACCTTCTGCACGACTCCGAACGCGTTCTTGAACATGGTGGTCTCCCGCTGGCCAGCTTATTCGGCATAGGGGGTTAGGAGGGCGCGGACTTCGGCAGCGGTGCCGAGTTGCAGCACGCTGGCGGCGAGCTTGCGCGCTTCGTCCAGCGTGATCCTCGCGAGCTGGGCCTTGATGGACCCGACCGCCGGAATGCTGACCGAGAGTTCGTCGACGCCGAGGCCGACGAGTATGGGCACGGCCATCGCATCCGACGCGATGCCGCCGCAAACGCCGACCCATTTGCCATGCTTGTGCGCGCCGTCGACCGTCATGCCGATCAGGCGCAGCACCGCCGGGTGCAGCGCGTCGGCTTGCTTCGCGAGCTTCGGATGCCCGCGGTCCATCGCGAGCGTGTATTGCGTCAGATCGTTGGTACCGATCGAGAAGAAATCGACTTCGCGCGCAAGCGGCTCGGCGATCAGCGCGGCAGACGGCACTTCGATCATCACGCCGACCTTGACGCTGCTCGCGCGATCGCCGGCCTCTTCCAGCAGGATCTTTCTGGCCGCGCGCACTTCCTCGATCGCGGCGACCATCGGAAACATCACATGCAGATTGCCGATGGAGGCGGCGCGCAAGATCGCCCGCAGTTGCGTGCGGAAGATGTCCGGGCGGTCGAGGCTCACGCGCACGCCGCGCAGGCCGAGGAAGGGGTTGTCTTCCTCGGGCAGCGGCAGGTAGGAGAGCGGCTTGTCGCCGCCGACATCGAGCGTGCGGACCACGAGCGGACGTTCGCGGCCGAGCGCTTCGGCCACCGCGCAGTATTGCGCGGCCTGCTCATCTTCGGACGGCGCGGTGTCGCGGTTGTCGAACAGGAACTCGGAGCGCAGCAGGCCCACCCCTTCGGCGCCGGCCGCCACTGCATCACGCGCTTCCTGCGCATTGCGGATGTTCGCGGCCACCTCGACGCGATGACCGTCGGCCGTCACGGCAAGCTTGCTGGCGGCAAGCTTCTCTTCTTCGCGCTTTGCCGTCTGGCGCCCGATACGTTCGCGCGCTTGATCGAGCTCCGCGGCGCTCGGATTGCGCCGCAAGCTGCCATGCGTGCCATCGAGCACGACGAGCGTGCCATCGGGAAGCTGGAGCGCTTCTTCGTCGATGCCGCAAATCGCCGGGATACCCAGCGAGCGCGCGAGGATCGCGACGTGACTCGTGGCGCCGCCGGTCGTCGTGCAGAAGCCGACCACCTTGCTGCGATCGAGTGAGGCGGTGTCGGACGGCGACAGCTCCTCGGCGATCAGGATCGAATCGGCAGACACTGCAATCTGCGCCTGCTTCACGCCGGCAAGCAGCGCCAGCACGCGGCGGCCGACATCGCGGATGTCGCCGGCGCGTTCGCGCAAGAGCGGATTGTCGAGCGCATCGAGCGAGCGCGCCTGCGTCTCGAAAGCGGCGCGCCACGCGAAGCCCGCGCTCTTGCCTTCGCTGATCGCGCCGATGGCCAGGTCGCTAAGATCGGGGTCTTCGAGCAGTTCGAGGTGCGCGTCGAGGATTTGCGCCTTCGAGGGATCGGTGAGCCTGGCTTTGACCCCCTCGATCTGCTGACGCGCTTCGTGCCGGGCCGATTCGAGCCGCGCACGTTCGCGCTGCGGCGATTCGCCCGCTTCCGCGACGTCGATGACTTCCTGGCGGAACTGCACGATCTTGCCGACCGCGAGCCCGGGCGAGGCCGACACGCCGGCCAGTTCATTGGCGTCGGCGGGGGCCGCGCGCGTGGCGGCGACTGGAGCGGGCGACCCGGCGGCAGTTGCGGCAGCGGGGGCGTCGCCGGGCTTCTCGCCCGAACCGGCTGCCAGCAAGCGCGCAACCGCGGCGGCGGCTTCGCCCGCATCGGGACCGGCCGCCTGGACGCGGACCTTGTCACCGAACTTCGTCGCGAGCCCCATCAGCGCCACGACCGACTTGGCGTTCGCACTGTCGCCGCCGCGCAGCAGGCGGATGTCGGACTTGTACTTTTTCGCTTCGACGGCCACCACGGCGGCGGGCCGCGCGTGCAGGCCTGCGGGATTCGGCAGGGCGACTTCGCCGGAGACGATCGCGCCCGCCGCGCTGCCCGTGTCTACCACGGGCTCGCTGCCGGCGACGAGTTCGACAGACAGCGCCGTGTCCTTGCCCGCGGTGACGAGTCCTGTCGCGGGCACATAGCGCGTGACGAGATCGCCGTTGGCGATCACCATCTGCGTGAGCAGGCTTGCCGCCTTCGCCCCGACAACGAGTGGATCGAAACGGATCAGCGGCTGGCCAGTCACGACGGTATCGCCTTCCTTGACCAGCGGAGTGAAGCCTTCGCCGCGCAGCATCACCGTATCGAGCCCGATGTGCAGCAACACCTCGAGCCCGTTATCTCCGGTAATCGTCGCGGCGTGGTTCGCGCGATGCAGTTGCGTGACCTTGCCGGGCAGCGGGGAGAGCAGCTCGTCCGAGATCGGGTCGATCGATACGCCGTCGCCGACCATCTTCTGCGCGAAGACCGGATCGGGCACGGTTGCAAGCGGCACCATCACGCCCGAGAGCGGCGCCGCCAACTCGATGCGTATTGGAGGGTGAGGGGCTTTCATCTGCGCGACTCCTTTTGTTTGACGCCCGGTTGAAACATTTCGATCCGAGCGCCGCGAGCCCGGTCTTCGCTGTCGCGGATGGCCATAAGCTCAGGGGATTCGATTGGGTTAGGGTAAAACCCTGGGCTTGCCGGGGAGTTGCGCTGCGGAGGACTGAGGCCAGCCTAGCTCAATCATAGGCAACGACTTGGTGATTCGCTGACCGAATTAATGCGCTCGCGTTGCGTCGAGTTCCGTTTGTGAACTGATCGGCGTGGGGAGCTTGCCGGTTGAGACAGACCGGCTTCGTTGCGGGCAATTCCGAGGGAAAGAGGGTGCCGGCACGCGCGCCGCAAACAGTCATTGGCGCCCGCTGTCACGGCATCGGACCATGGTCGCATTGTCCTTCGATGTTTTTGAACCTACATTGGAAATTCACCTTCAGACGATCGGGAAGCTTTAATCCCAGCCGGTATGACCGGGCGGGCGTCAAGCGGGTATGTGGCGTTTCAGGAGCGGCGATTCCATTCGCCGTTGCCTCCTCGCGCCTCGAAAGGAACCGCCATGGATGCAGTTAGGACCTCGCTTGAAAGCCAGCAGCGCTTTACGTTGTTTTTGACGGCCGCGTGGGTGCCGCTTCCCGGCGTGAAGCGGCAAGCGGCGATGGTCGCGATGAAGAGCGGCGGCCCCACCGTGCGCTCCGGCGCCGCGTATCCGGTCGGCGTCGCGGGGCCGATCGTCTTTCTGTATGTCCTTAGCGCACTGCTCAAACCCAATATCGTGCGGCCGTCGCCCAGGCTCATCGAGACCGCCGCCTTGGGCCGCGAGCGCCACAACGGGGCGCTCACCTGCGCTGCCCTGCAGATCGCCGCGCTGCTGGCGTGCGCGTAGCACGCCGCCGCCGAATCCCTCAACCTCGACCAGCCACGGAGGCACACGATGGACATAGCCGTCTTCAGCGCGAAGCCCTACGACCGCGAGTATCTGAATGCCGCGAATGCGGCGCACCGCCATCGCCTCCAGTACTTCGACGTTCCCCTCGACATCGAGACGGTCGGCCTCGCCGCGGGGCACGGCGCCGTGTGCATCTTCGTCAATGACCGGGCGGATGCCGCGGTGCTGCAGGCGCTCGGGCGGGGCGGCACGAAGCTCGTCGCGCTGCGCTGCACCGGCTTCAACAACGTCGATCTGAAAGCCGCGGAGGACCTCGGGATCAAGGTGGTGCGGGTGGTGGACTACTCGCCGAATTCGGTGGCCGAGCATGCCGTCGCCTTGCTGATGGCGATCAACCGCAAGGTTCACCGCGCCTACAATCGCACGCGCGACTTCAATTTTTCGCTCGACGGTCTGATGGGCTTCGACCTGTGCGGCAAGACGGTCGCCGTGATCGGCACGGGGAAGATCGGCCGGGTCTTCAGCAAGATCATGGTGGGATTCGGCTGCGACGTGATCGGCTACGACAGGTTTCCGTCGCCGGAATTCGAGGCGCTGGGCGCGCGTTACGCGCTGCCGGGGGAAATCGGCGAGCGCGCGGACATCATCTCGTTGCACTGCCCGCTCACGCCCGACACCTATCACATCATCGACGCCGATACGCTCGCGCGCGCGAAGCCCGGCGCGCTCCTCATCAACACGAGCCGTGGCGCCCTCATCGACACCGAGGCGGTCATCGCGGCGCTGAGGAGCGGGCAGTTGGGCGGCCTTGCGATCGATGTGTACGAACAGGAGGCGAACCTGTTCTTCCGCGACCTGTCCGACACCATCATCACCGACGACATACTCCAGCGTCTCATCACGTTCCCGAACGTGATCGTGACGGGGCACCAGGCTTTTCTCACCCGCGAGGCGGTAACGACGATCTGCGCAACGACGCTGCAAAGCGTCACGGAGTTCGAGACGGGCAGCGCGCTTTCGAATCAGATTTCAGTTTGAACTCGGGCAGCCGCTCGCGCAAAATTGCCGTCGCCGCCAGTGCTTCCTGAGTGGCGACGTTGCCACACGCTGCCGTCACCACGTCCGGTTCCTCGCCCTCGTCGCTGCTCGCGCGCCGCCATACGCCCAGCCCTTTCGCGCAGTGCACGACCGTTTCGTCGATGGTGGTGAACTGCAGGTGCTTCTGCCCGTCCGCCACGATGATGTTGATGCAGTCAGTCGAGCGCAGACATTCGTCGGCCACCACGAGCAGCGTATTCGCGTCCGGCGGAAGGTAGACGCGCGTGACGGATGGGCTCTTGTTGGTGACGAGGTCGATGAAGCCTGGGTCCTGATGCGAGAAGCCGTTGTGATCCTGCCGCCACACGGTCGGCGATAACACGATGTTTTGCGACGATACCGGCGCGCGCCACGGCACATGGTTCTTGCAGACGTCCAGCCATTTCGCGTGCTGATTGAGCATCGAATCCACGACATGCGCGAAGGCCTCGTAGGTGTGGAAGAAGTCATGCCGCCCCGAAAGGAGATAGCCTTCGAGCCATCCCGCCAGCGTGTGCTCCGAGGGCATCTCCATCACCCGGCCGTCGCTCGACAGTTCTCCGCCGTCCTCGTCCTCGGGTAGCAGATCGGCCATTTTGCCGACCTCGTAGATTGACTGCAGACGACCGGATCGAAGACCGTTTCGGGCCGAAGCCCGCCATTGGCGGGCAAGTGATCTGTCTATGCGGCTGGGGCAGCCGCATCGACGCGCTATCGCGGAGCGGTCGCGGGCAGGGCGACTCGTTGCAGCGCGGCCATCGGACCGAGTTGCTCGATCACCTTCATCTGCGCCGCGTCGCGCACGAAGAGCGATCCGGCGAATCCCAATGCGTTGATCGATACACCCTCGACACGTTCTTCCGACCTTGGCACGAGCAGCATCCACCGGTGTGTCACGAGCAGGTTGTAGGGCGCCGATTGATGAAGCTCACCGCCGACCTCGACCGGTTGGACGCCGACCGCTTCGAGCAGCGCACGATAGCAGGAGAGGGCCGACTGCGCCGCATCCACAGAGGTCAAGGTGCCGGGCTCGAGACGCGCGAACGCATGCCGGAATGGCAGGCCTGGTACGCGTTGCGCCTGACCATCGACGAGCGTGGATGCAAGAATGGGCTCCATGGGGACCGCCGGTTCAAAGTCGCCGAGTGGCAGCGGGACGATTTGCAGATGCTTGTGCGCCTGACTCGCGCCGGCCGCAGCGCCTGCATTGTAGAAGCCGATGCCGTCGAACTCGGCCATACAGGTCATCAGCGACTCGAAGTCGGCCAGATTGAGGAGCGCTTCCTGCGGTTCGAAAGCGCGGGTGATGATCAGCAGATGATTGTCGATGACATTGAACTTGTTGAGCAAAGCCAGATGCGTGTCCGAGATGTCCGCGACAAAGAGATCCGGGTCGTAGGGAAGGAAGGGATTCACCGATGGGCGCTCGCCTCCGTGAAGCCCTCGCGTTTGCCGGCGCTGCTGCTCCTTGCGGCTCAGGCTGGAGACTTGCCGCACGACAAAGCGGATGCCGCCACTGTCGATCACCGCCTGGAAGGTTTCGATCGGGTGCAACGCGCCGCAGCGCAGTGCGTGCCCGGCCTGGCGCAGCATGGCAGGCCATAGGGTTCCTGGGGTGAGGCGGCGATTTTCCATGGTTGCTCGGGGCGACACGTTGGTCATTGGACATGGTCATTAATTGCTGCGCGCAGTGATACGAAGCCCATGTAGCGCTGCCTCCAACCTGGTAGGGCAGTCCGTGCGGCAGGCGGGACCGCATCCGCTTGATAGCCGCTAAAGCTTGTAACCGATCGTGCGCAACAGATCCTTGCGCCATTGCACGTCTTCCGCGCCTTCGACGCCGAGCGGCGAAAATCCGTCAATCACACCGACGATGCCACGGCCCTGATTCGTCTCTGCAATCAACACCTCGACGGGATTCGCTGTCGCACAGAAAATCCGGCATACCTCGGGCACGGCCTTGAGCGCGTTCAGCACGTTGACCGGGTAAAAGCCGTCCCCGAGAAAAACAAAGAAGCTGTGGCCCGCGGCGACGCTCATTGCGTTTTTGCAAGCCATCTCGATCAGGCTCGCCTCGGTGCCGGACTGGCGCACGAGGCGCTTGCCGGAAGCCTCGCAAAACGCCAGGCCGAACTTTATGCCGGGCACGGTGCCGACCATTGCCTCGTGAATATCCTCGACGGATTTGATGAAATGGGTTTGCCCGAGGATGAAGTTAGTGCTTTCGGGCTTGACGATTGTGACGGCGGACAATTGCATATCGGACCTCGCTCCGTTGCGACAGCGCACCGGTAGAGACGACAGATCACCGGCGAATGTGATTCCGGGAATTTTCGCCAGACAGTCCGCCGCTCTACCCCATCTCCAAGGCTAGTACTAACCGCTCGTCAGCGGAAGCACTGTTCGCCGATGAGGTCTTGTCAGCCTTCTGTTTTCTCGTTGGCGGTCGGCGTCCATGTACGCGCTGCGCGACGTTGCAGCTTCGATTGCGACAGCCGCGTCGAAAAGGGGGGACTGAAGCCGGCCCGGTTCTGGAGGTTCGCCAATCTGCTCCGTCAAGGCGTGGTTGTGCCCCAGGACGTCTGCGGCAGCCGGTGTTTCCGGCACCGGCGACAGCAGGAGCCGATGCTCGGTAGACTGTGCTGTCCGATGACAACAGACAGGTCGCAGGAGAGGAACGCATGGACCGCATGACGGCGATGGAAACGTTCGTAACCGTGGTGGACTCGGGTTCCTTTTCTGCCGCCGCACGCCGGCTGAAGCTGGGGCAGCCGGCGGTTTCGAAGTCGATTGCGCAACTGGAGGAGCATCTCGGCGCGCGGCTCCTGCTCCGTTCGACGAGAGGCCTGACGCCGACCGATGCGGGTCAGCGATTCTACGAGCACGCCCGCCATGCGATCGATGAGGCAGATCAGGCCGAACAGGCGGTGCGGCAATCGTCGGATGGTCTTTCCGGACGCTTGCGGATCAGTGCAGCCGTCACGTTCGCGCGACTGCATGTTTTGCCCGCGCTCAAGACCTTCCTCGACCAGCATCCGAAACTGAGTATCGACATCATCCTCGACGACCGTTCGATCGATCTGCTCGAACAGGGGGTCGACGTGGCACTGCGCATGGGCACGCTCGACGACTCGACGATGACCGCGCGACGCATCCTGCGAGGACGGCGGCTGGTTGTCGGGACGCCGCGCTATTTCGAAGAAGCCGGCACGCCGAAGACACCGGCGGACCTGAGCCGGCACCAGGCAATCGTCTACTCGGTGCGAGGTGGCGGCGAGTCGTGGGCGTTCAGCCGCGACGACGGCGCCGAGGTCACCGTCGTCGTGTCGGGCCGGGTCAGCGTGAGCGCCGCCGAGGGCATGCGCACGGCGGTGCTCGGGCACATGGGGCTCGCCGTCGCGTCGGAATGGATGTTCTCTCCCAAACTCGCCGACGGCACTGTGCAAGCGTTTCTCACCGAATGGACGCTGCCGCCCATCGACGTCTGGGCAGTCTTCCCATCCGGCCGCATGGCGACGACGAAGGCGCGCGCCTTCGTCGCTTTCGTCGAGCGCCTGCTTGGTGGGCGCGATGGCGGTACCGCAATCGACCCGGAATCCGCCTCTGCCGATTGATGTGCTGGGTTCAGAAAACAGCAGGATTGCGGCCACGAAGTTATCCGCTCACGCTTTCGCAGTGGCCTTTTCGAGCACCACGAGCATGTCGCCAGGATCGGCGTGGCGCGTGTAGTCACCATTGACTTCCGAGTACAGCACGATACCGTCGCGCCCAATGACGTAACGCGCAGGCACAGGCAGAGTCCAACTGGGATCGTCGTTGAACGCCGGGAGGTCGTTTCCCAGACGCCTGTACGGGTCGACCAGATAGCCAGGCAGCGCAAAGCCCAGGCCGAACGCTGCGCTGATCTCGCCGTTGAGGTCGCTCAGCAGCGGGAAAGCCAACCTGTTCTCGCGCACCGACTTGCGGCTATGAACCGGCGTCTGAGGCGAAATGGCGAGCACATTCGCACTGTAGGCGTGAATCCGCGGCAGGACTTCGTTGATCGCCTGAAGCTCGATGTTGCAGTACGGACACCATACGCCGCGATAGAACGTCACGACGAGTGGGCCCCGTGCGAGCAGATCGGCCGACGAGACGTCGTTGGCGTTATGGTCTTTCAGCGTGAATCGGGGTGCGCGGTCGCCAGCCTTGATGGCGCGGCGCGCCTGACCGCTCGCGATCAGTTCAGCAGTCGCGCGCTCCATGAGCGGGTGGATTCCCGGCGGTGCGTGATAAGGCGCTTTGCCGGCCTCGAAGTCGGCTTTGAAAGCGTCGAGTCGGTCTTGCAGTGCCATCGCGAATCTCCATGAGTAAGCGAGGCCATTGGGGGCTTTGCGATAGCCACAGGTTGACTCTTCCAGATCATCAGCAAAAGGCATCCGCCGTCGATAACAGCTATTCCGTGCAGGCATGTCACGCATGGGCGCATTCGCGGCCGCAACGAAGCAGCCCGGCGGCGATGACTCGCATCGCAACCAGGTGCCCCGGTTCGGAAAAGCGCGCCGCGCAGGAATAGCACCTATTCCTCACCGATGACTACCGCGTAGTCCGACACGAGCGGACGATACGCATCAACCAATGCATGAACGCATTGGCGCACATGCAGCGGTCCGTTAGTCCCTACGTCAGGTATTTGACGGCCCCTTGAAAACTCACTATCGAGGTAATCATGACTCAAGCTCTGAAAGGCAAACTGGCACTCGTGACCGGCGCTTCTCGCGGCATCGGCGCCGCCATCGCAACCCGTCTCGCGCGGGAGGGCGCCTCCCTCATCGTCCACTACGCGTCGAGTCCGGAGCGCGCGGAGGCGGTGGTCAAGGCGATCCGCGAGGCGGGCGGCGAGGCCGAAGCAGTGGGCGCCAATCTGTCGAAGCCGGAAGGCGTGACGGCATTGATCGATGCGGTGGGCGACGTCTTCGGCGGCAAGTTCGAAGGGCGGCTCGATATTCTCGTCAACAATGCGGGCACCGTCGAATACGGACCGTTCCTCGAGTCGTCGCAGACGTCCTATGACACGCACTTCAATCTGAATGTGCGGGCGCCGGTCGAGCTGGCAAAGGATGCGGCAAAGCGCATGATCCAGACGGGCTGGGGACGCATTATCAATGTGGGCTCCGCTTTCGGCGAAGCAGCGCCGCTGCCGGGCGTAACGCTTTACATCGCATCGAAATTCGCCATTCGGGGCTTCACACGCGGTCTTTCGCGCGAGCTAGGGAAGTACGGCGTGACCGTCAACGCGGTCCAGCCCGGCCCGATCGACACAGAGCTGTCTCCGCAGCCCGGGACGGAAGACCACGCAACGATGACCCGGCTCGCCAGCGTGGGCCGCTTCGGCAAGCCCGAAGAAATCGCGGCGGCGGTAGCGTATCTGGCGAGCCCCGAAGCGGGCTACACCACGGGTGAGAGTCTGACCGTCGATGGTGGCTGGATTGCCTGAGGATGCCGAAATGCGGTTTCGCGGGCATGCTGCGAGACGCGGATTGACTTCAGGACTGCAGAGCTTGGCGCTGGCATTCCCTACCTGCAGGAGGACCATCCTGAAGTCATTGGCGCTACTGTCAATGAGTGGCCAATTGGACCGAGGCGGCGGGGTCTGGCCCAAAACAATCGTTCACATTCCAGGCGGTTCTCTGATGGTACTGTGCGAGTCGCACGGCTGCTTAATCACGGAGTGCTGGCCTCCATGGGTTCTGGGGCGACGTGTGGGGCCGAACCGGTGGGACAAGCATGTGAGCCATTTATCGCGGCTCGGAGTAGGAACCTTGATCAACTGCCATGGATTTTCTGGTGAGTATAATCAACTGAATACCCGCCGCCTGAACCACGCTGTGTAGGGGAAGGGCCGGCAAAAGCGTTGACGCCTCTGGAATCCATGACCCGATCCGCGCAAGGGAATGTACTGGACCGCTTTCGCCGCTATCAACATCTGTTGATGTTCGGCGGCGGGGCCGCGATCACGGTGGTCGTGCTGGCCGCGTTCGTCATCAACGCGGTATCCATCTTGCGGGCCTATATCATGGTCCAGCATCGGGAAGTGTCGCTGAATGCAAACCAGCTCTCCGCCCTGTACACGCGCAACGCCGCGATTTTTCAAAACAATTTGCGGATCGTCGAAGTCGCCTGGAGGGCCGATGAACGGGCCGCCCCAGCCCTTGTCGACCAATTCAGCCACCACGGTCAGACGCTTCGTCTTCAGCAGGCGCCCGATCATGTGCCCGTGACGTTGGTCGGTGCATCTTTCGAAGTCCCGCCCGCCGCGGCGGTCAGCCGCTATATCCGGCTTGCTGAACAGATGAGTCGCGCGTTGACGGCCGTGGCAGAGCGAAACGGTGGCGTACTCAACTCGTGGTTGTACACCCCCGATCATGGGCTGTTGATGCTGGTAGCGGTGCCGTGGCCCGGTGATGCGCGGATGGCGAAGCTGCTTTCCGATCATGCCGCGCTTGTAGCCGCACTGACCGGCCCCAACGGCAATTTTCTTGCTCCGGACGAGAGGCCGTCGCGCGATCCCCGCACCGGGGGCGTCGCTCTGCGCTGGCTCCCCACCTACGAGAGTCCTTTGAATGGCAATCCGTCGATCCGGGCAGTAGCGACCGTATTCGACGACAAGCAGAAGCCGTTCGGCGTCGTTGTTTGCGAGTTGCCTGTGTCCCTTGTCACTGCTGCTCTGGGAAAGCCGGGCTCTGACGGCGCGCTTTTGTTTTTCGAGCACGACGGACGGGTGATCACGTCGGCGGCCGGCCATCCGGTTGACTCGCAGGCGATAACGGTCGCGCGCTTTTTGGGTACAGCGGGCATTTCCGATGCGACGGGGGCAATCTTTCGCAATGGCCACATGCTGTTTGCCTGGCCAGTCGGCACGACGGGCTCGACACTCGTTTTTGTCGAGCCGTGGCGTGCCATCGCGAAGGATGTGAGTGGTGCGGTGGGCGTGACGGCGGCAACGACGGGCATGATCATCCTGGTGATGTGGACGCTCATTCTGCTGTTCAATCGACGCGTCTTCCAGCCCGTTCTGACGCGATCACAACGGGTCTTCGAAAGCGAGCAACTGAGCCGGACGCTGGTTGAGACGGCGCCGGTCGGGCTGGGGCTGATTGCAATGGAGAGCGGAAAGCCGCTGTTGAGTAGCCCGACGATGATCGACACGGCAGCGCGGGTAGTCGTGCCGGCGCCAGCCCTGTCGGCGGAACCGGTTCGCCGTCATGGCCAGCGAGGCGGGGCAAGCGAGGCGAAACACGTGACTCACGAGGCGCTCACGCTCCCGACAAGAGAAGGCGGGACGATGGACCTCTCGGTGAGTGTGGTGGCGGCGCGCTACCAGGGGCAGGACGTGCTGGTGACGGCGTTCACGGACGTGACAGCGGAAAAGAACCTCGAGCGGCAACTGCGAGAGGCGAAGCAGGCGGCCGACTCGGCCAACGCGGCGAAATCGGCGTTCCTGGCGGCGATGAGCCACGAGATCCGCACGCCGCTGAACGCGATCCTCGGAAATCTGGAACTGCTGTCGCACTCGCAGCTTGATGCGTTGCAGCGCGACAGGGTGAAGACAATCCGCGGCTCGTCGGACGGGTTGCTTGCGATCGTCAGTAACGTGCTGGATTTCTCGAAGATCGAGGCCGGCGAAATGACGCTGGAGCGGATCGTGTTCGACGCCCAGGAGGTGGCCTCGCGGGCCCTGACAATATTCGGACCGGTGGCCCGGGCGAAGGGCTTGAGGTTGTCGGGCGAGTTCGGCAGCTCGGCGACCCAGCCGATGCAGGGCGATCCGCACCGGCTGGGCCAGGTGATGAACAACCTGCTGTCGAACGCCATCAAGTTTACCGACAGCGGCGGGGTCACGTTGCGGTTGTCGGTGCAGGCGGGCAACAACGATCAGGGCAGTCGCGACGTTCAGGACGATCAAGCCGACTGGCTGGTAATCGAAGTGGAAGACAGCGGGATCGGGATGTCGCACGAGCAGCAGGCGATGCTGTTTCAGGCGTTCAGTCAGGTCGATGCGACGATCAGCCGGCGCTTTGGCGGCACAGGTCTGGGGCTGGCGTTGTGCGCCCGGCTGACGGCTGCGATGGGCGGAACGATCGCGGTGCGCAGTGAGCCTGGCAAGGGCAGCATCTTTACGGTGCGAGTACCGCTGGGGGACCGTGAAGCCGCCGCTGGGTCGGACAGGCCGCATTTCTCGGGCGAACTGGTGCTGTTCGTGGCAGATGCGGACGCATGGCACGCGTATGCGTCCGCAGCGCTGGAGGCATGGGGGTTGAGGGTGCAGGCGTACCGGCATCCGGCACAACTCGATCCAGAGACGCTGGAGGAGGCGGACACGCTGATCCTCTGCGGCGAGCGCGGGACCTGGCATGCGGATGACGAGCGCGACCTGCTGGAAGAGTCGTCCTGGACGATCGACTGCAGTACGGAAGGTCCGGCCTATCCCGTCGCGACGGGACGGGTGGTAAAGGTGTCGAGCTATGGGCTCAAGGGGCTGGCCGCGGCGCTACGGTACACGTTGCAGGGCGAGCCGCTGGAAGTGGGCAACGAGACGCAGCGGGTGCTCTCGCGCCGGTTGAAGGTGCTCGTGGCGGAAGACAACGCGGTGAACCGGCAACTGTTCGAAGAGCAATTGAAGCTGCTGGGTTGCGAGCCGCAAGCGGTGGAAGATGGGCAGCAGGCGCTGGAGTGGCTGTCGCGGCAACGCTTCGACGTGCTGGTGACGGATCTGGCGATGCCGGTGCTGGACGGCTATGGACTTGCGCGCCAGGCCCTGGCGCGCTGGCCGGACATGCCGATCATAGCGGCGACGGCGAGTGCGACGCCGGAGGACCGAATGCGGTGCGAAGCGGCCGGGATGTCGCGGGTTTTGACCAAGCCGCTGCAACTGGATGAGCTGTCGGCGGTGCTGTCGGAGGTGACCGGCGTGCCGGGCATGCCGGTGGAAGCGGGGCGGCACGATGGTAAGCGTGATGGTGTGCTGGGCGGGCGGGCACTGCCGCAGCGGGTGCGAGCGGCGTTCCTGGAATCGTGCGAGGCGTCGCTGGCGGTGCTCCATGCAGCGTACGACGCCGGTGACGCTGCCCGGATACTCGCGGAGTTGCACTCCCTGCGGGGGGCCCTGGCCTTGTTCGGCTACAAAGCGCTGGCGGATGAGTGTGCTGAAATTCAAACTACGGTATTGCAGGAGGGTGTTCGCCCGGCGCTGAATATGATCGATGACTTCGACAGTCATTTGCGCGCAGCTATCGTGGCCGACGAGGGCAATTGGCGTCAAGTCCTGGAGCGAATCCTCGAGCTTGCGGCGCGGCCGCAACGGGACGACGCACTGCTGGAGATAGTCCGTCTCGTGCGTATGGCGTTGCCGCCGGTCGATCGGCGCGATGGAGAGGATGCGACCAGCGTCAAGGGTTTGTTACGCTGAAGTGTTAGCAAGGACAACGGAAAGAACGCGTGCCCCATGAAATTGACCGCCGTTGC
>NZ_JAQQEU010000090.1:0-25646 GCF_046026895.1 Paraburkholderia sediminicola
TTTGCCGGGGGGGGGGGGGCGCGCGGGGGGGCCCCCGCGGGGCGGGGGGGGGCGGGCGGCCGCGGCGCAGTCCGGCGCGCCATCCGAAAGTTTCGAAGTCACCCGCACGGACGCGCAATGGCGCCAGTCGCTGACGCCGGCTCAGTATGCCGTACTCCGCCACGAAGGCACCGAGCGGCCGTACAGCAGCGCGCTGAACGACGAGCATCGCGCGGGCGTATTTGCTTGCGCGGGATGCCGGCTCGATCTGTTCGCGTCGCACACGAAATTCGACAGCCATACCGGCTGGCCGAGTTTCTGGGCGCCGCTCGATCACGCCGTGGCGACCCGCGAGGACCGCTCGTCCGGCGTGTCGCGCACGGAAGTGCATTGCCGGCGCTGCGGCGGCCACCTCGGTCACGTGTTCGACGACGGCCCGCCGCCGACCGGCCTGCGCTACTGCATGAACGGCGTCGCGCTGATGTTTACGCCGGCTGCCGCCTGAGCCGGCCCACTCGCACTGAACGAGCCGCACCCCCACGTCTGGAATCGCCATGCTACTCATCGTTCTCGCCTATCTCGGCGGCGCCCTCACGATCCTCAGCCCCTGCATCCTGCCGGTGCTGCCGTTCGTTTTCGCGCGCGCCGATCAGCCGTTCGTCCGCAGCGGCCTGCCCTTGCTCGCCGGCATGGCGCTGACGTTCGCTCTCGTCGCGACGCTGGCCGCCGTCGGCGGCGGCTGGGTCACGCAGGCCAACCAGTATGGCCGCTGGCTCGCGATCGCATTGCTCGCCATCTTCGGCCTGACGCTGCTGCTGCCGCGTTTCGCCGACCATCTGATGCGCCCGTTCGTGAGCGCCGGCAACCGGCTCTCGAACTTCGCGCAAGCCGATGGTCAGCAGGCTCGCGCGGGCTCGTCGTTTCTGCTGGGCATCGCGACCGGGCTGCTGTGGGCGCCGTGCGCCGGCCCGATTCTCGGGCTGGTGCTGACCGGCGCGGCGCTGCGCGGCGCGAGCATCGGCACCACGTTGTTGCTCGCGGCCTATGCGGCCGGCGCCGCGACTTCGCTCGCGGTGGCGTTGTTGATCGGCGGCCGGGTGTTCACGGCGATGAAGCGGTCGCTCGGCGCCGGTGAATGGATTCGCCGCGGGATCGGCGCGGCGATGCTGCTTGGCGTCGTCGCGATCTCGCTCGGTCTCGACACCGGTGTGCTGGCGCGCGTGTCGACGATCGCCACCGGCGGTCTCGAACAGAAGCTGGTCGATACGCTCTCGCAAGGCGCGCAGCCGGTGAAGCCGGCCGTGGCGGCCAACGGCGGCGCGATGACGGCCGGCAACACGCCGGCGATCGCGGCTGCCGATGCCGATGCCAATGCAAGCGCACCCGCCGCCGGCGCCGGCGCGTCCGCTTCGATGATGCGCGCGACGCACGCCACTTCTGGCGCCGCTGCGCCGCTGCCCGTCGAAGGCGTGTTGCCGTCGCTGAACGGCGCGGTTCAGTGGCTGAATTCGCCGCCGCTCACCACTCAGGACTTGCGCGGCAAGGTCGTGCTGGTCGACTTCTGGACTTACTCGTGCATCAACTGCCTGCGTTCGCTGCCGTATGTCAAAGCGTGGGCGCAGAAGTACAAGGACCAGGGGCTCGTCGTGATCGGCGTGCACGCGCCGGAGTTCGCGTTCGAACGCAATATCGACAACGTGAAGAAGGCCACGCACGACCTCGGCGTCGACTACCCCGTGGCGATCGACAACAACTACGCGATCTGGCGCGCGCTGAACAACCAGTACTGGCCGGCGCACTATTTCGTCGACGCGCAAGGTCAGATCCGCTACCACCATTTCGGTGAAGGCGACTACGCGGATTCGGAGAAGGTGATCCAGCAACTACTCGCCGAAGCGGGGCATACGAGCGCGACGAAGGTCTCGCTCGGCATCGGTGGCACGGCCGCGCAAGGCGTGCAGGCCGCGGCCGACAACGCCGATCTGCAATCGCCGGAAACCTACATCGGCTATCAGCGCGCGGAGAACTTCGCGTCGCCCGGCGGCCAGGCGCAGGACAAGGTGCGCACGTATGCGGCGCCATCGCAGCCCGGCGTCAACGATTGGGGATTGGCCGGCGCATGGGAGGTCGGCCCCGAACACGCGAACCTCGCGGCGGCGAACGGGCGCATCGTGTATCGCTTTCATGCGCGCGATCTACATCTGGTGCTCGGCCCGGGCAAGGACGGCAAGCCGGTGCGCTTCCGCGTGAGCGTGGATGGCGCGGCGCCCGGCGCGACGCACGGCGCCGACAGCGCCGCCGACGGCAGCGGCACGGTGACCGAACAGCGCCTTTACCAGCTCGTGCGGCAAAGCGGCAATGTGGCGGACCACACGTTCTCGATCGAGTTTCTTGATCCAGGCGTGCAAGCGTATGCGTTCACGTTCGGCTGATCGGAACCGGACGGCATCAATCAACCACGATCCATGACTATTTGAGGAACCGGCATCATGAACACGATATCCGCCATCAAAGCTTCCTTGCGCAAGCGCTCGACCCTCGCCCGGGTCGCGGGTTGTGTCGCGATTGCGGCGAGCGTGCTGGCCGCGCAGCGCATCGCCAATTCAGCCGAAGCGGCGACGAAGATTCCACCGCCCGTTCAGGACGAACAGGTCGGCGCCACGCATAGCGAAACCGCCGTGCTGGCGGGCGGCTGCTTCTGGGGCGTGCAAGGCGTATTCGAACACGTGCGGGGCGTAAAGCAGGTCGCATCGGGCTATACCGGCGGCGCGGCCGGCACCGCGCAATATGAAACCGTCAGTGAAGGCGATACCGGACACGCGGAGTCGGTGCAGATCACATATGACCCGACGCAGATTACCTATGGACGCCTGCTGCAAATCTTCTTCTCGGTCGCGCACGACCCAACGGAGTTGAACTATCAGGGCCCCGACCACGGCACGCAATACCGCTCGGCGATTTTCCCCGCCAACGCGGAGCAGCGCAGCGTCGCGAAGTCATATATCGCGCAGCTCGACAACGCGCACGTGTTTCCCCGCCCGATCGTCACGCGCGTGGAGGAGTTCAAGGGCTTTTATCCGGCGGAGAGCTACCATCAGAATTTCCTCGCGCTTCATCCGGACTACCCGTATATCGCCATCAACGATCTGCCGAAGGTGAGCGGATTGAAGCGGATGTTTCCCGAGTTGTATCGCAACGATCCGGTGTTGCTGAAAACGGGTGCTTCATCGTGAGCGGTTGGGCGCTGCCCCGCGTAGGGATTTTCTCCTCGCGGCACAAAAGCGCCTGCTTCTCAGGTCAACATCTCTGAGTCGCCGGCCGATACGATTGTCGAGCTTGATCCCGACGACGACCGTACCGGCAACCCGCAAGCATATCAGAACCGATGCAGGATACCCGCCTGCACCGGCGTCTGCGAATGCCTGCTGGACGCCGATTCCCGCCGTGACAGCGAGCTGATGACGAAGCGCAGCGTCTCTCAATCACGCAAGTGAACGGATCGCGCCTGCATCGCGCGAACGCACCCAGTAATTGAGCCCGGCGCAGCCCGCCAGCAGCAACCCAGTGACAAAAAACACCGGCTGCAACCCGAGATGCGCGCCAATCTGTCCGCCGATCAACGGCCCGACCACTTGCCCGCTGAACTGCGCGGACTGCAAGTAACCCAAGGTCGTCCCCGACTGGCTTTCATCGACCGACTGCCGCACCAGTTTCGCGATCGACGGCAGCAGTCCGGCGATCGTCATCCCCATCATCCCGCGCAGCAACGCGAGCTGCCACCAGTGCGTGACGAAGGCCTGCGGCAGCATGACCAGCACCGTCGCGACAAGGCAGCCGATGATGACGTTCCAGCCGCCGACCCGGTCCGCGAGCGCCCCCAGCCGCGGCGCGGTCAGCATGCTGCCGAACGCGGACGCGGCCATCACGATGCCCGCGACGCGCGCGAGCTGTGCGCGCGGCACGCCCAACTGGCCGATGTACACGGTGATGATCGGCTCGATCGACATGTTGGCGAGCAGCACCATCATCGCCGTGACGAGCAGCGCCGGGATCACTGCGCGATTCACGCTCACGCGTGGCGACGCTTTCGCGGCGAGCCGGTGCTGCGCGTCGACGGCCTTGTCGAAGTCTTCGCGCACCAGCAGCATGGTCGCCAGCGCGGCCACCGCGATCATCGCGCCGCCGACGAAGAACGTGCCGCGAATCCCGACCCAGCCAGGCAGAAAGCCGCCCACCAATGGCCCGATCAGATTGCCCGCCAGCGCGCCGACCGACAGCACGCCGAGCGCCCAGCCGGCGCGTTCGCGCGGCGCCTGGGTGCCGATCATCACGATCGACGCCGATGCATAGCCGCCGATCAATCCGGCCACCAGCCGCAGCGCGACGAGGTCGGTCACGTTGCGCGCGACGCCGATCAAGGACATCACCACCGCCATGCCGATCGCCGCGCGCACGAGCATCGGCTTGCGTCCATAGCGATTGGCGAGACGCCCCCACAGCGGCGCGGTCACGGCGGTGCCGAAGAAGGTCGCGCCGAATGTGACGCCAGACCATTGCACCACCGCGGCCGGCGAGCTGGCGCCGAGCTGCTCGACGTATAACGGCAGAAAAGGCAGCAGCATGCTCAAGCTCACCAGGGTGGTGAACGAGCCGAACACGCAGATCGCGAGATTGCGCTGCCAGTACGCCGTGTTGCGTTCCGCGTAGCTGGATTGACTGGGCCGAGTCGCCGATGCGTCGAACTGATTCGTCGGGGAGTTCATGGGGTCGCTCAAGATGGTGCTACCGCGCCCGTGACAGCGCGGACCGTTTCCGAATGGATGGGAGCTGAACATCGGGCAAGCCAAGCCGAATCCATCGACGCCCCGCTGTTGCAGCCTCGTTCAAAGTCAGAGGCTACGCAGGATGATCCATCTTGAAAAATGAATTTATCAGATCGGATCGATCTTATTTACTGATTTCAGTGGCGAAGCGCCGGCGTGCGCCGGCCGGGGCCATATCGCCGGCTCCCGACGCCAGGTGGATCAGGACTGAACGGGCCACGCCTGCTCGATCGCATGCAACGCGCTCAGCACGATCGAGCGATTCAATGCGGCCGCGAGCGTGCCATCGCGTTCGGCATACGCTTCGCACAGCCGTTGATGGTCCGCGCATGAGCGTTGCAGGCGGCCGGGCAGGGTCGTGCTGAGGTGCCGCAGACGATTGGTGCGCATCCGCATGGAGTCGAGGACTTCCTTGAAGATGCCGTTGCGGCACACGCGCAATTCTTCGTCGCGAAACGCGACGTTGGCCCAGAAATAACCGTCGACGTCCCCTTGCGCGGCGACCTCGGCCAGACGTTGATGTGCGCGCCACAGCGACGCGATGTCGTCGTCGGTGGCATGCTCGACGATCGCGAGCGAGACCTGCGCGTAGAGAATCGCGCGAAGCTGATAGATCTCCCGCACGTCCTTCAGATTGACCGCCGACACGCGAGGCCGCCGACGCGGCGACCAGTCGACCAGTCCTTCGCGGCTCAGCACGAACAGCGCCTCGCGCGCCGGCGTGCGACTCACGCCGAAACGTTTGGCGAGATCGACCGAGTTCAGATCGTCGCCGGCCGCCAACCTGCCTTCGATGATCGCGCGCGCCACCCAGTCGACGATCTCCGCCACCGGCGACGCCTCGCCATCGTCCGCGAGCGCGCTTTTGTCGACATCCTGATCCATCGCGTGTCCTTTCGTGAAAGCGTGCCGGGGCGGGCACAGCAGCGGATTCTAGCAAACCGCCGTGGCCGCCAGCGCCCTTGGCCTTACGCGTTAAACTGAATAAAGTGTACACATTTCATCTCTGCAACCCTTGATATTATCCAACGGATCACATTATCATGCGCCAAGTGTCGACACTAAAGACAAAAAGCCGACACGCTGATTCCATACAGACCAGGAGACGTCATGTACATGGAAAAGGAAGTCGCCGGGACCGCGCATGCCGCGCCCAGCGTGTCGGCGCGGCTCGACCGCTTGCCGCCTACGCGGTATTTCAGCAGCCTCGTCGTGCGCATCGCGATCGGGGGCTGGTTCGAGTTCTACGAAATGTTCATGGCCGCCTATATCTCTCTGGGCCTGATCGGCAGCGGCCTCTACCGTGCCACCACGGCGGGTCTGTTCGACGTGAACGGCTTCGCGGGTTTTCTCGGCTCGTTCTTCGCAGGCATGTTCGTCGGCACGGTCGCGCTGGGCGGCTTCACCGACCGCTTCGGACGGCGCGCGGTCTTCACCGGCGCAATGCTGATCTACTCGGTGGCGACCTTCGTCGCGGCGTTTCAGACCTCGCCCGAAGCCATGGACGTGTGGCGCTTTTTCGCGGGCGTCGGCATCGGCGTGCAACTGATTACCGTGGATACCTACATATCCGAACTCACACCGTCTCGCGCGCGCGGACGTTATTCGGCCTTCAGCATTCTCGTCATTCTGACTTCCGTGCCGGTCGTCGCGGTGCTGTCGTATCTGCTGGTGCCGCACACGGTGCTCGGACTCGACGGCTGGCGCTGGGTGATGATCATCGGCTCGGCCGGCGCGATCCTGATCTGGTTCATGCGGCGCGGTCTGCCCGAATCGCCGCGCTGGCTCGAAAGCAAGGGCCGCGAGGCCGAGGCGCACGCTATCGTCGACGCGATCGAGGCGCGCGTCATCGCGGAGACCGGGCGCACGCTCGCACCACCGGGATTGGACGCGCCCGCGTCCTCCCGTGGCGAGCGAGGCTCGTGGGCGGAAATGTGGCAGGGCCGCTATCTGAAACGCACCGTGATGCTGTCGATGTTCAACTTCTTCCAGACCTTCGGCGTGTACGGCTTCGGCGCATGGGTGCCGGTGCTGCTTTACTCGAAGGGGATCACGATCACGCACTCGCTGCTCTATACGATGGTGATCGCGTTCACGACGCCGCTCGGCGCGCTCGGCGCGATGCTCTGCGCCGAGCGCGTGCAGCGCAAATGGCAACTGGTGGGCTGCGCGATCGCGGTGGCGGTGGCCGGCGTGCTATTCGGCATGGTGCGCGAGCCGGTGCTGATCGTGCTGTTCGGCGGCATCGTGACGATCGCGAACAACTGGATGATCGGCATCTTTCACACCTATCAGGCGGAGCTGTATCCGACCCGCATCCGGGCTCGCGCCGTCGGCTTCGTGTTCAGCTGGAGCCGGGTCAGTTCGATCTTCGTCGGTTTCTGGGTGGCGGCGCTGCTCAAGCATTCGGGCGTGCCCGCCGTGTTCGTGCTGATTTCGTCAGCCATGCTTGTGATCGTCGTGATGGTCGGGCTGTTCGGGCCACGCACCAACGGCGTTCGTCTCGAGGAGTTGTCTCAATGAGTTCCATTGCCGCCGCGTTCGCGCAGGGCCTTCACCAACTGGCGCAGCGTCCGTTGCCGGATCACGTCGCGCGCGAAGCCAGGCGCTCGCTCATCAACGTGATCGGAACGTCGATCGGCGCGTGCAAGCATCCGGGCGTCGATGCGATTGTCGCGGCCGCCCGCGAACTGGGCGTCGCCGAGACGGCACCGGTGCCGGGACGCCGCGAACGTGTCGACAGCCATTTCTCCGCGCTGGCGACCGGCTTCGCGGGCCACCTCGACGATTTCGACGACACCCATCTCGCCACCGTGATCCATCCGGCCGCGTCGGTGTTCGCGGTGCTGACCGCGCTTGCGCCCGACACGCGGCCGAGTGGCGCACAGGCGCTGCGCGCGTTCGCGCTCGGCTGCGAGGCGCAGTTGCGGGTCGGCGTGTCGATCTCTCCGGAACACTATGACCGGGGCTGGCATATCACCGGCACCTGCGGGGTGATCGGCTGCGCGGTAACGGCGGCGCTCCTGCTCGGCTTCGATGAAGCGGCGCTGGCCCAGACCGTTTCGATTGCCGCGTCGATGTTCGTCGGGCAGCGCGAAGCATTCGGCACGATGACCAAGCCTTATCACCCGGGCAAGGCCGCCGCGAACGGCGTCGCCGCCGCGCGACTCGCGCAGCGGGGCATGCGCGCGGCGGCGGATATCTTCGAAGCGCCCGGCGGATACTCGCACTCGCTGTCGACCCGGGTCGACTTCGCGCAGATGAACGGCGAGTTCGGCGAGCGCTGGGAGTTGCTCTTCAATACCTACAAGCCGTATCCGTGCGGGATCGTCGCGCATCCGGCCATCGACGGCGGTCTCGCGCTCGCCACGCGAATCGACGACGTGGCTTCGATCGAGACGATCACGCTGCGCTGCCACCGGCTCGTGCCCGAACTGATGGGCAACCCGCAGCCGAAGGACGGTCTGCAGGCACGCTTCAGTGCGATTCACGGCGTCGCGGCGGCGCTCTGCGACCGGCAGGTCGGCCTCGCGCAATACGAGGATCAGCGCGTGGTGCGCGACGACGTCCGTGCGCTGCGCGCGAAAACGACGCTCGCACCGGATGCGTCGGTGCAGCGCGACGAAGTGTTCATCGAGGTGCGTCTCGATGACGGCTCGACTTTCGCGCATCACGTCGAACATGCGCGCGGCAGCCTCGCGCGCCCGCTCACCGACGCTGAACTGATGGACAAGGTCCGCTTGCTGGTGGACCCGCAGTTGGGCCATGACGCAGCCGCGCGGCTCGCGGCCATCGTCGAAGGACTCGATGCCGCGGCCAATCTCGACGCGCTGTTCTCGCTGTGCACTTCGAACAAGGAATTGAATCATGCATAACCCCGCCGCTCAGTCCGCCGTGTCCGATGCGCTGATCGGATTCGCCGCCATCCCGTTGATGGATCAGCGCGTGCAGTCCATGGCCAGACAGGCTGTGCGCGAAGCACGGGAGCGCATCGCCACGGCCGGCGATACCGGCGACGCCGGGCGCGAACTCACCGCGCTGCTGCAATCGCAAGGCCATGTGCCGAACGACACGCGTGTGCGCGCGTGGGTGCTCGGCGCGACCCTCGCGAGGCGTGCGCCCGCTTCGACAGCGACGCCCGTTCTGGCGGCGGTGATCGCGATGGGCGACGAACTCGCCGCGTCCGATGGCGAGATCGCAGCGTCGGCTGCCGTCGGTATCGAAGCGGCGGCGCGAATTTTTGCCGCCGTCGATAGCGACGAGTTCCGCGCGCGCTGGAACGTGGCGTCCGCCGTCGGCATTCTCGGCGCGGCGCTGGCGCTCGCGCGTCTGCACAAGCTCGATCAGGCGCGCACGCGTCACGCGCTCGGCATTGCGGCGACCCAGGCGGCGGGACTCGCGCGCAACCAGGGCGAGGCGCTGGCCGCGATCGAAACCGGCAAGGCCGCCGCCGATGCGATCGAAGCCACGCTGCTCGCCAAACATGGCTTCACCAGCGCGCCCGCGTCGATCGATGGCCGCCGGGGATTCGCGGCCTTGATGGCTTACCGGTTCGATGCCGCGTCGATCACGGACGGGCTCGGCACGCGCTGGGTGTCGATGAACTTTTGATTGAACCGGCGGCGCGCGTGATGGGTCGGCGGGAATGCGCCGCGCCCCCTATGCGCACCGCCTCGCCCGTCCAACTGATTATCCAGAACGATAAGGAATCCGCATGTCCGAGTGTCACATGCTGGCGCGCCGCCGCGTGCTTCAATCGGTGGGCGCAATCGCCGCCCTGACGCTGTCTCCCACCCGCCTCTTCGCCGCCGACACTGCCGACGTGACCGGCCAGCTCGCGCGCTACATGGTATCGGCACGCAGCAACGCGCTCCCCGACCCGGTCGTGCTCGCGTGCAAGCATCGCATTCTCGACACCTTCGGCGCGATGGTGTCCGGTTCCCGCATGAAACCGGGCACGATGGCGGTGAACTACGTTCGCGGACTCGGCGGCGAGCCGCAAGCCTCGGTGATCGGCGCGGCGTTTCGCACCACCGCGATCAACGCCGCGCTCGCCAACGCGATGTGCGCCCACTCCGACGAAACCGACGACTTCGAACCCGTCACCAAGGCCCATCCGGGCAGCTCGGTCGTGCCGGCCGCGCTGGCGCTGGCCGAACGCGAAGGCAGCAGCGGCGAAGTGCTGATTCGCGCGGTCACGCTCGGCTACGACATGGCCTGCCGTCTGCTGATGGCGCTCGGGCCGGATCAGGTGCGCGGCACGCATCGCAGCGCCGAGGGCACCGCCTCCACCTTCGGCGCGCTCGGCGCCGCGGCGTCGCTCGCGCAACTGGATGAACTGCGGATGCGCTACGCGATCTCCTATTCCGCGCAGCAGGTATCGGGCGTATGGAGCTGGGTGAAGGACAAGGACCACATCGAAAAGGCGTTCGACTTCGCGGGCATGGGCGCGCGCAACGGCGTGACGGCGGTCGACATGGTGCAGGCCGGTCTCACCGGCGTCTACGACGTGCTCGACGGCACCAACAATCTGTTCATCGCGCTATCGACCAGTCCGAAGCCGCAAGCCATGCTCGACGGACTCGGCAGCCGCTTCTACGTCACTGAGACGGCGATCAAGACCTACTCCGTCGGCTATCCGATCCAGTCGCCGCTCGACGCGTTGCTGACGCTGCGCAAGCAATACGGCCTCACCCCGGACAACGTGCGCAGCATCGTCGTGAAAATTCCCACCGACGCCGAGGGCATTGTCGGCGAGAGTGCGATGCCCGACGTCAATTGCCAGCATCTCGTGGCGCTCGCGCTCGTCAAAGGAGCGGTGTCGTTCGCCGACAGTCATGATGTCGCGCTGATGCACGACCCGCGCATTCTCGCGCAGCGCGCGAAGGTCACCGTGACGCCTGACGCCGCGTTGATGGACCCAGCCGCGCCGCGTGGCGCGATTGTCGAAGTCACGCTGATCGATGGCCGCAAGGTCGATCACTTCACCAGATTCCCGCCGGGTACGAAAGAAAATCCGTTGAATACCGAAGCGGTCAATGCGAAGGCGCGCGACTTGATGGCGCCGGTGCTTGGCGCGCGAAAGGCCGATCAGCTTATCGATCGGATCAACACACTGGAGAGCGTGGACAACGTTCGGCAATTGCGCCCGTTGTTCACGGTTTGATTCGCCAGCGCGCGCGATGCCCGTGGTGAGCCGGCGCGCGTGGCGAGCAGATCGAAGCTTGCCGCCGCTGCCGCGCCCTGAATGCGCGAATGGCCTGCTTAATCATGCGAGGAAAGCAGGCCATTCGTGTTCGATGCGAATCGATCCGGCGCGAGCCGAGGGCTCGTGCCGCGCCCGATTAGCGAGCGTAGTTGACAACCGGTGCCGAGTACGAAGTCGACGCGGAGTCCGCACGGCCTCCTGCCTGCGACGAACCATTGGCGGCCGAGCCATACCCGCTGGTTTGCGCAGCGTTGTTTTGCGCCGCGACACGCGCTTCGGCCGCTTGAATGTTTGCCGGGTAGTCGTAGTTGTTCCCGGTGGCCGGGTTATAGCCGGCCTTTTCCAGTTGCACCAGTTGCGCGCGCACTTCAGCGCGCGACACCGGTTGGCTGGATTGAGCAAACGCGGCGAGCGGCGCGGTAATGAGAGCGGCGATGACAGCGGCTTCGATCAGCGACTTCATGGTGACAACCTCCATAGATTGCTTTGTACGGTGCTGGAGACTTGTTGCGTCCCGCAGCGAATGAAAACAGTCTAGGAGCCCAAATACCTAGGGTAAACACCTAATTCGCGAATTAACTGTTGCGATAACCGTGTGGAATCCCATGCGAATATGAACGCTCGTGCTTTAACTAAATCATTTCGTGTAGATATTTCGCCGCCGATGTCGTCGGCTAAACTCGTAATACACGCCGGGTCATCGCCCGCGCAACGCGCCGCGGCTCCGCATTTCAACCGACGAGACCATCGCCCATGCCCCAGCCTGTAGTTCTGCCCTCGTACCGGGACACCGTGCGCGCCGAATGGGTCGACTACAACGGTCACTTGCGCGACGCGTTCTATATGCTGATTTTCAGCTTCGCGACCGATGTGCTGATCGACCTGATCGGTTTGCCCGACGCGGTGCGCACGGCGCGCCGCCGCTCTATCTACACGCTCGAAGCGCATCTCAACTATCTGCATGAGATCAAGGAAGGCGCACCGGTTCGCGTCGACATGCGCGTGCTCGGGCACGATGCGAAGCGCCTGCATCTGTATCTCGAGATGTTCCGCGGGAATCACGGCGAGCCCGTGGCCGCCGGCGAGCAGATGTTGCTGCATGTCGATACCAGCGGGCCGCGCGCCGTCGCATTCGATCACGATGTCGCGGCTCGCGTGCGCGAATTCGCCGACGCGCATGCCGTGCTGCCCCCGGCAAGATTCGCCGGGCGCGTGATCGGTCTGCGCGCCGCAACCTGACGCAATCGGAGGGGACATGCTTGAACGGGAAATTGCCGCATTCGTCGCAAAGGCCACCGCGATCTATCCCGCGCATAGCACGCCATTGACGCCGCCCGAGCAGCGCGCACTGTACGACCGCTACGCGGCGATGCTGACGCCGCCGCTACCGGATGAAATCACGGTACAGGACGCCGCGCTGCACTCCGGTGCGGGTCATGAGATCGCGCTGCGGCTTTACCGGCCTCGTGCAAAGACACGCGAAGATGTGCGCGGCACCGTGCTCTACTTTCACGGCGGGGGCTTCGTACTCGGATCGCTGAACAGTCATCAGATGGTGACCGCGCGCATTGCCGCCGACACCGGGCTCGACGTGGTCGCGGTCGACTACCGTCTGGCGCCCGAACACCGCGCGCCGGCCGCGCATGACGATTGCCTGGAAGTGACGCGCGCCGCGTTGAACGGGCGCTTGCCGTTCGACCTTCTCGCCGACGCCGCACTGCAACTGGCCGGCGACAGTGCCGGCGGCACGCTGGCCGCCAGCGTCGCGATGCGGCTGCGTGACGAAGGCATTCAACGCGTGCGCGGACTGGCGCTGGTGTATCCGATGCTCGGCACCGACCCTCAACCGCCGGCACGCGACACCGAAGCGCATGCACCGATGCTCACGCTCGTCGACGTGCATGCGTTCCGCGATCTTTATTGGGGCAAGGGCGACCCCGCGTCGTACCCTCTATGGACAATCCCGCTCGACGCGGCGCGCTTCGACGGCCTGCCGCCGACGCTGGCGATCGGCGCGCAGCACGATCCTTTGAGGGACGATGCGCGCGTGTTCGTCGAGCGTATCAACGCAGCCGGTGGCCACGCGCAATTGCGGATCGGCACCGGGCTCGTGCATGGCTGCTGGCGCGCGCTTGAATCGAGTCCCGGCGTGCAGGCAATGCATCGGCAAGTGTGCGATTTTCTGGCCGCGCAGGCTCGCAGCTAGGCTGCGCCAGCGCGTCGGCGGTCTGAAGCTGGAGCGCTTGAAGGAATGCTTTTACGCACGCCTTTTTGGCGGGGCCCTATCGCCCGAATGAACTTCGAACGGCGTGCCCGTCGACAAACAGCGGCCGCCCCCGCCTCGGGCTTCAATGCCGGCGCGCAAAACGCGCCGGCATTGAATGGCGTACATGTGCCCCAAGCGTCAGCCGGCTTCAGCGATTGCGCTCGCTCCGCCATTGCGAAAAGGTCACGAGGTCCCGACCCACCTCGTCCGGGTCGATACGGGTCCAGCCATAGAACGCGTCGTCCCAGCCAGGGATACCGCGCGGCGTCAGCGTTCTGAGCGCCATCCCGCCACGGTAGGCGAGGTCCGGCCAGAACAGCGGCATCACCTCGCGCACGGCCAGTTGCCTCAGCAGCTCGGCCGGGCCGCCCTCGTCGGCCACGATCTCGCCTTGCGAAATCCAGTCGTTCTCGGCCCACGCGACGAACACGCTCGGATTGCCGTCGCGGTCGAACATCAGAATCGCGTTCTGCTCCGGACGCCAGTAGTATTCGACGATGGCTTCTGCGGCCACCACCTCGTCGATCACCTTGCGCGTGCGCGGATCGCAATACGTCATGCCGTTTTCGCCGAGCGCCAGCCAGCCCGATTCCGAACAATGCCGGTTCCTGGCGTCCTTCAGAAAATGGCCCAGCCGGTTGGCCGAATCCGCTTCCGTCTTCCTCAGGTACAGATCGACGATGCCGGCGTTGAAAGCCTTGACCGCGACCGTTTCGTTCGCGACCCCGGTCAGCAGCACTTTCGCGCAGCGCAGGTGCGCAATCGAGGAGAGGAATTCGACACCGCTCATGCCCGGCATGTCGTAGTCCACGACGACCGCGGCGACTTCTTCGAAGCGGGAAGGGCGCGCGACGATATCGCGCTCGGCCGAGGTTTCGACGAACCGCTCGACGCCTGGCTCGCTCAGGCAAACCGACGCCGACGCGAACTCCAGCGAATTCTCGCGCGCATGCTGACGGATATAGCCGAGTGCAGTTTGCGGCCGCGTGAAGAACAGATTGGTCGAAGTGTCCGGAAAGAAGCGGCGCAGCGCATCCAGGTAACTGTCGTTGTCGTCGACGAAAACAACGGTTGCCGGATAAAAAACAGGTGGTCGAATAAAGTTGTTCATATTTTCACGTGGATCTTCACGCCGCCGCTGTGGCACCCCCAAAGCAGCAGGCAGACCAGCGAAAGGCGTGGCCGCGCAACATACTTCGGCGCGACAGCCCCCGGCTTGCGGCACGAGCGAATCTTCGCCGTGAGCCGCATGGTCAGCGCGTTGTGGTTGGCGTTGCCGGCCACTGCCTGTTTTCTTATGGGGACACGCCGGCGCGCCGCGTTCTGATTTTATGCGCCGCCTGGTCGAACGCTGGCTGCCTGGCCGGTCTCCCGCTGAAACGTATAGTACAGGGCTATAAGCGCCAACAGTGCAAACTGGCGTTGCATTGCAACACCGCGCGAATCGGACGTCGCGGGCTGAATTGGGGCGAAATGAAGAAAAGATCGCCGCGCACACAACGAATCGCGATCGACACGGCGGGGCGCGCGAGCTGGTCCGTTAAGGGTGCATTCAGACATCAACCATCATTAGCGCACGACGCGGACGGCTCGCATGGGACCTGTCGGTTTATCATCTATTCATTGCAGCTCTTCAACGATTTGTTGGTTTAGATATGACGAATACCGGCAAGGTATTGATAATTGGCCTGCTCGTGGTTGACCTGGGCGTCGCCGGTTACTTACTTTTTCCGAAAGACGAGCGGCCGCCGGCCACCGCCGGCGCGGTGACTGGCATCGCCGACGCCATGACGGCGGCAAAGGTGGATGCGCGAGCCGGCGAGTCGCATGTGGTGGCCGGCAGTGTGGTTCCGACCACGCCGTCCGCCGGCTCCGGGCAGCTCGCGATGGCGCCGCCGTCGCGGCCGATTACCGTTGCGCCAGTCGCGCCTCCTGCGCCTCCTGCGCCAGCTGCACCGGTTGCGCAACCAGCCGCCGCTGCGCCCGCTGCACCGGTTGCGCAACCTGCGCCGGTCGCGCCAGCCGTGACGGTCGCGACGGACGCGGGTCATAGGGCCGCGCCTGCCGCGAATAAAGCGGGAGCACGCCCCGCGAACGACACGGTCGCGTCCGGCAAAATCAAAGTCCCACCCCAAACCGCTCAGGCGAAGCCGAAACCAGTGCTGCGGACCGCGCAGACTCGCGGGCAGAAGCGGGATGAATCGCACCGCAACGGCGCTAATTCGTTATCAGCGGCGATGACCGCGCAACTCGTCAGGGAATCCGCCCAGCCCGACCCGTCGCTGCCGCTGCCGCCGCCGACGAGCCGCAGCGGCCCGAGCGGCCGAGGCTCGAATCCGGTCGCTTCGGCGATGACCGATCAGCTGGTCAGGGAGTCCTCGAAAGTGAACGCCCCTCAATACGACAAGCACTGAACATTGACCCGGCGCGCGCGGCGCGCATCGTCGCGCCAACGCGGCTCGCATTTCAGGCATGCTTCACACGCATTCATGCCGGGCTGTCATGGCCGCGACGCCACCTCATCCAGGTGTTCGAGCAGGTCGGCCGGATCGTCGTAGACCCGCAACGCGCCCGCCCGTTCGAGTTCCTCCGTACCGTATCCTCCCGACAGCAAACCGACCCCCAGCGAACGGCAGCGCCGCGCGGCCAGCATGTCCCAGATGCTGTCTCCGACCACGACCGTATGCTCGATCGGGACACCGAGTCGCTGCGCGGCCGCCATGAAGAGGTCCGGGTCCGGCTTCGCGTATTTGACGTCGTCGCGCGTCACGACGACAGATTTCTCCGGATCGACCCCGAGCGCCTCGAGATTGAGCGCGGCAGTTTCCATCCGGCCGCTGGTCGCGACCGCCCACGGCGTTCCGGCCTGCGTCAGCGCGTCGAGCAGTTCCCGCGCGCCCGGCAACGGACACACCTGCGCGCGCAAGCGCTGATACGCGGCGGCGTGTGCGCGACGCAGCCGCTCGCCGCGTTCGACGCTGATTTCACCATGCGTCTCGCGCAGCAGCTGATTGGTGAACAGGCCGCCGCTCATACCGATCTTGCGATGAATGCGCCACACCGACAGCGCAATGCCTTCGCTATCCAGCGCTTCTTTCCAGGCCAGCACATGCTGATACACACTATCGACGAGCGTGCCGTCGAGATCGAATAGAAATGATGTCTGGATTCGCATGGTGAGCTCCGATAGTGACGGGTTCCGCCAATATGCCATGTATCGGCGACCAAGCAGGCAAGTGATGGCACAGCGCGGCGGTGAACTGCTCTCGTGATCGGGATCGCGGATGCGAATCCCATCGGTAGCGGACACGCGGATTTGCGCACAGTTTCACGCACACTATTACATCGGCCTTTCCCTTCTGTTTCAACGAAACTAAAAGTCATATAAGGCCATGCGGCATCATGCCGCCACGCCATGAAATTCGTGTAGTGAGCCGCACCACGCCACTCCCGGCGCGCGCGGGAAACCGATATGCTTCGCCCCCTCCTTGTTCTGTCAATGTCACGCTGCTCTTTCAATGTCACGCGAATTTATTTTTTTGACACCACTTTTATTTTCGCCGCCCTATCATGGGTGCGCAGTTTTCGCCGTTCCGCTCTGGACTCGCGCGTCGCGCTAGATCCAGCAAACCCACAGGCCAATGCAAAGCCATTGCGAAGCCATTGGCATCGCGTGACGCGCAATCCAACACCAATTAAACAACCTGACTTACCGCACTTCTCGCAACAACGGGTAACGAATGTATTGCATGCGCGCTCGCGGCGTTGGTGGAAATAGTGGCGTTGTAGAACAGAGCAATTGTTTCCCTCACTCGCTGTTTAATCACGGATCCAATAACCATGAAAAAGTCTTTGCTCGCGGCCGCGCTGTGCGGCGCTTTCACCATGTCCGCGCATGCGCAAAGCAGCGTGACCCTTTACGGTCTCATCGATACGGGACTGGTGTACACGAATAATCAGCTCGGACACAGCAACTGGCAGCTCGGCAGCAGCTCGACGCAGAACACGGTGTTCGGGCTCAAGGGTTCGGAAGATCTGGGCGCGGGCTTGCACGCGGTTTTCAAACTGGAGCAGGGCTTCGTGCTGAACAACGGCGCGCAGGCTTTCTCGGGTAGCGCATTCGGCTCGCAGGCCTGGGTGGGGCTGCAAAGCGACCCGTACGGCACGTTGACGTTCGGCCGCCAGTTCGACGTGATGAACGACCTCGTCGGACCGATCTCGTCCAGCTTCAACACATGGGGCGGCAACATTGCCGCGCATCCGTTCGAGAACGACAACCTGGCTGCGAATTCGGTCGTGATCAACAACTCGGTCAAGTACGCGAGCCCGGTCTATCACGGCGTCACGTTCGAAACGATGTACTCGTTCAGCAACAAGGCCGGCGACTTCGCGAATAACCGCTCGTACGGCTTCGCCCTGTCGTATGCGCAAGGTCCGCTGAATCTCGCCGCCGGCTACCTGCAATTGAACAACGCGGGCAACGGCACCGGCGCGGTGACCACCAGCGATACGAGCGCGAACTTCATCGCGGAACGCCAGCGCATCTGGTCGCTCGGCGGCAACTACACGTTTGGGGCGGCCACCTTCGGCCTGCTCTGGAGCCACACGCAGATCGACAACGTGGCGGGCGTGTTCTCGTTCGGCACGGGCAGCTACCTCGGCGCGACCGACAGCACCGCCGGCACCCTCGCCGGTTCGCTGCGCCTCGACAACTACGAAGTGAACGCGAAGTACGCGCTCACGCCGGCGTTGAGCGTGTCGGGTGCATACACATTCACGCACGGCGCGTATAACGGCTCGTCGCCGGGCTGGAACACGGCCATGCTGCAAACCGATTACGCGGTGAGCAAGCGCACCGACTTCTATGTCGAAGGCGTGTACCAGAACGTGCATGGCGCGCCTGCGGACTCCGTGCTGTCGCATGCGATGATCAACACGCTGTCGCCGTCGTCGACGGGTACGCAGGTGGCTGTCACGGTGGGCATGCGTCACGCGTTCTGAGCGGCTTTTTTAGCGCGTAGTTGATGAAGACGTATGGCCGGCTTTGGGCGGCCATACGTTGAGTTCTCTGTGTGTTGACGGGCTTGCATGAGTGCGCATGCGGGCACGACTCGAGTACGTGTGACGCGATGCCGTTCATCAATCGCAAGCCCCTGTTGCTATTGGTGAGCACGACGACGCCCGCCTGCTCGATGACACTGCCCATCACGAAAGCCCTCACGCCCGACATCTTGCCCCACTGAAAAAACGTGTGCCGATTCGGCTCGACGCCCCATCCCAATCCCCCGCCGATGTCCGGCTCCGTTTCGGACGGCTCGCCTTCCAGGTGAACCACCTCGCCCTTCGGCACCATCACGCTCGCGTTCAGCCACTGTTGCCACGCCGACGGTTTGAGCCTGTCGCCGCGCAGCACCGCGCCGACAAAAGCGGCGTAATCGGCGGCGGTGGCGTGTTGACGCACACCGGTGGTCTCCAGAACCATTTCTCCGAGTGCCGGGAATCGATGCCGCCATCCACGCGGCCGCTCACTTCGTTTTTTCCGAAGCTTCGCTCCCTGATTAGCAGGTTTATCCGCTCCTTTTGTCAACGCAGACTAAGGCTCCTCACCACTGCGGACAGCGTCCGCGAAAAGGAACCCTATCATGCGAACCTATCCGCGCAACAGTCCTCAAGCCGCTGCACGCATCGTGGCGCTGGCCCTGACTTCCGACGGGCACGTGTGCAGTTCCGAGGAACACGCGCTCGAAAGTATGGGCATCGCCGGCGAACTCGATCTCGCACCGGCGCAATTCGCGCAGATCGTGCAAACGCTGTGCGAGGATCGCTCGGTCGCGCAGGTGTCGCCGGAACTGGCGGTGGGCCATCTCGACGCGGCGCTGCTTGGTACGCTGATCGACGAGATCGACGACCCTGGGTTGCGTCGCAAGATCATGCGCCTGTGCATGGCCGTGACGATCGCGGACGGGCATCTGGCGGATGGCGAGATCGCTTTGCTCGCAGCGGTGTTCAACGCATGGGGCGTCCAACTCCGTGAATGACCGTCCGTCCGAACGCGACGCAAACCGCCGCGCACCTACGAGCGCGCGGCGGCCAGCACCTGCGACGCGAGCGCATGATGCTGCCCGCGCCGCGACCGGATCGCGTGAATCTCTTCGACCACGCCTTCTGCGCGCCCTAACCAGCGCAGGCCGCGCAGCAACGACAAGTCCTCGGCGCCCAGTTCCGCGAGCGGAAACACGCCGAGGCCGCGCGCGGCGAACACCGCCATCAGCGCGCTGTCCTCGAACTCGCCGACGATTCGCGGCCGGATGCCTTCCGCCTCGAACCACCGGTCGAGCCGCGCGCGCAACGCGCCGTGCCGGGTCGGCAGAAGCACGGGTATGTCGGCGAGACAGTGCGGAAAACCGGCGCGAGAGGACTTGCGGACCCTCTCCGCGGGCCCGTACCAGTCCACCGGCGAGCCCACGAGACGCTGGCTCAGCACGCGCAGATCCGCATTGTGCGGCGCCGGCTGGCAGGCGAGCACGAGATCGAGCCGATGCAGCGCGAGTTCCGACAACAGGTGCGCGGGTTCGCCCTCGTGACAGAGCAGCCTGAGCGACGGCGTATTCAGCACCGGCGCAAGCAGCGCGTGCGCGGCAAGCTTTGAAATGCCGTCGGATAGACCGACTGCGAGCCGCGCGACGCCTTCCCCACCCGCGTCACGCATCTCGTCGAGCAGTGCCTCGCCGAGCTGGAAAATCTGCTCCGCGCGATTGAAGGCCATCTCGCCGGCCTCGGTCATCGTGACGCCGCGCCCGGCGGGTTTCAGCAACTGCCGCCCAATCGACTTCTCCAGCTCGCGCACCTGCGCGCTGATGGTCTGGACGGCCATATCGAGCCGTTCGGCCGCGCGCGCAAAGCCGCCTTCCTTTACGACGATCCAGAAATAGTACAGATGGCGATAGTTGAGCATGCTCCGGACAGTTCGAAATAAACGATATGTTCTTCAGCTTATCACTGATTTATCCGAACCCTGAACAAGACGAAGATGGCGGCTTCGCGATTCTCATCGCATTGACTTTTCACGGCGCCCTATGGATTCCCTGCTCGCACTCATAGCCGACCCTGCCGCGTGGGCGGCGCTTCTGACGCTCGTCGTGATGGAAATCGTGCTCGGCATCGATAACCTGATCTTCATCTCGATCCTCAGCAACAAGCTGCCCGAAGCCCAACGCGCGCGCACGCAGCGCATCGGCATCCTGCTCGCGCTGGTCATGCGGCTGGCGCTGCTCGGCACGCTCGCGTGGATCGCGCAACTGACCGAAGCCGCGTTCACGCTGTTCAGCCATGAGTTTTCGTGGCGCGATCTGATCCTGCTCGGCGGCGGCCTGTTCCTCGTGTGGAAGGCGACCAGTGAAATCCGCCACCATGTGACTCATCCGGACGAAGCCCGCGACAAGGCCGGCACGACCGTCCAGTTGACGGTAGCGGCCGCGATCGGCCAGATCCTCCTGCTCGACATCGTGTTCTCGATCGACAGCATCATCACCGCGGTGGGGATGACCGAGCATCTGCCGATCATGTTTGCCGCGGTGATCGCGGCAGTCATGGTGATGCTGTTCGCTGCGCGTCCGCTGTCGCGCTTCATCGACCGCAATCCGAGCGTCGTCATGCTGGCGCTGAGCTTCCTGCTGGTGATCGGCATGGCGCTGATCGCCGAGGGCTTCGGCTCGCATGTGCCGAAGGCTTACATCTACGCGGCGATGGCGTTCTCCGCGTTTGTCGAGGCAATGAACATGCTGATGCGCCGCGCGAAATCGAAGCGCGCGGTGACCGGCACGTAACCCGTCCCACTCCAGGAGCGACATGATGAAGTGCCCCGTTTGCAAGACGACCGACCTGCTAATGACCGAGCGCCGCTCGATCGAGATCGACTACTGCCCGCAATGCCGGGGCGTATGGCTCGATCGCGGCGAACTCGACAAACTGATTGCGCAGGACGTGGGAGAGGCCGACGCACCCTCTACGGCGCGCGCCGGTCGCGAGGAGCGCCGCGACAGGGAACATGCGCATGACAGCGAGCGCCGTCGCGGCTACGACGATCATCGGGCGGAGTATCGAGCGCACAAAAAGAAGCGCTCGATCTTCGATATGTTCGACTTCGACTGAACGCGACGTGGCTTAGCGTGCTTTACCGCGCGCGCCTTTACCGCTGGTTGCGGCCCGCGGCGTGTCCTTGGTCGCGGGCGCGCCGCCGTTCATCTGCTCGAGCCACGACAAGGTGTCGACGTAAGACAGAAACTGCTTCAGATACCCGGGCGACAACTCGCGCATCAACGAGAGCGACCGGTGTACGAGGCTGCTCGAATTGAGCGGACCGGCGTTGCCCGGCACCTGCGCGAGCGACTGGCGCAACTGTTTTTCGGTGCGGACTTTGGACCAGACCTCCCTGAAGTAATCGAGTGCGGGCAGTTCGGGATACGAAGCAGTGCCGTCATGACTGGCTGGCGCATGCCGGGCGATGCGGTCGATCACCTCAGCAAGTGTTTCCAGAGCTTTATCGCTTGAGGCGGATGGCCGCGCTGCAACGGCCTCCGCTTGCGCCGTTGCGGCGTTGGCGCGTTCCAGATCGATCGCATAGGCTTCGAGCAGGCCTCGCAGCCTGTCATCGAGGATGCGTCGCGCTTCGCCGCTGTGGGTAGCCGCGCGCCGCTCCAGCGCCGCGATGAATTGAAAGCGCACAGGGTTCAGACGGTCCGCACCCCGCTTGCGCCACGCGTCGAGCGTCGCGCGCGCTTCGCTCATCACGCCGCGATCACTGCGATCGTCGTTGCGGTCGCTACGCACCTGGCTTCACCGTGGCAGTCGACGGCCTCGGCACAGGCGCAATTTCCACGCGACGGTTTTTCGCCCGCCCCTCTTCGTCGGCATTCGAGCTCACCGGCTGCCCGGAGCCGAACGCGGCGGCAAACACCGACGACGCCGGCACACCCGCGTCGATCAACGCACGCGTCACCGTCAACGCGCGCTGCGCCGACAGCTCCCAGTTGTCCGCGAAACGGCGATTGCCTTCGCGCAAGCGCTGGTCGTCGGTAAAGCCGCTCACCATCAGGATCTGCTCGTTGGCCTGCAAATAGGCCGCCAGCGGTCCGGCCAGGCTTTTCAGCAGATCGCGGCCTCGCGGCTGCAACTGATCGGAATTCAGCGCGAACAGCACGTTGCCGCTAATGCCGATACGTCCGTTCACGAGCGTCACGCGCCCTGCGGCGAGTGGCCCGGCGAGCGCCTGCTCCAGGGTCTTGCGGCGCAGCGTTTCCGCCTGGCGCTGCTTGACCTCCTGCTCCAGCTTGCTCGACAGTTCGAGTTGTACGCCGATCACGCCGACCAGAATCAGCACGAACGCGCCAAGCAGCACCGACATCAGATCGCCGAACACCGGCCAGATGGGCGCGACCGGCTCCACACCGCCGTCGATTTCGTCGCTCATACGGCGTCGGCTCCGGCGGACGCGCGCT
Organism: Paraburkholderia sediminicola; assembly: GCF_046026895.1. Classification (GTDB taxonomy): domain Bacteria; phylum Pseudomonadota; class Gammaproteobacteria; order Burkholderiales; family Burkholderiaceae; genus Paraburkholderia; species Paraburkholderia sediminicola_C. The sequence continues at coordinate 22,774 of NZ_JAQQEU010000090.1, forward strand.
GGCTGGCGAGTCGTTGCAGGTCTTCGACGATCTGCTTCTGCGACATCACGCTCAGGTCGACGACTTCACGCGCCTGCGCGACGTAATAGGCGAGTTGTTCGTCGCTGCGCGCGAGCGACTTGTCGAGCGCGGTTTCGATACGTTGCAGATGCGCGACCAGCTTGTCGTTCGATTCGCCGAACATCTGCACGGCCGCGCCGAACGCTTCGCCCAGGCTCGCCACTTCGACGGCGCTGCCGGTCACCTGCGCGGCGACCGCGCCGAGCTTGCCGGTTTGCAGTTCGACGTGATCGGTGAAGCGCGTGCCGACGCGCTCCAGCAGATCCGCCGACGTGGAGACCAGCGCGTCGACGGCCGTGCGCTGCTCGGTGGATGCGTGGTTCACCGCATCGAGCAGCGTCTCCAGCGTTTCCAGCAGACGGCTGCGCTCCTGCAGCATCGCGGTGTCGCGGACCATGCTGTCGGAGAGTTTCTGGCGCAGTTCGGCAACGACTTCGGCCGCGGCCTTCGGTGCTTCCGACGCCGCCTGCACGAGCCGGCCGATTTCGCCGATCGTCTCGCTGGCATGAGCCTGCGTTTGCGCCGAGATATCGCGCGCGGTTTGCGCGAGCGTTTCGCAGATTTCCTGCTGACGGCTTGCGGTGCGCGCGCCGGTTTGTTCCCATTCTTCGGTCAGCTTGCGCGCCATCGAGCCGAGCGTGTCGGTCCACGCGGCCAGCCGTTGCTGATCTTGCGCGGCCAATTCCGCTTGCAGATTCGCGGCAGCCTTCGGCGCTTGCTCTGCAGCTTGCACGAGCCGATCGATTTCGCCGATCGTCTCGCTTGCATGCGCGCGCGTCTGCGCCGCGATATCGCGCGCGGTTTGCGACAGCGCTTCGCAGATTTGCTGCTGATGGTTTGCGGTGCGTGCGCCTGCCTGCTCCCATTGCTCGTTCAGGTTGCGCGCCATCGAGCCGAGCGTGTCGGTCCACGCGGCCAGCCGTTGCTGATCTTGCGCGGCCAATTCCGCCTGCAGATTCGCAGCAGCCTTCGGCGCCTGCTCCGCAGCTTGCACGAGCCGATCGATTTCGCCGATCGTCTCGCTCGCATGCGCGCGCGTCTGCGCCGCGATATCGCGCGCGGTTTGCGCCAACGTCTCGCAGATTTCCTGCTGACGGCTCGCGGTGTGCGCGCCCGCCTGCTCCCACTGTTCGGTCAACTTCCCTGCCAGCGTCCCGAGCGTCCCGGTCCAGACAGTCAGCCGCTGTTCGTCACGCGACGCCAATTCCGTCTGCAAGTCCGCATGCGATCGACCAACCGTGCTCAACAGCGACGCTGCATGCTGCTCGAAGGTCGCCGCGGCCACAGCCAGCGCTTGCTGATTGTGCAATGCCAGCTGCTCACCGACACTCTCCTGCCGCGACAACGCATCCCGCCACGCTTGCGACACGCTGCCCGCCGTCGTCTCCAGCCGCGCGGACACGCCATCCAGCAGCGCGGCCGAGCGTTGCTCGAAGGTCTCGGCCACGCTCGCCAGCGAGCTGCGCAGCTGTGCGGCCAGTTCGTCGTTCGATTGCCGATGTCCGGCCAGCGCGTTGTTCCAGATGTCCGCGACGTTCGTGGCCGTCGCCTCGAAGCCGCTCGACAGCCCGTCGAGTTGCCGCTGCACCGCCTGCGCAACCGTCTCCTGCAACGCGGCCGCTTCGCGCGACAGACCGGCCAGCGTGGCTTCCATGACCGGCTGCAGCGCCGCGCCGGCGGCGCGCGCACTGTCGGCGACGCTGTCCTTCAACGACTGCTCGACCGCGCCCGCAAGCCGCAGGTAGGCGGTCTCGGTGTTGCGATGAAACGCGTGCTGGCTCGCGATCTGCCGCTCGTTCGACGCGGCGCTCTGTTGCTCGATGGCCGCCATCATCGTTTGCAGACGATCGACCAGCGTCGGCATCACTTCGGCCTGGCGCTGCAAAAGCCTGAAGCTTTCTTCGCGCTGATGACTCCGCGAGTACACGCGCAAGCTCGTCGCGATCTTCACATCGAGCATCTGCGCCGCTTCGAGCCGCTCGCGCCGAGACAACGCGGACAACAGCCCGAGCATCGCGGAAGTCGCGACGCCCGCAATCGAGGTGCCGAACGCGAAGCCCAGCCCCTTGACCGGCGCCGCCAGCGACGCGCGTATTGCTTGCAGGTCGGTGGCGCTTTCCAGCGCGATGCCGGTGCCGCGCAGCGTGGCCACCATGCCGAGCAGCGTGCCCAGCATGCCCAGCAACACCAGCAGGCCGACGAGATAAGGCGTCAGCGCCGGCCCCGGCAAGGCCACGCGCTCGCCTTCGACGCGCAGCCGCGCCGCGTTGCGCAGGCTCGGATGCAGCGGCTCGAGCCACGCGGCGAGGCTCGGCGGCGGCCCGGACAGCCCCGCGACCGCACGCGTCAACGTGGCGGTCGCCTGGCTGTAGCGGCGTAACTCGAGCGCGCCCGTCACATAGCACGCGATGATCAATAACGTGACGGCCAGCGCCAGCAGGTTCGAGCCGACATAGCTGGCGGCGATCCAGCACGCAGCGGCCAGACCTGCCAGAAACACAACGAGATCAATACGATATCTGGACATAGTGTCCCAGTTAGCGGGTGCGAAGGGCCGCGAGCAACCCTTCAACCGGTTGAAAACGAACTTCCAGTTCGGCCAGCAAGACACTCCGCATGTCCTTGCGGAATACGTCGAGCCATGCGCCGGGGGTGACGGGCGCGGCGTCTTCGGAGGCCTTCGGGGCTGCGGTGGCGTCGCAGTCGGCGCGCCTGGCGGAGTCGGCCACGGCGGCGGCGAGCGCTTGCTGCTCGGCCTCGCGCAACCGCTCGAAGTGCCCCGCCCGCCAGCCCCGGCCCCCCCCCCCCCGATT